>JAHBSF010000014.1 GCA_019639255.1 Acidobacteriota bacterium | reverse complement strand
ACTCCAAAGGCTCCGCCATCTCAACCATTTGATTCCATTCAGCTTTAATTTCCACAGGCTTCAAATAGATTGCATGAAAGTTGGATTGATTCTCGAATGCGGCCCCGAAGGCGCAGACAAAAAGGTTTGTGAACTGGTGCTAAGGCGAATCGTGACAGATATCGAAATTGTCACGATCACGCTCGATAATAAACCGAATCTGGTCGAGCGTTGCGGCGAGTCTGCGTTGCGGTTGATCATCGACGGCTGCGAACGTGTCGTCATTGTGTGGGATTTACATCCACCGTGGCGATATTCCCGACCGTGTCGAAAAGAAGACCGCGAAAACATAGGGCAGTCACTCAATAATTCGGGACTGCACAATACAGGGGTTTATTTGGTCTGCATTGAGGAAGAATTGGAAGCCTGGCTTCTTGCGGATGGACGCGCACTTTCAACGGTGCTTTCCACGGCTGCTCACCCTGTCAAGATCCAACATAGGAAACGACCCCATCAGGTGAAAAAACCCAAGGCCCAAATTATTCAAATGTTCCAACAGCAGGCTGGTATACGCTATGTGGATTTGATTCACGCAGAGAGGATCATTCGAAGTTTGCCGGATTTTAGCCAACTTAGAAGATGCGAAACTTTTGCTCGATTTGTCTCGAAGGCAACAGGGATTGCTCTTTGACGCAAAGCCTGATTGGGTGCTTGTGCGGCATTTCGGTTACACGGACGAAGATCCGGATTTCATCATCAACTACGAGATCAAATGCCGGATGGGGTGCGACGGCGAAGAGTGAGGGACCATTTCAGCCATGTGCTAAACTCAGGTCGGAGGGAAATATTATGCAAGCTGATATTCAGGAAATCTTTGCCACAACGATTCGCCCGTTGAGCAAGGATGAAAAGCTGCGCCTTGCCACGCTGATTTTGGAAGAGGTAACCGGGCAGGCTCCGGGCAATGGTGCGCCCGCGCTTGGCGCGCCGTCACGAAAACTCTCTGAGTTGTTTGGGGCCGCGAGTTTGGGTGCTGCCGGCGGATTGGACAATGACCGGATTGACGCCGATCTGGCGCGCGAATATGGGCGCGGACTCGACAAGGATGATTAATCATGCTGCTCGACACTTCCGGCTTATTTGCGTTGCTGCATCGCGACGAACCACAGCATCAGCAGGCGGTAGCGCTTTACGCACAGGCGCGTCGGCGATTGACGCACAACTATGTGCTGGCGGAACTCTTGCCACTTGCGCTGATGCGCGGGTTGGCGCGCTATCTGGTACTGGAGTTCAGCCTGCGCACCCTGGAGGATGAAGAGATCGAAGTCGTCTGGGTTGATGAAGGGGCGCATCGTTGGGCGCTCGACTTGTTGCAGGCGCGCCGTGATAAAACCTATTCGCTCTGTGACGCCGTAAGCTTTGTTCTGATGCGCGAACACGGCATTACCGAAGCCCTGACCACCGACAAGCATTTCGTGCAGGAAGGCTTCACACGCCTGCTTGACCCCTGAACCGAAGCAAACCGCGCCTTGGTGAAAAGTTAATGCTTACAGCCCTCAGCGCTTTCCGCATCTTTATTTCCGCGTTCTCTTTTTCCCCGCGTGCTAGTAGACTTTTGCCCATGAAAAAACTACTGATGCTCTCGTTCATTGTCTCTCTGCTGCTGCTTCCGGTAGCGGCGCAGCAGGTTCAGATATCCGCCCGACCGAATCCGCAGATCGAAAAGATCCTCTCTGAGATTTCCGCCGCCGACATCGAAGCCAATATTCGCAAGCTCGTATCCTTCGGCACGCGGCATACGCTGTCGGATCAGGAAAGCCCGGTGCGCGGCATAGGCGCGGCCCGCCGGTGGATCAAATCCGAGTTCGACCGCTACAGCCGCGAATCGGGCGGCCGCCTGCTCGTGGTCGAGGACGAGTTCATACAACCCGCGACGCAGCGTTTTCCCCGCGAAGCGAAACTCGTAAACATCGTCGCCACGCTGCCCGGAGAACAATCGGAATCCAAAGACAGAATCTACGTCGTCAGCGGTCATTACGATTCCATATGTTCTCCCTTCGCCGATACCGAATGCGATGCTCCGGGCGCCAACGACGATGCGTCGGGCACCGCAGCCGTGATGGAAATGGCGCGCGTGATGTCGAAATACAGGTTCGATGCAACCATCGTATTTATGACCGTGCCGGGCGAAGAACAGGGGCTTTTGGGCGCTCGGCACTGGGCGGAAGAGGGAAAGAAGAAAAATCTCAACATAGCCGCCATGTTCACCAACGACATTATCGGGAACACGCTGGGGGGCAACGGCGTGAGAGATAATCGGCGCGTGCGTCTGTTTTCCGAAGGCGTACCCACGGCGGAAACCGCGGCCGAAGCGCGCACCCGCCAATCCGTAGGCGGCGAAAACGACAGCCCGTCGCGGCAACTTGCGCGCTACATCAAGGAAATGGGCGAACGGTATTTGAACAATTTCGAAGTGACCCTGGTGTTCAGGCGCGACCGCTACGGCCGCGGCGGCGACCACATCCCGTTTCTCGAACGCGGCTGGGCTGCGGTGCGGTTTACCGAACCCAACGAGGATTTCACGCGCCAGCATCAGCGCGTGCGCGAAGAAAACGGGATCAGGTACGGCGATGTGCCGGAGATGGTGGATTTCGATTACGTAGCCCAGGTGACGCGCGTCAACGCTGCGGCTCTTGCCGGTATGGCTCTAGCCCCCGCCGCGCCCTCGGGCGTGCGCTTCAGAACCGCACGGCAGGAATACGATACGGTGCTTGCCTGGCAGAAAAACGCCGAACCCGATCTGGCCGGGTATCGCATATTGTGGCGCGAAACCCATCAACCCTTCTGGCAGCGCAGCGTCGATGTGGGAGATGTAACGGAATACGTGCTTAAGGGTTTATCGAAGGACGATTACTTCTTCGCGGTTCAGGCGATTGACCGGGACGGCAACGCGAGCGTGCCGTCGTTTCCGCGCCTTCAACAGCGACAGTGATCGAATTGAGTAGCGAGGGCAGGATGATGAAGCAGTATTCGATTGTGTGGGCGGCGGTTTTATTGTGTATGGCGTGCGGGACGGCGTCGGCGCAGACGCAGCGTCCGCAGCGGCCCGTAAAGAATCCGCCGCAGTATCCGCACATCATCGACCTCGAGAACAAGGCCCCGAAGCAGGACCCGGCGAAGGACAAGCCGGCGGAGCCCGAAGAGCCTGCGCCCGTGCTTTCAGTAGAACTCATACGCTCGATAGACGCGCTTGCAGGCGAGGTGCGGCAACTCGTGCTCGAGATGCGCGCGCTCAACGTCCGTCAACAGGCGCAGATCGATATGCTGCGGCTTACGCGCGGCGACCTGCGCATAGACAGCTACGAGCGCGACCTCAAGATAGTCACCGATCGCCTCGCGCAGCTTGAAATGGACGAACAGTCGCTCAAGGCGGCGATGACGCCCGAAGCGCTTCTTACAGCCGTCAGCCGCTTCGGCACGCTCAACCGCGATGAAACCATGCAGCAGATTCGCCGCGATTATGAAACACGCCTGCGCATGATCGAAGGAGAGAAAGAGCGCCTCCAGCAGCGCGAATCGGAACTCCGCCGCATCATTGGCGGATTTCGGGAAAACAACGAGGAAACCGAGCAGAAAATCAAGCTTGTCGAGGAAGCCCTGCGACGGTTGACCTCACCTGCGCCCGACCGCAAGCCGTAAGTGAGACCCGGCAGTACAGGGAATAAATAAATAAAACGAAAGCTACGGAAACATTCGATTTTCCGTTAATTTTCGTTTTATTTCGTTTGTTCCGTTATCTCTCTTGTCGTTTGTTTCAGATACTTGTCGTACCAGGCCAGATATCTTTCGTATCTGTCCCGCACGTAACTCGGCCGCGTGATGCCGTGGTTCTGGTTCGGGTAAATAATGAGTTGAGTGTCTATGCCGAGGCTGCGCAATGCCTGATACATCTGCTCGCTGCCCGCAATCGGCACATTGAAATCCTTTTCACCGCATAGAAACAGCGTGGGCGTCTTTATCCTGTCGGCTTTCAGGAAGGGATAGGCCAGCTTCTGGTAAATCTCCCACGATTTCGGATTCCACGGCGGACCGATTTCGTTGTCGTACTGAAGTATGTACTGATCCGAGCCGTAAAACGACACGGTAAACGCGGTGCCCGCACCCGATGTCGCCGCCTTGAATCGCGCGTCGCTCGCAATGAGGTAATCGGTCAGTATCCCGCCGTAGCTCCAGCCGCCGACTCCGAGCCGGTCCGGATCCGCTACGCCCATTTTGATTACGTGATCGACCCCGGCGTGCAGGTCTTCAACCTCGTAATGCCCCCAGTGGGCTGCTATTGCGCGCGAAAACTTCTGCCCCCGGCCCGCGCTGCCGCGGTAATTCACCGCCAGCACTGCGTAACCGTTGGCCGCGAAATACTGGCGTTCGAGGCTGAATGTATGCTGGTCCTGCGCATTCGGGCCGCCGTGTATTCTCAGGAGCAGCGGCGCCCTGGTTCCGGCGACGTAGCCCAGGGGTTTGGTGAGCAAACCGTGAACCTCGGTTCCGTCCTTGCTCCTGAAACTCACACGTTCGGTCGGCGCAATCTGAAGCTCCGACATAAGCGCGTCATTCCGGCGCGACAACTGCCGCAGTTCGCCGTTTTTGAACGAATAAACTTCGGTGTATTTTTCGTCGCCGCCCGAAAGCACGCACGAACAGTCGCCGCTTGCATCCCAACTCGATACGACTACGGGGGGCTCAAGCAGCTTCTCCACGCGCGCGCCGGTTTCGCCGTTGCTGAACGACACGCGCGCCGGGTATACAGAACGGTCGTCGGTAACCAGAAAGCGCATCGCACGGCCGTCGGCTGTAAATTGCGGTGATCCGACGCCGCGATCGAGCGCCTCGGTTGCTGCGACGAGTCTCGGCGCGCCCGAGCCGTCCGAAGGCACGACGGCGAGATGGTTCATGCTGTAAGCGCCCCACTTCTTGTCTTCGCCTTCGAGATAGGCGATCCACTTGCCGTCCGGGCTCCATTCGGGGCGCGAGCGTCCGATGCGGCTCGATCGCGGGGTGATGGCTTTTTCCACGGCCTCGGGTTTGGCTTCGGCGATGAAGATCTGGTTTGACGGATCGCGGTCCGGGTCCGGCCCCCGATCGCTCAGGAATGCGATCCATTTGCCGTCGGGCGACCACGAGGGCGCGGCTTCGTCGCGATTGCCTTTGGTCAGCCGGTCGAGCTTTCCGGTTTCGATGTCGAAAAGATAAACGTAGCTGTGGCGGTTCGAACGCAGATAACCCTGCCCGTCCTGCTTGTACTTGTAGCGGTCGATTACTATGGGCTGCGGCGGTTTCGGTTTGCCCCCGCTTTCGGCCGCAGCAGCGGCGGCTTCGGCTTCGGGATCGGGATCGCCGACTACGAGCGCGAGGCGCCGCGAGTCGGGCGACCATTCATAACCCTGAAGCCTGCCCTTTACTTCGGTCAACTGCAGCGCCTCGCCGCCGTTGCGGTCGAGCAGCCATACCTGATTGCCCTTGGCCTTGCCCGGGCGCGATGAGGTGAACGCAAGGTAGCGTCCGTCGGGGCTCCAGCGCGGCGAGGATTCGCCTTCCTGTCCCGTAGTCAACTGCCGTTCGCCGGTGCCGTCGACGCCCGTTATCCAGATGTGAGTGACGCTTTTGTCTTCCTTGACGTCTGTTGTCGAGACTACGTAGGCGACCCATTTGCCGTCGGGCGAACATTGCGGATCGCGCACTTCGCGAAAGCGCGGCAGATCATCGAGCGTGAGCGGGCGGCGCGCTGCGGTCTGCGCCTGAAGCGCGGATGCGAGCGCAAGCAGCAGCAGGATCGGGCCAAGTCGTCGAATCGTGGGCATTGTTGCTCTCCTTCAAAATTCCGTGGAATATCGGCAGATTGCGCGTTTCGTGTATTGCGTGCTATTGCGTGTATTCAGGGTTCTTTTTTTCGTCGTCGAGGATTTCGCGCACCTTGCGCGCAAGCGTAGCGGGCGTGAATGGTTTTTGCAGGAATCCGGCTTCGCGCAGTACTTCGCCCGTGCTGCGCGAGATTTCTTCGTCGCTGTAGCCGGAAACAAAAAGAACCTTGATTGCCGGATGCCGCTCGCGCAACCGGCGCACAAGTTCGCCTCCGCTCATCTGCGGCATGATCAGATCCGTAACGAGCAAATGAACCGGCCCTGCGTGCGCGGCTGCGGCGCTCAATGCCGCGCCTCCGTCGGGGGCTTCCAGCACGGTGTAGCCGTATTCATTGAGCGTGGCGCCGGCAAGTTGGCGCACGCTCGGTTCGTCTTCGGCCAGCAGTATGGTTTCGCTGCCGCGCGGAACGCCGTCGGAAGCCGCCTGGCCCGATGCAACCGGAAGGTTTTCGTTCGCGCTCGGCAGATATACGCGAAAGCGCGTTCCGCGATTCACCCGGCTCTCGACTTCGATTTGTCCCTCGCTTTGTTTGACTATGCCGAACACCATCGAGAGTCCGAGTCCCGTGCCCGAACCTTTGGGTTTCGTAGTGAAAAACGGCTCGAATATGCGCGCAAGCGTGTCTTCATCCATTCCGCAGCCGGTGTCGGCGACCGTCATAACGACGTAGCGGCCGGGCGCAAATTCTCCGCGTTCGCGCGCCGAGAGCGCGTCGAGTTCCACCATCTCGGTCTCGATCGTGAGGGCGCCGCCCGAAGACATCGCGTCGCGCGCGTTTACTACCAGATTTACGATCACCTGTTCGAGTTGCCCCGGATCGGCCTTCACGCGATCGAGCGCCGCATCGAGCTTGACCGTGAGATCGATATCCTCGCTGATCAACCTTCTCAGCATCTTCTCCAGTTCCAGAATCAGGAGATTCAGATCCAGCACCACGGGCGCAAGCACCGACCTGCGGCTGTAGGCGAGCAACTGCCGCGTCAGTTTCGCCGAACGTTCCCCGGCCTTGCATATCTCCTCGATCATTCCGGCTACCATCCCGTTGGGTTCTACGGATTGCCGCAGCAGATCCCCGTAGCCGTTGATGACGGTCAGGAGGTTGTTGAAGTCGTGTGCGATGCCGCCGGCGAGGCGGCCTACGGCCTCCATTTTCTGCACGTGCAGAAGCTGCTGTTCAAGCTGGTGGCGCGACGTGATGTCGACCATAGTCCCGAGCAGGCGCACCGGCCTGCCCGTTTCGTCGCGGAAGATCTTGCCCTTGATGTGCGCCCAGCGGGTTTCAACGCCCGCAGGGCGAAGCCTGAACTCCACCTCGTACCGGTCCGAGAGTTCCGGATTTCTGAGAGCGGTTTCAAATGCGCGCTGAACCGGGAGCAGATCCTCCGGATGAACCGCGTCAAGGAATACCTGAATCGGCCCCTCCCGCAAATCGGTGTCGATGCCGAGGATGATCGCGACCTGATCGGACCATCGGGTGTGATCGGCCCGGATTTCCCATTCCCACGTGCCCATACCCGAGGCCGAAAGCGCCATCTGCAACCGTTCTTCGCTGGTTCGCAGCGCTTCTTCCGCAAGCTTGCGATCCAGATCCGAGCGCAGCATTTCCGTAATCGATTCGACAAGCGATCGCTCCTCTTCGAGGAACGCATCGCCGAGCGAGGGAAAGCGCTCGCTGAGATAAACTACCTCGATCGAACCCGCTACGCCGTCGCGTGTAGTGAAATACCCGCGCAGTATTTCACCTCTTTCCGTATAGTTGGGGGTTTGGGCCGTCAGCGCGCCGTAGCGCAATCGCGCGGCGGTAAGTTCGGGAATCTGGAATGCGGGGGGCAGCAGATCCACGAGCGCGGTGAGCTTTTCGGAGGTTGTGAGGCGTTCGTCCTGCAGCAGTTGCGTCGTGCGGTGCAGGGCGGTGAGTTCCTTGACGCGTTCGCCGAGCGCTTCGAGCAGTTGCATGCGCTCCTGTTCGGCGTTTATACGCTCGGTGAGTTCGAACGCCATACCGCCCACGAGCCGCCGCCCGCTGCGGTCGCGCAGCGGAAACTTGATGACCTGCCAAACCCGCACGCCGCCGTCCGGGCCCGGAATCGGCTCTACGACTTCAAACAGATGATTTTCCGCAAGCACGGCACGGTCGTTTTCGCGAAACTCGTGCGCCATCTCTTCGGGCACTATGTCCAGATCCGTGACCGGATGCGAGGCCGGATCGGCGGTGTTGAACAGGCGCCGCCACGCCTGGTTTCCGTAAATGTAGACGCCGGCTTCGTCCTTGATCCAGGCGATCGAGGGCGCAGCGTCCATAAAAGCGACGAAACGCTCTTCGATGTCCTGACGCGCCTCCTCGGCCCGCTCCAGTTTCGCGAGTTGTGAGCGCAGCGCCCGGATTTCGGCGAGCAGTTGCTCTTTCGATTTCTCCTCGTCCGTCATTGACGACTCCGATGTGCGGCAAAATCCCGGTGGGATGGGCGGCAGTATAGGAGATATCACAATAAACGGAAAGCAGGATGTTCCGTTTGTCCGTTTGTTCCGTTATCTTTCCCGCGATTGACGCCGCTGCGGTTCGCGGCGACAATGCAGCGTCTGCGATCAGTCCGATCATCACACCCTCGGGAGGCACTCGTGAGCAAAAAGAACAGGGATCATCTCAAACGCCGGGACTTTCTCAGAAACACCGCAATAGTCGGCGCCGGCGCGCCGTTTGTGCTGCGCACAGGCGCCCGCGCGGCGCAGGGCAATCGTCCCGTAGTAATTTCCAGCGCCAACCTGAACCGCAGTCCGGACGGTTCGGTGTTCGAGGGCGGCAAGCTGTGTGTAACGCGCGCGATGGAAATTCTCAAAGCGGGCGGCGATACGCTCGACGCCGCCGTCTCCGGCGTCAACATAGTGGAGGATGATCCGCGCGACAATTCCGTAGGCTACGGCGGACTGCCGAACGAAGACGGCGAGGTCGAACTCGATTCCTCCGTCATGCACGGCCCATCGCGTCGCGCGGGCGCCGTTGCGAGCCTGAAGTACATCAAGAACCCGTCTAAGGTCGCAAAACTTGTGCTCGAACGCACCGACCACATACTGCTTGTAGGCGAGGGCGCGCTGCGCTTTGCGCTCAAGCACGGTTTCAAAAAAGAGGACCTGCTCACCGAAGAATCGCGCCGCATCTGGCTGAAATGGCGCGAAGATATGAGCGAAAACGACGCCTGGGGAACGAGTCCCAAACACCCGCGTCCGAATCCGCGCAGCTCCGTTTCGCTGAATGGCCAGACCCGCGAAGAGATCGCCTTCAATGAATGGGCGATGGAAATCATACGCGAGCGGCCTACGGGAACCATAAATTGCCTTGCGGTAAACGCCGAAGGCGACGTTTCGGGCGTCACGACGACTTCCGGTCTTGCGTGGAAGATTCCGGGCCGCGTGGGCGACAGCCCGCTCATAGGCTGCGGGCTGTATGTCGACAACGAAGTCGGCGCCGCCGGATCTACCGGACGCGGCGAAGAATGCATCTATATCAACGGCGCGCATACCGTAGTAGAAAACATGCGGCGCGGAATGTCGCCCTCCGATGCGGCGCTGGATGCAATCAAGCGAATCTCGGCGCGCTACAACCACAACAAGGAAGAACTGCGCAAGTTCAATATAAATTTCTATGCGGTAAACAAACGCGGCGAATACGGCGGCGCAATATTGTGGAAGGGCGGACGCTTCGCCGTTCACGACGGGCGTGAAGCGAAGCTCGTAGAGTCGGTTTATCTTTACGAACGCTCCTGAAAAGAAGAAGAGAAACAACGGAACAAACGAAAACAGACGAAACATACGGAAAGAATGAGAATGGTTTTTTCCGTATGTTTCGTCTGTTTTCGTTTGTTCCGTTGTTTTTGCCCTGAACTTGCAGCGCCCTCCCGCCGTATCTGTTCCCGGAGGGGCCGGAGATGAATACTTTCTTCAACAACCTGCTGCAGGATCTTGATTACGGCCGGCGCATGCTGGTCAGGAATCCCGGATTCACGATTGTCGCAGTATTGACGCTTGCGCTCGGCATCGGGGCGAACACCGCGATTTTCAGCGTAGTCAACGGAGTGCTGCTGCGTCCGTTGCCCTATGCCGATGCTGACCGGCTCATGATGATCCGCGAGACGATGCTGCCGAAGTTTCCCGAATTTTCGGTTTCGCCCGGAAACTTCCTGGACTGGCAGAAGCAGAACACGGTATTCGAGCAGATGGCGGCCTATCGCGGTCAGGCCTACATCCTCACAAACGCGGGCGAACCCGAACGTTTGCGCGCTGCGCGGGTGACGAAGGACGCCTTCGAGATGCTCGGCGCGCGCACATCTCTCGGGCGCAGTTTTCTTCCCGAAGAAGACGCCGAGGACCGCGGCAACGTCGTCGTTCTCAGCCACGGATTCTGGCAGCGCCGCTTCGGCGGCAATCCGCAGACAGTCGGCGAGATATTGACCCTCAACGGTCAGCCCCACACCGTAGTGGGTATCATGCCGCCGACGTTTCTGTTTCCCGATCGCGCCGTGGAACTCTGGGCGCCGATGGCCTTTACTGCGCGCGAGGCGCAGGCGCACGGCGCACACTACATATCGGCCATAGGCAAACTCAAACCCGGCGTCAGCGTCGAGCAGGCGCGCAGTGAGATGGCGACGATCGCTGCGCGTCTGGCCGAGCAGTATCCGAATTCAAACGCGGGATGGAGCACGCTTGTAATTCCGGTTCAGGAGTATCTTGTTTCTTCTATCAAACCGGCGCTGCTGATGCTGCTCGGTGCGGTTGCACTGGTGCTTTTGATCGCGTGCGCAAACGTCGCCAACCTGCTGCTTGTGCGCACGGCCGGAAGGCAGAAGGAAATTGCGGTTCGCACCGCGCTCGGCGCCGGGCGTCGTCGGATATTCGGTCAGTTGCTGACCGAGAGCGTGTTGTTGTCGCTGCTCGGCGGTGCTGCGGGGCTCGCGCTTGCCTTCGGCGGATTGAAGGCGCTGCTCGCGCTTGCGCCCAATGGCCTGCTCGATGTGCAGAACATTACACTCGATGCCGCAGCGCTCGGATTCACACTCGGTGTTACCGTCCTCACCGGTTTCGTATTCGGACTGGCGCCGGCGGTTTATGCCTCGCGCGCCGACGTTCACGAGATGCTCAAGGAAAGCGGGCGCGGGACGAGCGAGGGCGGTCGCCGCCGGGGCCTGCGCAACACGCTGGTTGTAGCCGAAATGGCGCTTGCGCTCGTCTTGCTTGTCGGCGCCGGATTGCTGATCAGGAGTTTCCTGATGTTGCAGCACGTGGATCCGGGCTTCAATGCGGAAAATGTTCTCGTCCTCAATTTCGGATTGCCGGGCGCAAAGTATCCGGAACCGCATCAGCGCGCGGCATTCTTCAGGCAACTGACCGAGCGCGTTGCGGCGCTGCCGGGCGTCGTCGCCGCCGGTGCAACGCAGTCGCTGCCGATAGCGGGCGATTATGTCCTGGGCTTCGAGATAGAGGGCAGGGAACCGTTCAAACCAGGAGAAGAACCGAGCACCAACTACTACGCCGTCAGCCCCGATTATTTCAAAGCCATGGGAATTCGCCTGTTGCGCGGGCGCCTGTTGGATGATCGGGATGCGGCGGATTCGCCGCGCGTTGTGGTCATCAACGAGTCGATGGCGAAGCGTTACTTCGCCGATGAAGATCCGATCGGCAAGCGCATACACGTCTCGCAGGGGCCCAGGACGTTTCGCGAGATAGTCGGCATAGTGGCGGACGTCAAACAGTACGGTCTGAGCACGACCGCGCCGCTTCAGACCTACGAGCCGCACACGCAGCAGCCATTCGGCAACATGACGCTGACGATAAAGACTACGGGGGAGCCCACGGCGCTGGCCGCAATGGTGCGCGCCGAGGTTGCGGGGATCGACCGCGAGCAGCCCGTTTCCAGCATACGGACGATGGATGCGATAGTCGCCGACTCGATTTCGAACGAGCGGTTTGCGATGGTGCTGCTCGCAGTATTCGCCGGTGCAGCGTTGCTGCTGGCGGCGGTTGGGATTTACGGCGTTATCTCGTATTCGGTGGCGCAAAGGACGCACGAGATCGGGATAAGGCTGGCGCTGGGCGCGGGGGCGGGCGACGTGCTGCGGCTGGTGGTATGGCAGGGAGCGCGGCTTGCAGCGACAGGTCTGGGCGTGGGACTTGCGGCGGCGTATGCGGTAACGAGGTGGATGTCGAGTCTGCTTTTTGGTGTAACGCCGACCGATCCGCTGGTTTTTGCGTCGTTGCCGTTGCTGCTCGGAGCGGTAGCGCTGGCGGCGTGTTACATCCCGGCGCTGCGCGCCGCCCGGGTCGATCCGCTGACGGCGCTGCGCGAAGAATAAGTGCGATCCGCTTGCTCGACTGTAGATAGAAAGGAGATAACGGAACAAACGAAAAAAGACGGAACATACGGAAATATTCAACAATATTCAACTTTTCGATAATTTTCGTTACATTTCGAATGTTGCGTTATCTCTCTTGCTGTCTCGCGCTCTGTACCAATTCTCTGTGGTCTGATTTAGGCCGGCACACGCTCCTATCAGGGCTTCTTCAACTCGTTTTCTAACTCCTCGATGGCCTTGATTGAATCCTCAATCTCTTTTCTGAATGTGTTTGTGATCGAGGCGTGGCTAATCGGATTGAGAACGATGGATCGGAATAACTCGACGCGAGTGACCAGCGCAGAATCGAGGAACGGCCGGTTCTTTACTTCGTACCCTTTCACCGCTTCCCAGAAATCTTTGCCCTGGATCTCTTTCGCGTTATGTTTATACTTTACCTTCAGCGCCTTCTTGTTGCAAAAATCTTTGATGACTTGCTCGAAGTGGGTTCGCAGGTAGATCACGGCGGCTTTGTAATCGTTCTCGCCAAGATGCTCCTTGGCCTTGTCGAGATACTTTTTGTCATCGGCGTAAATGGGCAGATCGTGTTCGTCGGTCCTGGCTGAATAGAACTCGACGTGCCGCCAATCCTGCTCGCCTACGCGCTGACGGACGATGTCATACCAGGGCTTATCGTAGGTGAAAAAGAAAATCTGATACTCAGCGAAATGGTTTTCGAGAATGTCCAACACGGGCAGCCGGTTCGACATATCCAGCCCGATCAGCACGTCGTCGAGCGCGAGTATGCGCAAGCGGCTGGCTGGTTGCAGCAGCAGGGCCGCAAAGAAGACCGAAATCGCTATCGCCGATAGCCTGGCTTCGTTGAGAAAGCGGTGATGGTCTTCGCGCGGTTGGTTGAAAAACTTGACCTTCAATCCGGCGATCCGTTTTTCTATTACCCACTTCTGGGAATCGAGTTCGACGCCGCCGAAATGCAACTCGATCTCTAGCTGATAGCCGAACCAGTTCAAAATCTCTTGCGCCTTGCCCTGCAACTCTTCCAGCTTGACGCGCAGACCCTTGTTAAATGTTTTGATCTTGTCAATCAGCGCTTCTTTCTGTTTCGGCGAGCGTTTGTTGAGGTTGGCCAGCGCCTTTTCGATATCCTGCCACTCCTCGCCAAACGGGCGGCGATTGAGGTCGTTTTCGGCGTGATAAAGGATGCTTTCGAGCAGCAGGTCGAAAATGTTGACGGTTGGCGTGTCCTGTTGCAGGAAATATGTCGCCAGCAACGCCTTGTAATCAATGAAGCCTTTGGTCTTGTTAACCTCCAGGATCAACTGCTCACTGGTTTCGTTTTTCGCTGCTGACCATTCGTAAGGCCGGGTTGAGTTTTTTCGCGTCGCATTCGGATCGGTAAAGTGAATCTTGATGTAGCCGCCATCCGTGCCGCAGAAGATATTGCGAAACGGAAATTGGGTGATGTCGTTCTTCCTCACTGCGCATTCCATGAAGTCTTTGATCGCGAAGAAGAGCGAGGATTTGCCGCTGCCATTTTCACCATAAACCAGCAGGTTCTTCCCCGTCTTGTTCAGATTGATCTTCAAGGGGAGGCCTTTGAAAGCGCGAAAGTTTTTGATCTCAATCTTTGTGATCCGCATGCGTTGACTGGGGGGCCGTTGTTGATTGTGGCGCGAGGGCCGCGAACTGGCGCGAAGTTTACTCGCCAAGAGACTGCAAAAACGTAGAGATGAGGTTTGCGTCGTAGTAAATGCCGCCTTGCTGGGCCTGCTCGATAAATGGGCGCGCGGCCGAAATCAGCCCTTTGGTTTTTGCTCTTCCCAACAGACCGAGTGAACCGACAACCTGCAGGCCGACGCTCAACGCGGCGCGGCGCCCTTTCAATTCGTCAATGCAAACTCGAGTGAGTCGCTGCTCCAGCGCCAATTGGATAACCGCAGCCTCCCCGTCATCCAGAGCTAACGACGCGACGGGGGTTAGCGGAGACTGCAGCGACAGAACATTTACCCAGCCGGGCAAGGCGACCGGATAGCCCAGCGACGCACCATTCATAATTTCCGCCTCAACTTGCGCCGGGCTGATAAATTCGTAAGGCAATTGCGCGATGATATCGAGCGCCTGCATCTTCCCAAACGCAATCAGTGGGCTGGTATTGATAGCGATTCTTTCACTCATTCAAAGCGAATCCGAGTTCGGCATCCGCGTCTTCCGCCCGCAGATTGCTCATCGGCGCGCCAATCTGCGTCAGGGCGAACAGAAACTCCACGCGATTCTTACCCGCCAGCCGTGCTGCTTCACCAGAAGAGAGGCGTCCCAATTCGTACAACTTCGCCGCCAGCAGAAGGCGTGCTTCTGCAGAAAATTGCTCGGGGCTGACTCCAAGCCGGAACAAAAGATCATCCTGATATTCGATCGTTAGCGTATGCGTCATAATATCCACCTGCGAGTCTCATTCTACGCAGATCACACTGCGCCTTCAATTACAACTCCCCGCCCTCTGCCAGGCCGCCGTTTGAGGTCAGGCCCTGCCTTCGATGATGCGCACGCTCTCTATTGTGTCCAGAAAGAAGATGTTTTGGCGGATTGTGTGATTCCGGTCGTAAAGCCGCTCGAAGATTTGCCTGAGCGCCGTCAGCTTGTCGCCTTTGATCTCATCCGGCGCGGGCAGTCGCTCGGCAATCAGCGGCGCGAAGAACTGCTTGCCTGCCGTGTGAATTTCGTCCGGCAAGTATAATTCGTAGACCAATGCGTCAATCAATTGCTCGAAGTAACTGACCATCAGATGGTCGCGTGATTCGTCTGCGGAGATATTGGCCTTCAGAAAAAGGAGGTAGTCAACCAGCGTCACCACTAGCTGATGGCGCTTCACTTCGGTAGAGTCGGAGAAGTTGATCGTGCGGATAGGCAACTGCTTGATGAATTGTGTGAAGTAGCGAAAGAAGCCTCCGCGCAACGGCGTGCTGATTTTCTGCCAGTAAAAGTCGAGCAGTTTGCTATTGAGCAAACCGAGAATGTATTTTGCCGACTCTGCAACAGCGTTTTTCAGTGTAATGCCGTACCCACTGGTAAAGGCATATCGCCCTCCTTCGTCAAGCGCAAACGAAGCTCGATCCGCAATGTCAGGGACAAGAATTTTGCTGTGCTTCATCACCTCAATATTCTTCGGATACACGAACCCATACCAGTTAGAGCCTTTCATCTTTCCGTTCTCTCGCCTTTGCAAGTGAGATTTGTTCTCAGAAAGATAGGCAAATGTATTTGGGAGGCTTCTTTTCAATTCCTGTTCTTTGATGAGCACCGTTGCGTCCTCATCAGTACGGTACGGGATAATGACAATCTTGCCCGAAGGCAGAATCTGAAATGGTTTGATCTCGCGCCCTTGCAAGAAAAGCGATACAGCCTCACGTTCTAGTACCACTTCACGTTCCAGCGCCTGAGAGTAAGCGGTGATCAATTCTCCCTTCCTCTTCACAACATCCAGCACATAAATCTCATTGGCGCTGGTTCGGATGCCCTGAGCCATTCTCTCCGCAATATCATCCAATCTCGTAGTCATTCGACTCAACTTCTCGAACAGCGCCGCGTCATTGCCGACTGCGAAATTCCACTCATCGCTATTGATACGCTCGCTTGCAATCTCGCCTTCCTGCCCCGTCCTCGTTCTGCTCCATACATCAAAATCTTTTACTCTCACAAACCGGCACTGCGTGGCAGGCTGTTTACTCAGAAACAACAGGCAGGTATAGGTCGTTGCAGCAGCGAAAATTTGCTGATCGCCGAAATGCACGACGTGTTGTAGGTGACGGCCGTCAGCGATCAGCTTGCGGAGCGGCGCGCCGTACTGCGCGTTGAAGAATTTGTGCGGCAGTATGTAACTGAGAAAGCCGTTATTGCCGAGCAGGCTCAATCCGCGTTCGACGAAAATGACGTAGAGGTCGTAATTGCCCTTGCCAGCCGCCGCATACCGCCGCTTGTAATAATCAACTGTTTCAGGCGCGGACTTCTGAATCTCTTGAATGCGAATGTAGGGCGGATTGCCGATGACGACATCGAACCCACCCTTGTCTTGAAAAACCTCGACAAAATGGAGCTTCCAGAGGAAGAACGGCTTACGGTTGGAGCGACGGAATTGCTGCAGGTCGGCTAATGCAGAGGTCTTTCGCTGCTCTCGCAGCGTCGCCTCCATAAACTCCCATTCCAGATTTTCCAGCCTCGCGCGCAGTTGTCCTTTGTTATCGCGCGATGTGGTCTCGAAGAAAGCCTGGTGCAATTCCTTAAGCTGCCGTAGCTTCTCGCGTGATTCGCGCCGCGGGTCGTCGAAGAGATGCCCGGCTGCATCTTCGTTGCGCGGTTTCCGCAATGCTTTCACTTGCCGCTGAAGCTGTTCGATCTCCTTGCTGAACTGCTTCTTCAATTGATCGGCGCGATTTCCGCGCGCATGCAGTTGGAGCATCTGCTGTTGTTTGCGTATGATCTCTTCCTGGAGCGCCGTGATTTGCGCTTCCGTCTCGCCCGATCCGTCGAGCAGGCTGTCGTCAAACAACCGCACGCCCTCGAACTCTTCGAGCAGCGAGTTGCCCTGCATGATTTTGTAATCGAGGTTCGGGAGCGGTTGAATCCGTTTGAAATCATCTTCGTCCACGACCAGCGAGAGCCACAAGCGCAAGCGAGCAATTTCAATTGCGCCCGGATCAACGTCCACGCCGTAAAGAGAATTTTCTATCGCGTGGCGTTTCAGATCGTAAGCCGTATAGGCAGGCATTCCTTCGACAAAGGTCAGCGTCAACCGCGCCTTGACGATCTCCTGCATCATCCCGACCGGAAACGCCCCCGAACCGATGGCTGGGTCGCAGACGGTGATCTCGGATAGGGGGCGGTCAATCGCTTTGGAGTATTTGCGCACCGCTTCAGGCAAGCGGTTCTCTTCGTTTTTGCGTTGATTCGCCTCGAATTCGCGCAGTACTTCGCCGCGTGTAATGAAGGTTTCGATGTCATCGCGGCTGACTTTGCCTTCAAGACGCGAGGCGAGGTAATTGATGAGGCTCTGCTGGCAAAGGTAATTGACGATGACGCGCGGCGTGTAATACGTCCCGCTTTTGTACCGCAGGTTTTCGGGCAGCAGGTTTTCAAACACCTTACCGAGCATTTCCGGATCAACCGCGACCTCGGTTTCGAGCGGCTCAGCCTCGTTGACCGTGAAGTTGTAACGGTCGAAGATATCCAGGATGCCCGTGCCAGTGTCACCGTCCTTTGTCGGCTCGTCATTGGAGAAGAGTTCATCGGGCAGCAGGATGTCAACGCTCTCCCATCCATAGCCTTGCAGCGGCTCGAACAGGCCGCCGTTAAGGAATGGGATGCGGCAATCGAAGCGCCCGTAATAATGGTTGGTGCGCTCGGTAGCCAGGGCTTCGTAAAACAGGTGTTCAAGGATGTCGTTGAAGAAATTGACCGCCTGTTTTTTCGCCTTGCCCCCTTGCTTGCCGAGATGCTCGCGATTGTCGAACAGGTAGCGCAGATAGTTTTTATCGCCAGTGCCCCACGCGGCGTCGCGTTCGACGCCGAACCAGCCCTTCTTTTGCAGGAAGTATAGGAAGACTATCTGCCCCAACAGTTTCTTGGCGAAATCGTCGGTATTAATGGCTTTGTCTTTGAACTCCGCACGCACCTTGGCGTCATGCTTGATGAGGTTTTCGAGAGCGGCTTTGGTCTTCTCGAAAAGCTCCCTGTATCGTCCGAAGAATTCTTTAGTAACCTTCTCGATATCGAAGGCTTCCTCGATCTCTTTCAGCAGAGGGTCGCTCTGATCATTTACGAGTAGCGGCAGGAATTGTTTTTGCGCGGTGTGGCTGCGTTCGTTCGAGCCGACCAGAAACGAGTAACGGCGCGCGGGCGTCAATTCCTTCCGCTCTTTGACCTTGCCCGCCTCGTCCTGTAACAGGGCGTATTCGAGTTTGACGAACGAGAACCGCCAGTCGTCTTCTCCAGGCGAGACGTAAGCCGCCAGCACGGCGTCTTTGTCATTGCCGTGTCCGGTCGAAAGGTAATCAGCCGCGAAGTTGCGCAACCGGGTGCGCCCGTGTTCGAGCGTCGTATCCTTCTTCAGGTGAATGACCAGCACGTCGAGTTTGCGGCCTTCGGGATCGGTGTAAGTGCCGAGGCGCTCGTAATGATTGACGTAATCCTGGTAAGCCTTCTTGATAAACTGCCCGGCCCAGCGGCTTTGGCGTTCAGGCGAACCGTCGAGGCGATTGAGCAGTTCCGTGACGAACCGGTAAAATTGCTCTTTCTCAAATGGCTGCGGGAAAGTTTGCTCGACAAGGTTGATGGCCTGCTTTTTGTCCATGATTATTCAACGGGACTATTCAACTATTCGCCGATCAGGTAAGCGGAAAGGATGACTTCACGCGGGGCATTGTTGCGATTTGATTGCGCCGCCTGGGTCGGCTGGAAGAAAGAGGCCGGAATGTCGCGGCGCAACACGCTGAGGATTTTCAACGGGTTGATCTCGTTCTGCAAGGCCGTCATTAGTTTTTTGGTCGTCGGGCGGGGCAACGCGCCGTCTTCCAGCAGCCGGACAACGCGCCGGATGAACTCTTCGTCATCGTCGGTGAAGCCTTTGAAATGGCGGATGTCTTTCGACTTCAGACGGTGCAGCAGTTTGGCGCTGTGGTCGCGGCTGGAAGCAGGTAATTCATCGATCGCGCTTTCTTCCAGCGTCGCCGTGATGAAGGCCTCCTTGTTGCGGTCGAGCAGTTGATAAAAATCGCGCCCGATGACGCACGCCTCGGTCTGCGGCCCGCATTCCAGCAGTTTGACGGCTTCCAGAAAGTCCAATTCACGAGTGGGCGCGGCGGCCCCGTTCGAGACGAAAAACTTTTCGAGCCTGCCTTTGCGGAAATAAGTGAGCAAGGCGTTGCCTGAATGCTCGTACGCCGCCCGCGCGGCGCGAGCCTTTCGCGGCAAACGTTTGATTTTCTCAAACAGGTCAGGCTCCCGGTCGCGAACTTCGCGAATGACCTTCAGGTATTCCAGTTCGCTCACTTCCTCTTCATCTTCGCCGGTGATCGTCTGCTTGGAATTGATCCGTTGGAACAGATCGTGCGATTTGATCTCTTCGCCTTCGGTCAGCAGGCGCGAATCGGCTCCGAGCATTTCGATGAAGGCTTGAATCTTGGCTTCGGCGGCCTCTTTCAACTTGAGCAGGTCATTGCTCTGTTCGGTGGGGAAGAAATTGAACGTGCGGATCACGTCGAATGACGTGTCCACGCGATTGACACGCCCGACGCGCTGAATCAAGCGTGTCGGATTCCAGGGAATGTCATAGTTGATGACCGTGCTGGAACGATGCAGGCTGACGCCTTCGGCAAGGACTTCGGTCGTGATCAGAACGCGATGTTCGTCGCTTGGGTTATGGTGGCGCGCATCGAAGTTCTGAATGACCAGGTCACGCGCGGCCTTATCCGAGCCGCCGGTGTATATCAGCGCGGCCTCGTTCAATTCATCGCCCATCTTCAAGGCCAGATACTCGGCGGTCTCTTTCGATTCGGTGAACAGGATCATCTTGCCCTGCGCGCATGGGCCTTCGCCAGTCAGCAGGGAGCGCAACTCCTCCCACTTCGGATCACGCTTGATATCCTCCCACGCCCGCCGAATCTTACGCAAAGTTTTCAAATCGCTTTCCAGGTCCCTGATAAAGTCTTCGCTGAATTCCGCGGCGTCGTACCGCTGCGCCAGATCGCTTTCGAGCAGTCGCTCAACGGTCTCGTGTTCGCCGTTTTCCAGAAGGTCGAACAGGCGCGTCGTGTAGCGTTTGCTGATGTAAACGTCGCCGTTGTGATATGCGGCAATAAATCGTTCGTAGGAATGAATGAATCGGTCAAGCGTCAACCGGAAGGCGTGAAAACTGCTTTCAAGGCGTTTGACCAGCAACACCTTCATAAACCGCGCCAAGTTTCGCTGCCCGGTCAATTCGTTCTCGCTTAGTTCGCAGGTGTAGTAGGTCAGCGGGCGATAGCGCGCATAAGAGAATTTCCTCACCAACAGTTCGATAGTCTCGGTGAAGACGCGGTCTTCCTGAGGGCTGAACTCGTAAAAGCAGGGAGTCGGGTCGGCGACTTCCGGGAACTTCAAATCTTGCGCAGCCAAATCCTCCGCATAGTAATTGGCGATCTCGCTGCGCGTGCGGCGGATCATCAGGTATTTCAAGGCTCTCTCCCTGATCTCGCGGGCGCTCGCCTGAACGACGCGGAAATATTCTTCGCGGTCGCGCTGGCGATCTAATCCTTTGAGCCGCTTCTCCAAGCGATTGAAAAAGGCTTCGAGGTTGCGCAGGTTAGGGATCGTGCTGTTTTTGCCGTTCTGGAAGAGCTTGATCTGGCTCAGAATGTCGCGCGGCGAATTGTTAAGCGGAGTGGCCGTGACAAGGATGACACGTTTGCCTCGGCAAATCTGCGCCAGCTTCTCATACGTCCCGGTCGTTTCGGTGCGGAAGCGGTGCGCTTCGTCAATGAAGACATTGGTGAATTTCGTGATATCGCACCGGAGCAAATCGTCCAGTTTGCCTATAGATTCGAACTCGGCCTGGGGAATGCGGAAATCGCCAAAGACGTTTGGCCATGAGCCGGGATTATTACGATCAATCAGCGTTGGCGGAGCAATGACCAGAGTGCGCCCTTCTAACTGCTGCGCCAGCAACGCTGACATATATGTTTTGCCCAAACCGACAACATCGGAAAGAAAAACGCCGCCATATTCCTCCAAAATCTTGCTGGCGCTCAAAACGGCGTCTTCCTGATACCTGAGTTTTTTGAAGCCTCCCGGCAGCCAGGCGTCTTCCAGTTCGTCAGGCTGATTCAACTCGGCTTTGAAATATTCGTAAAGAAACTTCAGGTAAAGTTGATATGGCGGGAATTGCGCGAATGGCGACTTCGACTGAATGGTCTCGACGTAAAGCGGCGAAACCTCGACCGCGTCGGCCCAAAGCTCGTTGAATTTCTGTAGTGAAAACTCGTAATCAGCCCGATTCTTTAACTCGACGTTGAATTCCAAGTTGTCTTGCAAACCTGATTGCGAAAGATTGCTTGAGCCAGTGATGACATGACCTCGCTCAAAAAATCCGTCAACAAAAGTCAGGATGTAGAGTTTGGCGTGAATCTTTTCAGAGGGATAAACCTTGATTTGGAGCTTGCCTGACTTCACCCATTCAATGAATCTGGAGATGCCGTCTTCCACCTGCGCGCTGTCATCCGACCTGTCGAGTTCATCGAGGATATCTTGGGGCAACCGATCCTTCGATTCTGTATGGGAAACAAACTTGAGTCGGCGCTGACCGTTCGCCTCCTGAATCAAATCATAAACAGCTTGGTTGGTTTTCAGCCCAATCAGAATGCGAATCTTTTCGGTCTTTTCGAGGGAAGGACAGAGTTGATGAAACCCGCTGAGGTAAAAGTAGCCAACCAGACAATCGAAGAATCGCGTGTGATCGGTAAGCATCGCGTGAAAACGGTCACGCAAATTTCTACCGGGTTCATTTGTAAAGAAAGTAAGATCGGAAATCATTTGTGTCGGTTTGGATCGTCTTCCACCTTCCTGCTTTTAATGTCAATTTGTTTAATCGAACAGTATGGGCGTTTTTGCAGTGCGATTGCTCGCGGAACGTTTCTTCGTTATCACAATGGCTGGCTTTTTTTCTTCTTGTCTCTCGCTACATATAATGCCTTTCCCGGTCCCTGACAAATGTCGTGATCGCTTTCACCTGGTGGCCGTGCGCCCACGGCAACACACTGGTGATATACTCCGAAAGACGGGTTGGATCAAGAGTCTGATTCATTGCAAAACCAGTCTCTCACGAGCCCTAACTCATTTCCACCCGCCTATTTATCAAATGTGTCCCGACTTCAGACGGAAACTACGAAATATTCAACCTTTCGATAATTTTCGTTTCATATCGTTTGTTCCGTTATCTATCTTCAGTCTCACGCTTTGTACCAATATACTGTGTATCGGTTTAGATCGCGCGCGCCCAGGATTTCCGAGCATTAGTCGGACGGTCTTGATGGCGATGACATTGGAGTAGCAGTGACAAGACGATGAACTGTAAAGGCATCCACATCGTCTGAATCTATTTAATCCTGCGTAGAAAAAGGAAGTTCGATACGTCAACGACCGCAGTTCCAATCGAAAGGGAGGTATCCGGCGCATGAAACCCGTCGCAAGAAATATCCTGGCAGCACTCGCCGGCGTCGTCTTTGGCAGCCTCGTCAATATTGGGCTGGTGAACATAGGGCCGTCGGTGGTTCCCATTCCCGAGGGCGCTGACGTATCCACGATGGAAAACCTCCGCGACAGCATGAAACTGTTTACTCCCGTGAACTTCATATTTCCGTTCCTGGCTCACGCGCTCGGAACGCTCGCCGGAGCGTTCGTTGCCGCCAGGTTTGCGGCGAGCCATTCCATGAAGTTTGCGATCGGTATAGGAGTCTTTTTCCTGCTGGGCGGCATTGCGGCGGCAACCATGATTGGAGGTCCGTTGTGGTTCATCATCGCTGATCTAGTCCTGGCATATATCCCGATGGGTTATTTGGGCGCCGTCCTTGCCGGTGCAACCCGAAGTAAAGCGTCGTAACGGCCGGGTTGCAGCGGGCGGGCCGTTGTGAGGCTCGCCAACGGAAGCGTTCGCGGCAATACCTCGTTCGACAGATTCGTCCGCATTCTGTTATATTTCCCGACCATTGGAAAGGAAGCAGTTTGTGGACGTTTGTGTAATAGGGACCGGGTATGTAGGGCTGGTGACGGGTACGTGTCTGGCCTGGTTGGGAAGATCGGTAACGTGCGTCGATATCGACGAGCGAAAGATTGCGATGCTCGGCGCGGGCCGCGCTACGATTTACGAGCCGGGCCTTGAACCGCTGCTTGCGCAGAGCATTCAGCGCGGGAATCTGCGGTTTACTACCGATCTGGCCGAGGCCGTGCGCACGGCTGAAGTGATTTTCATCGCGGTAGGGACTCCGCCGCAGGAATCCGGAAAACCGGATCTTTCGGCCGTCGAAGCCGTGGCGCGCGCCATCGGCAGGGCGCTCGACGGCGTGCGGCGGCGCATAGTAGTCAACAAATCTACCGTCCCCATAGGATCGGGCAACTGGGTCGAGATGCTGATAAAGGAAGGGCTCGGCGACAGTCCGGCCTTCCGGCGCGAGATGGCGAATGCGGCGCACGGCCGCGCAGCTTCTACGCACAGCCGCCCGCTGCCCGGCGCAAAAGCCGATGAATTCTTTCTGGTCGCCTCCAATCCCGAATTCCTGCGCGAAGGCACTGCTATTCAAGATACGCTGTATCCCGACCGCATAGTTATCGGCGCCGCGGACGATTATGCGGCGGAGCGATTGCGCGCGCTTTACGAGCCGATAATCGAACAGACCTTCACTGCGCCGCCCTCGGCGCCGCGCCCGGCCGACTGCACGGCCGTGCCCGTAGTGACTACGGATCTGGCTTCGGCCGAGATGATCAAATATGCGGCCAACGCATTTCTCGCCACCAAGATCAGTTTCGCAAACGAAATCGCAAACATTTGCGAGCGCGTGGGGGCGGACATAAGGGAGGTGGTGCGCGGTTTCGGCCTCGACAATCGCATAGGGCCACGATTTCTCAACGCCGGAGTGGGCTGGGGCGGATCGTGTTTCGGCAAGGATGTTGCAGCGCTGATCGATATCGCCAACGAATACGGCTACGAGCCGCCGATGCTGCGCGCGACCGTAGAGGTCAACCGGCGTCAGCGCCAGGTGGCGGTGCAGAAGCTCCAGGAGACGCTCAAGATCATCAAGGGCCGCACGATCGGATTGCTGGGGCTGGCCTTCAAGCCCGAAACCGATGATCTGCGCGATGCGCCGGCGCTGGAAATCGCCGGGCAGTTGCTGGCAATGGGCGCACGCGTCAGGGCGTATGATCCGGTGGCGATGGAGGCGTGCCGCGCGCAGCATCCCGAACTGAAGATCGAGTACGCCGACGCCCCCGTATTGCTTGCCGAAGAATGCGACGCGCTCATTGTAGTCACGGAATGGGATGAGTTCCGGCGGCTCGATCTGGATGCAATCGGCGCGGTTATGAATACGAGAGTCATCATCGACGGGCGCAACATTCTGGATCGTGCGGCGGTCGAAGCGGCCGGATTCAAATATCGCGGTATCGGAAGGTGAAGAGAGAATACGGAACAAACGAAAATGCACGAAACAAACGGAACCAATCATTCTTTCCGTTTGTTTCGTGAATTTTCGTTTGTTCCGTACTCTCTTTTGAAAATCTATGCGAGTACTGATTACAGGCGGAGCCGGGTTTATCGGCAGCCATCTTACGGATCGGCTGTTGTCCGAAGGGCATCGGGTCGTTGTGGTCGACAATCTGGTGACGGGGGATTTGAACAATATCGCCGTGCATCGCGGCAATGCGCGCTTCGAATTCATTCATCACGACGTAAGCAATCATATACACGTGCCCGGCGCGCTCGACTGGGTATTGCATTTCGCCAGTCCGGCGAGTCCGATCGATTACCTTCAGTTGCCCATACAGACTATGAAGGTGGGCGCGCTCGGCACGCACAACGCGCTGGGGCTTGCGCGCGCGCGCGGCGCGCGGTTTATGATCGCGTCGACATCGGAGGTTTACGGCGATCCGTTGGTTCATCCGCAGCCGGAAAGCTACTGGGGCAACGTCAATCCCACGGGGCCGCGCAGCGTCTACGACGAAGCCAAGCGTTTCGCCGAAGCGCTTACGATGGCCTATCACCGCGAGCACGGGCTGGATATCAGGATATTGCGCATATTCAATACCTACGGCCCTCGCAACCGCATCAACGACGGGCGCGTAGTTCCCACGTTCATAAATCAGGCGCTGCGCGGCGAGCCGCTCACGGTATTCGGCGAGGGGGCGCAGACGCGCAGTTTCCAGTACGTGGATGATCTTGTAGAGGGCGTGCGGCGATTGATGGAGAGCGATTGCCGGGTGCCGGTCAATATCGGCAATCCTGTGGAGCTGACGATACTGGAATTTGCGCGACTGATACTGAAATTGACCGGAAGCGCGAGCCGGATCGAGTACCGGCCGCTGCCCGAGGATGACCCGAAGACGCGGCGTCCCGACATCACGCGGGCGCGCGATGTGTTGGGATGGGCGCCGCGCGTAGCGGTCGAGGACGGGTTGCGGCGAACCATAGAATGGTATAGGGAACAGATGGATGGAGCGTGAGGGCGGACGCCGCAAAGGTGAGTCCGGGAATTCCCATTACTCTGCCATTTGCACAGGTTTATAGTTGACACTTCCTGCGCTTTCGGGTAAGAATTGGGTCGCTTCTGAATCCCCTGAAAACGTAGTTTGACAAACCGACCGACCGCGGTTAAGTGATCAAGTTAAGTGATCAAGTTAAGTGATCAATAAGTACAGTTGTACCGGCCCCGCTGCGAGGGCGGTCGAGTTCATTAAGAGAGATTGACAAGTCAAGAAGGAAACTAAAGAGCCGCGCCGCGTCAGGAGGCGGGCGAAGATTTCTTTTTTTTTCGGTAACGGGAGGAACCAAAATGAGTCGTAAGCCAACTTTGTTGCGGAAAGCGCTGTCGGTTGTGCTGATGCTGTCGGTCGGCGGCTTCTATACAATGAGCGCGACCTCGGTGCTCGCGCAAACGGCGGCGAAGTCGTCCGGTGAGTTGTCGGTAGTCGGATCGGCTACGATCAACGGGACGGCGGCGATTTCGGGCGCGACGGTATTCAGCGAGAGCCGCGTCAAGACTGCGCCGAACGGCGCGGCGACGATCAATCTCGGAAAACTCGGCCGCATACAGCTCGGCGCCGATACGGAAATGACATTGCGCTTCTCCGACGGTTCGATCGGCGGCAATCTGTCATCGGGCCGTGCGGTTGTTAGCGCTCCTGCTGGCGTGGCGGTCAACGTTGCAACCACGGACGGCGTCGCGACTTCGGACGGCAAGGATGCGGCCGTATTGACGGTCGATGTAAGCTGCGGCAATACGCGCGTGGCCTCGAGCCGGAGCGCCGCCAAGGTTAACGCGGGCGGCAAGACCGAATACGTCGCGGCGGGTCAGGAAGTCGCCGTGGGTGCGCAGACCGCAGGCGCAGCGCGCTGCCAGCGGCTGCTGACCGACAGCCAGTCGAACAATCTCAGCACGGGCGCGATTGCGGCGCTGATCATCGCCGGCATCGGCGGTGCGGTGGCCGGGATCATCGCAGCGGCGCAGGCCGACAACGTGACGCCGACCTCGATCGTCGTCAGCGGCTTCCGTCCGTAATAGAACGCGGAACACGCAGAAAAACCAGACACGGAATTCGCGGAATGGATCCGGTTCTTTCCGCTGATTCCGTGTCTTTTTTCGTGAATTCCGCGTTCTCTCGTTATTCCCCGCATGAAAGTTCCACTCCTCGATCTGCAAGCCCAGCATCGCACGATCCGCGATGAAATGATGGCTGCGGTTGAACGCGTCTTCGACTCTCAGCAGTTCATACTCGGTTCCGAAGTAACCGAATTCGAGCGCGAAATGGCCGCGTATTGCGGCAGCAGGCACGCCGTCGGCTGCGCTTCGGGCTCCGATGCGCTGCTGCTTGCATTGATGGCGCTCGGAGTCGGTCCGGGCGATGAAGTAATCACCGTAGCCTATACGTTTTTCGCTACCGGCGGCTCCATAGCGCGTCTCGGTGCGCGCCCCGTATTCATCGACATCCGCCCGGATGATTTCAACATCGATACCGATCTGATAGAACGCGCAATCACGCCGCGCACAAAAGCAATCATGCCCGTGCACCTGTTCGGCCAGTGCGCAATGATGGATGCAATCACCGGTATCTCCCGAAAGCACAACCTGCCCGTCATCGAGGATGCGGCCCAGGCGATAGGCGCCGATTACGGAGCGCGCCGCGCTGGCGCTATGAGCGCAATCGGCTGCTTCAGCTTCTTTCCGTCAAAAAATCTCGGCGGCGCGGGCGACGCCGGAATGCTCACCACCGATGACGACGAAATCGCCGCAAAGCTGCGCATACTGCGCGTGCACGGCATGGAGCCGAAGTATTATCACCAGTTCGTCGGCGTCAACAGCCGCCTCGATGCGCTTCAGGCGGCCGTGCTGCGCGTCAAACTCAAATACCTGGACGCCTGGAGCGATGCGCGGGCGCAAAACGCTCACAGGTATGACGCGCTGTTTGCCGAGGCGGGACTGGAAGAGGTTGTTACTCCCATTGCGCACGAAGGTATGCGCCACATCTACAATCAGTACACGATCCGCGCGCCGCGCCGCGACGAACTGCTGGCGCATCTCAGGGCGTCGGATGTGGGCTCGGAGATTTATTATCCCGTGCCGCTGCATATGCAGGAATGTTTCGCCTATCTCGGGTACGGCGCGGGAGATTTGCCGGAATCGGAGCGCGCCGCCCGTGAAGCGCTTTCACTTCCGATTTATCCCGAGTTGACTCCTGCAATGCTGGAATACGTCGTCGAGCGTATCGGCGATTTTTATCGCGGATGAAAGAGGAAACCGCGGAAGCCGCAGAAATGTCGGCGCGGAAATATTGGCGCGGAAATCACGCAAAGAGGTATCCGACATGGCCGGGTTGATTCATCGTCCGAGGCGGTTGAGGGGCTCGCCGGGGCTGAGAGCGCTTGTGAGGGAAACGCGCCTGGATGCAGGCGATCTGATTTACCCGCTGTTCGTATGTCCGGGCGAGGGCGTGCGGCGCGAGGTAGGCTCGATGCCCGGCGTATTCAATCTTTCGGTCGATGAACTGGTCAAGGAAGCCGAAAGCGCCTACGGGCTTGGAATAGGTTCGTTGATCGTATTCGGGCTGCCCGAGTCGAAGGATGATGCGGGGAGCGAGGCGTGGGCCGAAGACGGCATTACGCAGCGCGCAATCCGCGCCCTTAAAAGCGCTGTGCCCGGTATGGTGGTGTTCGCCGATACGTGTTTGTGCGAATACACCTCGCACGGTCATTGCGGGGTCATAAAAGACGGGGATGTAGCAAACGATCCGACGCTCGAACTGCTGGCGCAAACGGCTGTAGCCCAGGCCGCAGCGGGCGCCGACGTAATTGCGCCATCGGCGATGATGGACGGTATGATTGGGGCGATTCGCGCGGCGCTGGATCGGGCGGGTTTCGTCGACACGCCGATTCTGTCGTATGCGGTCAAGTACGCTTCGGGTTATTACGGGCCGTTTCGCGAAGCGGCCGCTAGCGCCCCGCAGTTCGGCGACCGGCGCGGCTATCAGATGGATCCGGCCAATGCGCGCGAAGCGATTCGCGAAGCCGAACTCGATGTAGAGCAGGGCGCCGATATGCTGATGGTCAAACCGGCGCTGCCCTATCTGGATATTCTGCGAATGGTGCGCGAGCGTTTTGCGCTGCCGCTGGCCGCGTATCAGGTATCGGGCGAGTACGCGCAGATCAAGGCCGCCGGGCGTTTGGGCTGGATCGACGAGCAGCGCGTGATGATCGAGAGCCTGACGGCTATCAAGCGCGCGGGCGCCGATGCGATCCTGACCTATTTCGCAAAGGATGTGATCAGACTGCTTTAAGAGAGATAACGGAACATACGAAAATAGACGAAACAAACAGAAATAATCATATGTTCCGTGATTTTTCGTCTGTTTTCGTATGTTCCGTTATCTCACTTCTTCACCTCAGGTCGCCGAACAGATGCTGAACGATTGCGACCGCCGCTACCGCAGCGGTTTCGGTTCGCAGCACGCGTGCGCCGAGATGTACGGGCGTCCAGTTATTTTCTGCGCCCAGATCCACTTCGCGTTCGCTCCATCCGCCTTCCGGGCCTACCGCAAGACGAACCGATAAAACGGGCCGATTTGCATCGGCGGCTATTTGTACAAGCCTCCTGCCGCCGCGTTCGGAAAAGATCAGGTTGAGATCTGCGGGTGCTCCGGCCGCGTATTCGGTCCAGGCGGCGGGTTCGGCGATTTCCACAAGCCGGCACCGGCCGCACTGTTTGACGGCTTCGAGCGATATGCGCTCCCAGCGACCGACCTTTTTTCCGGCGCGTTCTTCCACCCTTCGCACCTCGCTGTGCGCCGTCGTTAGCGGCACGATCCTCGTCACTCCGAGTTCGGTTGCCTTTTGTACTATCCAGTCGAACTTGTCGCCTTTTGCAAGGCCCTGAGCGAGTTCTATGCGCAGCGGAGATTCCACCGGCGCAGTTACGCGCGCGCAGATCGTCAACTCCACCTCAGGTTTACCTATGCGCGCAACCTCGCATTCGTATTCGCGGCCCGCGCCGTCGAGTACCCACACGCGCGCGCCGGGCGGCAGACGCAAAACGCGCGCAAGGTGATGCGCCTCATCTGTATCCAGAATGATGGTCGATGCCGCGATGCGTTCGGGCGGCGCGAAGAATCGGTGTCGCTGCATCAGCGCAGAAATACGAACTTGACCGAAGCGCGCCCGCCGAGTATGAGCACGTCGCGATCGTTGAGTTCGACCTCGGTGATGCGCTGGGCCAGGTCGTTGTTGAGGAATGTGCCGTTGGTAGACCCGTTGTCGCGCGCGACGATTCTGGAGCCCACGGGGCCTATCCACAAATGCTGTCCCGATACCTGCGCATCGGCGATCACTACCTGAGATCGCGTTGCATCGCGGCCGAGATAGACGCCCTGATTGACTGGAAACTCCTGGCCTTCGAGCGGCCCCATGGTGCAGACGAGCCGGCCCGTTGCGGCTGCTTCGAACATCTCGGTTCTTGGAGATCCGCCGAGAGGTGCAGTGCGCGGAAAGTTCGGTGCCGGTGCAATCTCCGGTTGCGCCGAACGCTGCGGCGCGGGCGCAGGTTGCGCAGCGCCGGCGTAAGCCGGCACGGGCATCGCAGGTGCTTGCGCCTTTCCTTTCTTCCGGCGAATCAGGACAAATGCGAGCAATCCGCCGCCCGCTACCAGAAGAAATCCCCCGCCGAGCACCACGATGACGGCCATCCATACCCACGAACTGGAGCGATCCTGGCCCGTAGCGATGAATTCCTGCGCCTCGGAAATCAGTTTCTTGGCTTCGCTGTGGTCGCCGTAAAGTGCGAGCACTTCCTGAAAGTCGTCCCTTGCGTACTTGTACCGCTGGTTCCAGAAATTATCGAGTCCTTCGCGCCACTTCACATCGATCGGGCTGGCTTTGTTTTCCGTTCCGGACTGTCTGACGAACTCCATCACCGTGCTTGTTGGAACGATAAAGTTGAAGCCCTGAATTTCCTGACCGTTTACCGTGTTGCCGCGAAACGTCAGCAGCCCGATGACCTCGCCCTTTTCGTTGATTGCCGGGCCGCCCGAATTGCCGTGCGTTGCCGCCGTGTTGGTCTGAAGAATCGGCGCTCCATCGGCCGAGTTCTTCTTCGCCGTTATCGAGCCGTCATTGGTCGTGGGTTCGAGCGCCGAACGGGAATCGAGTACATCGGAATCCGCCGCGCCCGGATAGCCGAGCAGGAAGATGCGGTCTCCTACCTGCATCTGGGTGGAGTTGCCGAGCGGCAGCGTGGGCGCGTTCTTTATCTCGATCTTCAGCACCGCGACATCCTTGCCCGCGGGCAGATCCTGACCCTCGCCCGTAGGCGCGCCGTAGGACTTGATTTCGTAAGGGAAAGATGTGCCGCTTTGCAGAAATACGCGGTTGATGCGCTGAAAGTTGCTGAGCGATGCCTGCTGACCGAGCACGTTCATCGCATTTGATACGTTTTCACGCGTCACTGCAATGTTGCGCGCCCTTAGCACCTGCACGGCGAGTTGAAACAGCAGCGTCCGCCTCCCGGCGTTGTCGCCTTCGCGTATGTCGCTGACCACGTGCGCGTTTGTAAGAACATATCCGTCGGGATTGATCAGAAAACCGGAACCGCTCGATATCGACTGTGTATTCCACCGCCTGTTGTCCCAGACCCACTGTCCGGTAAATCCGGAAATGATGCGGACCACGGCGGGCTTTGAATACATGTGCAGCCTGTTGGTCAGATTCGGCGGACGCGATTGCGCCGATGCCAACGCCAGAGGCAGCAGCGCTGCGAACGCCGCGCCCAGTGCTACGAGACGTATGGTTTTAGATGTATGCATCTGGCAGCCCCCCACACGAGCGACCGGAATGGAACTGACGCTTGATCGGTCGAAACGGCGCGATTATAGCATGCCCGCTTCATCGCATACCGGAAGAAATAAGAGAGATAACGGAACAAACGGAATAAACTGAACAAACGGAAGGGTATAATCTTTTCCGTTTGTTCAGTTTATTCCGTTTGTTCCGTTATCTCTCTTATTTCTTCCGGTATGCGCCAATTGGCAATCGATTCAGAACGCTTCGTTGAAAACGACTTCGCCCGTAACTCCGACCTGATAGGCGGAAACGCGCCGCTCGAAGAAGTTCGCCAGCTCCTGTACGTCCTGCAGTTCCATAAAGGAAAACGGATTGCGCGCGCCGTAACGCGGCCCTAACCCGAGCATCACCAGACGCTGATCCGCGACGTATTCCAGATATTGCCGCATTTCGGCGACCGTCATTCCCGGAACGCCGCCCGCAAGCAGATCCTCGGCAAACTGCGTTTCGCACTCGACGGCTTCTTCGATCATCTCCCCGATCCGGCGCTCGAGTTCGCGCGTAAACAGATGCGGCTCCTCGCGCCTTACGGTTTCGATGACCTCGAAGGCAAACGCCATGTGCGCGCTTTCATCCCGGAATACCCAGTTCGTTCCCGCAGCCAGCCCGTTGAGCAGCCCGCGCGAACGCAGGTAGTAGACATACGCAAACGCCGCAAAGAAAAACAATCCCTCGATGCACGCTGCATAACAGATCAGATTGAGCAGAAAACGCCTGCGGTCGTCTTCGGTCTCAAGCCGGTCAAGCTCTCCTATCGAATCCATCCACTGCAGCGAAAACTGCGCCTTTTTGCGGATCGACGGAATGTTTTCTACGGCGGCGAACGCGCGCTCGCGCTCGTGCGGTTCGGGTATGTAGGTATCGAGCAGCGTCAGATAAAACTGTACGTGGAGCGCTTCTTCAAAAAGCTGGCGCGACAGATACAGCCGCGCTTCGGGCGCATTCAGATGCCGGTAAAGATTCAGCACCAGGTTGTTCGCCACGATCGAATCGCCCGTAGCGAAAAAGGCTACGAGGCGGTTGATGAGATGACTCTCCGATGCATTCATCCGCTGCCGCAGATCGGTTACGTCGGTAGAGAAATCGACTTCTTCCACCGTCCAAGTATTCTTGATCGCCGCGCGGTACATTTCATAAAACACGGGGTAGCGCATCGGGCGCAACGTCAGATTCAAACCGGGCTCAAGCAGCATCTCACCTTACTCCTGAACGGATATCTCTCTTACTGGCACGCTTCGCAGATTTCCGGGTTTTCGAGCGAACACGCCACGGCCTGCGCGTCGGTTGCGGTTTTCGCCGCCGCGGTCACGGTAGTTTTTGCGATGCGCGTCGCGGGCCGCGAGCGCAGATAATAGGTCGTCTTCAGCCCCTTCTTCCACGCATACATATACATCGACGACAGCACGCCTATCGTCGGATTCTCTATGAAGAGATTGAGCGACTGGCTCTGATCTATAAACGCGCCGCGCTCGGCCGCAAGATCTATGAGCGATCTCATCGGCAGCTCCCACGCCGTGCGGTAAATCAGTCTGACATTTTCCGGGATCTCGTCGACGCCCTGCACGGACCCTTCGGCGAGTTTGATCTTGGCGCGTATTCCCTCGTTCCACAGCCCGAGCCGCTTCAGATCCGCGACCAGATAGCGATTCACCTGAAGGAAGTCGCCCGACAGCGTCTCGCGCTTGAACAGATTCGATACCTGCGGTTCTATGCACTCATAACATCCGGCTATGGATGCAATCGTTGCAGTAGGCGCAATCGCTATCATCAGGGAATTGCGCAGCCCGTCGCGTTTTATACGCTCGCGCAGTTGCTCCCACCTCCCGGGATCGGTCGGAGTCGCTCCCCACAAATCGAATTGCAGTTCGCCGCGCGCCGCACGCGTTTCGGCGAACGAGGGATGCGCGCCGCGTTCACGCGCGAGTTCGCAGGAAGCGTCGAGCGCCGCAAAGTAGACTTCTTCCTGAATCCTGCGCGATATCTCGCGCGCTTCGGGCGCGTCGAACGGCAGACGCATACGGAAAAATACGTCGTGCAGCCCCATCACGCCCAGGCCGACGTTGCGCCAGCGCAGGTTTGAATCCCGCGTCGAGGAAATCGGGTAATAATTAAGGTCGATTACGCGGTCGAGTTGCCGTATCGCCAGCCGCACGGTTTCGCCGAGCTTCGCAAAATCGAATTCGCCGTCCGTTACGTGGCGCGCAAGATTCACCGAACCCAGATTGCATACGGCGGTTTCATCGCCGGAGGTCACCTCGATGATTTCCGTGCACAGGTTCGACAGATGCACTACGGCTTCGGGCGCGGCCGTCTGATTGCACTTGCTGTTGCTTGCGTCCTTGAACGTCATCCATCCGTTGCCCGTTTGCGCAAGCGTGCGCATCATGCGCGCATAAAGATCGCGCGCCTTCACGGTCTTGACCGCCAACCCTTCGGCTTCCGCCGTTTCATATGCCGCGTCGAACTGCGCGCCGTACAGGTCGGTCAGATGCGGCGTGGTTTTCGGGTCAAACAGCGACCATTCGGCGTCGGCCTCTACGCGCCGCATAAACAGATCCGGAATCCAGTTCGCCAGATTCAGATTGTGCGTGCGCCGCGCCTCGTCGCCCGTGTTGTCGCGCAACTCCAGAAACTCTTCCACATCCGCGTGCCACGGCTCCAGATAAACGCAGCACGCGCCCTTTCTCCGCCCGCCCTGATTGACCGCCGCTACCGAAGCGTCCAGCGTCTTGAGCCACGGCACAATGCCGTTCGAATGCCCGTTGGTGCCGCGTATCAGCGATCCGCGCGACCTGACGCGCGTGAAGGCGATGCCGATTCCGCCGGAATACTTCGAAAGCATCGCCACGTCCGTGTATTTTCGGTAAATCCCTTCAAGCTCGTCCGAGGGCGAATCCAGCAGAAAACACGAGGAGAGCTGCTCGTGGCGCGTTCCGGCGTTGAACAGCGTAGGCGAACTCGGCAGGTATTCGAGCGAGGAAAAAAGCCGGTAAAGATCCAGCGCCTCCGCTACGGTCTCGGCCAGCCCGCACGCAATGCGCATCCAGAAATAGGGCGGCGTCTCTATGACATCGCGCAGCTCGGGATGGCGCAACAGATAACGGTCGTAAACCGTGCGCAGCCCGAAGAACTCGAACAGATCGCTGCGCGCAGGCTCGATAGCGTCGTTGAGCTTCCGGCTGTTCGCCGCTGCAAACGAGGCTACACGATCGTTGATCAGCCCGAGTTCGTATCCCGTGCGGATCGACTGCGAGAAGGAGTGTATCTCCTGATTGGCGACCTCCTTGTCGATGTAAGTGGCAAGCAGCCGCGCGGCAAGCCGCGCATACTCCGGCTCCTCGAAAATCAGCGCCGCCGCCGTCTGAATCGAGAGCCGGTCGAGTTCTTTCGTCGTAGCCCCGTCGTAAAGCCCGCTGATGGTTTTGGTCGCCACCCTCAGCGCATCCACGCTTCCCAACCCGTAACAGCATCGCCCCACCGCCCGCACGATCTTGTTCAGATCCACGGCTTCGAGCGTTCCGTTGCGCTTGCGCACGCGCATCTGCGTCGGGGCGTAGTCCGCACCCGACTCCTGCCGGACTGCTCCGGGGTCGTTCGTTCGGGCGGCGAGTTGCGGCGTCGCAGAGGCGTTCTCCACGGGAAGCTCCTTTGCTTTCTTCAGATCCGTTTGTCCTGTTGTCTTTCGTCGCGCGGCGCTGGATGAGGGAGCGCTGATTTCCCAGACCCTCCGGAGTACCTGCGAACGGCGTACATTCTATGGTGGCTTACCCGGAGTGTCAATACACGATATTGTGGTATTTTCTTGTCGCTCGGAAGAGTTTGTTTTCAGGGCCGGGGGCGTTGAATAATCGGAGCGATGAGCGAACTTATACTTGTAAGACACGGGCAGGCGAACTTTTTAGGGGACGATTACGACCGGCTTTCGGAGCGGGGCGTAGAGCAATCGCGGCGGTTAGGGCGGTACTGGGCCGGGCGCGGGATGCTCTTCGACGAGGTGTATTCGGGGCCGCGACAGAGGCAGACGGGCACGGCCGTACAGGTGGGCAGGGAGATGCTTGCGGCCGGGCTTGGGTGGCCGGAGCCGGCGGTCCTGGACGAACTCGATGAATACGACAGCGACGGCGTGCTGCGCGTATTCGTTCCGATGCTTGCGCGCAGCGAGGAACGTATTGCGCGGCTCGCCGAGGCGCACGCGCGGGCGAGCGGTGACGCGGAGCAGCAGCGGCGGACCTTTCAACTGTTGTTCGAGGCGGTAACGGCGCGCTGGGTGCGCGGCGAGATCGAATCGCCGGAGGTCGAATCGTGGGATGCGTTCGCTGCGAGGGTAGAGCGCGGGCTGCGCAGGGCGATGTCGGGAGAAGGCAAGGGCCGGCGCATTGCGGTGTTTACTTCGGGCGGGCCGATTTCCGTTGCAGTGCAGCGCGCCGTGCGTGCGCCCTCGGAAATGGCGATCGAATTCAACTGGAGGATACTGAACGCTTCGCTTACGGGCGTGGTATTCAGCGGCGAACGGATCGCGCTCGACTGCTTCAACGCGCTGCCGCACATCGACGATCCCGCATTGCGCACTTATCGCTGAGGAAAAGAGAGAGTACGAAACAAACGGAATAAAACGGAAAATCACGGAAAAAAATATGCCTGTTTCCGTGATTTCAGTTTATTCCATTCTCTCTCAACGCCAGTGTGACCCACTCGCCGTCGGGCATTCTTTCCATAACAACGAAGCCTGCGGCGGCGAATGCGCTTTCGACTTCTTCGCGCTGTTCAGTGAGTATTCCGGAAGCGATCAGGACTCCGCCGCTTTTCATCACTCCCGAAAAGTCGCGGGACATTGGAACGAGCACATCCGCCGTCAGATTTGCGGTGACGAGATCGAATTCCGATCCGTTATAAAAAGAAAGCTTGTTGACCTCGATCTCCAGTTCATCGGCGACGCCGTTGATTTCGGCGTTTTCCCGCGCGACTTCTACCGCCTCGGGATCAACATCGAAGCCCGTCACGCGTGCGCCCGGACGGAGCTTGATTGCCGCCATCGCGAGAATCCCGGTGCCCGTGCCGACATCGAGCATTGCGCCGCCCCGCCAGTAGCGTTCGAGCATCTCCAGGCATCCGCGCGTGGTTTCGTGCGTGCCCGTGCCGAAGGCGAGGCCCGGATCTATCTGCACCACTACGCGATCGACCGCGCCCGTTTCATCGCGTTTCCACGAAGGCACGATGAGCAGTCTTTCTCCCACTGCAACGGGTTCGTATCCTTTCTTCCATTCCGCAAGCCAGTCCTGATCCGCAATGGTCAGACTGCGCAAATCGCGCAACAGCGATCGGGGCAGTCCCGCAGCTTCAAGCGCTTTTGATATTGCTTCGCGCATGTTGTCTTCATCGGGCGCGGCGTCGAAGTAGGCGCGCAGGGTGATTGCATCAGCGGAGTCTTCGGAAATCTCTATGCCCGTGGTGCCGGCAGTCCATAGCTGTGCGGCTACGGGCGCTTCAGCCGCGCGTCCAATCCCGATTTCGAGTGCGTACCAGACTTTCATGCCAATCCAAACCACACGACGAAGAGAGATGACGGAACAGACGAAATAAGACGGAAACTACGGAAAGATTAAGCAAGTTCAACTTTTCCGTAATTATCATTGCATTTCGTTCGTTCCGTCATCTCTTTGCGTCTTCTATTCCGAGTTCGTCGAGCGTTCGGGGATCGTTGCGCCAATGCTCCTGCACGCGCACGAAAAGATGCAGACGCACGTGGCGATCGAGCAGTTTTTCGATTTTTGCGCGCGCGCGCGTGCCAACCTTCTTTAACAACGCTCCGCCGCGTCCTATGACTATGGGTTTTTGCGAATCGCGCTCGACGTAAATTACGCAATGTATTTCCGTAGCGTCGGCTTCTTCGCGCCAGTTTTCGGTTCTGACCGCAGTAGCGAAGGGGAGTTCTTCGCCGAGCAGTCCGAGCAGTTGTTCGCGCACGAGTTCGGCGACGATCACGCGTTCGGGTTGATCGGTGAATAGATCTTCTTCATAAAGCGGCGTACTTTCCGGCAGATGCGCAATTACGCTCTGTATCAGCGTTTCCTGTCCGTCGGCGGTTCGCGCCGAGATGGGGATGACTTCGGCGAAATCGAATTCGCGGCGATACCGGTCGATGACGGGAAGCAGTTGTTTCTTGTCCTTGACGAGGTCGATTTTGTTCAGAAGCAGCAGCGTTTTCTTGCCCGCCTCCCTGACCAGATCGAGCGTGAACCGGTCGCCTGCACCCGGAGCGGCAGTTGCGTCGCATACGAGCAGAACTACATCAACCTGCGCAAGCGCATCCGCCACTATCCCCATCATGCGGCGATTGAGCGCGTATCCCGGTCGATGAATGCCCGGCGTATCGACGAATGCAATCTGACCTTCGGGGCGGTTGAGTATGCCGAGTATGCGCGTGCGCGTAGTCTGCGGCTTGTTCGACACTGCGGCGATATGCTCTCCGACAAGCGAGTTCAGTAGGGTTGATTTGCCTGCGTTGGGCCGGCCGATCAGGGCGGCGAATCCGGCGCGGAATGTTTTGGTCTTCGTCATTACAGTTGCAGCCGGCAAACGGGAGAGATGAGGCAACAAACGGAATAGACGTAACAAACGGAAAAGATCATATCCTTCCGTGTGTTCCACTTATTCTTTTTGTTCCGTCATCTCATCTTCCTTCCGCCTTTTCGGCGACTTCGGCTTCTTGTGCGTTTTCACCTGATATCCGCTCTATGCGAACGCGTTCGACGCGGCGTTCGTCGGATTGCAACACGTCGAACCGGAGCCCGTGAAACTCCAGCGTCTCACCCGCAGCAGGCAGATGTCCGATCTGGTTGATTACGAGTCCCGCGATCGTCGTGAAGTCGTCGTCGGCGAGTTCCACGCCGAGCAATCGTTCGATTTTGCCGACCTCTACCTGACCGCGCACGATCCACGCGCCGGCGCCGTCCTCGACGATCTCGGCTTCGCCTTCGTGCGGCTCGGGTTCGTCTTCGTCCTCGATCTCGCCGACGATTTCTTCTATCAGGTCTTCGAGCGTGACTATACCGGCCAATCCGCCGTACTCGTCGATAACAAACACCATCTGCGCTTTGGCCTTCTGCATCTCGCGCAGCAGATCGTCGATGGCTTTGGTTTCCGGAACGAAAAACGTGGGGCGCATCAGTTGCATCGCCTTCCGGTTGGTGGCTCCATCGCGCCAGAACGCCAGCAGATCGCGCACGTAGATGACGCCCTCGATGTTGTCGATGTGATCGCGGTAAACGGGCAGGCGCGAGTACTTGGATTCGATCATAAGATCGCGCACCTCGTCGAGCGTGCTTTCGGCTTCTATGGCTACGATGTTCGGGCGCGGCGTCATTACCTCGCCGACTGTACGGTCGCTGAAGCGGAGTATGGACTGGATCATCTCGCCCTCGCCCTCTTCGATGATCCCTTCCTGTTCGCCCACGTCTATGAGCGCCTGCAATTCCTCCTGCTCGTCTCCGTGCTCTTCCTCGTCCTGTTTTTCTTCGGTTCTTCTGCGTTGAAGTCCGCGCAGCGCACCGTGCAGCGGATGTGCAATCAGCGCAAGCGGCGGATAAATGATGCGCAGCGGATACCGCAATACTACGAGCGTACGCGCCGGGCCGTTCTGCACAAGCAGCAGCGGAATGATCTGGCGAAAAATGATTACCGACAGGATCATCCCGCCGAAGGCTTCGGCGAGAAAATGAGCGGCGTGCAGTTCAAACGCAAGCGATGTTAACAGTATCGCCAGCGATGCGATCGACAGATGCACGCCGAAGGTGAGGGTGAAGCTGAACCGGTGATGGTGTTCGATGACGCCGCGCAGAAACGCCGCGTGCGCCGGACTCTCGTCGCTTGCCAGCAGCCGCAACGATACGTCGCTCAACTCATCAAGCGCGCTCTTGGCGGTGGCGACGATTACCAGCACCAGAATGCATACGATGGTCAGGGCGATCTCGAATTCCATGAGTAGATAGGATGATCCTGCCGCTTCAGCGCGCGAGCAACTCGCGGCGCAGCCGCCTTTCGAGCCGATTCATTTCACCTGCGTCGGTCTCGTGATCATAGCCGGCCAGATGCAGCGCGCCATGAATGACCAGATGCTCGATCTCTCGCGCAAAATCCAGGCCCAGCTTCCTTGCGTACCGCTCGGCGGTCTCCGTCGATATGACTACATCGCCCAGATGCTCCGGATCCGCCGCAGGCTCTCCGGCCTCGGCGCCCTCGTTGTAGGCGAACGAGAGAACATCGGTCGGAGCATCGATGTTCCGGTACGTGCGGTTCAATTCTCGCATCGCGCGGTCGCGAATGAAAGTCACGGCGAGCGCAGCCTCGCTGCGCCCCACCCGGTCCAGCACCGCGCGCGCAAGCCGCGCAACGCCGGCGCGGTCAACGCTGCGGTATCGCTGCCGGTTGAAAACTTCGATACGCATAGGTCTCAGCAGGAATCGGGAGAAAACGCGGAAATGAAGACGCGGAAAACGCGAAAAAATCAACGGGTTTTCTTTCCGTGATTTCAGTAGTCTGTGAATTAAATCTCCTGGTTTTTCAGCCGCGAAGCGGCGAAAGATCTTTAGCCCAGGGCGTAAGCCCTGGGTAGGTGTGGAAAAAACCTGTAAGCCCCAGAGGGGCGGAAGATCTTTCGCCCTTTCAGGGCTCGAACGTTCTTTTTCTACTGACCTGGCGCTCACGCACCAGGCTACAGATCTTTCGCCGCTTCGCGGCTGAAAAACCAGGAGATTTAATTTACAGACTATTCAGCGTCTGCATTTCCGCGTTTTCCGCGTTCTCTCTTCATCTCCCGGCGCGGCACGTATTGATTCAGAGGTTGATTTTACGGTTGTGTTCGTCGTATGCCTTGATGATCATCTGCACCAGGTGATGCCGGACGACATCCTGTTCGTTGAATTCTATAAACGATATTCCCTCGATGCCGCGCACGATGCGCTGCGCCTCGACAAGCCCCGACTTGCGCCCCGAAGGCAGGTCTATCTGCGTGACGTCGCCGGTGATGACCGCCTTGGACCCGAACCCGATCCGCGTCAGAAACATCTTCATCTGTTCGGACGTAGTGTTCTGCGCCTCGTCGAGAATGATGAATGCATCTGCAAGCGTACGCCCCCTCATAAACGCCAGCGGCGCAACCTCTATAACCCGTTTTTCAAGAAAGCGCGTCACGCGCTCGAAATCCACCAGATCGAAAAGCGAATCATACAAAGGCCGCAAATACGGATCTACCTTGTCCTGCAAATCGCCCGGCAGAAAGCCCAGCTTCTCGCCCGCTTCCACCGCCGGACGCGCCAGTATGATCCGGTTGACCTGCTTGGCCATCAGAAACTGCACCGCCATGGCTACGGCCAGAAACGTCTTGCCCGTGCCCGCCGGCCCGATGCCGAAAACTATGTCGTGCGATTCTATGGCCTCGATGTAGCGGCGCTGATTGGGCGAGCGCGCGGTTACGGGTTTGCGTCCCGTAGGATTGATGCGCTTCTGCGTGGTGAACAACTCGCGCAGCGTCGCGGTCCGGTCCTCGGCTATCTGTTTGAACGCCGAACGCAACTCGGCGTCGGACGGGGCGCGGCCCTCGGCGAAGAGTTGGCTGTAGTCCTTGAGTATGCGCTCGACTACGGCGACATCCGCCTCGTCGCCCTCGACGGTCAGTTCGCCGCCGCGAGCGCCTACCCGCACGCTGAGCAAAGATTCCAGGTGCTTGATGTTCTGATCGTAGGGGCCGAAGAGGGCTTCGAGTCCGCGCTCCGGCAGTGTGATTTTCATCGATCGCAGAGTCTTAATTTCTCCCCGTCAAATGCGGGTCTCGATCGGCCCGCGAGTCCGCAAATCGCGCTCAACCTACTACACGGTTCGGGCGAGCGTCAATACCGGTCCCAATCCCGGCGAGCGCGTTTCTGAAGGCTTCCAGCGTCAATCCGTTTATGCGGATTACTTTCCGGCGTCCGGATGTTCCGCTTCTGATCTCTATTTCGCGGCGCGGTACGCCGAAGAGTTCCGCAAGCAGCCGTATCAGTTCCTCGTTCGCCGCGCCGTCCACGGGCGGCGCGGCAAGGCGCACCCTGAGCAATCCGTCGTGTTCGCCGGCGACCGCGCTTCTTGACGCGCGCGGCTGCGCCAGCACTCCGAAAGTCGCCGCTCCGCTGCGAATATCAACCTGAATCATCGCCTGTGCGTTCAGCTCAGAAAGATCATCTGCACTGCGCTTGCCGCAAAACTGAGCGCGATGCCCAGAATCAGAAACGACCAGCCGGCGAACGCTCCGCCGAACTCGAATATGCGCAGCAGCGGCCCAATGCGTTCGAGCGCCCTGTACGACGCCCGGCGAAACAGTCCGAATATCCAGTAAGCGAAAACCACCAGCATCAGCGACAGCAGGTAAAAGATTACCGCAAGCAGAATCGTGCCCACGGCGTAGCGCGCGCCTGAAAACAGGCTTCCTGCGCCGAAGGCCGTAAGGCTGCGTCCGAGCCCGCTCATCAGCATCAGCAGGTAGTGGATAACGAGCGAGACTACATAACAGGCGATCGCCGTAGCAAACAGCACCATCAATACGGCGGGATCGAAGTTCAGCGCGCGGCGCAGCGGGTAATAGAAACGCGACTGCCGCATATTGCCGAGCAGCGCGTCTGCGGGCCGCATCAACCCATGAACGATGCGGTTGAAGGGATTGAGGCGCAGCGCGTCGATGACGTAGCGCGAAACGAGCAGCGCTACGACTGCAACGACGATGCCGATGTAGACAAACCACGCGAGTCCGCCGATGATCTGCGCAGCGAATATCAGGTACTGTCCGGCAATAATCAATGGATCCATAGTCGGTCTGTTCCGCCTGTTCCGTCTGTTTCGTTTGTTTTCGTTTGTTCCGTTATCTTTCTTTCTCTTTTCTTTCTCTATGGGCGCGGTCCGAACAGCGCGGTCCCTATTCTTACCATCGTAGCGCCCTCTTCTACGGCGATCCCGAAATCGTGGCTCATGCCCATCGAGAGCGATTGAAAACGCTCATCCGCGATCCCGCATTTATGCGCTTCGTCGCGCAACTCGCGCAGTCTGCGAAAAAAAGGGCGCACGCGTTCGGCCGGTTCCAGATACGGCGGCACGGTCATCAATCCCTTCAAATCCAGATTGGGAAGTTTTGCGATCAGTTCGATTGCCGGAAGCGCTTCGTGTTCGGCAAGGCCCGCTTTCGAGCTCTCGCCGCCCAGATTGACTTCGACCAGCACATTCACGCGGCGTCCGAGTTCTCCGGCCACGCGGTCTATGCGCTCGGCGAGTTTTACGCCGTCGATAGAATGAATCGTGCTGAAAAGCTCTACTGCGCGCCGCGCCTTGTTCGATTGCAGATGCCCTATGAGATGCCACTCTATCTCGCACCCTGTCTCGGGCCCTGTCTCGCGCCCTGTCTCGCACCCGATTTCGCGTTCTGTCCCGAAAGCCGCGGTGTAGTGGGCGAGTGCGGCGATTTTCTCGCCGGCCTCCTGCACGCGATTTTCGCCGAAGACGCGCAGCCCCGCGCTTATCCCCGAACGAATGCGCTCGACGGAAACCGTCTTGCTGACGGCGACGAGGGTTACTTCATCGGTCGAGCGGTTTGAACGCAAGCAGGCGGCTGAAATTTGCGCGCGTATTCCGGCAAGCCGCGCGCCTATGCCGGATGTCTCAGCGTCCGGCGCAATCGGGGCGTGGCTTGCGGAATCGGTCATGGCGAACGGGGCCGGGCTGGGATGCTTATCCTTTGGGTTCGACGTAGCTCTGTCTGTGCTGTATGACGATCAGCTTCGGGTCGATGGCGTCGCCGAGGTTGACCTTGAGCTGTATCTTGCGGCGCTTGCCCTCGCGTCGCGAATTCGACGGCGAATAGGCGAGGCTGTACTGATTGCGCGACAGCGCCGAGATAGACTGCAACACCGTAGGAATCTCTCCGGGGAATGTCACGGGGAAGTATTTCCCGCCCGTGGAATCGGCGAAGGTCTTGAGCGTGTTCTGCGCCTGCAGCAGCGTCATACGATCGGGTATGCCGAACGGAACGCGCATCGGATCGAGATGCTGATCGAATCTCTTCATGAACATGTTGCCGATGCCTATGCAGTAGACCGGGACGCCCGCGTTTTCCACGATCTTGCGCGCCTGATCGAAGTTGATCTTGCTGAAGGTGTCGAGCCCAGACGATACGAGCAGTATGGATGTGCGGGCGTTGACCTCTTCCAGGCCGGCGTACTCGGCCTTGTCGCCCGTGCTCTTGTCGTCGAGCACTACGCTGTCGCCCTTGCCGCCGCGCAGTACGAAGTTCATCGCATCGAACAGGTTGCTTTCGCTGAAGGCCGGATTGTTCCTTATCAGCAGATTGACTGCGGCGGCGAGTTTGCCGGGATCATCGGTGAAATCCACGAGCGGCGTCGGGCGTATGTCGTAAGCGACGATCGAAACGAAATCCTTCGGCTTGACGAAAGAGCGCACGAATTCATACGCGGGCCGCAACACCTCTACGCGCCCCGGCTCGAAGAAAGTCGTAGACGCCGAGCCGAGCAGGTCTACGAGTTTGCTGTATTCGAGCAGCAATACCATCGTCAGCGGCGCATCGGGCGTGGCGAAGTTCTCGATGTCCTGTTTGACGCCGTCTTCGTAGACCTCGAAGTGTTCTTTCCTGAGCCCCTGGATTATGGCGCCGGTCTTTTTGTTGTAGACGACCGCTTCGACGTTGACCAGATCCGTGTCGATCGTAATCGAGGGGCGCGGCTGCGTCTTGTCGATTTCGCGCTCTATGCGCTTCTGCTCTTCTTCGGGGTCGCCCGTGGCGCCCGGATTCTTCTTCTGTCTTTCGCCCTGACGGCGCCCGGCCTGCGCAGAAGCCTCCTCAGGGATAAACAACTGGCCGACAAGCGCAGCGGTCAGGATCGCGGCCGCAACTGCGGCGAAAATTGTTACTCTGGAATTTCTTTTCAACTGCATCATTCGATCCTCCCTTTGCCGCGCGCCCACAAATATGCCCACGCCGCCGACGGCTTGATTGTAACCTGCGTCACCGTAGTCTATCAGATGCACACTATGATGAAAAGTTAGGCCCGCCGGTCGATTTTTTATCCCATTTAGCGGGCATTCTTAGAATCTGCAAATAGTTGATTTTTTTGAGTTGCGGTGTGGGTTGCAAAGGTTGGAAGCTTTGTGTTAGCCTCTCGAATCGTTGCGCGTAAACCGTCGTCGCCTGCATCCCCATGTGTGGTTCCATGAAGTGGTATTGCCCCGGGAGAAGCATCGCGCAGACAGCGCGAGCAGGACAACGCAAACAAAACAATGCGCGCAGATGCCGTAGAGGCATCTCATAGGCGAGCGACGGAAAATATAATACCAGCCCGCTGATTATTTATTATCAAGACAGTGCGGCGGTGTCCCCAAACTCTCCGGCAGAGCCAAGGAGTACCCCACAATGCAGGAAAAGCGCTTTTATACCTTTGTTTTCGCGCCTACTGCCAGTTCACGTTTTCGCCAGATCAACCTTCATTATCGAACCATTTACCTCATACTCGGACTTGCCGTGGTAGGCATGATTACGGTATCGGTCGGAGCCTATCAGCTTACGCGCCACGCCATACTGGTTGCCAAGTTCAACCTGATGCAGATGCAGAACCGCAGGCTGCGCGACGAAAATCACGAAGTCAAAAACAATCTGGACCGGATTCAGGGACGAATTGCGGTGATAGAGACGACTTCGCGCAAGCTCGCCGAGGTATCGGGCCTGAGCCGCCCGGGCGACGTAAGCTCCAACATAGGCGCAGGCGGTCCGGCAGGCGGTCATCCGGATGATCTCGAGCAGGCTACGGCGGCGCTCGAACGCGAGCTGCGGCAGATCAAGGACGTAGTGGACCGCAATCAGATGAAACTCTCGTCGACGCCCAGCGGCTGGCCCGTGCGCGGGTATGTCAGCGACGGCTTCGGCACGCGCTCCGATCCGTTCAGCGGCGGCGCCGAAGTGCACGCCGGACTCGACATCGCCACCACCTTCGGCACCGCCATCGAAGCCACCGCCGACGGTATAGTGATTTTTGCAGGCTCGCACGCCGGTTACGGCAACGTAGTTGTAATCGATCACGGCTACGGCGTCACGACGCGCTACGGCCATATGTCGCGCATAGACGCCAAAGTCGGAGATCGCGTAACGCGCGGCCGTCAGATCGGCGCCGTGGGAAGTACGGGCCGCTCAACCGGCCCCCACTGCCACTACGAAGTCCGCATACACGACCGGCCGGTCAACCCTCTCAACTACATCTCGATCGGCCGCTCCTAGCCAAAGACAGATAACGGAACAAACGAAAATAAACGGAATAAAACGGAAAGTAACTCCGGCTCTCGCGTTACTTTCCGTTTATTTCGTTTATTTCGTTTATTTTCGTTTGTTCCGTTATCTGTTTTCTCTTTATCTCAATGCGTAAAGAATCCACGTAGCCAGGCCGTATACGACGAGGATCGCGGTCGAGTCCCACGCAAACACGAGCATCTTGCGGCCCGTGCGATAGGTAAGCCCTATGATGGCGATCCCGGTCATAGCAATTGCGGCCGATGCCGATACCAGGTGCGAGCCCGATACCGCCAGCAGCAGCGACCCCTTCGTATAAAGAATGTCGTCGATTGCGAGTATCCCTATGTTGAAGAGGTTGCTGCCGAACAGGTTGCCGAGCACCATATCGACTGCTCCTATGCGCAGGGATGCAAACGAAACCACGAGTTCGGGCAGCGATGTTGCAAGCGCGATGAATATGCTGCCTACGAAGGTTTTACCGAGCCCCGTCATTTCCGCGATCTGTTCGCCGAGGTGCGGAAGCCAGGTGGCGGCCGCTATGACGACCGCAGCGTTTACGGCGTACATAGAATAAGCCCTGCGTTTGGATATGTCGCCGTACTGGCTTTCTTCGATGCGATCTTCGATATATTCGCTGATGCGTTTCTTTTCGTATAGAAACACGAGTCGCATCGAAACCAGATAAACCAGCAGAAACCCGACGCTCGCCAGGCTCACCCATCCGATCGAGGGAATGTTTGCGCCCGCAAGCAGCGCTATCGACACAAGACCGAGCAGCATAACGCCGCAGGCCGCCGTCAGCACCTGCCCCTGATGCGCGCGCGCCGAGATGGGTTCGTGTCCTATGCGGAAGTCAAGCAGCGCAATGATCAGTATGTTGAACATGCAGCTTCCGAGCACGTCTCCGGCGGCGATGTTCGGCAGGTCAAACAGCGTCACCGAACTCACTCCCGTAATCAACTCCGGCAGCGATGTTACCGAAGCCATCAGCACTACGCCGATAAACGTGCGGCCCAGCCCCGATTTTTCGGCTATTACGTCGCCGTATTTTGAAAGCTGCGTGCCCGCAAGCAGTATGACCGCAGTGCAGGCGATGAACTGCAACCAGACAAACATTGCTTATCCTCGCTTTATTATTTTCGTCTGTTCCGTGTTTTTTCGTTTGTTCCGTTGTCTCTCTTATCAACGGGACGGTTCGTTGCGGTGGGTGCGCGCCCACGAGATGCGGCTGATGATTTCGGCCGCAAGCCAGCTCAAAAACACTCCGCCCGCCATCCACGCCAGCGCCGCCGCATCGAGCGGTTCGAGTCCCAGCAGCAGCCGCAGGCTCGGCGCAAATATGGTAAGTATCTGCAATCCAGTCCCCAGCAGCACCGCAACGTGCAGCCACAGATTGGGCTCCGGTCTTACGCTCACGCTCCGCGACGGATATGCAAATACCAGTTGCGCTATGGATTCAAACAGGAATACGGCGCTGCGCGCGGCAATTACGCCGTAACCGTAAAGGGGCAGCAGCACAAGCAGCACGCCGCCCATCATCGCCTTGACCACGCCCGTAACGACGATGAATTGCAACGAGGCCCTATCGAGCAGCGGCGATTTCGGATCGCGCGGGCGCTGCTCCATCACATCCGGGTTCCGGTCAAGTCCGAGCGCGAGCGCCGGAGGGCCGTCGGCGATTATGTTGATCCAGAGCAGTTGCACGGCGGTGAGCGGCAGCAGCAGTCCGCCGCCCGCGTCCTGCAGGCCCATCATATATGAACCGAACGCGCCGCCCACTACCAGCAGCACGAGCGCAAAATTGGTGGAGAAAAGAAATCGTATGAATTTCTGTATGTTTTCATAAATGCCGCGCCCTTCCTCGATCGCTGCGACTATCGTGGCGAAGTTGTCGTCGAGCAGCACAAGATCCGCGACTTCTCTCGTGACATCCGATCCGCGCTCGCCCATCGCCACGCCCACGTCAGACCGCTTGAGCGCGGGGGCGTCGTTTACGCCGTCGCCCGTCATGGCTACGACCTCGCCGCGCTTTTTCAATGCATCGACGAGCCGCAGTTTGTGTTCGGGCGCAACGCGCGCAAATACGTTTGACCCGCTTACGGCATCACCGAGCGCGGCAGGGGAAAGCGTTTCAAGCTCAAGCCCCGTGACTACGCGGGTTGTTTGTATTCCCACCTCGCGCGCGATTGCGAGCGCCGTAGCCGGGTGATCGCCCGTAACCATAACGACGCGGATGCCGGCCTGCTGCGCGCGCCGAATGGCTTCGGGCACTTCGGGGCGAGGGGGATCCCACAGCAGCACGAGTCCGAGAAAATCCAGGTCTTCGTCGGCTTCGCCTTCGCATGCGCCGAGCGCAATTACGCGGAAGCCTTCGGTTGCGTAGGCCGTCGCTTTTTCTTCCCAATTGCGCCGCTGTGCATCATCGATGCGGCTGCGTTCGATAATTACCTCGGGCGCTCCCTTCAGATAACTGACCGTGCGCCCTTGTTCGTTTACCGTCGCGCGCATGAATTTGTGTGCACTGTCAAAGGGCAGGCTGCCGATGCGCGGATACATGCGGTGCATTTCTGCGGGATCGCAGCCGTGCGTGCGAGCATCGTCGAGCAGTGCGAGTTCGAGCGGATCGCCCGCGCCGGTTTCGGTTTCGGCGTCGTTGGCGAGCACCATTGCGCGGCGCGCCCGCGCAGCATCCGGCGCGTCTACATCCTTGACGAACATGCGGTTTTCGGTGAGCGTGCCGGTTTTGTCCGTAGCTATGACGGTTACGGAGCCGAGCGCTTCGACCGCGCTCAGGCGGCGGACTACGGCCTTGCGCCGCGCCATACGTTCGACTCCGAGCGCAAGCGTAAGCGTCAGCACGGCCGGGAGCCCTTCGGGCACTGCGGCCACTGCAAGCGCCACGGCGAACAGCAGCACGTGTCCGAATCTTCCGATGCCTTCGATGAGTATTCCGCCCACGGCTATGAAAGCGGCAAGGATTACGACGGCGACGGCGATCTGATGGCCGAAGGTTTCGAGTCTGCGTTCGAGCGGGGTTTTTTCTGTTTCAATGTCGCCGATCATCACGGCGAGCCGGCCCATCGCGCTTGCAGCCCCGGTTCTGGTTACTTCGAAATAAGCCTTGCCGCGCACGGCCAGAGCGCCGCTCAGGAATTCTTCGCCGATCTCTTTGTCTATCGGCACGGATTCGCCGGTCAGTATCGACTCATCGACCATCACGCCCTGACCTTCGAGCATCGAGCCGTCGGCCGGAATGCGATCGCCCGCCTCGATTCTCACCACATCGCCGGGCACGAGTTCGGTTGCGGGCAGGTGCACGAGTTCGCCGTCGCGCAGCGTCCAGACCTGCGCGGCTGCAAGCGCCTTTAGCCGCGACAGCGCGGCTTCGGCCTTGCTTTCCTGATAAACGCCGAGTCCGGCGTTGAGTGCAAGTATGAAGGCGATGGCGATGGATTCGACCGGAATGCCCGATGCGCCTTCTATGATCCAGATGACGAGATCGGCGGCCAGGGCAAACAGCAGAATGTATATGAGCGCGCTTTGAAACTGGCGCAGCACGCGGCGCCACAGAGCCGGCGGCGGACGCTCGCTGAGCGAATTCGGGCCGTACTCGGCAAGCCGCGCACGCGCCTCGGCAGCGGTCAGTCCCGTGTTTGATCCGGGTGGGCTGGTCATCGAAATGAAAGAGAGACCAAAGAGAGATAACGGAACAAACGAAATAAACGAAACAAATGGAAAAGATCATTCGCTTCGGTTTATTCCGTCTGTTCGGTATGTTCCGCAGTCGCTGTTCAAGCGTGGTGTTCCTGCAGGCTGATTACCTTCAGCTTCTCCTGCTTGAGCGAGGCGATCGCGCTCACGGCGGCGCTCGCCCCCGTAAGGGTTGTAAACGTCACGACGCCGTACTGCATGGCTGCGCGCCGTATCGCCTTTTCGTCGTAAAACGACGACCGGCCGAGCGGCGTGTTTACAATCAGGTCGATGCCGTCGCTCTTGATCAGGTCTACTACGTTCGGCCTGCCCTCGTTTACCTTGAATACGCGTTCGCAGTGCACGCCGGAATCGGCCAGATATGCGGCCGTGCCGCGCGTTGCTACGATGCTGAATCCGAGTTCGTTCAGCCGCCGCGCCACGCGCAGCGCGTTCTGCTTGTCGCTGTCGTTGACGCTGATAAACGCCGTGCCCTTGAGCGGGAGGCTTGCACCGCTGCCCATCTGCGCCTTGGCGAACGCCGCACCGAAACTGTCGGCCATGCCCATTACCTCGCCGGTCGAGCGCATCTCGGGGCCGAGCAGCGGATCTACTCCGGGAAACTTCACAAACGGAAATACCGGCTCCTTGATGAAGAAACTCGATACGCTCAACTCTTCCGGCAGGCCGAATCCCGCAAGACTCCGCCCCGTCATCACGCGCGCCGCAATCTTGGCAAGCGGCACGCCCGTAGCCTTGGAGACAAACGGCACCGTTCGGGATGCGCGGGGATTGACTTCGAGCACGTATACGATGTCGTCCTTGATGGCAAACTGTATGTTCATCAATCCGCGCACGCTCAGGGCTTTTGCGAGCACGCGCGTGTAGCGGCGCATCGTTTCTACGTGTTCGGGTTTGACCATGTAGGGCGGCAGCACGCACGACGAATCGCCCGAATGTATTCCGGCTTCCTCGATGTGCTCCTGTATTCCGGCGATCACGCACGTCTCGCCGTCGGCGAGCGCGTCTACATCGACCTCGAACGCGTCTTCGAGAAAACGGTCGATCAGCACGGGTTTTTCGGGCGACGCTTCTACGGCGTTCCTCATATAACCTTCGAGGCTCGCCTCGTCGTATACGATCATCATCGCTCGCCCGCCCAGAACGTAGCTCGGTCGCACGAGCACGGGATAGCCGATCGAGGCCGCGACGCGGCGCGCTTCTTCCACCGTCACGGCGGTTCCGTTGACCGGCTGCGGGATGTGCAGATCGACCAGCAGCTTGCCGAACCGCTTGCGATCTTCCGCCAGATCTATCGACTCGGGGCTGGTGCCGATGATCGGCACGCCCGCTTCATAAAGCCGCATCGCCAGATTCAGCGGCGTCTGCCCGCCGAACTGCACTATCACTCCGTCGGGTTGTTCGAGTTCGACGATGTGCATCACGTCTTCGAAGGTGAGCGGTTCGAAATACAGCCGGTCCGACGTATCGTAATCGGTCGATACGGTCTCCGGATTGCAGTTCACCATTATGGTTTCGTAACCGTCTTCCTTGAGCGCGAAAGCGGCGTGGCAGCAGCAGTAGTCGAACTCTATGCCCTGACCTATCCGGTTCGGCCCCGAACCGAGGATCATGATTTTCTTCCGCTCCTGCGGCGCGGCTTCGCATTCGGTTTCGTAAGTAGAGTACAGGTACGGAGTGAAGGATTCGAATTCCGCTCCGCACGTATCTACGCGTTTATAAACCGGGCGAATGTCGAACTGTTTGCGTCGCGCGCGCACTTCGTCTTCCGTGGACTTGATAAGTTCCGCGATGCGCGGGTCGGAAAATCCGAAGCGTTTGGCAGAGCGCAGAAGTTCGGGTGAAATCGAGCCGATATCTTCCTGCGCAAGCGCGCGCTGCATATCCACGATCTGTTTGAGCTGCGTCAGAAACCACGGGTCGATGTTGGTCAGTTCGTAGAGTTCATCCACGGTCCAGTTGCGCTCGAAAGCTGCGTGCAGGTAATAGATGCGCTCCGAATTCGGAATGATCAGCTTGCGGCGCAGCGTCTCGTCGTCTACGTGTCCGACGTAAACCGAACCGCGCCGTTCAAGCGATCTGACTCCTTTAAGGAATGCTTCCTTGAAGGTCCGGCCGATGGCCATCACCTCGCCCACGGATTTCATCTGCGTGCCGAGCGTGGGTTCGACGCCGGGGAATTTCTCGAACGCCCACTTCGGAATCTTCACCACTACGTAATCGATCGTCGGCTCGAAAGACGCCGGAGTCTTTTTCGTGATGTCGTTCGGGATTTCGTCGAGCGTGTAGCCTACGGCGAGTTTGGCGGCGATCTTCGCAATGGGAAAGCCCGTGGCTTTTGAAGCCAGGGCCGAGGAGCGCGATACGCGCGGATTCATCTCGATGACGCGCAAGGCTCCGTTGCGCGGATTGACGGCGAACTGTATGTTCGAGCCGCCGGTTTCCACGCCGACTTTGCGTATGATGCGAATCGCGGCGTCGCGCATCATCTGGTATTCGCGATCGGTGAGCGTTTGCGCCGGAGCTACGGTGATGGAATCGCCGGTGTGCACGCCCATGGCGTCGAAATTCTCGATCGAGCAGATGATGACCACGTTATCGGCGAGGTCGCGCATGACTTCGAGTTCGAATTCCTTCCAGCCGATGATGGATTCTTCGACGAGGATTTCCGATATCGGGCTTGCCGTCAGACCGCGCTCGGCGATTTCCTCGAATTCCTCGCGGTTAAAGGCAATCCCGCCGCCCGTGCCGCCGAGGGTGAAACTCGGGCGTATGATGATCGGAAAGCTGATTTCTTCGGCGGCGATCAGGGCCTCGGGCATCGACTTGACGAAGCGCGCTTTGGGCATCTCCAACCCGATTTCATCCATCGCCCGCTTGAACAGCAACCGTTCTTCCGCCACCTTGATTGCACTCAGCTTCGCGCCGATGAGTTCGACGTTGTATTTGTCGAGCACACCGCTTTCGGCGAGTTTTACCGTAAGGTTGAGCGCGGTTTGCCCGCCCACGGTAGGCAGCAGCGCGTCGGGCCGTTCGCGTTCGATGATCGCTGCGACCGTATCGAGCGTCAGCGGTTCTATGTAGGTGCGGTCGGCAAGTTCCGGATCGGTCATAATGGTCGCCGGATTGGAGTTGACCAGAACGACTTCGTAGCCTTCGCTTTTGAGCGCCTTGCAGGCCTGCGCGCCGGAATAGTCGAATTCGCACGCCTGGCCGATTACGATCGGGCCGGAGCCGATGATGAGAATTTTTCTTAGATCAGTGCGTTTGGGCATCTTTGCGGATTAAGGTCCTTCCTGATTCGAGGTCAGAGACAACGGAACAAACGAAAATAGACGAAACAAACGGTAAAACTCCATTCCTTCCGTATGTTTCGTTTTATTTCGTTTGTCGGGTTGTCTCTCTTCATCAAAAACTGATATTGAAGCCGGTCAGCAGCGAAAAGTCGTTGCGGCGGGCGACGCCCTGCGGCTGGTTGTCGTAGCGGTTGAGCCCCGAAAGTCTCAGCGCCAGATGTTTTGTCAGCGGCATCGTCAGCGAGACGTCGGTTTGCATGCGGTAGGCTTCGGGCGACATCAGATCGGAAAACAGCGTCACCTGTTGCGTGAATTGCGCGCGGTCATTGATCTTCTGCGCGGCCGATGCGCGCAGCAGGCTCGATGTCGTCGTGCGTTCGAGCCCTGTGCGGAAGACTTCGCGCGTCAGTCCGGTCCCGAAATCGAAATTCAGCGTCGATTGCTCTCGTTTCAGCACCGGATAACTCAATCCGATGCTTTCGCTGAACCGGTAGTCGAGCTGTTTTATTCGGTCGATTTCGATCGCCGTTTCGGAGAATGCGGGCAAATGCCATACGGGGCGTTCATAGCGCAGCGTGGATACGAAGAGGTTCGATACCGGAGCGCCGTTTCGCACGCCGCTGCGCCCGAACATCGATACCGCTACGCGCCGCGTACCTTCCTTTCGCGAAACATTGAGCGCCGCGTTCAGATCCGTTGCATTGACGTTGCCGCGAGCCATCGTATAGGCGAAGTTGACGCCGCGCTGCCATTTCGCCGCCGTGCGCGATGCAGGCGAAGGTGAAGGCGCAGGATTGGGATTTTTTGCCGAAACCGTTCCCGGCGCACCGGCGGCGCGCGATGCGATCTTTTGCGGGATCAGCTCAGCTATCCGCCGCCGCTCGTTGCCATCGGTCGCCTGCCAGGACGCGATTTCGTCGGCTCGTATGCTTACGCGGCCGGCGAACTTTGTATCGAGCACCATGCGGTCGGCTGCAACCTCGACGAGGCGGCCCGATAGCTGGTCGCCTTCCTTCGTCGTTACCGTAACGCGCGCCGGCGGATCGGCCTTCACACGATATGCCGGCAGAGTCGCAGGCAGGAGGAAAAATGCCAACGACAGGGTGCGGACTGCGATACTGCGCAAAATCTTCATCTTTGAAGTTCCAGTTATGCGATCACTCGTTGCCTGAACGCCGATGTTGACCGAATGAGGGGCGACCGGAAGTCGAAACGATAGCATGCGCAAGGGCTTGAGAAAAGGCGCGGGACATTGACGGCATTGACGCAGCCTGACCCGCAGCGGCGCCGCCATCCCTGCCATACCATAAATGGAAGCGTTCGCATTACCCCGCGATGGGGGAAATGCTTCAGCGCTCCAGCCAGCCCAGGACTCCCAGGTGCAGGTTCTGTATGTAGAGTCGGTCCGCGGTTTCGGTAACTCCGGTGGTTTCCGGGTAGGCGCCGGCAGGGTCCTGCAAGTCGGCCACCACCCGGCCGTCTTCGGTGAAGGCAAACACGTGTCCGTAGGGCTTTGGAATCGGCCATAGCATTCGCGGCAGGCGCAGCGTGAGTTTGCGCAGGAAGGGCTTGTCGGCCAACGCATCGATGTTCGCGCTGCGCGGCCCGGAGAGACCCAACCAGATCTTGCCGTCCATCCCGCGCATCAGGTTGTCCGGGTAGCCGGGCAGATTGTCGAGAAGCACCGTGGCCTCGGGGGCGCCCGTCGCGACGTCCAGATTGTCCGCCGTCACGGCGATCTTCCACACGCGGTACTTGCCGGTCTCGGCGACAAACAGCGTCTGTTCGTCGCCGCTCAGCGCCACGCCGTTGGCGAAGCTCAGGCCTTTGGCGACGATGCGAGTGGTCGCAGCGGCGGGGTCGTACTCCAGGATACGCCCGGTGCACAATTGTTCGATGATATCCAGTATGGCGGCTTCGTAGGTGCCGCCCCACTCGGCAGGCCCAAAGCGGCCCGAGGCATCGCTGAAATAGATCTTGCCGTTGCTCGCAACCACCACGGCGTCGGCATAGCGGATCGGGTCGCCGCCCACGCTGTCGGTCAGCACCGTGACCTTCCGGTCCGGGCTGACGGCGAGCAAGCCCCTGATTGCATCGGCGGCGATCAGGTTGTCGGCGGCGTCGAAGTCGAAGCCCAGCACGCGCCCGCCCGTGTTGGCGTACACCTCCTGGTCTGCGCCGTCGGCGTTCATGCGAAGTATGTTGCCGCTGACTACCGCAGCATAAAGCTTGCCGTCGCGCGCCAATACTATGTGTTCCGGCCCTGCTTCGGCGCCCAGCGAGATGAGCTGAAGCCCTGCGAGCTTGTCGTTTACCGCATGGACGCCGCCGTAACCCGGTGCGGCCGGCGCATTCCAACCGACGGGTTGTATCGGTACGGGCCACAGACTCAGGTAGGCTATGAGGGCCAGCAAGAGCAACGCGAGGATCAGGACTGATTTTTTCATATGATCGGCGTGTCCACCCGGTGGAGTGATCAGGGTTTGCGTCCCGCGCGGGACAGATCTGCGCATGCAGTGTGAAACAACACGCCGGCAAACGCCAGGTAGACGGCCAGGCGCGCATTTGGACGTTCCAGATCGACCGCCTGCGACTCCCGCAGGAACGACGCGACGAGCAGCACAGGGCCGACCAACACGGCAAGGCTTGCTGCGCCCTGTATGACGCTCAGCGTGCGGCGCTCGCTGAACCGGCCATAGCAGCCCAGCACCAGATTGAGCAACGACGACCAGAGCAGATAGATGTGCGACGAACGGTAGAGCATTCGCGGCCCGTCCGGCATGTTCGCAAGGTGCTCGTGAACCAAATCCATATACTGGCCGCTGAGCAGGAAGGCCGTTACACCAAGCAGGCCAACCACGATGTGAAGAGTAGGTATGTGCTTCATGAAATAACCTGACGCCGGACGTTTCTTTAAATCAAATCACACGACATTGGGGCAAAAAAGAGAGATAGCGCAACCTTCGAAATAATACGGAAACCAGGGAAATATTCAACTTTTCCGTTATTTCGTGATTTTCGTATCATTTCGTTTGTTTCGTCATCTCTCTTCAGATTCTGAGGCCGCCGCAAAAAAACCAGTTTCTTTGATTTCAGCGAACTGTTTTTCCCGAAATTTACGCTTATAGAACCGGAGGGAAACAATTCAACTGAGTCCTCAGCCGGGACGTTGCAAAGCGGGCGACTCGCACGATGCAAAATCGGGCGAGTTGCCCGCCGGTTCTTTCGCCCTGATTTGACGAACGCGCATCCTCCCCGTACACTTCTGCTCGATTTTCAACAAATACACCCCCGCAGGGATTCTCATCATGAAACAGATTCTCCTCGCCGGATCTTTCGGGCGAGGCAACCTCGGAGAGGATGCAATTCTCGGTGCGATGCTGGACGATCTGCGCCGCTGTGCGCCATCGGCCGGGTTTTCAGCCGTGGTAGGCGACGCGCCCGGATTGCTCGAACCGCTGGAAGTCGAAACCATACCGTGGAATAACTGGCCCGAAATCTCCTCGGCCGTGCAACGCTCCGATCTCGTGATACTCGGCGGCGGCGGAATCCTTTACGAAGATCCCGGCTACGATCCCGGCCTGCTGATGCGCCACCCCGGGTCCGATCTCGCCCGCGCAACGGGCATCGCGCTGCTCGCAAAAATGTATAACAAGCCGCTGATGCTTTACGCCGTAGGTCTGGGACCGCTGCTCGGCGAGGCTACGCGCGAGGCTGTGCGACTGGTCTTCGGGCTTGCCGATACCGTCACGGTGCGCGATGCGGAATCCGTAACGCTCGCCGCCGCGCTCGGCATAGACGCAAACGGCATCGAAGTTACCGCAGATCCCGCGCTCGGAATGTGGATCGACGGCGAAGACCGCGCGCGGGAGATCATGCGCGAAAGCGGCTGCGATCCGTCGCGCCCCGTGATAGTCGTGGCGCCGAAACCCTGGGCGCCGTTTTTTTCGCCCGCAGACTGGGCGCCTACGGTCGCAGCCGCCCTGCGCGCCATGATGCGCAACGACGGCGCGCAGGTGCTGTGCGTGCCGTTTCATCCGGCGGAAGACGATGCGTGGATTTCGGTATTCAATACTTTTTTCAAGGAAGGCGAACTGCACAGATCGCCTCCGCTGCTGCGCCCGTCGGAAGCCGCGGCCCTCATCGGCGCGTGCGATCTGGTCGTGGGCCTGAGGCTGCACGCGATGGTGTTTGCGGCGCGCACCGGAGCCGCCGGCGTTGCATTGACCTGCGAGCCGAAGTTGCGCAGCTTTATGGAGCAGATAGGCCAATCCGAAAGATGCGTCGAAACGAAAAACCTTGCCCAGTTTGACGGCGCACTGGCTGCGGCGTGGTCGAAACGGCGGCAACTGCGCGAGGAATTCGCCCGCGCCGGGGCTGCATTGCGCCCCGTAGCCGCGCGCAGCGCAGAAGTGGCTGCGGAAATGTTCGTATGGCCGCGCGACGCTGCTGCCGCCTCGCCGCTCATTCTCGATGCGTTGCGGCGAATGATCGAGGGCCGTATGCGGATCGAACGGCAAACGGAACTCGCGGAACTGGCGCTGGAACAAAGAATCGAACAGCAGAACGAAGAACTGTCGATGCGCTACCGCCGTATAGCCGAACTCGAAGCGCTTCTCGCGGAAAAAGGCGCCGAACTTGCCCGGATCGACCGCTCGTTTTTCGGCCGATTGCACAGGCTGTTCCGCCGCTGAGAGGGAGAGATAACGGAAAAGACGAAATAATACGAAACAGACGGAAAATATCATCCATTCCGTCTGTTTCGTTTTATTTCGTCTTTTCCGTTATCTCTCCTTCTCTCACGCGAGCAGTTCATCTACGACGGAACCGTGCACATCGGTGAGCCGGAAGTCGCGTCCCTGGAACCTGTAGGTCAGTTTTTCGTGATCGAAGCCGAGCAGGTGAAGTATCGTAGCGTGCAGGTCGTGCACGTGTATGCGGTCGCGTGCGACGTTGAATCCCAGATCGTCGGTTTCGCCAATGGTCTGTCCGGGTTTTATTCCGCCGCCCGCAAGCCACATCGTGAATGCGTTCGGGTGATGGTCGCGGCCGTCGTTGCCGCCCTGCACCATCGGCGTGCGTCCGAACTCGCCGCCCCAGATCACGAGCGTATCCTCTAGCAGCCCGCGCTGCGCAAGATCCTCTACAAGAGCAGCGCACGCCTGATCCGTATCCTTGCAGTTTTTCGTCAGATCCCTCACAAGCGCGCCGTGCTGATCCCACGCCTCGTGGTAGATCTGCACAAACCTCACGCCGTTTTCCACAAGCCTGCGCGCCATCAGCACCGTATTGGCAAAGGACGGCTTTCCGGGTTCTGCGCCGTACATATCGAGTATGTGGCGCGGCTCTTTCGATATGTCGAGCAGTTCGGGCGCGCTGCGTTGCATGCGAAACGCCATCTCGTAAGAATTTATTCGCGTCGCAATCTCCGGATCACCCGCTTTCGACATCCTCATGCGGTTCAGTTTTGCTATGGAGTCGAGCGAATCGCGCTGCAACGTTTCGTCTACGCCGCGCGGATTGGACAAATAAAGCACCGGATCGCCTACGTTGCGGAACTGCACGCCCTGATAAACCGTAGGCAGAAATCCGCTGCCCCAGCAACTGTTGCCGCCGCTAGGCCCCTTGCTGCCGGTGCTGAAGACCACAAACGCGGGCAGGTCTTCGGCCTCGCTTCCGAGCCCGTAAATCGCCCACGAACCCATGCTCGGGCGGCCGAAAATCATCGAACCCGTGTTCATCATCAACTGCCCCGGCGCGTGGTTGAATGCGTCGGTAGTCATCGACTTGACGATCGAGATCCGGTCGACTATGCGCGAGGTGTGGGGCAGAAGTTCCGAGAGTTCGGCTCCCGATTGCCCGTATTTCGAGAACTTGAATTTCGGGCCGAGCAGCGTCGAGTTCGGATTGATGAACGCCGCGCGATAACCTTTCAACAGATCGGCGGGCGGAAGCGTACCGTCGAATTTCGCAAGCTGCGGTTTGTAATCGAACAGCTCCAGATGGCTCGGCGCGCCGGCCATGAAAAGAAAAATGACGTTCTTAGCCTTCGGCGCAAAATGCGGAACGCGCGGCGCAAGCGGTCGGTCCTGTGCGGGTGTTGCGGCGTAGCCCTGTTGCGCAAGCAGGTGATGGAGAGCGGCGGCGCCCAGGCCAACTCCGCACTGCTCCAGAAACCAGCGCCGGTTTACGGCTTCGGTTGAATGCGATTTTGCGGGGACGGATTTCGGTCGACTCATGTCGGATATTCCTCAATGAAGAGAGATGACGGAACAAACGAAATAAGACGGAAACTACGGAAAAGTTGAATATTTCCGTAATTTTCGTCTTATTTCGTATGTTCCGTCATCTCTCTTCATTCTTTCGTTATCGCCTCGTCCAGATTCAGCAGCACGCGCGCCACGGCGGTCCACGCCGCGACGTCTTCCATACGCACGCCCTTCGGCAAGGGCGCCGCGCGGTCCGGTTCGTTTACAGCAAGGTTCCACGGATTCGCTTCGCCCGATATGAACCGCGCCCTCTGTCGCTGCCAAAGTCCGAGCAGTTCATTGACTTCTTCCGGAGCGGGAATTCTTGCCAGCACGCGGCGAAATGCGTAATTGAGGCGCGATGCATTGGTCGCCCCTCCCTCGCGCACCGTGCGCCACGCAAGCGCACGCGCGGATTCCAGAAACAGAGTTTCGTTCAATGCCACGAGCGCCTGAAGCGGCGTATTCGAGCGCGCTCTTCTTACGCACGAAACATCGGCCGCAGGCGCATCAAAAACCTGCAACACAGGATATGGCACCGAACGATAACGAAAAGTATAAATCGCGCGCCGATACCTGTCCTCGCCCTTTTCCTCGCGCCATATCTTGGGTCCGTAACTCGTCGGCGGAAGATACAAAAACTCCGGCGAAGGCGGAAATACGCTCGGCCCTCCCACTTTCGCATTCAACAATCCGCTCGCTGCAAGCGCTATGTCCCGCACTATCTCGGCCTCTACGCGCAATCTCGGCCCGCGCGCAATCAGCCGGTTGTCCGGGTCGCGCCGCAGCAACTCGGGGCTGATGCGCGATGATTGCCCGTAGGCGGCCGAGCCGGCTATCAGGCGGTGAATGTGTTTCAGGCTCCAGCCCCGCTCCATCAGTTCTACGGCAAGCCAGTCGAGCAGTTCGGGATGCGAGGGTTGCTCGCCCTGACGGCCGAAATCTTCGGGCGTCGAGACGAGCCCCGTGCCGAAATACGATTGCCATATGCGGTTTACGACGGTGCGCGCCGTAGTCGGGGATCGCCGGTCTACTAACCATCGCGCAAAGCCCAGACGATTGGGCGGCGCGCCGTCGGGCATCGGATGAAGATATGCGGGCACGCCGGGGGCTACCTGTTTGTCGGGGCGCAGAAAATCGCCGCGTCTGAGCAGGTGCGTAGACCGCATTTCCTCGCGTTCAAAAAGCACAAGCTGGCTTGCGCCTTCCGGGTGCTCGCGCCACAGCGCATCTATGCGCGCGTTTGCGTCTTTCCATTCGGCGACCGTGGTACGCCAGTAACGAAAGATCGCCTGTTGTTCGGCCGGAGTGCGTTTGTCGCGCGGCTTGTCGATCAGCGCGCGCACGGCTGCAGGCACGGGATCGGCGATAGGATCGGGGGCGAGCGTGAGCGAGAGCCGCACGCGGCCGAGGTTGTTGTTCTGGTTGTCGTCGCTGTTCCATCCGCCGTGATTCTGTTTGAGGTAGATGTTGAGAATCAGCCCGGATTTGGCGGTGTTTTCGATCGGACGGTCGAGCGTGAATACGGCTTCGCGCGGCTGGTTGCGGCGGCCCGGCCCGGCGTCTACGCCCCACGCGGTTTCATCTACGCCGTCGATGGCGAATGCTACGGGGCCTACGCTGCGGCGGCGGTTGCTGCGATCGTCGAAGATGGCTTCGAGCGGCCGCGCTTCCTGCTCGAAATCCGCGGTCGCACGCACAATCTTGTGTTTCGTGATTTTATCCGGCGCATCGGCCGGTGCGGATTCGACTTCGAATTCGGTCAGCGCGCCGAGTCCGAATACGGAACGGCCGGGCCCGCCGAGCGGCAGATTCGGATCCGTCAGCAGTTCCAGCCGGAAACCCGTGATCCTCGGTTCATCGGTGCGCGCCACGAATTTGACGCGGTGTTTTGTGGGTGCATAGCCCTGCGCGAGGAACGAAGCATCCGGCATCGGCAGGTATCGCGATCCGCCCGTAGATATGTCGTTGACCTCGGGGCGCAGAATTTTCCATTCGATGCGGTTGTGTTTGATGTCCTCTTCCCACGCCGAGATGCGCGCTTCCCAGTCGGGCGTTCGGTGTTGCAGTTCGGCTTCGATTTCGCGCGTGCGGCGGAAGATTTCCGAACGCTTCATTTCTTCTTCGGGCGTGTATACGGCGGTTTGCGCTTCGTGCGAGTTGTTGAGAAAGGCGAACAGGCGGTAGTACTCATCGTGGCGCAGCGGGTCGTATTTGTGGTTGTGGCACTGCGCGCACTGGATCGTAAGTCCGAGGACGCTTTTGCCGATGGCGTCCATTCGGTCGAACATCGCCTCCATGCGGAACTGCTCGGGGTCTACGCCGCCCTCTTCATTGATCATCGAATTGCGCAGGAATCCGGTAGCGACGTGCTGCTGCTGCGTTGCATCGGGCAGCAGGTCGCCGGCGATCTGCTCGATGATGAATTTGTCGTAAGGCTTGTCTTCGTTGAATGCGCTTATTACCCAGTCGCGGTAGAACCATACCTGGCGCGATTTATCCTTTTCATAACCGTCGGAGTCGGCGTAGCGCGCCGCGTCCAGCCACAGCCTGCCCCACCGTTCGCCGTAATGCGGCGAGGCAAGCAGGCGGTCGATCTGTTTTTCTACTGCGCGCGCAGACGTATCGCGCAGGAATCCGTCGATTTCTTCGGGCGACGGCGGCAAACCGATAAGATCGAGGCTCAGGCGGCGCAGCAGCGTCGCGCGGTCGGCTGCCGGGGAAGGCAAGAGTTTTTCTTTTTCCAGGCGCGCAAGGATGAACCGGTCGATCGGATTCGCAATCCAGCCTTTGTCCTTCACCTCGGGCAATGCCGGGCGCACGGGCGCGTTGTAGGCCCAGTGATCTGAGGGAGGAGAGTGCTGAGTATTTTGCGTTGCGGCTTCGGGCCAGTGAGCGCCTGCTGCGAACGCGGTAAACAACAGGACTGCTGTCAGTAATAGTTTCCTGCGTGCCATTATTCCATCCCGGCTATGTACGGTTGAAAATTACGGAAACAGGATTCTAAATCAAGCCCAATGACATTGGAATATGAAAGGAGCAAGAGAGAAAAACCAAATAAACGGAATAAACGAAATAAACGGAAAGTTGGACGAAAACTGCGGCGGTCGTCCAACTTTCCGTTTGTTCAGTTTATTTTGTTTGTTCCGTTTTTCTCTCTTTACTCCTCGCGAAGCGCGGTGATCGGATCGACGCGCGTAGCCCGTTGCGCAGGAATGTAACACGCCGCAAGCGCGATGATCACAAGCAGCGTTGCAACCCCGGCGAACGTCGCGGGATCGAGCGGGCTCACGCCGTAAAGCATCCCCTCGATCATGCGCGTCAAGCCGGCTGCTCCGAGCAATCCGACCGTGATTCCTGCGCCGATCAGCGTCAATCCCTCGCCGAATACGAACCGCATCACGTCGCGCCGCTGCGCGCCGAGCGCTATGCGCACGCCTATCTCGTGTGTTCTTTGCGCGACCGCATACGATATGACGCTGTAGATTCCTGCGGCCGCAAGCAGCAGCGCCGCAGCGGCGAATACGCCTACGAGCACGAGCTGAAAACGCCGCTGGCCGAGCGAGGCCGAAAAAATCTGTTCAACGGTGCGGAAACTGGCCGGAACTTCGGGGTCGAGCGCCGCAAGCGTTGCGCGCAATACCGGTGTAATCGCCGCGGCGCCGGCATCCGTTTTCACAACCAGCGAGAAATTGCCGCTCGCAGGCCGCTGCGCATCGTTTGCATAAACGACCGGGCGCACGGCGGCTTCCAGCCCGTACTCGCGCACATCGCCCACGATGCCGACGATTTCTATCAGGCGCATATCGCCGTCCATATTGCCGTACTGCAAGCGCTTGCCGATCGGGTCTTCGTTGGGCCACTGTTTGTCCGCGAGCGACCTGCTTATCACCGCTTTCGGCTCATCCGTCGGCGCATCCGTCGGACCGAACAATCGGCCGCGCAGCAGCGGAATGCCGAGCGCGGTGAAGTATCCGCCGCTTACAAGCCGGTATTCGGCGTAGCCGGTCTGCGCCGGATCGTTGTTGACGAGAAACTGTCCGTTGGATCCGCCGCCGGTCATCGGCAGGCTGTTTGCACTGCCGACGGCGAGAACGCCGGGCAATGCCGCAATGCGCTCGCGCAGTTCCTGCTGTAACGATTTCACCTTCGCCATCCGCTGCTCATCGCGCGTCCACGGCAGCGCGGTTTCCATTGCTATGATATTTTCGGTGCGGAAGCCAGGATCGATTTGCAGCAGTCCGAGAAAACTGCGCCCCAGCAACCCCGCGCCCGCAAGCAGTACCATCGTCATTGCAACCTGCGCGACGACGAGCAGCGCCCTGAGTCCGCGTCCGCCGCGCGCGCCCGCAGCCCCTCTTGCCGAGTCCTTCAGGTCAATCGCCAGATGATTGACCGATATGCGCAGAAGCGGCGCAAGCCCGAGCACTGCTGCAACTGCAATCGACAGCGCAGTGGTGAAAAGCAGCACGCGGGCGTTTACACCGATTTCGCTCGTGCGCGGCAATCCGCGCGCATCAAGCGCAAGCAGTGCATCGACGCCCCAGAACGCAATGATGACGCCGAGCGCTCCGGCGGCGCCGGCAAGCAGCAGGTTTTCCGCAACCGATTGCTGCGCGAGATGCCATCGCGTAGCGCCGAGCGCCGAACGCACCGCATACTCGCGCGAACGCGCAGCCGCCTGCGCAAGCGAAAGATTCGCAACGTTTGCGCAGGCTATGAGCATAAGCGCGCCCACGGCGGCGAGGATCAGATAAAGCCCCTCGCGCGCGCTTCCGACCATAAATTCCTGAAGCGGAACGAGCGCCATATCCACGGCATCGACTTCCTGTCCGTGCTCGGCGCGCAGGCTGCGCCCGATGGCGCTGACCTCGGCGCTTGCCTGTTCAAGTGAAACGCCGCTGCGCACGCGCCCGACCACGCTCCAGTTGTGCGCCGTGCGCGAGGTTTGCGGCGGACGCAGTTCGCGCGGCGTCCATACATCGGCGCTTGCGGGAAAAGCGAATCCCGCAGGCATTACCGCAGAGATGGTATAGCTGTCATCGTTGATGCGCAGCGGGGTGCTTGAAAAGTCGGATCTGCCGCCGAATTGCCGCTGCCAGAACGCATAGCTGACGGCGGCGACGGGTTGGCGGTCGCGCAGGATTTCCTCCGCAGTCCATAACCGGCCGGCGAGCGGCGTTGCGCCGAATACCTGAAAGAACTCGGCTGAAACCACCATCACGCGCGTACGCACGGGCTCGCTTCCTCCGAGCACGGTTGAAAGCCCGCCGGAGTATTGTGCAAGAGCGTCGAAGCTGCGCTGTCTTTCGCGCACATCGGCGTAGTTCGGTTCGGCGACGGGAATCCGTATGCCGCGCTCGTTTATCTCGCGCAGTTGCACGATGCGGTCCGAATCCGGGTAGGGAAGCGAGCGCAGCAGCACCGCATCGACCACGCTGAATATTGCGGTCGTTGCCCCGATGCCGAGCGCGAGCGTCGCTACGGCAACGATGGTGAATACGGGGCGACGCGCAAGCACGCGCGCACTGTAACGAAGATTCCGCCGAAATGTTTGCATAACCTCGCCTCAAAGAGAGATAACGAAACAAACGAAATGAAACGAAAAGAACGGAAAAGTTGAATATTCCCGTCTGTTCCGTAGTTTTCGTCTTATTTCGTTTGTTCCGTTATCTCTCTACCTTTCACTGTTCGCGCAGCGCCGATATCGGATCGATTCGCACTGCGCGCCGCGCCGGAACAAGCGCCGCTGCAATCGCCACTCCGGCAAGCAGCAACGCGACCGCTGCGAACGTCACCGGGTCTTCAGCCTCCACGCCGTGCAATTGGCTCGCTATCCATCTCATTGCGCCGTAGGCGGCGACGATGCCGAGCGCTTCGCCGAACACTACGAGCCATATGCCTTCACCGAGCACCAACCGTATGATGTTGCGGCGTTCGGCTCCGAGCGCCATACGTATGCCGATTTCGCGCCGCCGCCGGCTTACCGCATACGACGTAACTCCGTAAAGACCCACTACCGCAAGCAGCAGCGTTACGATTCCGAAAGCGCTCGTCAACGTCGTAGCCATGCGCGCCGCAGCAAGCGATCTCAGAAGATCCCGTTCGAGCGTGCTTGCCGCCTCCATTTCCGCTTGGGGTTCGATGGTTTTGGCTTCGCGCCGGACCGCGCCGAGTACGCCCAGCGGCTCGCTGCGCGTTTTTACAAGCAGCGTTGCATAGCCGCTGAGGGCGCGCTGTGCAACCGGCATTTCAAAATACGGCATCGGCGCTTCAGACACCTGACGCAGCCTTACATTGCGCGTTACGCCCACGATTTCAAGCCACGGCATGCCCCGACCGTAGCTGATTCGTTTGCCTATAGGGTCCTGATTCGGGAAATAGGTCCGCGCCATGGCTTCGTTGATCATCACTACGCCGGGCGAACGCGCATCGTCGGCGGTGGTAAAGCCGCGCCCGTGCAATACGGGAATGCCGAGCAGTCGGTGATAATTCTCGTCCACGATGTTGTATTCGACGGCGATGTTTTCGCCCGGCGGCGGCTGATACCCTTCGATGATGATGCTGCGCCGCGTCGTTCCGCCCATCATAGGCGTCATCATTGCGGTGGATGCCGACAGGACATCGGGATGCGCCTCAACGCGATCCATCAACTGCCTGAAAAACTCTGCGACCTGCTCTCCCTTGTAGTTTTCGCCCGGCAGTTCTATTGGAACCAGCAGAACGTTTTCGGCGCGAAAGCCCGGATCGATCGAGAACAGATTCTGCAAGCTGCGTACAAACAGGCCCGCGCCGATGAGCACTACCGTAGCGGCCGCCACCTGTGCAACGACCAGAATCCGGCGCGCGCTCCATCGCCGTTCGCGGCCTGCAGAAAGCGCGTCGCCCTGCTTGAGCGCCGGGACGAGATCGGCGCGCGAACTCTGAAGCGCGGGAATGAGTCCGAGCAGGAGTCCGGAAACGATCGTTGCCGCGAGCGCAAACAGCAGCGTGCGCGGGTCTACGCCCGAGCGGAATACCTCCTGCATTGCTATGCGCTCGGGTTGGAACCCGAGCAGCAGATCATAGAACCAGTGCGAGAGCAGCCACCCCATTGCGCCGCCCGCGCCCGCAAGCATCAGGCTTTCGGTCAGCAGTTGCGCGGCCAGGTGCCGGCGGGTTGCGCCGAGCGCCAGACGGACGGCGATTTCGCCGCGTCTTTCGGCTGCGCGTCCAAGCAGCAGCGCCGAGACGTTTGCGCAGGCTACGAGCAGCACGATAAACGTTGCCGCCAGGAGCATACGCAGCGGATTGTCGAGTTGTGAGCGCAGGAAAGAAATGCCCCGGCCCGCCGCGCTCAGCACGATGCGTTTTTCGCTGAACGGCGCATTGCGGCGCTCGGCCGGCGTATGCACTTCCCATATCGAGCGTGCGGTTGCATCCAGACCCGCCTGCGCCTGCGCGATACCGACGCCTTCCTTCATCCTCCCGACGACGCGCAACCACAATTTAAGGCGGTCATTCGGAGAAAACCCAGGTCCTGCAAGCTCGGGTGCAAGCTGCGAAACCATCATCAGCGGCGCCCACAATTCGGTCGAGCTTTCGAGCTGAAGCCCGTGAAAACCGCGCGGCGCTACGCCTATCACCGTATAACTCGCGCCATTGAGCGTAATGGTTTTGCCGACGATTGCATTATCGGCGCCGAAGCTCCGCTGCCACAATCCGTGCGATAGCACCGCGACCGGATGCGCGCCCGGAGTGCGGCAATCATCGACGCCGATCATTCGTCCGCGCGCGGCGCGCAGGCCGAGCACGTCGAAGTAATCGCCCGAAACCAGTTCAACTGCAATTTTCTTTGCATCCGCGCTCTCGCCGAATTTCACGCGCTGCTGGATGAAGGCGATCATTCCGGAAAACACGGTGTTCTGATCGCGGTAATCCGCAAAATCCGCGTACGGCAGTATCGTGTTGCGAAAGCGCGGATTGACGGTTTCGGCTTCGACTACGACAAGCTGATCGGGGCGGTCTACCGGAAGCGACCGCACGAGCAAACGATCGACGAGGCTGAATATTGCAGTCGTTGCGCCGATGCCGAGCGCCAATGACAGTACGGCGATGAAGGTAAAGCCGGGGCTTTTCGCAAGCATCCTCCGGCCGTAACGAAGATTATGAAACAGTGCGCCCATCGGGTGTGAAGAGAGATAACGGAACAGACGACATGAAACAAAAATTACGGAAAAGTTGAATATTTTCGTAGTTTCCGTCTTGTTTCGAATGTTGCGTTATCTCTCTTATTCCTTTCATTCGTATCTCAATGCAACGAGCGGATCGACGCGGGTTGCGCGTCTTGCGGGCAACAGGCACGCCGCTGCCGCTACTGCCGCAAGTCCCGCGGCAATCAGGCTGAAAACCGCCAGATCGCGCGCACTCACGCCGAAAAGCAGGCTCTCCATCAGGCGCGTAAGCCCGAAAGCCGCGCCGAGTCCTGCAACAACGCCTGCGCCGGCAAGCGTCATGCCCTGCCGCAGCACCATTCTGACTACGGTTGTGCGATTTGCGCCGAGCGCCATGCGTATGCCGATTTCGTGCGTGCGCTGTGCGACGGAATAAGCCATCACGCCGTAAAGGCCCACGGCGGCGAGCAGCGCCGCGATGCCGGCGAAGATGCCGAAGAGATAAAGCGCAAAGCGCCGCTGCGTCATGGAATCCTGAACGTACTGTTCGAGCGTCTGCACGCGGAATACCGGCAACTCGCGGTCGATTTCGCGAATCGCGCCGCGGATCGATCCGGCGATCGCGGTCGGATCTTCCTGTGCAGTGCGCGCGACGAGGTAAAGATTCTGTCCGCGCTGCTGATGGTACGGGATGTAATACTGCACGCGCGATTCGCCCTCCAACCCGCGGTGTTTGACGTGTCGGACGAGTCCTACTATTTCGCGCCATCGCGGATTGTCGCGCCCGCCCTCGAACGTGATCCGTTTGCCCACGGGATCTTCGTCGGGGAAATACTTCTGCGCAAGCGATTCGTCTACGATCGCAACTCCGGGCGAATCCGCCGTATCCCGTTCGTCGAACAGTCGCCCGCGAATGAGCGTTATGCCCATCGTTTTGAAATAATCGCTCGTCGCCGCCCACCGGTCGCCGTGCGGCGAAGACTGCCCCTGCGGAACCACGCGCCCCTCGATCTGAAAACTGCCGCTTTGATTGCTGCCGCTGAGTGGAAGCACGGATACGCCTGCCGCGCTTTCGACTCCGGGGAGCGCCCTCACGCGTTCGAGCGCAGAATCGTAAAACGCATCGCGCTGCGCGGGTTCCGGATACTTCGTCATCGGCAGCGAGACCTGCATCGAGATCAGGCCTTCGGGGCGAAATCCGGGATTGACCGCCTGCACGCGCGAGAAGCTCTTGATGAGCAGTCCCGCGCCGATCAGCAGCACGAGCGCCAGCGCCATTTCCGCTATTACAAGCCCCGCTCGCAATGTTCGCCGCGACTGCGCGGCTCCGCTGCGTCCGCCCTCCTTGAGGGTTTCGTGCAGGTCTATGCGCGTCGCCTGAAGCGCGGGCGCAAGCCCGAAAAGCAGCCCCGTCCCGATCGAAACAACCAATGTAAAACCGAAAACCCAGGGATCGAGCCCGATTTCGTGCGCTCGCGGAATGCGGTTTTCGTTAAGCGTTACCAGCGTGCGCACGAGCGCATAACCGAGCCCGAGTCCCAGCAACCCGCCTGCAAGCGACAGAAGCACGCTTTCAGTGAGCAATTGCCTGATGAGGCGTCTGCCGCCTGCGCCCAACGCCGCGCGCACGGCCATTTCGCGGCTTCGCGCGGCTGCGCGTGCTAGCAGCAGATTGGCTACGTTTGCGCACGCAATCAGAAGTACGACTGCGACCGCGCCGAGCAGCACCAGAAGCGATGTTCTGATTTCGCCTATGACCATTTCGCGGAACGAGCTCACGAGCAGATTCCAGTTGCTTGAATCCTGCCCGGGCGCGTACTGCTCGCGCAGACTCGCCGCAATTGCATCCATTTCAGATTGCGCCTGCTGCATCGTCACGCCGTCCTTGAGCCGCGCAAGCACGAAGAGAAATTCGAACGTCAACCTCGCCGGAGTCAGTTGTTCGGGAGTGAAAACCAGCGGCGCCCACAAGTCGGTAATCTGTCCGAGTTCGCGTCCGAACTGAAAGGTCGCGGGCATAACGCCGATGATTGTGTGGTTTTCGCCGTTGAGAGCTATCTGACGGTTCAGAATCGAGGGATCGCCGCCGAATCGCCTCTGCCAGAATGCATGGCTCAATACGACTACGCGGTTTTTCCCCGTCTGATCCTCGTCCGGAGCGAACACCCGTCCCATCGCCGGATGCGCGCCGAGCGTCATAAACAGATTCGGCGTCACCTGTATTCCGGATAATCGTTCGGGTTCGCCCTCTCCCGTAAGATTCGCCGGCCAGCCGGAAAGCGCCGCAACGCTCGAAAAAGATTTTGCATTGTCGCGGTAATGTACATAACCGAAGGCCGAAACCGAAGCGCGCAGGTTTATCTTCGGATAGTTGTGGTTGATCAGGACGAGCTGCTCGGGATTCGCATAAGCGAGCGGCTTCAGAAGCACGGCGTTGACGACGCTGAAAATGGCGCTGTTGGCGCCTATGCCGAGCGCAAGCGTAATAACTGCAACGGCGGTAAACGTCGGATTCTTCCACAGCATTCGCAGACTGAATCGCAGGTCCTGCCGAAGTGTTTCCATGGTGTTTCTCCCGGGTAAAGCCGCTTCGCCCAACCCGCTGATAAAGACAATTTGCGTGCCAGCGGGAGGTGCGGGTAAAACAGCGGTGTTATTGAACTTCAATACGATGCGGGAGGCGCCTGAGGACGCGGAAATGTTCGGATTCGGAAAGAAAATGTTCCGGAATCGGGAAAAACACACCACGGGATACGCAGAACGCACGAAAGTGGCGGAAGGCGGCAACTTTCACAACAGAGATCTCTTTATTGCGGCGGGGCGCGTTTGCAGATAGTATCTGGTCATCAATCCACCACTGTTACGGAGAAAATCAATGATGAAGCAGCAATCGAGCAAGCGAAAGTTTCTCGTACTCTGGATTTGCCTACTAATCGCGCCCGCAGCGGGCTGTGCTTCCGGCTCGGGCGAACTTGCGCCCGGCGATGTTTCGGCGCGGCTTCAGGAGGAATTGATCAAGGTCAAACCGGGCGGCGTGATATCGCTTCCCGAAGGAAAATTCCAGTTCGATCGCACGCTGTCGCTGTCGGTGGCAAACGTGACGATACGCGGAAAGGGCATCGACAAAACTACGCTGTCATTCAAGGGACAGACCGCGGGGTCGGCCGGGATGCTGGTGAAGGCTGATGATTTCACCATAGAGGATCTCGCCATAGAAGACGCCGCAGGCGATGCGCTCAAAATCGACGGCGGAACCAACATCACGATACGCCGCGTGCGCGTCGAGTGGACCAACGGGCCGCAGACCACAAACGGTCCCTACGGCCTTTATCCGGTCAACTGCAAAAACGTTCTTATCGAAGAATCCGTCGCCATCGGCGCTTCGGACGCGGGGATTTACGTCGGACAGTCGGACGGCGTAATCATACGGCGCAATCGCGCCGAACAGAACGTAGCGGCGATCGAGGTGGAAAACACCAGAAACGCCGATGTATACGACAACGAGGTGACCAACAATACGGGCGGCATAATGGTATTCAATCTGCCCGATCTTCCCGTGCAGGGCGGCGGCCGCGTGCGCGTATTCAACAACACCATAGTCGGCAACAACACGCCGAACTTCGCGCCGAAGGGGCAGACCGTCTACAACCTCGCAACCGGCACCGGCGTGCTGATAATGGCGGTGAAGGAAGTCGAGTTGTTCAACAACGAGATCCGCGACAACGGCAGCGCAAACATCAACATAGTTTCGTATCTTTCGGCTGCGAGCGCATCGGAGATCAAGAATCCGGAATTCAATCCCTACACCGCGTCGATAAGCATCTACAACAACCGCATATCCGGAGGCGGCAAAACGCCCGACGAGCGGTTGCCGCGGTGGCAGGCTTTGGGGAAAGCTGCGGGCGGATCGCTCGGCGACATAATCTACGACGGCATCATCGAGCCGATGGAAAACCGCGCAGGCACGCCGCTCGATGCAAAAATCTGCATAGCCAACAACGGAGAGGCGACGTTTCTGAACTTCGACGGCGCGGGCGGATTCAAGAATATGAGCCGCGACCTGAAGCCGCATCAGTGCGCTTTGCCGTCGCTGTCGGAAATCAAGCTGCCGCAGGATGCGGCGAAGGTAGCCCAGAACACGGCGGGAGGGAACTGATGCGTCGGAGCGCGCCGTCGATGTTGTTGCCGGCGGCCCTGATCTTTTTCGCGTGCGTAAACGCAAGCTGCGGCGGCTGGCGTTCGGGCGTCAGAGTGCATCTGGCCGAACCGTTTCCGGACAAGCTGTCTTCGTGGGGACTGTTTGAAGGGCGCGGCGCGCCGCTCAAGCCCTCGCCCGGCGTCATCCCTTACGATCTCAACACGCCGCTTTTTTCGGATTACGCCGACAAGTATCGTTTTGTCTGGATGCCCGAAGGACAATCGGCAAGCTACAGCGACGAAGAAGAATTCGACTTTCCGTTCGGGACCATCCTTTCCAAGACCTTCGCCTTTCCGGCAGACGGCCGGGAGCAATTGATCGAGACGCGCCTGCTCGTACGCGTCAGCGCGGGCTGGGTGGCGTTGCCCTACGTCTGGAACAAATCGCAGACCGAAGCGCATCTGGTCGTCGCGGGCGGCGTCCAGGATGTTTCGTTCAGGGATCCGTCGGGCGCCGTGCAGAAGATACGCTACAGCATACCGAACGTAAACGAATGCGCTCAGTGCCACGAAAGATCGAAATCGCTTCTGCCCATCGGCCCCAAAGCTCGCCACCTCAACCGCGATTTCGATTACGCCGACGGAAGGGAAAACCAGCTCGCGCGATGGACGCGCATCGGATATCTGCGCGGCGCGCCCGGGCCCGAAAGCGCGCCGCGCCTTGCGGTATGGGACGACGCGAAAAATGCGACTGTAGAAGCGCGCGCCCGCGCATATCTGGACGCCAACTGCGCGCATTGCCATCAGTCGGGAGGCTCGGCCGCATATACGGGATTTCTGCTCGACTGGAAGGAAACCGACCGCAGGCGACTGGGTTACTGCAAGAACCCGAATTCGGCCGGATATTCGGGCAATCTCGCGTATGACGTGGCGCCGGGCAAGCCCGAAGAATCGATCCTGCTTTACCGGATGTTATCGACGCGGCCCAAGGAGATGATGCCGGAGATCGGAAGGAGCCTGGTGCACAGCGAGGGGGCGATGCTCGTCCGGGAGTGGCTCGCCTCGCTCGAAGGCCGCTGCGAGTAAGAGAGATAACGGAACAGACGAAAATAGACGAAACAAACGGAAAGATTCGGGCAATTTCGTACTTTTCCGTTTATTTCGTCTATTTTCGTCTGTTCCGTTATCTCTCTTACTGGGGTGGGGGAACCAGCAGTTGCCCGATACGGCTCACCATATCGCCGAGATTGACGTTCTGCATGTTGCACATCACGGCGATGATCGAGCCTTTTGAAGGCATCAGCGTCAGCAGCGTGGATGTCCCGGCCTGCCCGCCGCTGTGAGATACCAGCAACCTGTCGCCCTCGCCGCTTACGCCCCAGCCCAGACCGTAGCCGGTTTCTTTTCCGTCGCTCGTTTTCTGCACGGTCCACATCAGCGCACGCGATTTGTCGCCGGCGATCGCGCCGGTATTGACCGCAGCGGCGAATCTCACCAGATCTACGGCGGTCGAAACCAGACCGCCGCCCGGAATTTTCATGCTCGTGTCGTGCAGCGCGGCGTTGCCGATATCGCCGGGCTTGAATATCTTGCGTTCGACTTCGGGCAATTGCTGATGCACGGCCTGGGTTACAAGCGCATACCCGCTCGCGCGGTTCGGAATCACGAGGCGAAAATGATCTATGCCGGTATTGGTCATGCCGGCGCGCGCAAATACACGCGCCTTCATGTAATCCTCATAGGTCATCCCCGATGCGCCCTCGATTGCGCAGCCGAGCACGGTATAGCCGTAGGTTGTGTAGTTGAATTTCGTTCCGGGTTCGTGCAGCAGCGGATCCTGCCTGAAGATGGTCAGCGATTCGACGATGGATGTGAAATGGCGCGTGCCCGCGGCTTCGGCCGAGGTGTTGTAATGCCTGACGCCGCCCAGATGTCCTAGCAACTGGCGCGTAGTGACGGGCCACTGTTTTTCGGGAAAAGCGAGGCAGTATTTATTCACCGGCGCATCGAGATCTATCCGTCCGGCATCGACGAGCTGCATTACGGCCGTCGCTGTCATCGCTTTGGCGATCGATGCAGTGCGGTAAACGGTATCGGGGCGCGCTGCAACGTTGTGTTCCAGATCCGCCGCGCCGAAGCCTCTGGAATATACGAGCCGGTTGTTCATCCCGATTGCTACGGAGAGCCCCGGCATCTTGTGCTTCTCGCGTTCACTCTCGATGATGGCTTCGATCTGTTTGAGGAGTTCGGGCGAGAGTTCGGAAGAGATTTGCGCCTGCTGCGCCCGTACGGTCAGACCGCACAAACAGATCGAGACGAACAGCAAAAAATTGAGTCGCAGGGATTTATTCATGAACTTTCCCGTTGTATTCCGCAGTGATTCCCGGTTTGGGAGGGAAGAGAGATAACGGAACAAACGAAATAAAACGAAAAAAACGAAAGGAATGGTCAGTTCCGTTTCATTTCGTTTCATTTCGTTTGTTCCGTTATCTCTCCTGTCATTCGTATCTGAGCGCGATCATAGGATCGACTCGGGTTGCGCGGCGCGCCGGAATATAACACGCAAGCAGCCCCGTTGCCGCAAGCAGAACGGGCACGAGCGTAAACGTCCACAAGTCGGTCGAACTGATTCCGAAAAGCAGGCTTGACATCCACCGCGTCATAACGAACGCCAGCACCGTCCCGGCGCCGACGCCCGCAAGCGCAAGCCGCATCCCCTGTCCGACTACCAGCCGGAGGATGTCGCCCCGTGTTGCGCCGAGCGCGATGCGCACGCCCATTTCGTTGGTTCGCCGGCTGATGGCATACGACATCACGCCGTAGATCCCTACGGCCGCGAGCACCAGCGCCACGAATGCAAAAATTCCGAGCAACAGCATGTTCAGTCTCCGCTCGGCGATCGAGGTCGAGAAGATCTCCTCCATCGTGCGGATGCTCGCTATGGGCAGGTCGGCGTCGAGTTGTCGTACCTGCTCTCTTACGGTTCCGGCCATTGCCTGTGGATCGCCGGAAGTCCGGATTACGATTTCCATGCCGCGGCTCGGATTCTGCGCCGCAGGCATAAATGATTCGATCCTTATCGGCGCGGCCAGACCCTGCCGTTTCGTATCTCTTACCACTCCGACTATCGTGATCCAGTCCGAGTCGTTGCGCGGAGTCCCGAAACTGAAGCGGCGTCCGAGGGGATCGTCACTGCCGAAATACTTCCCGGCCATCGTCTCGTTGATGATCGCAACGTTGGGAGCATCGGGGCCGTCCTGCGCGGTGAAAAATCGACCCCGCAACAATGGCACTCCCATAACCTGGAAATACTCCGGCATCACGCTGTCGAACGGCAGTTCAAGCCGTTGTTCCTGCGGATCGGGCGCCCGGCCCTCAATGACGAAGCCGCTCGAATTGGCAAGCTGCGGCAGCAGTATAGATGTCGTTGCGCTTGCGCCGTCGACGCCGGGCAGGGCTGCGAGGCGCTCGTGCAACTGCTGATAAAAGGCGTTGACTTGTGCGCCGTCCGGATACTTCGTGCGCGGCAGCCGCAGTTGCAGCGTCAACAAGCGGTCGGTGCGGAATCCGGGATCCACGTTCTGAATCCGGGCGAAACTGCGGATCATCAGGCCCGCGCCGATCAGCAGCAGCAATGCAAAAGCCAGCTCGGTTACGACAAATGCACTGCGCACGATGTTGGCTCGCTTTCCTCCCGGTCCCGTGCGGCTGCCTTCCTTGAGCATCTCGGACAAATCGAGCCGGGACGCATAAATTGCAGGCGCCAGTCCGAATACGATTCCGGTCAGAAGCGACAGGGAGAATGTAAAGCCGAGCACCCGCGAATCGAGTCTCACTTCGCTCAGTCGCGGCAGGTTTTCGGGTCCGAGCTTGACGAGCAGATCCACTCCCCACCAGGCCAGGAGTACGCCCACGGCGCCGCCCGTAATGGCCAGTATCAGGCTTTCGGTCAGCAGTTGTCTGATGATACGGCCGCGTCCTGCGCCGAGCGCCGATCGGACGGCGATTTCGCGCGAACGCGTAGCCGCGCGCGCAAGCAGAAGATTGGCCACATTCGCGCACGCGATCAGCAGAACGAAAACCACCGCCGCAAGCAGCACGAGCAGAGCCGTCCTTACGTTGCCTACGGTGGTTTCGTGCAGGGGAACGAGATTGACGCCGTAGCCCCGGTTTATGTCGGGATATTCGTTTTCGAGGCGCTCGGCGATGACGTTCATCTCGGCCCGCGCCTGCTCTATCGTCACTGAGTCTTTGAGGCGGCCGATGACCGGAAGCCAGAATGCGCCGCGCGCCGCGCGCAGCCTGTCGTTCGGCGCAAGCGGCCCCCACATATCGGTTTTGCTCGGGAATTCAAAGCCCGCGGGCATCACGCCTATGACGGTCGTTGCCTGCCCGTTGAGATTTATCTGACGGTTCAGAATCGAGGGATCGCCGCCGAATCGCCGCTGCCACAGACCGTGGCTGAGCACTACGACATTGTCCTTGCCGGGCTGACTTTCATCATCGACGAATCCGCGTCCGAGCGCGGGGCCGATCCCCATCAACTGGAAAAAATTGGTCGTTGCCATTACTACCTGCATCTCTTCGGGTTCCCCGGAACCGGTCAGGTTCAGACGCGTCGAGCGGTAACCGGCCATGCGCTGAAAGGTCTGGTTCTGGTCGCGCCAGTCGGTGTAGTTGGGCCACGAGGTGATGTCTTCGCGGATGCCCTGCCGCCGGTTGTCGAGCCAGACCATCGTCAACTGTTCGGGCTTCGGGTAAGCGAGCGGCCGCAGCAACACACCGTTGACGACGCTGAAAATCGCCGTATTCGCACCTATGCCGAGCGCGAGCGCAAAGGCGGCTACGAGCGTAAACCCGGGGTTTTTCACCAGCACGCGCAATGCAAAGCGTATGTCGTGCAGCAGGGCTTCCATCGGAGATTCCTTTCAGAGACAACGGAACAAACGGAAAGGAATGATCTTTTCCGTTTGTTTCGTGAATTTTTGTTTGTTCCGTTATCTCTCTTCCGTCATTCGTATCTGAGCGCGACCAAAGGATCGACCCGGGTTGCGCGCCTTGCCGGCAGCCACGCGGCTGCAAGCCCTACAAGTCCCAGCACGAGCGGTGTAATGATGAAGGTCAGCGGATCGGCGGCGCTGACGCCGAAAAGAAATCCCGCAACGAGCTGCGTCGCTGCAAGTCCTCCGAGTATGCCCAGGGCCGCGCCGACGCCCACAAGCGTCAGGCCCTGGCTGAGCACCATTGCGAAAATCGTTCTGCTCGACGCCCCGAGGGCCATACGAACTCCTATTTCCTGTGTGCGCTGTGCGACGTTATAGGAGAGCACTCCATACAGTCCGATGCAGGCGAGCGCCAGCGCCAGCAGTGCAAAAAGTCCGAGCATCCCCGCGCCCATCCTCGGCGCCCACAGCGCCTGATCCAGAAGTTGCCCGATCGACGCGGCGCCGAATATCGGCAGGTTCGAATCCAAAGACTGCACCGCGCGCCGCACCTGCGGCATCAGCGCGTCGGGTGCGCCCGTCGTTTGCACGTGCAGCGTGAGTTCCGGCGAGTAGTGCTGCTCAAGCGGCAGGTAAATCTGCGGCTGCGGGTCTTCGCCGAGCGTAAACTGCACCGTATCGGCAGCAACGCCCACGACTTCGTGATGAAAATCTTCGCCGAAGAACTGGTACCGCTTGCCTACCGGATCTTCGTCGGGCCAGAAGCGCCGCGCTGCCGCCTCGTTGATGATTGCAACGTGGGGCGCACCCTCCCGGTCGAACGCGTTGAAGCCGCGGCCTCGCCGCAGCTTTATTCCCGCCGCATCGAAATAACCCGGCGTGACATCGTTGACCGTCGTCAGAATGCCGCGCCCGCCCGCAGGCGGCTCCCTGCCCTCGACCGTGATGCTGCGCTGAAAACCGCCGCCGAAAGGCGCGTTCGAGGCCAGCGCCGCGGCCCCGACCCCGGGAAGCGCGTGCACCTCCGCCAGCACCCGGCGCTGGAATTCGCGCCCGCGCGCTTCGTCGTATCCGCCCGCTCCCGGGTTAAAAGACATTACGAGCAGTCGATCGGATTCAAATCCCGGGTCGATCTGCTGCGTGCGTATGAGGCTCTGCGCGAATAGCCCCGCGCCTACAAGCCCGATGAGCGAGAGGGCCACCTGTGCAACGACGAGCGCGTTGCGCAGACTCCACCATCGCGCATCCTGATTCGCCTGGCTGCTTTTGTCCTTCAGTTCAGCGACCAGATCGGATCGCGAAGCCCGCAGCGCGGGTACGAGTCCGAACAGCAGCCCCGTGGCCGCCGACATCAGCACGACGAAACCAAGCACGCGCCAGTCGATGCCGATCTGCAGCTCGGCGTTTTGCAGAAACGGAGGCCGGAACGCCCACAGCAGTTCGCGGCCCCATACGGCGATGAACAGTCCGAGTCCCGCCCCGAGCAGGGCAAGCAGCAGGCTTTCGGTCAGAAGCTGGCGCACCAGTCGCGCGCGCGTAGCGCCCAATGCCAGACGGACTGCGATTTCCTTGCGCCTTGCAGCAGCGCGTGCAAGCAGCAGATTGGCGACGTTGGCGCACGCTACGAGCAGCACCAGCGCCACCACGCCCATAAGCAGCCGGCCCGAATTGACGAATATCCGCCGCAGCGCCGGATTGATCGAGGCCTGCTGTAGAGGAATCAACTGCACGCTGCGCTTTTCGTTGTCGCGCGGGTAGGCCGCCTCCAGACGGCTCGCGATCGTTTTCAGCGAAGCCTCGGCCTGCTCTACGGCTACGCCGTCTTTAAGGCGTCCGATGACGTTCATCGTCATGGCGCGCCGGTCGCGGAAATAGTCGCGCAAAAATCCCGTCGTTACGCGCTCGCCCATCGACAGCGGTACCCATACATCGACCGTGGCGAGCAGGTTGGTTCCGCGAAAATTCTCCGGCGCGATTCCTATGACGGTGAATTGCAGGTCGTTGAGCCGGATTTCGCGCCCAACGATCGCCTCGTCGCCGCCGAATCGCCGCTGCCACAATCCGTAGCCGAGCACTGCTACGGGGTGCGTCGGTGCGCGGTCCTCCTCGGGCAGAAACGTGCGGCCGTGTATTGCGCGCACGCCGAGCAGGTCGAAGTAATTGCCCGAAACCAACAGTCCCGTACTCTGTTCGGGTTCGCCGCCGGCCGCGAGATTGAGCGGCGCAAACTGGAAGGCGAACATACCGGCCATCACATCGTTCTGCTCGCGGTAGTCGTCGAAGTTGGGCTGCGAAACCGGCATATAGTTCAGGAATCCGCCCTGATTTTTCGCATCCGTGCCGTAAACGGCTACGAGTCGCTCCGGATCTGCAACCGGCAGCGAGGACAGCAGCAACGCGTTGACGACCGAGAAGATCGTGGCGTTTGCACCGATGCCGAGCGCAAGCGAAAGGAGTGCAACGGCGGTAAATCCGGGGTGCTTGAGCAGGGAGCGCAATGCGTAGCCCAGATCGCGGCGGAGAGATTCCATTACGAACCCCCAAGAGAGAGTAAGAGAGATGACGGAACAAACGGAAATTCACGAAACAAACGGAAATTCACGAAACAAACGGAAAAGATCCTGCCTTTCCGTTTGTTTCGTGAATTTTCGTTTGTTCCGTCATCTCTCTTGTCTCTTTGTTAATTCATTTCGAACCCGCTTTCTTCGAGTTCCTTCTCGGCCTTCGGGCTGTGGTCTTCCTCCACGATGCGACCGTCGAAGAGGTGAATCGAGCGGTCGGCGTGGCGCGCAAATCGCGGGTCGTGCGTCACCATGCAGATGGTGGCACCCTCGCGGTGCAGTTCGCGCAGAAGCTCCATTACGGCTTCGCCGTTCGTAGAATCGAGGTTGCCCGTAGGCTCGTCGGCGAGCAGTATCGCGGGCTGCCCGGCTACGGCGCGCGCAACGGCTACGCGCTGCTGCTGACCGCCCGAGAGCTGCGAGGGCAGATGTTTCGCACGGTGCGCCATGCCGACTTTTTCCAGAGCCGCGTGCACGCGCTCTCTGCGCTCCGACGCCTTCATCCCGCGATAGGTCAACGGCAATTCTACGTTTTCAAACACCGTAAGATCGCCGATCAGGTTGAAGCTCTGGAATATGAATCCGATCTCGCGGTTGCGAATGCGGGCGCGCTCCGAAGCCGTGAGCTTTTCGACGGGACGGCCGTTCAGGTGATAGGCGCCCTCGGACGGCGAATCGAGCAGTCCCAGGATCGAAAGCAGCGTAGATTTGCCGCATCCCGAAGGGCCGGCGATGGCGACGTATTCCCCGGGCTGCACCTCCAGGTGAATGCCCGCAAGGGCGTGCGTTTCGACCTCGTCGGTGTAAAAAACCTTCGTTACGCCATCGAGTCGGAGCAAGGGCTCAGATCCACTCATTATGTTCTCCTCAGGGTAGAAATACTTCGTAATTGATTCGGGCGGCTTAATTCAGCCGTATGCGGTCGGCCGTATCGAACTGCGATGTATCCGAAAGGATCACCCGGTCGCCGACCTGCAGACCGCTGATGAGTTCAATAGTCGTAACCGAGCTGCGTCCGAGCGTGACCTGCGTCCGCACGGCGTGCTGCCCGTCGGGTTCGAGCCTGAACAGCGTAATCGTGCTCCGCTCCTGCCCGAACGCCGGCCGCTGCACATACAATACGTCTTCGAGCCGTTCAAGTTCGACCGTTCCGTCTACGCTCATATCCGGGCGCGCGCCTTTCGGCAGTTCGCCTTCGAGCGCCACATCCACCGTCACCGTACCGTTCTGCGCCGCAGGATCGATGCGGATAACGCGCCCCGGAATAACCCCGTTGCGCGTGTCGATCGAGGCTATGAGCCCGATCTGTATGTCCTTGGCCTGCGTTTCGGCGATCCGCACCTCGGCTTTGAGCCGCGTAAGATCCGCAACGCGCGCAAGATTGGTGCCCGGCGTGACCTGCTGCCCGACCTCTACGGCAAGCTGCTGCAACACGCCGTGCATGCCGGCGCGCACGCGCAGTTGATCCACCTGCTGCCGGCGCAGGGCGGCCTGCGTGCGCCGCTGTTCGAGCTGCGCTTCCTGCACGGCAAGCTGCGTCTTGACCGCCTCCTGGTTCATCTTCAGACGCTGCTGTTCGAGTTCAAACCGCGTAGCCAGTTCCTGCGCACGCGCACGCGATTGCTTGAGCACCAGATCGGAAACCAGCCCTTCTTTGGCCAGCGTCTCGTTGGCTTCGGCCTGAAGTTTCGCCTGCGAAAAATCCGCCTGCACCGTCGCGGCCTGCGCCCGCTGATTGAGCAACTGCGTTTCGAGTTCGACCTTGCGGTTGTCGTATTCGGCTTCGGCCGAGCGCAACTGCGATTGGGCTTCGAGCAGCGCCTGCTCAAGCTCCGGATTACTCAACTCGAAAATAATGGTCTCGGGCCGCACCTCGGTGCCGGGCAATACCATGCGCTTCTCTACACGCCCGCTTGTGAACGCCGGAATCCAGCGTATCTCCAGCGGCACGAGCGTCCCCAACCCGCGCACCTGACGCACCATGGAACCGCGCTTGACCGCGTCTATGACTACCGTCGCACGCTCGACGCTAGGCGCCGCACGTTCGAGCCGCGACAGCCCGAACGTAATCACGGCAATCGCCGCTACAGTTAGCACCCCGTAGAGCACGCGACGGATTCTCTTCTTGCGCGCTACTCCCTGACGTGGAACATCCATTTGTTTCTCCGCTGATCGGCCTGTATGTGTATTGAGCGCCGATCTGGTTTCAATTCACGGTTTTCTCAACGTTTTTCTTCATCGGGAACACGCCCCGCATCGAACACATCAAAACCAACTTCCGTGCCACCCGGAGTAACAACCTTAATTCCGTTCTTCACTGTATTTAGGCGCTCCCGTATGTACGGGTTTGACTGGACAGGTGTCCGTTTATGGGATCGGATTTTCCCGATATCGAAACGCCGCTCAACCTGAAAATTTCACCGGCGGCGTTGATGTTTAACCAATGTGCATGGTAGGAGTCGCGCATGAAAACACTCAGGCTAGCCCTTGCCGTATTACTGCCGGTCGCCGCCGTCGCATTACCGGCCGCACAGTCGTTTGACCGCAACACGGGGCGTTCGGCCCGCGAGTATCGCGTCGTGCACGGATGGCCGGAACTGCCCGAAGGCGCGCTGCTCGGACACGTCACGGGTGCGGGCGTCAATTCGCGAAACGAAGTATTCGTATTCCGCCGCGCCGAAAACAGCCTGGCCTCGGGCGAGCCTGCCGGACCCGTAATGCGCCCCGCAGTTCTCGTTTTTGACGGTGCAAGCGGAAAGTTGCTGCGCTCCTGGGGCGAGGGGCTCTTTGTGCTGCCTCACGGCCTGACGATCGACGCATCCGACAACGTATGGCTTACCGATACGGCGCTGCATCAGGTCTTTAAGTTCGATCGCTCGGGACGCCTGCTGCGCACATTCGGCGAACGCGGCCGCCCGGGAGCCGACAAGCTGAGGTTTGACAAACCCACGGATGTCGCCGTAGCGGCAGACGGGACTTTTTATGTCGGCGACGGTTACGGCAACAGCCGCGTAGTTAAATTCTCGCGCGACGGCGAATACCTGCTCGAATGGGGCAGCAAGGGAAACGCACCCGGACAGTTCGACAATCCGCACAGTATCGCTCTGGACGGCGCGGGACAGGTGTACGTTGCCGACAGGTATAACGACCGCGTGCAGATCTTCGACGAGCGCGGGCGATACCTGAAGGAATGGAAAAGCGCGGATCTCGGCCGCCCGTGGGCGGTGCGCACCTCGCGCGACGGTTTCGTCTGGGTCGTCGATGGAGGCGCGCAGCCCGATCCCGTTACGGGCCGCGCTCGCGTGATGAAACTCGACCGCTCGGGACGCATACTCGAAGCATTCGGGCGTTTCGGCAATTACGACGGGCAGCTCGTCGCCCCGCACGCACTCGCAATCGGCAGTGACGGCGCAATTTACATCGGCGATGTTTCCACCGGCATGCGCGTGCAGAAATTCGTCCGGCGCTGAGAAGAGAGATAACTGAATAAACTGAATAAACTGAACAAACGGAAAGAAGACCATGGTTATGCTCTTTCCGTTTGTTCAGTTTATTCAGTTTGTTCCGTTATCTCTCTTCTTTGTTTTGCTATCGCATGTTTTGTATTAAAGCGGCTCTGGCGGCGAGCACCTGCGCGGCGGCCTGTTCCGCCGATCCGGCGAGCGCCGTAAGATGTCCCATCTTGCGCCCCGGTTTCGGGTGGAGTTTCCCGTACAGATGCAGTTTTACTTCGGGAAATGCGCAGGCTGCGGCCCAGTGCGGTTCGCCCCCGTCCCACAGATCGCCGAGCAGATTCGCCATCGCCGCCGGTCGCAGCAGTTCCGTTGATCCGAGCGGCAATCCGCACACGGCGCGAAGCTGCTGTTCGAACTGGCTCGTCATCGAGGCGTCGAAGGTCAGATGCCCGGAATTGTGAGGGCGCGGCGCAAGTTCGTTGATCAGCAGCCCTCCGTCCCGCCGCAGAAAAAACTCCACGCACAGCACGCCCGTTACATCCAGTGCTTCGAGCACGCTGCGAGTGATTTCCGCCGCTTCGCGCGCAACCGCCGGTTCGATCGCAGCCGGAGATACCGAAAGATCCAGAATGTGATTCCGGTGCGTGTTGGCTATTACGCCGAAATGCGCAAACGATCCGTCGAGCCCGCGCGCGCCCACTACGGAAAGTTCACATTCGAAATCCACAAACGCTTCGAGAATCAATTCCCGGTTGCCGCCCGAAATTGCAGAGGCGAATGCGGCTTCGGCCTTTTCGGGCGCGGTGATTCGCGTTTGTCCCTTGCCGTCGTAGCCGAAACCGGCTGTCTTGAGCACGGCCGGGCAGCCGAACTGTGCAAGACCGGCGGATAAATCATCGAGCGAATTAACGGGGCGGAACGGAGTTACGGGAAATCCGTTGCGCGCCAGAAAGGTTTTTTCGCGCAAGCGGTGCTGCGTTATGTGAAGCACATCCCCGCCCGGCCGCACGGGCGCGCATTCGGCGGCGGCGGCCGCAGCCGCTGCCGATACGTTCTCGAATTCGAAAGTGACTACGGATACGGCGCGCGCGAATCGCCGCACCGCATCGAGGTCGTCATAAGAGCCCGTGACCTCGACATCTGCGATGTGGCCCGTAGGCGTGTCGGATTCGGGCGAGAAAGTATGTACGCGGTACCCCATCCTGCGCGCGGCGATGGCGAACATTCGGCCCAGTTGTCCGCTGCCGAGCACGCCTATGGTTGCGCCCGGGAGAATGGTTTGAGTTATGGATTTCACAGGCATTCCCAGAATATTTTTACGGCCCATCAGGACCGGCAGCGCTCCATGCTTGATGAGGCAGTTTGAAAAGGCAAGAGATCATATCCGCGTTTGCAATTTCTTGATGCCCTCAGTTGCGGAAAGTTTGACCATTTTCGTGATTTCCGTCTATTTTCGTTTGTTCCGTCATCTCTCTTTCTTTCTAAACCGGGAATTGCTGAACTCTACCTTGAAGCTGCTCTAAAAGTTGCTGCCTGAGTGTACCAATGTTGCTTGTTCGGATTTAGTTCTGCGCCTGCCTTTAGGGTCTCATTTCAGCGATATCAGCAATATTGTTTATTTCATAGCACGGAGGTACATTTTTACACGCCTAGTATCTCCTACCTTCACTTTCACCTTTTCAGGGAATCTATATTGCCCATCAACTTTATAGAGTTTATAGCCCTTTGCGCCTACCTCAATATTTATAGTTTCAGGCGGCACAGGAAGTGCGAATGCTCCGTTATCATCAACTGAAGTTTGAAGAAAGCGTTTGGGGTTACTAGCAATAGATATTTTTACGTATGCAGTAGTAATCGGTTTGTTAGATGTGACATCTTTGACGACGCCGTGGAGTTGGCCTAAAGATTTCTTGAGTACAAGTTTCACGCTGCTTATAGCGTCTTTAGTGACTTCAACCATCTGTCCACTGTCTTCATTTAGATAGAAACTTGTGCGTATTTCTGGGTACCCTTGCTGGTCATTGCCTGCGTACACAAAATACTTGCCTACACGCAGTCCATCTATGACAAATTCGCCATTTCGGTTTGTATACTCAGATGGCAGTGACCCAACATGAGACTCCGCTCGCTCGGCGCAAACCTTCGCTATCTCTATCGGACTGCCCAGTCCATTGACAACAATACCAGAGATAGACCCATACGCTTTATTATTTTGCCTTGGTGCTTGGCCTACCTGATGACTATGAGGCGGTAATTGAAGAGAAACCGACGGTGATCCTTGAAGCCGGTCAATCGCGTAACGGATGAGAAAGAAAACGACAGCAGGTGATCTGGCGGTAGATACGTGCCGTGACTCGGGTGAGTGTGGAGCAGGGGCGAGACGGGATCAGGGCACACGAGAGCAAGCGGGGCGAGACCCAGGCGCCTGAAGTGGTCAAACTGCGGCGAGGGGTTTGATGGAGCGCGGCTGATGGTCCGACGGGCCGGGACGAGCGATCCGGACGGGCAACCTGTTTTTCAAACGTTGGATGTTATAATGTTAAAGTTAAGGCTTAAGATTTAGTACATTCACGCTGCAGCGCTTTAGTGCACCATCTGTCCACTGTCTCATTTAGAAGAAACGCGCTTGTGTTTGCCTGTATTACGCAGTCCATCTATGACAAACCATGGTTTTACAGATGGCAGTGACCCAACAGAGGGCGCAAACCTATCTCTATCGGACAGTCCATTGCAACAATACCAGGATAGACCCATACGTTTATATTTTGCTTGGTGTTGGCCTACCTGGACTGAGGCGGTAATTTTTGAAAGTATCCGAATTGTTTGATTGTGACGCTTAAAACGAAAAGCTGCAGGATTATAATTGCCGGCCATATCGTGGGAATGCACAATTCTACTCTTACAGCGGTTTCGATTTTGGTGTTCAGTACTCTGTAAACAAAGTTTTTGAGTTTTTCAGCCGCGGAGCGGCGAAAGATCTGTAGCCTGGTGCGTGAGCGCCAGGTCAGTAGAAAAAGAACCTCCAAGCCCTGAAAGGGCGAAAGATCTTCCGCCCCTCCGGGGCTGGCGCCGCTTCTCTACACTCACCCAGGGCTCGCCGCCCTGGGCTCAGATCTTTGCTCCGCGGGAAAACTAAAACTTTCGAACTAACACCAAATCGAAGTAGGCTTAGCAAATACAATCGGGAAGTTGCACAGTGGCGAGTTATCGCCCAAGCTGCCTGGGAACAGCGGCAAGCCGTCCTCGCTGAGGCGCGAATGTACTGAGAATGCGGCATTATTTACTGTGGCAATTGATCGTTGAGCACGGTTTCGGTTTGCCGTGCGCGGAATTCTCTCAATCTCTCTCGCAGTTCAGGGCGCGTAGTCGCCAGAATCGCTACCGCCAGCAGCCCCGCATTGCGCGCGCCCGCCTTGCCTATGGCAAGCGTTCCTACCGGAACGCCTCCCGGCATCTGTACGATCGAGAGCAGCGAATCCATGCCCTTGAGCGCGTGCGACTCTACGGGAACGCCGAGCACCGGCAGCAATGTATGCGCCGCAACCATACCGGGCAGGTGCGCCGCACCGCCCGCGCCCGCAATGATTACTTCCAACCCGCGCGATTCCGCAACCCGCGCAAACTCCGCCATATATTGCGGCGTGCGGTGCGCCGACACTATGCGGCATTCGTGCGCAACGTCGAATTCTTCGAGCACCTCGGCGGCCGAGCGCATCGTTTCCCAGTCGGATTTGCTGCCCATAATCACCGCAACGAGCGGCGGACGGTTCGGATTATCTTCCTGATCCTTCTCGATCATAACGCCGGTCATCATCCCGCACCTTTACCGCAGGATCAAGCAAAGAGAGATGACGGAACAAACGAAATGAAACAAAACAAACGGAATACGGCAATCTTTCCGTTTGTTCCGTTTCATTTCGTCTGTTCCGTCATCTCTCTTCAGCACTTCGGCGGTATGAGCGGGACAATCAGCGCAGCCGCTGCGGTCAGCCTCATCACCTTCAGATTGCTTCCGCCCGCGTGCGCCGTCAATCTGACGCCGAGAATGGCGCCGTCCGTCGTGCGCCAGAACTTCATCCATCCCGTGCTTCCGCGCGGAATGATTACATCCAGGCGCGGCGCCGTGCGCGGAAACGCCGAAGATATCCTGGACCGAAACTGCCTGCGGCTCGTATTCCACTCGAAGCTGAATGCCTGCTCCGCATCGTTGTAAAGGAGTCCGGCTACCTGCCCGATCGTCGACGCCCCGGTCGTCAGATTTCCCCCGAGCCGGTCGACTACGAGGATCATATCGTAAGGGTCGCCCGGACTCGGTATGCCGTCGAGGGCAAGCGTGCGCGGCGCGGCGCTGTAATTTACGCCGTCGAACCGCATCTCCGCCGTAATCGATGTCGGCGTACACGCAACCGGCGTTGCGGCGATTGCGGCAAAGGATTCGGCCGCAATTCCAGCCGTGTGTCCGGAAGCGAGTTTTATGTACGCATCGCCGATCAGGTGATTGAAGTTGATAGGGCATCCCGTGGCTTCGTCGGTTGCTGCGGCGATGACGTAGCCCGCTACGTTCGGATCTATATCCGACGCCAGAAAGCTTCTGGTCTGATTCGGCGTCAGGCACAGGAACGCATCGGCTACCTGCGGCGAGTCCTCGGCTATGAAAAACAGATGTACGGCAACCGCGCGGTGCGGATGCGTGTTTGTAAGAGACAGCCGTGTATTTTCCGCGTGCGCGCTGGCTGCGCTCGATGCGTAAAAGGGGAATACGAGCACCGATCCCGGGCCGCTCGAATCCGGCGCGACGGATGCTGCGATGGCCGTTCCGGGGCCTGCCGCCGGACAGTTGGCCGTTGCGCAAGCGGAAACCGTCGCGGTTGATTCGTTTGCTCCGTCGTCGTTTGCGTCGTAGTTGACCGTGGTTTCGATGCAGCGCATTTGGCCCGGCGCTACGCTCGATGAGATGGTGAAATCGAATTCGATTGCAATGGTTTCACCCGCGCCTATTGCGCCGTTCCATTCGATGCGCGATGCGTTGACCGCCGCGCACTCGCCCGTGCTTGCGCGGCATCCGGCGCCTGCAATCATCGTATTGACCGGGAAGGTGAATACGGCTTCGGGGCCGGCGTTGTCGCGCTGCGCGCCCGTTCCGCTGTTGGTTATGTGTACGGTGACCGGAAATGGGGAGCAGGAAGTCGCATCGCCTATGTTGATGCGTATGTCTTCGGCTGTTATGCGTGCGCCCTGCACGGGCGTTGAATTGCAGGGATGCAGGGGCGATGCGGAGTTGCGCGGCGCGGGTACGACTGCGGAGAAATCCGATTGGTTGTCGTCTGTATCGGTGCAGCCTTCCGAGGCGCGAATTACGGAGCGCGTAGCGCTCGGAGCGGGCGCCGGCCCCGAACCTTCAAAACAACTTGCGGTTGAGCCGTAACCCGCAAGATCGATGATGGAACTGTTTGATGGACAGGCGCCGGTGAGCGCTGCGGTTGAATTGACGAGTGCGACCTTGCCGGCCGTAGCCGCCAGATTGAGCGTGCCTGAGGCGTCGGGCGCCGGCAGCGGGGCTCCGGTAGATCCGCCCGCAAGCTGAATGAGGAAGTACTGTCCGGGCGGGATCGTGCCGGCGAGATCGGTTTTCGACCAGGTGGACGATCCCGTAGCGGATATGTACTGGATCGAATGGCCGGAAAGCGAAACGGGCGCGGCGCTGCGGTTGAATAGTTCCACGAAGTCGTTCTGGAACGGAGCGCCCGAGTTTCCTCCTCCACCGAAGATCTGGCTTATGACGATGGAGCCGGGTGCGGCTGCGGCGGCGTATGTTACGGTCCGGGATTCGGACGATGCAAACTGTAAAAACGTGAGCGAAACGGCGAGAGCGAGCGACGTGAATTGTCGGCGCGGCATGAGATCACCTCCGGAACTTCGGTTGGTCCCCGCGAGGTGGCGCGAGCAGGGAAAGTTCTCCAGACGAATGTGCGCTGGAAGAGTTGACGCGGTTGTGAGGCGGCGATTGCCCGAGGCGGCAATTGAGGTGTGCGCCCGCAGTCTATGACGCATTGCAGTTTCGGTCAAGAACGTTATCCGAGTTTATCGCGGATCATCGCCGATCATCGAGGATCAATAGAACAAACAGAACGCGCAATACGCCGAAATCAAGACGGAAAACACGGAAATGGTTGCTTTTCGGCCATTGGCGTTTTCTAATCCCCATGTTAGGTAAGTCTTAAATCTTTTAATCGGGTCGGATGTAAAGAATGAATAGGTTCCTGAAGAAGGAGTGAGCGGGCTATACTTCGGGCTTTGTAAACGCAGGACAGCATTGAACGACTCGAACCGATCGATGTAATTGATGGATGTAGTTGATGGATGTAGTTGATGGATGTAGTTGATGGATGTAGTTGATGGATGTAGTTGATGGATGCGGGCTTTTATGGAGTAAGTACTCTGTAAACAAAGTTTCTTGAGTTTTTCAGCCGCAG
>JAHBSF010000139.1 GCA_019639255.1 Acidobacteriota bacterium | reverse complement strand
CCTCTTTTTTCCTAAACCGGGAATTGCTGCCGTAAAACACATTATTGCGATGAAGGAAATGAAGATGATCATTCGGCGTCTGCCGCCAATTATAGTATTAGTGTGCCTCGCCGCAGCTTCGGCCTATACGCAGCCGATTGCGGATCTCAAACCGACCGTCATACTTATTTCCATCGACGGTTTTCATCCCGATTATCTGGAAAAATACCGCCCGGCGAATTTGCGCGGGCTGGCGCGCGCGGGCGTGCGCGCCTCGTGGATGTACCCGGCGTTCCCGAGCAAGACGTTTCCGAATCACTACACGGTAGTGACGGGGCTTTATCCGCAGAACCACGGCATTGTGGAAAACACCATCTACAGCCGTGAATTCGACGCCGTATTCAGCCTCGGTGCGCGCAAGGAAGTGAGCAACGGGCGCTGGTGGCTGGGCGAGCCGATCTGGGTGACGGCCGAGCGCCAGGGGCAGCGGGCGGCTCCGATGTTTTTTCCGGGCAGCGAAGCCGAAATTGCGGGCTACAGGCCGAGCTACTGGAAGCCCTACGACGGCAAAGTGCCGAATGAAGATCGCGTCGATACGGTGCTCGGATGGCTGGATCTGCCGGTTGCCGAACGGCCGACTTTTTTTACGCTGTATTTCAGCGATGTAGATGACGCGGGCCACGGCTACGGGCCAGATGCCGAGGAAACGCGCAAGGCGGTTCTGAAAGTTGACGCCGTAATGGGCCGATTGATTGAAGGATTGAAGGCGCGGCGCGTTTTCGATCGGGTGAATATAATCATCGTATCGGATCACGGGATGGCGCGCGTAGACCCGCGCGACACCATCGTTGTGGATGAACTCTTCGATCAGGCATTGGCCGAAAAAATACTGTGGACTGCAGAGATAGTCAGCATCTTTCCCAATGAAGGCAAGGAAGACGAAATCTACGAATCATTGCGGCGTGGCTTGCCGCCGCAGGCGAGAGTGTGGAGAAAGAAAGATCTGCCTGCGCGTTTTCATTATTCCAACAGCCCGCGAATCGCGCCGTTGCTGGTGCTGCCCGATGTGGGATGGCGGCTTATGACGCGCGCGCGGTTTGACGAAATGCGGGCGCGCGAGGGCTGGGAGCGCATCCGCGGATCGCACGGCTACGACAACAGGGCGCGCGAGATGCGCGCGCTGTTTATCGCTCACGGCAGCGCATTCAGACGCGGATTACGCGTCGGGCCGTTCGAGAACATACACATCTATAACGTTATGGCGAAGATCCTCAAACTGAATCCCGCGCCCAACGACGGAAATATGCGGCTGGCGAGAACGATCTTGAGATAACGGAACAAACGAAATAAGACGGAAACTACGGCAATATTCAACTTTTCGGTAATTTTCGTTTTATTTCGAATGTTGCGTTATCTCTCTGCTTCTTATTCGTAGCGGAGTGCCTCCATCGGATCGACGCGTGTTGCGCGCAAGGCCGGGATCCAGCACGCCGCCAGCGCGACTACCGTCAGCAGCGCCGAGATTGCGCCGTAGACGAACGGGTCGTTGATCTTCACGCCGTAAAGCATGTTCGAGAGGTTCATCTTGCTTTCGAGGTATCTGGTCAGGACGTATGCCGCGGCCAGACCGAGTATGACTCCGGTGATGGCGAGCGCCATCCCCTGCCGGAGAATCATCTTCAGGACCTGGCTGCGGCTGGCGCCCAAAGCCATGCGGATGCCGATCTCGCGCGTCCGCTGGGCTACGGCGTAGGCGAGTACTCCGTAAAGGCCGATCGAGGCGAGTTGCTGCGCGAGCAGCCCGAACAGACTCATCAGTCGCGCAAACAACCATTCCATCCTGAGCGTTTCATCGGCCTGCTCGACCTGCGTACGGATGTTGGTGACCGGCAGGTTCGGCTCCACTTCGCGCACCGCTTCGCGCATTGCTCCGATGATCGAGGTCGGATCGGAGATGGTGCGTATTTCGTAGGTCGCAAATCCGAGGGCGCGCAATTCCTGCCGCCAGTGGAGGTAGGCGGTCGGTGGAATCTCGTCGCGCTGGCGCGTGTATTTGGCGTCCCTGGCCAGTCCGACGATCTCGATTTCGTCGGGTTTGGAGGTATCGAAGGTGAATCGTTTGCCGATCGGGTTTTCGTTCGGGAAATATTTTCCGGCGAACGTTTCGTTGACCACCGCCACTCGCGGCGTGCCGGCGACGTCTTCGGGGTTCAACGTGCGTCCGGCCAGCAGCGGGATCTGCATCGTTTCCAGAAAATTGTGGCGCACCTGATGGATGTAGCCCTCCCCGCTGGCCTTGATGCGCCCTTCGGCGTCGGGTTGAGCCAAAAGCGCAGCTCGCAGAAAGACGCTGCGCGAACTGGAGCTTTGCGACAGCAGCGCCTGATTCGAGAACGTGACGGCCTGGACGCCGGGAATGGCTTCGAGGCGCTCGGCCATCTTCGTGTGAAGCTGGACAAGCCGGTCGTCGCGGTAACCGACCAGCCCGGGCGAGACGCCGAAAAGCAGCAGGTTGCTGGTATTGAATCCCGGATCGACGCGCTGAAGGTTGAGGAGCGTCCTGACAAACAGTCCGGCCCCGACCAGCAGCAGCAGCGACAGTGCGACCTGAACGACGACCAGCGACCGGCTGAGCAGGGATCGCGTCGAGGAGTTTGAACTCCTCGCGCTCTCCTTGAGCGCCGGCGTCAGATCGACTTTCGTCGCCCGCCAGGCCGGCGCCAGACCGAAGACGATTCCGGTGAGCAATGCCAGCCCGAAGGTGAAAGCAAGCACGCGCAGATCGAGCTGTGGGTGGAAAGCGGTAAAACTGCGCCCGCCCCAGGCATTGACCGTCAGCAATCCGTCCTTGATCCAGAGCGCGAAGAGCAACCCGAGCAGTCCGCCGATCGTCGCGAGCAATACACTTTCAGTCAATAACTGGCGGATCAGCCGCCGGCGGCCGGCGCCCAGCGCCAGCCGGATGCCGATTTCTTTTTGACGTGAGGTCGCACGTGCAAGCATGAGATTGGCGACGTTGGCGCAGGCTATGAGCAGCACGGCAGCCACTACGCCGAGCAGCAGGTAGATCGGGCGGCGGTAGTATTCGCGTGAGTTCATCTCGCCCTGTCCGCCCGGATCGAGTACGAGGCGCGGATAGTCTTTGACCTCCAGATCCTTGATCGCCGAGCGGCCGCTCTGCGTCTGTTGCTGCGCCTGACGCGCCGCGCGGTGTTCGACTACGGATTGCTGGAACGCGACTTCGAGCTGCGGCAACGCCTGTTCGGCCGTGGCGCCGGGTTTGAGCCGTCCCATGATTCTCAGCCACCACGTACCGGCGCCGTACATCCGCGAAAACTCGGGCTGGACGTTCAATCGCGGCTCCCAGGCGATCGGGATCGTCACGTCCTGCGTCGAGCCGACCTGCATCGTTCCGTTGAATCCCTCCGGAGTCACACCGACTACGGTGAAGGCGACGTTGTTGAGGTTGATCTGCTTGCCGATGACGGCCGGATCGTTGCCGAAGCGCTTCTGCCAGTAACGATGACTGAGCACGGCGGCCGGCGCGGCCGAGGCGTGGTCATCCTCGTCCGTCAGCGTCCGGCCGAGTATGGCGTTGACGCCCAGACCGGTGTAGTAGTTGCCCGAGACCGCCTGCCCCGTAGCGACGTCGGCCTCTCCGTCGGCGATGACGTTGAGCGCGACGTTGCCGAAGGCGAAGACCTCGGAGAGTACGCCGGGATTTTCGCGCAGTTGCTGGTAGCTCTGATAGGCGAACGAGGTCATGGTGCGCTGCCCCGTAGCCGCATCGGTCGATGAATTGCCGTTGTAGCTGCCGGGGCTGAATTCGCGCGGGGCCGTGGACTTGAAAAGCACTAGCCGGTCGGGTTCCCGGACGGGCAGCATCCGGAGCAGCAGGGCGTCGATGATGCTGAACAGTGCTGTGTTTGCGCCGATGCCGAGCGCCAGCGTCAGCACCGCGATCAGTGTAAACCCAGGCTGCTTGAGCAACATTCGCACGCCGTAACGCAGATCCTGCAACAGACTTCCCATCGCTTCCTCCAGAGACAGGTGATGACCGGAAAAATCTGATCATACAACCCACGTGCCAAACCCTTGATTGGTTAAGCTGTTCGGATGAATGAGGGTCCGGCGACGGCCCTGGAGCACTCGCGGCGCGTGCTGTCCGATATTGGAACGTTTGGATCCCGGAAACGCGATGCGCGGCCGCTGGGAGAAGAAGAGTGAACACGGAATAAACGGAAAAAATCACATCCTCCCTTTGTTCCGTGTTCTCTTATGTGTCAATGTCATGTGGATTGGTGCAAAGCGCGAGACAAGAGATAACGGAACAAACGAAATGAAACGGAACAGACGGAAATATTCAACTTTTCGGTAATTTTCGTTACATTTCGTTTGTTCCGTTATCTTTCTTGGGGGCCCGCAAACAGGTCGAATCAGGAGGTGAAAGATGCACAGTCGGTTGATGGGAGCAATAGTTGCGGCTTTGCTGTTGCTATTGGTTGTATTGAAGCCCGATGCGCAAGCGCCGCAATCGGCGCGCGAACAGTTGATTGCGCGCGCAAAATCGCTTGAACTCGATACGCCCTACACTCCGCCTCCCGGCGATGCACTCGAACACCACGCCTCGGGCTTCGCCAAAATCGTATGTTCCGCCGTCTTCATTTCCGGCTTCGACGCGGATTTCGCCGCTCAGAACCTCGGCGATTTCGTCGCGCCGTTTGCCGAGCGAGGCAAACTCGGCAAGCCGGTGATAGACCGCGCGGGCAAGGCCGTCCACGTGAGTTTACCTGACGGCGTAAAACGCACGGCGCGCTATACGGGCGATCAGGGCTGCATCACGTTGCCCGCGGGAAAAGATTCCCTCAACTTCACTCCGGTGCGCGTCAAAAGCCGCCTTCCCGATCCGTCGCGTCAGGCGTGGCCGATGGGCGATCAGTTGCCGAAAAGCGACGCGCCCGCCGGCATTGATATGAACAGGATCAAACAGGCGGCGGATGCCGCATTTGAACCCGAAGCCGGTATGACAGCCGCTTTCGTAGTCACGTGGAAGGGGCGCATCATCGCCGAACGGTACGGTGATGGAATCAAACATACAACCCCGCTCGAAAGCTGGTCGATGGGCAAGAGCCTGACGGCGACGCTTATGGGCGTACTGATCAAACGGGGCGTATACTCCCTCGCGCAGCCCGCGCCGATTCCCGAATGGCAGAAGGCGGGAGATGCGCGCGCCGGGATCCGCATTCTGGACATCATGCAGATGTCGAGCGGTTTGCGCATACGCGCGCCGCAGGACCCGGATTACGATCCATCTCCCGGTTATCCCGATCACGTCTATTACTACACGGGCAGCACCAACGCCTTTCACTACGCGGCGACGCGCCCGCAGCAGTGGCCCGCGGGCAAGGTCGGGCGTTACCGCAATACAGATCCCGTACTGATCAACTATCTGGTGAGGCTCGGCGTCGAAAAACTCGGCGAAGAATATCTGTCGTTTCCGCAACGCGCGCTATTCGACAAAATCGGCATACGCACCATGGTTATGGAAACCGATCCGTTCGGAAATTTTTTGACGCAGGGATATGAACTGGCTTCGGGGCGCGACTGGGCGCGGCTCGGAAATCTATACCTTCAGGACGGCGTATGGAACGGGGAACGCATACTGCCCGAGGGTTTCGTCAAATTCGTGAGCACGATTGCACCGGCGTGGGAAGCCGACAAGCGGCCGATTTACGGCGGGCTGTTCTGGATAAACGGGGACGGCGGATACCCGGCGCCGAAGGATGCGTATTACATGGCGGGCGCAGGCGGGCAGTGGACGATGATCATTCCGTCGCACGATCTGGTAGTCGTTCGGCTCGGTCATTACAGGGGCAGCCGTCAGGGTACGCAGGCTTTCCGTCGTGCGCTTGGGTTGCTTATGGAAGCCGTACCGCAGAAGTAAGAATAACCGCGGAAGACGCGGAAAAAAGGATGCAGAAGGCGCGGAAAGATTGTGCAGGGATCTTACTTTCGGTTCCTGTTCAATCTGCGTTTGAGGATTGCGGTTATCTGATCGAGTTCGCGCACGCGCAGTAGGCGCGCCGCAAAATAAAACACTACAACGCCGGCGCCGATCGTCGCGCCGATGCCGAAGATTTTATGCAGAAGCCCGCCGCCTTCGATGAACACGGCGACCTGCCGGTAGATAATCGCGCAAACCGCGCCCATAAGTATTGCCGCGCCCGTCACCTTGCCGAAAGCCGCAGCCAGTGCGCGTCCGTCGACTCCGGCAAGTTTGCGGCGCATAAAAAACAGCAGCAACGCAAAGTTTACCAGCGCCACGGCGGAAACAGACATCGCCAGCCCGCGATGTCCCATGCCGAAACTGTTGATTGCAAGCGACGCTACGATGTAGTTGGTGACAATCGAAAGCAGGCTTGCCGCCATCGGTATGCGAGTTTCGTTGAGGGCGTAAAAAGCGGGCGCAAGCACCCTGATCGCCGAATAAGCCGTCAGTCCGAGCGCATAATATTCGAGCGCTGCGGCGGCCTGTTCGGTATCCGCGCTCGTGAAGCGTCCGCGTTCGTAAATCAATCCGATGATCGGTCGGCTCAGAACTATCAATCCCACCGCCGAAGGAATCGTCAGCAGGAAGGTCAGGCGCAGCGAAGATGAAATGGTTCGTCTGAATTCGTTCAGGTTTTCGGCGGCCGCGGCGCGCGAGGCCACGGGCAGCGTCGCCGTAGATATCGCCACGCCGAAAACGCCTATGGGAAACTGCATCAACCGGAAAGCGTAGTTGAGCCACGATACGGGGCCTTCGCCGAGGCCGGAGGCGAACCTTGTATTGACGAATACATTGATCTGCACCGCAGCTACGCCGATTATCGCGGGCGCCATCAGTTTCATGACCTGGCGCACGCCCTCGTCGCGGAAGCTGAGCGCGGGCTGCCAGCGGTAGCCGACCGAGCGCAGGCTCGGCGCCTGAATCAGCCATTGCATCAATCCGCCTACAAGCGTTCCGATCGCCATGCCGAAGATGGCGCGCGCTGCGCCGTCGGCGTCGGGCGCAGGCGTGCGTCCCTGCAGCAGTTCAGAGGTAATTGCGCCGATGTAGTCGGGCGCATACCACCAGGCGAGCGCCAGTCCGCCGAAGATCGATCCGACGTTGAACATCGTAGAGGCGGAAGCCGGGACGCCGAACCGGTCTTTGGTATTGAGAATGCCCATCGCGACGGCTGCGAGCGACACCATCAGCAGGAACGGAAACATAATCCGCGTCATCCGTACCGCCAGATCGAATGTCTCCGCAGCGCGCGCCGGATCAATTGCAGCGCGCGCCGGATCGATCAACAACTGTACTACCTGCGGCGCAAAGACGACTCCGGCGACAACCACGGGCAGCAACACTACGATCAATCCGTTGTTTACGAGGCTCGCAAGCCTCCACGCTGCAGCCTCGCCTTTGGTCGCCAGTGTTTTTGAGAATGTGGTGACGAAGGCGGCCGAAAGCGCCCCTTCGGCGAACAGATCGCGCAGCAGGTTGGGTACGCGGAAGGCGATGATGAATGCGTCGGTAGCGAATCCGGCGCCGAAGTAGGCGGCGAATACCAGTTCACGCGCAAGCCCCAGTATGCGGCTGCCCATCACGGCGAGGCTCACGATGCCGGCCGAGCGGGCTACGCGCGAAGGATGCGTGTGCGAAGAAGAAGAGGAAAGTGCTGAGTGCTGAGTGCGGGAGGAAAGTGCTGAGTGCTCAGCGCCGCCGGGCGCTTCGTTTTCTTTGCCGGAATTCTTGTCCATTTCGCTTCAATACTCTGTAAACAAAA
>JAHBSF010000138.1 GCA_019639255.1 Acidobacteriota bacterium | reverse complement strand
AAATACTATTACTACATTCCAAAGTCAACGAGAAAAACTAAACCGATCCTTACGAGATTGGTACAAAGCGTGAGACAGCAAGATAGATAACGGAACAAACGAAATTAGACGGAATAGATGAAAACTACTGAAATATTCAACTTTTCAGTGATTTTCGTTTCATTTCGTTTGTTCCGTTATCTCTCTTTCCTCCCCCGTGTCCCCCGCCTCCGGGCGTCTCGATCCGCAGTCGGTCGCCCTGGTTTGCCGCGATCGAAAACTTGCCCGGCAAGCGCTTCCTACTACCCTGTTTCGGGATCAACTCCGCAGACCCGGGCTTCGCATCCGATCCTCCCGCAAGTCCATAGGGGGCAATCCGCCTTCGATCCGATAGCAGAGATACGCGCGCCGGGGCGAGCAACTCTATTTCACGCACCACGCCGTCCCCACCGCGAAACCGTCCTTCACCGCCGGAACCGCGCCTGATTTCGTAGCGGCGCACGCGCAACGGATAGGCGTATTCGAGCGCTTCAACCGGAGTGTTGAGCGAGTTGGTCATATGCGTATGTATCGCCGAGAGTCCCTCGGAAGACGGACGCGCGCCCATTCCTCCCGCTATGGTTTCGTAATAACTGAATTCGCGCCCTCGCGCATCGTCCCAGCCCCCGATGGTCAGGTTGTTCATCGTTCCCTGCGATGCGGCGGGAATGCGTCCGGGCAGGGCTGCTGCCAGGGCGAGAAACAAAACATCTACTATCCGCTGGGATGTTTCGACGTTTCCGCCCGCAACCGGCGCGGGAGGCAGCGCGTTGACTATGGTTCCTTCGGGAACAATGACTTCTACCGGCGCAAGCAACCCGGCGCTTGCCGGCGCATCGCCGGGGATCAGGCATCGCATCACGTAATACACCGCAGATACGGTGATGGCTTCCACGGCGTTGATGGGGCCGCGCGCCTGGGCGTCGCTGCCCGTAAAATCTACGCGCATCAGATCGCCCTTAATCCTGATTTCAACCCGGATTCGAATGCGTTCCCTGCCCTCCCCATCGTCGTCCAGAAAATCCTCCGCGCGGTAAACTCCGTCCGGAATTTCAGTGATGGCGCGGCGCGCAAGCCTGGCAGCGTAATCAAACAGGTGGCGCGCGTATTCATCGGCTTCCGCAAATCCATATCTTTCGACTATTTCAAGCAGACGATCGGCGCCGACGCGCAGCGCGCCCAGTTGGGCCGCAAGATCGCCCTCGCGCTCCTCTCTTCCGCGCACGTTTGCAAGCAACAGTCGCAATACTTCTTCCTCCGTGCGTCCGCCGCGAGAGAGATGAATCGGGGGTATTCGCAGACCCTCCTGATAGATTTCGGTTGCCGCTCCCATCGAGCCGGGCGTTGAGCCGCCGATGTCGGCGTGATGCGCGCGATTTGCGACAAAAAAAAGCAGACGGCCGCTTTTGCCGTAAACGGGAGCTACCATAGTCACGTCGGGCAGATGCGTTCCTCCGGCATAAGGGTCGTTGAGGATAATGACATCGCCCGGATCGAGGCGGCACTGCTCGATTGCAGCGCGCACGGACATAGGCATCGAGCCGAGGTGCACGGGCATGTGATCGCCCTGCGCTATTACGCGCCCGCGCCGGTCGAATACCGCGCACGAATAGTCGCGCCGCTCCTTGATGTTTGGAGAAAACGAAGTGCGCCGCAGGCTCACGCCCATTTCCTCGGCTACCGAGGTGTAGAGCGAGCGGTAGATTTCGAGACGAATCGAATCCGTCATTTTTCTTCTTTTTTGAGTTTTGCGAGAGCTTCAGTAGCAGCCTGCCGCACGCGAGGGTCGCGATCTTCGGCAGCCGCGCGTTTGAGCGATTCATCGGCGATGTCGATGCTGAGTTCCCCAATCCAGTATGCAGCCCGCAATCTGACGTTCGGATTCAGACTCTGATCGAGTGCAGTCACAAACTGATACCGCCCGTTGCGCGTTTTTCCCAGTTCGTACATCGTCGCTTCGACTATCCTTTTGTGCTCGGACGCACTGAGATCCAGAAGCGAAATCGCAAACAGCACGGCTTTGCGCGAAAACGCCTCTTCGCGTAACTGGCAGATCATCAGTATCCCCTGGCAGCGGGCGTACAAATCACCTTCGCTTTCGATCTGCATCGAGGCGGGGTTTACAAGGCGGTTCAGCACGTCGTAGCTTGCGCGATCGACCTGAAAGGAACATAACGTGCGGCTGAGCGGCAGCCTGACCCTCCAGTCCGGATCGTCTATGAGTTCGAGCAGCGGATCTATCGCTTCACGATCGCCGAGCCTGCCCAATGCTTCTATTGCAGCTACTCGCACGCCCGTATCCGTATCCGATTTGGCGCTTGCAACCAGCGGTTCAACCGCCCGCCGGTCGCAGGCGCGCGCAAGGGTTTCAGCCGCGTTTTTGCGGGATGAAACGTCGCCGCTTTTAAGAGAAGCAATCGCCGCTTCAACTTTTTCATTCGCGCCCGAGACGCCGTCAAGCGAAGCGCATCGCTCGTAAAGCGGCTCTACTCGCGGCGTAAAAGACGAGGGCGGCGCCTGTGCGCACGCCGCTCCGCCGAGAAGCGCAAGCGCCGGGATGAACAAACTGCGTTTGAGCAGAAGTCGAAATCGAATCATTTTTTAGTTGCTCAAGGCTCCCGGCTCGGGCGCGTCCGGATTCTGCGGCGTGAGCAGCTTCATTCCGCGCGACGCGTGACCGAGAGCGATCACGATATCGTTAATAAACTTCTCGCCCTGCCCCCTGCGCAGCATTGTGTCTACCGTGCGCGAAAGCTCCGCCCAGTCCATCGCGCGAAGTTTTGTTATCGAGGAATAAAGCGCGCCTTCGGCCGCCTGGATGCGCCGCTCCTGCCCGGCGCTGAAGGGAAGCAGGCGATGTAGTTTTACGTAGTTGATCGCTTCGAAAGCATGGCCGTAGAGTTTTGCAAGCGCGCGCTGCTGCAACCCTTCAACTACTATGGACGGGGCGCCGCGCCCCTCGGCGGCGTACTCGCCCACGATCGCATCGGCGTCGGCCTTCAACCTGTAGGTAAGCAGGTCCATCTGCTGCGCAAGCCTTCCGGGGATGTTGTCGTTGCGATAACCGTTTTTCAGACATGCAAGGAAGGCGTAAAGCGCGTGCAAACCGAAACAACTGTATTTCTTCATCTCGGTTCTGAATTCCGGAGATTCGGGTTCGCCGCGCAGCAGTTGTTCCTGCGTCAGGGCGCAGGTGCGCTCGTATTCGGCCAGTGCGCGGTCTATCACTTTCGGCAGTTCTATTGTCTCGCCCCACGCGTTCACCCAACCGGCTTCAGACGGCGGGACAAGTATCGAAAACGCTATCAATCCCCAAGGGAGATGCTCGTGAAGCAGCGTTTGATCATAGCGGTACAAGTTGTTTGGATCGCAGCGGAACAAAGCCTTGGCGCTATTTGAAACGTCTCGCAGCGTATAACGGGTCGCGCCGACTATAACCTGCTGATCGACGGAGACCCCGGCTTCGAGGAAGGTTTTGAGAAAACTGTTGTCGTGGACTTCCGCCTCTCGCGGAAAGTATACGCGCCGGCTGCCGTTGACTTCCCTTTCAGCGGGAAAACGCGAGCACAGAAAATCGACGGCCCTAGATCCGTCGCCCATCAGGAAATTTCGGCCGAAACCGCGTACGGCGTGAATGACGGAAGAGGCGTTTTTGAGTTCGTGCGCGTAATGCGTAACCATTTCATCGCACGCACGCAGCGCATTCTGCGCATCCGCCGGAAATTGCGCCGGAGACAGCATCCTGACGTTACCCGCACCGGTTTCGGGCGAGGAGCCGCCCGACGCGGGGGAATCGTCGAACCAGCCCATACGGTATCCGACTACGCTGCCCGCACCGGCGGCGGCCAGCGCTCCCAGGCCTATGTAAACGAACCGGCGGCGCGAGGCATCGGGCGCTGAATTTGAAAGCCGCTTCTTCTCCGCGCCGACTTTCTTTTTACCTGTGTTTTTGCTCAAGGATGACAGTACCTCAAAGACAGAGATAACGGAACAAACGAAATGACACGGAAATCACGGAAATACTCAACTTTCCCGTAATTTTCGTATCTTATGATTGCACTCAGCACTTCTACTTCCCCTCCCCATACCTCAGCGAACTTATGTCACGCCTTGCGAAGCTGTCAAGACGCGGGTTGAAGCAGCAGGTTGCGCCACCGGTCTACGCCTGCTCGCCAGCCTCCGGGCACAAGCGTCGTAGAGCCGTACTCGAGAATTACTGCCGGTCCCGACAATCCGGCTCCCGGTTCAAGATCGCCCCTGTCATAAACCGGAACAAATTCCGGCCGGGATCGTAACCGGACCTGAGCTTTGACTTTCGAGTGCGCGGCTCTTCGTTTTTCAGCGGGTGAGGCTGCAATCCGGGGCTTATCCGTTACCCCGACGCCGCGCAACCTGACGCTGACTATTTCCACATCGCGCGCCGGGTCTGCATGGCCGTAACGCGCGCGATGCAGTTCGTGAAAATCCGGCGCCGGATCGCGCGAAGCGTCGAACGGGACATCGAGTTCGAATGATTGCCCGCGGTATCTCATCGCGAGCGATCGGATGAAGCGAATTCCGGTCCGGACAAATCCCTCGGCGCGCAGGTCATCGAGCGCAGATTTTTCAAGCGATTTGAAATGCGCGGCTACAGCCGAACGCACGCGCGATCCTGCGGGTGCGGCAAGCATTACGGTTCGACTGTAGTCCTTGACAACGTCGGCAAGCAGAACTCCGAGCGCCGAGAAATTGCCGGGATCCGCAGGTATCAGCACGCGCGGGATTTGGAGCGCATCGGCGAGCGCCGCGCAGTGCAGCCCGCCCGCGCCGCCGAAAGATATGAGAGTAAACCTGCGAGGGTCGTGCCCGCGTTCGATCGAAACCAGCCGCAGCGCTTTTTCCATGTTTGCGTTTGCAACGCGTATGACGCCCAGAGCGGCAAGGTATCGATCTACGCGTTTGCCTGAAACCCGCGACATCCCAGCGGCAAGCGCATCGAGCGCTGAATCGGCTCGCGCAGCATCGAGTTTCATTTCGCCTGCGAGCAATCCCTGCCCCCCAAAGCGACCGAGCACGAGATTGGCGTCCGTAACGGTTGCCGACTCGCCGCGGCCGTAACACGCAGGCCCCGGATCGGCGCCTGCAGATTCCGGCCCTACACGCAAGGCGCCTCCCGCATCTACTCGCGCAATCGAGCCGCCTCCAGCACCCACCGTGTGAATATCGAGCACCGGCACCGCTACGGGGAAACCCGAAATACGCGCCTCGTTCGTAGTCAATGCAGCGCCGCGGCACAGCGCTACATCGGTCGATGTGCCCCCCATATCGAAGGTTAATAGATCGTCGATGCCTGCAAGTTCACCGACGCGCAGGGCGGCTACAACACCGCCGGCAGGCCCCGACAAAATGGTTCTTACGGGTTCGCGCGCGGCCGACTGAGCGGAAATCGAACCGCCCGACGATTGCATGATACGCAGGCGCGAGGATGCGGACGACCCAAACATCCGGGCGATCCCCGTTTGAAGATTCTTCAGGTAGCGACCGACGAGCGGCGCAAGGTAAGCGTTGATTACCACGGTAGAGGTGCGCTCGTATTCGCGATATTCGGGCAGTATTTCGTGCGAAGCGGATACGGGAATGCCGAGGTCTTCAAGAGCATCGACGACTCTGCGTTCGTGCTCAGGGTTGGCAAAAGAAAACAGCAGCGAGACTGCAATGGATTCGGCCCTCGCACGAACTACGGCGCGGCGAAGGCGCGCAAGTTCGCCTTCGTCGAGGGGCGTAAGAACGGAACCGTCCGGGGCTATGCGCTCACTCAGACCGAAGCGCAGTTCGCGCGGCACAAGCGGAGCCGGGCGTTCGACTGCAAGGTTGTAAAGGTCAGGGCGAGCCTGGCGCCCGATTTCGAGCAGATCGGCGAATCCTTCGGTCGAGATAAGCGCCGTACGCGATCCTTTGCGTTCAAGCATTGCGTTGGTGGCGACGGTTGTGCCGTGAACTATTTCTACGCGCAGAGATTGGCGCCCGACATCGACGAAGTTGGGAGCAAATTCCTCAAGCACACGGTGAATCCCGCGAACTATCGCCTCGGCCGGGGCTGCAGGCGTGGATGGCAACTTGAACGCCAGACGGGTTTTATCCTGCATGGCTATGACGTCGGTGAAGGTGCCGCCGGTGTCTATGCCGATGCGTAAATGCCGTGATTTCTTCATTTGGTCCTGCGCCATTGCCGATCCGAGGATTTCTTGAAACAAATTTCGGGTTCCGGCGTGCATAGTGTGTCGCCGCAACGCCGCCCCTCTCCCCCAAATGACCGCCTGCGGTGAGCTTGCGCCGTCGATCCGCGCTACGGTATAAACACGGGTTCGTTTTCCGCGCCCGTTGATTCAGGACGCGGCGCGAGAGGTTCCGGCGAACGATACAGCAACATAATGGTAATTGTGAAGAATTGCCGCGTTGGTCAGTCAGCTTTTTGGAGGCATCACTGGATATGAAATCACAATCGTTACTTTTGGTATGCGCCGCATTAGTGTTGGCGGCGGCGCAGGCCTCGGCTCAGAACAAGCCGGCGAACTTTTCGACCAAGCCCAAGCTGGTTGTGGGCAAATTGAATGCGGGGCAGCCCGACGCCTATGACGTCAAGGGCAAGGCCACCTTTAAACTCGAACACGTGCACGATTCGACGGGTGAAAATGCGCTCGAGGGCAAACTCAGCTACGATCTTCCGGACGATGCGAGGCAGAAGATCGCGCAGATGACCGGCAAACCGCTCAATCAGGTGCCGGCGACTTTGAAGCTCGACAAGGTATATGCGAGCTTTCAGAAAGCGACTTCGTGCCCGATCATACATATCAAGATAAAGGCTACGGAACTGGATGCAGCCGGGGCGAAAATCGCCTTTCCGACCAGCATGACGCTCGACATCGACGGCGTTGAACCGGGTTCGATGTCGCAGCCGACGCCCGAACAGGAAATATCGATGAACCTGTGCGTATGGACCAGGCAGCTTAACAGCGGCGGCATCTTTCGCGGCGTGACGCGGCGCATACGTGAACTGCTTTACGGCGAAACGCAGTAATAGCGCGTCCGGCGCCTCATTACTCCGGCGCCCATAATGCAATTATGCGGCCAGCCCAACCGTGGATCCGGGCGCTTTCAGCGCTCGGATCCGTAATGCTGTCGGCTGTGACCCTCGCCGCTGACGGCGGCGACCGGGATCAGCAACCACGCCCGCCGGTCGTTTATACAACGCCGCCCAAACCGGCGCGCGGCATTCTTGCAGTCAATCCCATTACAGATCTGCCCGCGGGCGGGCTTGTTACGTTTACCATTACACAGGTGAACGACGACGATTCCATCACGGGCACGCTGCAACTGACTTTCGACCCGCAATCCAGAACCCGCATTGCCGAAGCGCAAAAGGGGAAGGATGCGCCCGCAGTCATGACGCGCGCCGGCGTGATCGCAAGGTTTCGCGCCGGGTCCGCTTGCCCTGTAGCCCACCTTGAAATCGACCCAATGAGCATGGAATTATCGGCTCTTCGCCTGAATTTGCCTCGCATTGTATTGACGATCATCGAGGGAAAAGACGAAATGACGCCGCAGCTTTGTTTCCTTGCACGCCAGATAAATGTCGGCAAAATGCGCCGGGGCGTAATAGCCGCAATCAACCAACTGATCCGCGGCGGCGAACAAGAAGAGAGATAACGGAACAAACGAAAATAAACGAAACAAACGGAAGGGTATGATCTTTTCCGTTTGTTCCGTTTATTTTCGTTTGTTCCGTTATCTCTCTTCTTGTG
>JAHBSF010000137.1 GCA_019639255.1 Acidobacteriota bacterium | reverse complement strand
GCGCCCCGTCATCGCGATGTCGCGCGCCCGCTGCGTCTTGGTGATCGGCGCCGGCAGGTGAATCATCCGGTTCTCAAGGTCGATCCAGTCCCACCTCAGCTTGAGCAGTTCGCCTTTCCGCATTGCCGTATCGATCGCGACGATGACGAGCGCGCGAAGATGAGCGCGCGGACCTTCGCACACGGCAAGCAGTCGGGCCTCTTCGTCAAAGCTCAGTATGCGCGTCCGCTTCGTTTCGTCGGCCTTGCTGATGAGCGGCTCGCCCATCTGGAAGGGATTCTTGTCGAGCCAGTTCTGGCGGACCGCAAAGTTCAGAACCCGCCGCAGCATCTCAAGTTCGCGGTGAACGCTTGCGATGCTGCGCTGCGTTTCGTGTTTGGTCTTGGTTTCAAGCCTCCGCAGCTTGAACGCCTCCAGATCTGCGTGATTGATGTTGCGGACCAGTCGCCGGCCGAAATGGCTCCGCAGCACAGCGAGAAAGCGCTGCTGAGAATCGAGTGAACGATAGCCGGCGATCTGCTTCTCGCCGACGAATCGAGGCGGGATGAGCTTCACTTCCTCGAAACGGTTCGCCAGTTCATCGAACGTCATCCGGGCGCCGTCCAGCTGGCCGTGCGCGTCGATCTCGCGGATGAGTTTCTGCGCGAGTGCACGGACCTCGTTCTTGGTTGGTGCGGTTCGTTTCACGACGCGGCGACGGCCGGTGTCGTCGGTGTAGGTGACGCGGCAGTACCAGGTCTTGCCGAGGCGGTAAAGGTGTCCGGTTCGTGGTCTCAAAGCGGCCTCCTCAAGGTCAACATTGGCGTCAAGGTACCAATGAGAGTACCACAGCTTTGATAGTTACAGATAGTAGCTGAGAGTCAAAAAGCCTCAAAAACAGGCGGGAAATGCAGTATTTTCACGAATGCGAGAGTGGGTGACAGTGGTTGATAGTTACCGGCAGGTGGTTGGGGTGCAAGAGGCCGTGGGTTCAAATCCCGCCGTCCCGACTTTTAGAATCAACAGCTTAAGGGCATCGCCACGATGCCCTTTTCTGCTGTTTGGACGCACCGATGGACGCATTGAGCGGTATTTACCGACGTTGAGGGCCCCGAGCCCCGACGTAAAAACCGTGCGTCACAACTTTATTCCCACATATAGAACACCCCGTTTCAAACCTCCCAACCGCCCTTCAACAGTCGGGTAAAAACGCCCCATTGATCGACTGCTCGCCCCGCTTGACCGCTGCTGTCGCGTCAGGATCGGAGAGAACTGCAACGCCGCGCGCGACGGCCGCCGGACTGACCCCGACAATAGCCGCTGTCTGTTCATGCGATTTCAAGTTATCACGTGATAACTTGAAATCTTCTCCCCGCCGGTTGCCACCATGAGGTTGCTGTTGATGGACAGCTTCGATCGCTCGCAGTAGCTCTCGATCCGTCAGATTCCGCCTGTCCCGCTGGTTCGCGATTGCCTAGCGCAGCGCGGTCGAGACCGCGAAGGCAATCTAGATGAGATCGAAAAAGAAACGGGAGAGCATCGAGCGGTGCTCTCCCGCACAAGGTGCGCTCACGCCGGGGGGGGGGGTTACACGAGCCGAGATCGATGTCTGGAGATCAGTTCGGATTACAAAGGTCTGTCCGCCCGCGAAAAGCCTTCGCTACCTGCCTGGTTGACTCGTAGAGGATTCCGTAGCTGAGCAGCAGACGTCAGACGCCTTCACCGTCGAAATCCATTCCGGTGCGGCGGAATGCAGGGCGCAAGACCTTGATGATGTCCCGGTAGATCACCAGCCCGTCAAACACGAGCGCATTCAGTTCCGCCGGCGTCATTGCCCGCTGCGGTTTCTCCGCGAGCGTCTCACGCAGAAATATCCCGAGCAGCTGGGATTCTCCTCTCAGCCATTTGTCTTCCAGACTGCACCAAATCGCAAGAACGCCATGAGGTCCGGCTCCGGAGAAGCGTTCGATCACCAGCGAGAGCGAGTCTTCCATCCTCAGAGCGATGAAGCGCTCATTCGGTGTCATCAGAGCGTACACGTCGGCGATGTCAGTCTTCATGGGCCTCGATTGTTTCTTTCTCGGCATCAAATTTCCCCCTTTGACAACTCGAAGGGCTCCCGGAACCGGGCTGTCGGGAGCCCTTCGCGGTTGCTATGCCGCGCGGCGACCGAGCCGAATGGGGTCCGTGGTATTGTTTCATCGCTGAGTGTTCCTTTCTAAGTTGTACTCAGTTTGAAGGACTCGGTGTTAACGGCACCGGGCCTTTCGTCGTTTTCGCTCTCGACCAGTTCACCCCAAAACTGGCGGGATTTGTTTTTGCTGATCGGCTTCGCTCTTGATTTCAAACATCATTGACTGACAGAAGTAACATACTCTCGCGTGTATAGTTTTACCAAGAGAAATATGCACTCGCGTGTATAGTTTGCTCGCAAACCGGCTCAATCATTGATAGATTATTTATACATTCGCGTGTATAGTATCGACATGGAACTTCTCACCACATCCGAGGTAGCGGAACGTCTGGGCGTAACGCGCTGGCGTGTTAATGCTCTGATCAAGTCTGGACGCCTGAAGGCAGAAAAGAAGGGTCAAATATTCCTCGTAGACGCGCGCGATCTCGAAGCAGTTGCGGATCGGAAGCCAGGCCGCCCCGCGAAGGAGCCCGAAGCGGCGCCGGCGCCCAAGAAGACTGCCGGCCAGAAGGGAGCCAAGACCAATGCCCGATGAGAACGAGCCGACAAGTGGGAATGACCCGACGCAGACACTCAGCGATGACGAGACCCCGGAGCAGCGCATTCTCTCGCGCCTTGATGCCATTGACGCGCGCCTGGCCGCTCTTGAAGCGAAGGCCGAGGAGCGCTCTCGGGACACTCGTCCGCTTTTCGAGCAGGCGATCAAGGAGATGCAGCAGACGCGCGAGACTCTCGGCGTCCGGCTTGAACAACTTGAAGAGAAGATGAACAGCCGCTTCGATGATCTTGAAATCCGCGCGCAGAAGACGCACAACCTGATCGAGACACTTAGCGGCGATGTGCTCGATGTACGGGTTGAGCTGAGAATCGCGCAAAAGCGAATCGCCCGTCTTGAAGATAATCCGGCCGCATAAAGCGCGGCCGGCACCGTACCCTCGACCGTCGGGGGACGGATCTGGAGCAAAAGCCCGCGTGATCTGAGCAAGGGGGCAGCAATGCCGGATGAACCAACACAGACGCTCAACGACGATTCCGCTGAAGCCCGCATCCTGGCGCGTCTCGATGCGCTCGAACCCCGCATCGATGAACGGCTGTCCGCGCTCGAAGCACATGCAGAGGACCGGAAGCGAGAGACAAGGCCGCTGTTGGAGAAAGCGCTCGCCGATATCGCGAGCGTCGCGGCGGACGTCAGGACCATCAATTCGAAGCTCGATGTATTCGCCGAGGATATGATTACAGTCAGGGCCAAGCAGCGGGAAGCGGATGCCCGGCTGCACGATCTGGAAATGCACCTTCACCGCAATTGATCAGAAGACTCGGCTGCGGGCGTCTGGAATGCGGAGTGCAGACCAAAGTAAACGAGTTGAGGTGATAGGGTGCGATCACGCGGTAAGTTGCCCGAAGGTGATGGGAAGTCCCGAGCGTTTCCAGCGAGCTTGTATCGCGAGAACGTGAAGCACTAAAAGAGGGGCGGCCACTCTGCCGGCAAACCCGGGGCGATTCACTGCGCTTTGGCTGGAAGCGATTGAGGAAGAGCGCACTCGCCAGCGCAAGCCATAGTTTCGGCTTTTGGTGAATGAGTCAGAGCGCAATTTGCGGACATATTTGCGGACATATTGGAATCTGGTCATTCGACCCAAAGCGCGGGCTTACCATCCAGGATAGCGTTCCGACCATGCATCTGTATCCTCGAACTGCCTGAAAAGATCGCCAGCAATAGCCTAGATCTCCGCTAGCAGTTCCAACTCGGCCAGCCATTTTTCAGGAATCGCCTCGACGCCCAGCATCAGGCCAAGCAGATTGCCCGTATCCGCTCCCGTGCTGTTGCTGTCCCCTCTGTGATTGACTGCCAGTAACACTCGGCACGGCTACGGCGCTCAGAGCGTGTCTTGAAAGCCCCGAAGGGGCGAAAGATCTGTAGCCTGGTGCGCGAGCGCCAGGGCAGATCGAGAAACACGTCCGAGCCCTGAAAGGGCGAAAGACCTATACAGCGGGGATCTTCCGCCCTTTCAGGGCTGGAATTGATGTTGGCGTGATACCCAGGGCTTACGCCGCTGGGCTACAGATCTTTCGCCCCTTCGGGGCTTTTAAGACACGCTCTCAGGAAATTTCAAGCAAGTTGTATCTCTATCGCCGCGACCGCCTGCTTGGGAATCACAACGACGACGCTTTCATTGCTTATGTTGACCGGCAATGGGGCGAGTCTGACTTCGTCGGTGTTATTAAAAGTATTCCGGGCGCGCATGTCGCTGTGCGTGAGCGCCACTCCGCGCCCGGCATTGGCCCGCGCTGCGCCGGCGAATTTGAGGCGCGCGGTAACGGGCGCATCCAATGACGGGTTAGTGAGCGTGACGGTCAAGCGTTTCTCGCGGATCGAAGCGGAACCCATCAGCGGCGTAAGCTTTGCCGTGCCTTCCTGCGTCGGGACTGTTAATTCAGCGCCGCGAACCTGCATCGGCGCCAGCCGTGCGCCCATGTGTGGTCGGTACATTTCAAACACGTAATACGGCGGAGTACGCGTGTACTTGTCTTCGAGCGCCAAAAAGAGCGAGTGAATGCAGTTTACTGTCTGCGCGACGTTGGCCATCTCGATCTTGTCGGCGTGCCGATTGAAGATGTCGAAGGTAATCGCAGTGTGCAGCGCGTCGCGCAGCGTAACCGGCTGGCTCAGAATGTAATCGGGCCTGATCTCTTCGCCCGGCTGATACCACACGCCCCATTCATCTATCACCAGCTTCGTGCGGTGCTGCGGGTCGTACTTGCCCATTATTTTCCAGTGCGCCTCGATAACTGCTTCGGTGCGCAACCCTTCGAGAAGCACGGCGTACCAGTCAGCCGCTTTGAAATCCGCCACGCGTGTTTTGTTGTTTCGAAAATCGCTGTAGAAGTGCAGCGAGAAGCCGTGTACCGGGCTGCGATGGCCGCCCTGCATTCCGGCGAAAAAGCCCTCTGTCCAAGCCAGGTCCATATCGCGCGAATGCCCGCGCGGGCCGGTGGCAACCAGGAATGGCGCGACATAGGCCGGAAACTGCGTGACGAACCGGCGGTACTGCGTCGCGTATTCGCCCGGCTTCATATCACCGCCGCAGCCCCAGGACTCGTTGCCAACGCCCCAGTACTTCACGCCAAACGGCTCCTTGTCGCCATTGGCCGCCCGCTCGCCCGCCAGACTTTCGGCGCCCGCCGGAGCGTTGCAATAGGAGACCCAATCGTGAAACTCCCTGGGCGAACCCGAACCGACGTTGGCTGCGATGTAAGGCTCGGCGCCGACCAAGCGACAGAGCCGCATGAATTCGTGCACGCCGAACTGATTGGTCTCGGTCGCGTGCTTGCCGGCTGGCATATAGCTTTCCCAGTAACTGTAGGTGCGGGGACGTTTGGACGCCGGGCCGATGCCGTCGCGCCAGTGATAACCGTCGGCGAAGCACCCACCGGGCCAACGCAGATTCGGAGCGCCGAGGCGCTTCATGTCATCAACGAATTGCTTGCGAATCCCACCCACGTTCGGAGTTTTGGAATTGCGACCTACCCAAATTCCGTCGTAGATCACACCGCCGAGATGCTCGATGAAATGGCCGTAAATGTGGGGGTTGATGACTGCGCCTGGTTTTTCGGGCGTTATTTCGATTTCGACATCTGCGGCCGGCACGGGCCGCAACGCCGTCAAAGCGCCAGTTCCAGCACAAGCCGCTGCTTTGAGGAAAGCCCGTCGTCGCATATGAAGCTATGTCTCCTGTGTGCTTGTGGTGATTGGTTCAGTATTGATCACTGACGCACGCCATCCTACTGCCGGATGTTTCTCTTTGTCCATCTCTATCGTTGTCCATCTCTTTACGCGTGGCCCGGGACTGCGCGCACACCCTAAAATTGCTGACGTGCGCGCCGCTCATTGTTTACAAGATGAGTCGCTCATTGCTTACCGGATGAGTCGCTCATATACTGAGCCTCGTCCCACTCTCGTACCATATATTTTCTTCTTTGGATATACCCGATGAGGAAACTAATTCTCATTGTCGCCCTGATGGTTCACGGCTCGGCGTCGGCTCAAACCTGGAGGGCCGACAACGGCAACGGCACGTTTACGAACCCGCTCTTCTATGACGAATTCTCAGACCCCGACATGATACGCGTGGGCGAGGATTTCTATCTGACGGGCACGACGATGCACTCTATGCCGGGATTGCCCGTGCTGCATTCCAAAGACCTGGTGAACTGGAAGCTGCTCGGCTATGCTCTCGACCGTATGGACCTCGGCCCGGAGTTCCGCTTGGAAGATGGAAAGGAAGCTTATGGCCAGGGCATCTGGGCGCCGAGCTTCCGTTTCCACAACGGGACTTTCTACATTTTCTCCAACGTCAATCGTCACCGCACGCAATTGTTCCGCGCCCAAAATCCTGCCGGCCCCTGGACTCGCACGGAGATGAAGCGCTCCTTACACGACCTTTCTGTTTTGTTCGACACCGACGGCAAGGTATACGTCATCTGGGGCTATCAGGGCATCAACTTCGCACAGCTCAACAATGAGCTCACCGATATCATCCCCGGCACCGAGCGCATAATTATTCCGAAAGACGCAGGGATGGGCGAGGGCGTTCACTTCTACAAGATCAACGGGAAGTATTTCATTACCAGCGCCTGGTTTGCGGGACGCATGCGGATGCCATGCGCGCGCGCCGACAAACCCGAAGGCCCCTACGAAGTAAACCAGGCGATCAGCGCGGATGAAGATTTTGGCCTTGCCGAGGGCTATCGGCTACAGCGCGGCCCTGCGCCGCCCTTCAATGTGATACCGCCAAACACCGCGGATCGCGGCCGAATGTCGCTGCATCAGGGCGGTATTGTGGATACGCCGGGCGGCGAGTGGTGGGGCTTTTCGATGATGGATTACAACTCGGTCGGGCGGCTGACCTGCCTATCGCCCGTCACGTGGCAGGACGGCTGGCCTTACTTTGGCCTGCCGGGTAATCTCAAGCGCACGCCGCGCACCTGGGTCAAACCCAAAACTGGCCACACCTCGCCCCCGGCAGCGCCATATGAACGCAGCGACGATTTCTCCGGGACGAAACTGAAAAATGTCTGGCAGTGGAATCACGTGCCAGTTCAAGCAAAATGGTCGCTGAGAGAGCGCCGCGGTTTTCTGCGCTTGCATGCGCTGCCCGCCTCGGACCTCTGGTGGGCGCGAAACACGCTGACGCAGCGCGCCGTCGGCCCTGTTTCCATTCCTACAGCAGAACTGGACACAGGCGGGATGAAGACCGGCGACGTTGCCGGACTGGCGCTCTTCAGTTTTCCGTATGCGTGGATCGGCATCAGGCGAGAGGCTGACGGGGTAATGGTTGAGCAGTTCGACCAGACAAGGGGCAAAACCTCGCGACTCCCGCTCAAAGGAACGCGAGTGTGGCTGCGTGCGCATTGCGATTTTCTGACGGAGAAGGCCAGGTTCAGCTACAGCACGGATGGGAAAAAGTTCGAGCCGCTGGGCGACGAATTCACGATGGTTTTCCAGCTCAAGACCTTCCAGGGCATACGCTACTCGCTCTTCAGCTATCACACGGGGAGCGGCGAAGGAGGCTATGCGGACTTCGACCGGCTGACCGTAGACGAACCGCATCCGCGCGGCCTGATGAGGCCGATCCCCGTCGGTAAAAAGATCACGCTCGCAGTCTTCGGCAATGGCTCGGCGCTCGTCATCAAAGATGGCTTGCTCTGCGCAGTGCCAGCCGGAGACCCGCTGGCCAACGGTTCGGCAGCACAATTCAAAGTAGTCGATCGGGGGCTGGGCCGGGTCGCGCTGCAATGGGGCGAAAAATTCGTTTCGGTTGCAACGCCGGGCGGCAAGGGGAAGGTTACGTTGAGATCTGGGCGACCAACCGACCCTGAAACTTTCCAATGGGCGGAAAACGTCTATGGCGACCTGATCCTGCTTTCGCTCGCCACGCACCGCCACCTGCGGGTTGAACCCGGCAGCGGCGTTGTCAGCGCCGACCATCCCGGCCCACGGCCGGATCGAAAAGACGGCTCGTGTTTCACCTGGAAGCTGAAATAATGAAAGTAGAACGCGGAAGACGCGGAATCAACGGAAGTCACGGAAAAGTTGGGCGAATTTCGGTACATTCCCTTGATTCCGCGTCTTCCGCGTTCTACTTTCATTATTCGATTA
>JAHBSF010000136.1 GCA_019639255.1 Acidobacteriota bacterium | reverse complement strand
TTAGGCAACGGATTCATGCTTACTAATGCTGCTAATGGTGTACATTTTGACCTGGACTCGAATGGAGTACCTGAGCGATTAAGCTGGACGGCTTGGGGAGCAGATGACTCGTGGCTTGCCTGGGATAAGAATATGAACGGCGTGATTGACAATGGGACTGAGTTGTTTGGAAATTATACGTCACAACCTTCATCTAAACATCCTAATGGATTTGAAGCACTCGCACAGTACGATAAGCTAGAGTTCGGCGGCAATGAGGACGGAAAGATAAGCGCCGAGGACTCCATATACTCATCGCTTCGCCTCTGGCGAGATGTGAACCATAACGGTTTAACTGATCCATTAGAGCTATTACCTCTTGAGCAAGTAGGCCTTATAGCTATTGACTTAGATTATCGGGAGTCTAAGCGCGTTGATGTATTTGGAAATCGTTTTGTATATCGAGCAAGAATTCGAAATAGTAACAACACTCACATCGGGCGTTGGGCTTGGGATGTGTTCTTGCTTCGAGGCTAATAAGCATGTTCACTCCACAGCAGATTGATACAAAGCGTGAAACTGAAGAGAAATAACGGAACAAGCGAAATGAAACGAAAATTACGGAAAAGTTGAATATTTCCCTGGTTTTCGTCTATATGGCCTCGCATCTTCTGAGGTAAATGATGAGCATCGAGTCACTGGGTCGCAAGGCCCTGATCATCTGCTGCATCACTCTGGGCGTTGCTGGCATATCAGCTTCACCATCTTCCCCGGCGCGCAAGAATGCGGTTTACAGTCAAGCCCTGCAAGATCAGGCCGCAGTGATTCAAAGACAGAAAGATCTTGAAGAACGTTATCGCCGCCAGCGGCGAGTATTAGACCATAGGAACAAAATGCTCCGTGAATACGGGGAGCCCTTCGACCCGGAGATGCTGACTCATAAACGGTGGCGCAAAACGCTCAAGCCTTATTTCGACCTGATGCCGGAAATGCGGGCGGTAAAAAGAGCGGGGCGGCGGCTGAGCGGCCTGTACTTGGCTGATACTCTGATACTGCCCAGCGAGATCGAGACTACGGGAGATGTCTTCATACTCGCACGAAAAGTTATTTTCGAGGGTGATTCCTGTGCGACCACTATCACCGGCCCGGGAGTGTGGCTTCATATGTTTTTCATTGAGCCTTATGAAAACAGAGTAAAACTGAGTTCTCTCATCCCCCCTCAGTCCGGTCGCCCCCTGGTTCAGAAAGCAAACCTCACGTTCAATAATTTAATTGCCACGGTTGCAGGATACCCGATAACAGGCGTGGCAGGGGGGTATGCGTACTTCGAGAACTGCGGGGTAAATGTAAACGCGCAGCCTGCAGGCAAGGAGGGCGTCGGCGCCACCGGGACATTTCCCCAGACACCTTCCCCCAACACGGCAGTTGGGGCTACCGGGAATAATGGTGATTGCCCATCTAACCCGGATGGGCGCCCTGGAACCTCCCCCTCGTTCCAGCTTGAAGGCTCGCCCGGCACGAAAGGCGGAACCGGGGGAACCGGGGCGACTGGAGATGATGCTCAAGGCGTGTTTTGCGATATTCCTTGCGGAAACAGTGGTGTATACCATTGGAACTATAAGGGCGGCACAGGGCAAAAGGGAGGCGAGGGATCGATTGGTGGAACAGGTGGCCGAGGAGGGACGGGTGGAACAGGTGGTAACGGTGCATCTTGTTGCAGCGAGACGCCCGTCCTGCTTGGTAAAGGCGGCAAAGGCGGCTATGGAGGAATCGGCGGCGGCGGTGGAGCCGGGGGTGATGGTGGGACGGGTGGAACAGGTGGAAAGGGGGGACTGTTATCGTTTCGCATCCACCCAGTGTCAGTTTCACTTTCTTTATCAACGGCGGTAATGGGGGAGCCGGTGGCGAGGGGCAGCAGCCAGGACAAGGCGGGCCGGGTGGGCCGGGTGGGCTACCAGGTTCACCGGCATCCGGCCAGTGCGGCAGCGGCAGCGGCGATCTCGGCTCCAACGGTGATGGGCCACAAGGCCCCCAAGGGCCTACGATGGGAAGTCCCGGCCCAACCGGCCAGGCAGGGCCTGACGGCTCGTTCCTTAACACTACAAAGGACTGCTCTGAAGGTTGCTGCACAGATGAGCAGTGTGAGATCGTACAGGCTTATTGCAATCCCGTCGGATGCGAATGTTATTCTCCCATCCTGATCGATACGCTGGGCAATGGCTTTGATTTGACGGACGCCGACGGCGGCGTATGGTTCGACCTCAATGGTAATGGTATACCCGACCGAACATCCTGGACCAGGGCTGACAGCGATGACGCCTGGTTGGTGCTTGACCGCAATGGCAACGGCACAATCGATAATGGTACCGAGATGTTCGGCAATTTCACCCCGCAACTGCCTTCAAACACGCCGAACGGCTTCCTCGCGCTCTCCGAATACGATATCCCCTCAACTGGAGGCAATGGCGATGGCGTAATAGATGAAAGAGACGCTATTTTCGCTTCGTTGCGGCTCTGGCTGGACGCCAACCATAATGGCATTTCGGATGCGAACGAGCTTCATACATTGCCGTCGCTTGGCGTCGTTTCCATATCGCTTGACTATCGTGCGTCGAGACGGCGTGACCGGTATGGCAACGTATTTGCTTACCGAGCCAAAGTCGATGGCATTCATCGATCAAATGTCGGGCGATGGGCTTATGATGTATTTCTGGCTGGTCGATGATGTTTTTGCTGCATTGCACGAGTGATTTAGAAGCATTGCCGGGTTTCAGGTCCTTTTCGGGAATATGCGGCGTCTTTCAGCAACGTAGATTACTTGATCCGGGTTCGTAAACGTGGTCCAATCATATTCAACTGAATTGCCCCTCCGTCCGTCAGGATAAGCGTTCCACTGCTCGTTGCCCCTCTTGTGATTCGAATCGTGGTTTGCGGAATTTCAGGAGAATACGGGAGGCAGTGCAATGTCAAAATTAACAGGAAACTTATTGAGCGTTGTTTTATGTTTGGTATTCGCGGCGGCGCTTGTCCCGAGTGTAGAGGGGCAGGGACGCGGACGGGGAGGAGGCGCGCCCAGAGGTCAGGGTGGTCCGGGGCCGGCAGGTCCCAGACAGGGGCCTCCATCCGGCGTTGTTGGCGTCGATCGGGGCCTTGGAACCGCTTCAGAGCGGTCTCGGGGGCGCTCGGACCGCGGACTGGCCAATGCTTCGATGCGATCCGGCGGAAGATCCGATGAAGGACTGGCCAGAGCCAGAGCCAACAGCAATCGCGCTGCGGCTGAACTTCCCCGATATTCGGGCCTTGCACGAAGATTGAATACTACGCCGGAGCATCTGCATCGCCGCTATGACGAGTCTCTCACGCTCAATCCGGATCTGGAATTTGGGCAGTTTCTGGCTGCGAACGTAGTTGCGAGAAACCTGAGCGGCAGGAGGAGCCGTGTAAGCGCCGATGCCTTGCTGGATGGTTTGGCCAACGGACGCAGTTTCGGACGGACGCTGCAACGCTTCGGGCTGAACGCCTCCGAGGCCAGATCGGCTGAAAATAAGGCGTGGCGAGAAGTGCGCGAATCACGGCGACGCTGATTCTGTGTTGGTGGTATCGAGCCGGCGGCAGGCGTTCCTGACTGCCGGCTCGTCGATTCAGGCAGTGAATATCAGGCAGTGAATACCTCGACCGTGGGTTCAACCGCAGACTTGGGCATCAGCGCCGGCCAGTATGCGACGATCTCTTCCACCTTCGGTCTTCCGCCACCCAGACCCGAAACCGTAGGCGGGCCGTTCAGGGCAAGCGGCGCTAGTTCCTTTGTAAACCGTTCGATCGCCTTTCTGTCTTCGCCCCGCACTCCGACGCGGAGCACGACTTCCGGTTGTTCAGGTCCGGGCGCTGCAGCGAGTCCCGCGTGCAGCGAGTTTACGCCCACAAACTGCGTCAGTATTTCGTCAAACTTCAGCCCGAGCGCATCGAGTCTCTGTCGCAGCACACGATCCGCAGCCTTCGCTTTTTCAAAAGCATCGGGCCAGGAGTAAATCAGCATGCCGACCGCCTTGTATCCGGCGAGGTAACTGATCGAAACCTTGTACATATCCGTGGCCGCGCGCCCGCGAACCTGCGACACCCTTACGCGATCCTTGCCGTCATCTTCCAGATGGATCGATGTAAAGTCGGCAACGCAGTCGGGAGTGATGTAATTGATGGGATCACCCATTTCGTACATCAACTGTTCCTTGACTCCGGGGATGTCCACGCGCCCGCCCGTGCCCGTATGTTTGGTAACGACGAATGCGCCGTCTTCTGCTGCTTCGACGATCGGATAACCTATATCCCACAGATTCGGAATCGACTGCCAGTTCACCTGACAGTTTCCGCCCGTAGTCTGTGCGCCGCATTCGATGATATGTCCGGCTATGGTTCCGGCGGCGAGGCGGTCCCAATCCTCCAGCGACCATCCGAACTGGTAGATCATCGGCGCAAGCGCGAGCCCCGTATCCGTGCAGCGCCCCGTTATGACGATTTGCGCGCCCTGCCGGAGCGCTTCGGCTACGGGAGCAGCTCCGAAATAAACGTTCGCGCTCTGCACGCGGTCGCGCACCGAAGCCAACGGTTCGCCCGTTTCCATATTTTTCAGTTCTACTCCGCGAGCCATCAGATCATCCAGCGAACCGCTGATGTCGTCTCCGGCGACCACGCCGATACGCACGCGACCGGAAAGGCCAAGCCGTGCGACCACATCGGCGACTGCTGCGCTGCAAGCCTGAGGATTCACTCCGCCCGCGTTGGCTATTATGCGAATGTTGCGCTCGACGCAGGCCGGCAGTATGCGGGCTACGGCGCCCACGAAATCGACTGCATATCCGGTGCGGGGGTCGCGCGATTTCTGTTTCTGCATAATCGACATGGTTATTTCGGCCAGATAATCGAGCGTCAGATAATCAATCGGGCCGCGTTCAACCAGTTGAACGGGCGCTTCGAGCGAATCGCCCCAGAATCCCTGCCCGTTTGCGATGCGAATGGTTTTCATAATTATCAGAATGATTGGGAGCGAGAGGGAAGAAGTGCTGAGTGCTGAGTGCAATTCGGAACTGAAGAACTTCAATACAGAAAATCTGTTAATGAATACTCTGTAAACAAAGTTCTTTGAGTATTTCAGCCGCGAAGCGGCGAAAGATCTGTAGCCCAGGGCGGCGAGCCCTGGGTTGGTGTATGGAAGCGGCGCCAGCCCCGGAGGGGCGGAAGATCTTTCGCCCTTTCAGGGCTCGGACGCTTTTCGCCTGCTGACCTGGCGTTCACGCACCAGGCTACAGATCTTTCGCCGCTTCGCGGCTGAAAAACTCAAAGAACTTTGCTCACTGAGTAATAAAGTTCCCGAATTCCAAATTGCACTCAGCACTCAGCACTCAGCACTCAGCACTTTCCTCTCCTCCTCGCACTCAGCACTTCTCCTACGCCGTTTCCACGCGCCCCGCATCGTCAAGTCCCAGATCCCTGACGAGTTGGGCGCGTACTTCAAATTTCTTCACCTTGCCGCTAGCCGTCAGCGGAAAGGCGTCAACAAAGCGAATGTACTTCGGCATTTTGTGACGACTGATGCCGTCTCGGCAATACCGGCGCACCTCATCCTCATCAATAGTCTGATTCGGACGCGCGCGGATCAGCGCTGCGGTTTCTTCGCCCATAAAAGCATCGGGCACGCCCACGACCTGAGCTTCGGCAATCTTCGGATGCCGCATCAAAAAGGCCTCGATTTCGGCAGGGTAGATGTTTTCACCGCCGCGAATGATCATATCCTTTACTCGTCCGACGATGTTGACGTAGCCGCTTGAATGCATCACGGCAAGGTCGCCCGAATGAAGCCAGCCGTCGGGGTCTATTGTCTCCGAGGTCCGCTCGGGCATGTTGTAATAGCCCTGCATGTTCGAGAACGCTTTCGACAGGAGTTCTCCCGATTCGCCGATCCTGACGGTATTTCCTGTATTCGGATTTACTATTTTTATCGATGTATGCGGCATTGGAAGGCCCACTGTTGACGCTTTCAGTTCAAAGCTGTCATCGGCAAAGGATTGTGTGACGGCGCCGGTCATTTCGGTCATGCCGAAGACAATCGTGCAATCGGCTCCGACTTTATCCTTCACCTGTTCCATCAGCGCTACCGGAACCGGCGTTGCGCCCGTAAACAGCGACCGCCAGGACGACAGATCGAACTCGGGAAAACGCGGATGATTCAACATCGCTATTATCATAGTCGGAACGGCGAAGGTAAAAGTGCCGCGCTCCTGTTCAAACAACTCCAGATGCTTCAGCGGGTCAAACGCAACGAGCGGAACGAGCGTGCATCCCAGATAAATCGAATACACCACTGCTCCCAGGCATCCCGCAATATGAAACAGCGGCATCGCCGTTACATACCTCTCGTCGGAGGATAATTTCCCGCGCGTCGTGGCCACGTGCGACTGGTTGACGAGCGCGTAGTGGGTCAGCATTACGGCTTTCGGAAATCCCGTAGTTCCGCTGGTGTACTGCATCTGAGCGACATCGTGCGGCTTTACCTGTCGCTGGCGGTCGCGCAAGATTTCGTCCGGCACGTCGTTGCCGAGTTCCACGATCTGCGAGTAAAGCGCGACGCCCTCACGCGGCTCGTTTCCGATCAACACGACGCTGCGAAGCGCGGGCAGATTGGGCGAACGCAGTGCGTCGTGTACGGGCGTGCTCAATGCCTTCAGTTCCGGCGCTATACGGTAAAGCGATTCAAGATACGAATTACCCCGGTATTCCTCGACCATGAAAAGCGCTGCAACGTCGCCCTGTTTGAGTACGTATTCGATTTCCGTTGCGCGGTAATTGGTGTTTACCGTAACGAGGATCGCACCGATTTTGGCGAGCGCCATTTCCAGAAATATCCACTCCGGCACGTTGGGCGCCCATACTGCGACGTGGTCGCCGCGTTCGATTCCGAAAGCGATCAGCCCCTTGGCGAGCCGGTTTACTTCTTCGTTGTATTCGCGGTAATTCAGACGAAGATTCAAACCGATTTCCGGATATCGATACACCAGGGCTTCCTTCTCGGGGATCTCCGACGCACGCAGATCGAGAAGGTCGCCGAGTGTAGCGTCCATAAGCTCTACGCCGAAATCTTCAGCCTCCCAATGTGCGAGATCACCCCGTAAACCCATAGCTTTACTCCTCGGCAAAAGATAGATAACGGAACAAACGAAACAGGACGGAAACCGCGGAAATATTCAACTCTACTTTTGATCGATTCAGTCAACTACTCCGGTGCAACCTGTGGTATTCATCGTTTGGGATCATGCCGGTAGCGGAAGCCATGCGATTGGTGAAGTTGTACATCGCTGCAATTTCAGCAACGTCCCAAACCTCTTCTTCCGTCAATCCGAGGCCGCGCAAGCGGTTGAGATCGTTTTCCGAACACTCTACGGGCGACCGTGTGAGTTTTACGGCAAAATCCAGTACGGCAGTCATTCGTTCGTCGAGTCCCGCGCGCCTGTAATCCAGAGTGATTCGATCGGCTCGAACCGGGTCTCCGAGCGCTTCGCGCAGCGCCGCGCCGTGCGCTACCAGGCAATACAGACATCCGTTAGCCATCGATACCGCAACGGCTATCATTTCGCGTTCGGCAGTATTCAGGTTCGTTGTGGGTTCGTGCAGTTGTTTGTAATGAGCAAACCAGGCGCTGAGGCGTTCGGGACGGAAGCTGAATACGCGAAAAACATTCGGGACAAACCCCACACGCTCGCGCGCCTTGCGAAAAAGCCCGCGAAGGTTATCGGGCAATTCGTCCTCGGGCGGAACCGGAAACCAGCTTATGCGATCCTGTATTGGTTCGTTCACGATTCTTCTACCTGATGTTGGAGCGAGTCAAAATTTCCGTGCCGGCCGGCGCCGCGGGCAAACCGTGCTGCCCCGGCTTCGGCTCCGGCTGCGATGGAAACCATGCCGCGCTGGAATTCATTGCGAAGCGCCTGAGTCAGCGTCATATCGAACTGTTCATAAGCCGAGAGTCTGTCTAGCCGCATGCATAATTGCGGAAAATCGGCGATATCGCTAGCAATCCTTTCGGCGTATTCCCGTGCTTTTCCTTTCGGCACGACGCGATTTACGAGGCCCATCGACAGCGCTTCGTCGGCGTCTACCGGGCGCCCGGTAAGGATCAGATCCAGAGCGCGGCCGAGTCCGATCAATCGGGGCAGGCGAATCGTTCCGCCGTCGATGAGCGGTACGCCCCATCTACGGCAAAATACGCCGATAACAGAATCTTCTTCCGCAATTCGCAGGTCGCACCACAGGGCAAGCTCAAGTCCACCGGCCACGGCGTAACCCGAAATGGCGGCTATTACGGGTTTGGTCAGCAGCATTCTTGAGGGGCCCATCGGTCCGTCGCCGTCAGGATCGACCCTGTTCGGCTTGCCGTCGGCGAGGGCCTTGAGATCGGCGCCGGAACAAAACGTATCGCCTTCGCCGCACAACACGGCTACGGATGAAGCCGGATCGAGGTCGAATGCACGAAACGCCTCAACGAGCATTTCAGCCGTGGCAAGGTCCACGGCGTTACGAACTTCGGGGCGGTTCAGAATGACGGTCGTCACCGGGCCATTCTTTTCGACTTTAATGGACATGCGTTTCACTTTCCGGGGAATTGCCGCCTGATTTTATCATCCTGCGCCGGGAATACTCCACCCTCAGACATCAAAG
>JAHBSF010000135.1 GCA_019639255.1 Acidobacteriota bacterium | reverse complement strand
AACGGAAGAGAGATAACGGAACAAACGAAATTAGACGAAAATCACGGAAAAGTTGAAAATTTCCGTTTGTTCCGTCTATTTTCGTTTTTTCCGTCATCTCTCTTCGACTTCCGCGGTTTCCACTTGCCGAAGCATGAAAATACCGACTTTCGATCTCGAGCGCATTCAATCGCTGTGGGAAAACGTCGTCGAAATTAACCTGTCGGAAAGCGGCGTACATCCGCTGACGCTTTCCGAACTGCTCGACGGCGATTCCGATATGCTTGCAAATATTCTGGCAACGCCTCTCGGCTATCCGCAAACCAACGGCACGCCCGCGCTGCGCGAGCGGATTGCGGCGCTTTATCCCGGCTCGACGCCGGAGAACGTGCTTGCAACCAACGGCACATCGGAAGCCAATTTCGTCACGCTGTGGAGCCTGCTCGAACCGGGCGACGAACTGGTCGTGATGCTGCCGAATTACATGCAGATCTGGGGACTCGGACGCGGATTCACAGGCGAAGTCAAACCGTTTCACCTGCGCGCGGAGGACGGCTGGTCGCCCGATATCGACGAACTGCGCCGGCAAGTTACTTCCCGCACGCGCATCATCGCCGTATGCAACCCGAACAATCCCGCGGGCTCGGTGATGAACGCCGAAGATATGCAGGCAATCCTCGACATCGCGGCCGAAGCCGGCGCCTGGCTTGTCGCCGATGAGGTCTATCAGGGCGCAGAACGCGAGGGCGAACGCACACGCTCGTTCTGGACGCTGCGCGAGCATCACGACCGCATGATAATCACCAACGGATTATCGAAGGCATACGGGCTGCCGGGACTGCGTATGGGCTGGACGCTCGCGCCGCCTGAACAGGCCGCAACACTGTGGTCGTACCGCGATTACACGACGATTGCCCCGAGCGCGCTCAGCGACAAGCTGGCGCAAGCGGCTCTGGAACCCGCGCGGCGCGAGCGTATACTCGCAAGAACGAGATCCATTCTGCAGCGAAATTACACAGTCCTCGCCGAGTGGCTCGACGCGCATACACAACTCTTTACGCACGTCGCGCCGAAAGCGGGAGCGATCGCCTGGCTGCGCTATCATTTTGATATCAACTCCACGCAGATTGTGGACCGGCTGCGCAGCGAGTGCGGCGTGCTTATAGTGCCGGGCGACTGTTTCGGCATGGACCGTTATCTGCGCATAGGATTCGGGGGCGAGGTTGATGCGATGCGCGAGGGACTCAACCGCATCGGGAAGTTTTTGAACCAGAACGAATGAGAGAGAACACGGAGAGTAAAATCCGGATCATGCATTTTCCGTTTTTTTCCTTTGTTCCGTATGCCTGCTCTTCAGCGAAGGGATGACCAAAGTTTCCGCAAGTCGATGGATTGGACTCGTGGGCGGAACCTTTCGAGTTGCGGGTTGTCGGGATCGGCCTGCTCCCACATCTGAAACCAGTCGCGGGCTGCGCGCCGATTCTTGCGCGCAAGGGCGAGTTCAATCTGCGCGCCGCACAACGACCCGAGTTCGCTTACGTGCAGCCGCCGTCGATCCAGCAGTGGTTCTATCAGCGCCTCGGCCTCGGCTATTCGTCCGCGGCGGGCGTAGGAATTTGCGAGGTTCGTGCGTGCGAAAACATAATCCGGAAATCTCCGGTGAATATCCTCAAGCAGCGCTTCGCCCTCATCACGGCGCCCCTGTGCACCCAGGGCCGAGGCGAGATTATTCAGGATGATCGGATCGTCCGGGGCAAGCTCCAGGGCCTGCCTCATTATCCGCTCCCCCTCAACTGCGTTGCCCTCATTCATCGCATCCAAAGCGGTTGTTATCAGGCGTTCCAGGTTCCGGGAAACGCGCTGCAGCGGTTCGCTGTGGATCTCGAATCCCAGCAGCAATACATCCTGCTGCCGTCCTGCTACCCACATCTTTACGTGCCCGCGAGGCAACAGTTCAGCCTGCACTGCGGCCGAAGCCGCCTTCATGCGGACATGGTCCGTCCCCAGACGGCCGAGCGAGAAATCGCGCAGCGCCGCAAGCAGTTCGGGCGTCCTGATATGGCTCGCAAACCATACGGCGAATTCCCGCCCTATCGGATCGCCATGTTCAAGCAGATAAGGAATTGTGTGCAAAAACTCCCGGTTGCGCTCGACGAAGCTTTGCAGCGCCTCCGGCGGGAAATCCGGTCCGTCGCCGAGCGTTTTGACCTCTTCGACCACCCGGTCCAACACTATATTCGGTATCAGATATCCTGCTGAGAACGCCCACGGGCCGTTGCGTTCGCCCTCGGGCCGCCGCAGATCGGCCAGGTTCTCCTTCGCAAGGTCAAATCCGGGCGCGATCTTCAAACATTTCTTCCACCACTCGCGCGCCCGCTTTTCCTGCCCCAACCGCAATGCAGCCGCTGCGACGAGATGGTATAGAAATGCAGAGTCAGGCTCACGGTCATCTCCGATATGATCGCCGCCTCCGACGACGCCCGAACGTACCGCCGCATCCAGAGCGTCCAACACCCCCTGATCGTCGCCGAGATAACTGAGCGTCTCTACAATCTTCAAACATCCAACGGGGGTCGAAGCGCCGATGGATCTCAAACGATCGGCTACAGCCCGCGCCTCATCCACTCTCGCCTGCATCCACAGCGCGCGGGAAAGATTGCCGAGCCCATGAATGTTTTCCGGATCCACCGCAAGCACGCGCTCCGCGGTCTCTGCGGCCTCGGCTGCAAGCCCGTCCTGCATATAGGTCTGGCTCAGGTTGTTGAGCCCCGGCACGAAATTCGGCGCACGCTGAAATATCTTGTGGATACATTCGCGCGCCTCCGCCGTTTGCCCCCGACTCAGATACACCTGGGATTGTTCGTGCAACTCTGCAATTTCAAACCGGTCGTCCTGCGTCAATCCAATACCTGCCAGCGTATTCGAGAAATCCGGCTCAACCGTCGCAAGCACCCCCCTGACGAAAGCGCTATGTTCACCCTCCGGCCATCGCTTCAGGTATCTTCGATATTCGCGCAGTGCAAGCGCCGGTCGTCCGTTCAGCATGTAGGCCTGAGCAAGCGAGAGCACGGCCTCCGGGTTGCCGGGTAAAAGGCGATGCAGCGGCTCCATAACATCCAGGTAGCGTTCGTGCATTCCCAATCGAAAACAGCACACCGCCTGAGACGACAGTATCTCTACGCGGTTCGGATGCTTTTGGGAGAGGGGACCAAGTATGGCGAGCGCTTCGGAGTAGCGCCCCCGGTTGATCAAATCATCTGCAGAATCGATCTGTTCCAGAACCTTCGGCGGCAGCGCCCTCGCGCCGCCGCCTTTCACAAAACGCTTTTTCTTCGACATAACCTCTAATCCAGAACAACGATGCACGCACTCAGGCGCGCCCCTTCATACGGTCGGCGGAAAAGTCCCAATCTACGGCGCGCCTGTGTTTCGCAGCCAGGTTGATCATATGAGCAACCGACGCGGCGTGATGTCCCACAACTGCGTCTTCGTAGGGCTGATTGCGCGAACGCACGGCGCTGACGAAGTTTTCTATGTGCAGCGACGTGTCGCGGCGCCCTACGGCCTGCCACCGCTGCGATCCCTCGACTACCTTGGGCGGCCAGCGCCGCACCATCTCGCTCTGCTGCACCTTCGGATCGCGATAGTAGGCCTCCTGCAGCGCGCGCGGCCACGAATCCACGATCCAGCCGTTGTCTTCCGTAGCGCGTTCGGGCGTGTATACCAGCTCGCCGCCGAGCTGCAAAGATCCCTTCGTGCCGAGGATCTGGAAGCCCCGCTCGCTTTCGGATTCGTTGTTGAGCGTTGCGCTCAGCACCAGAGTAAAGCCTTCGGGATAGCGGATGATCGCATTCATGCTGTCGGGCGTGTCGCGCGTTTCGAGCCACCGGTCGAGCGCGCCCATCGCAACTACGGATTCCGCCATCTTCGCGCCCATGATGAAATGCACCGTCGTCAGCAGATGTATGAACAGATCGGTCGATACTCCACCCGAATAATCTTCATAACAGCGCCAGCGGAAAAACCGTTCGAGATTAAACGGACGCTTCGGCGCCGAACCCAGAAACATTTCCCAGTCGACCGTAGAGGGAGACGCATCGGGAGGAATCGGATAAATCCACGCGCCGCCCGCAGTGTTGCGGTTGTAGCTTGCGCGCACCATCGTCACCTGTCCGAGCTTGCCCGAGGCGATGATGTCGCGCGCCCGCTGCTGCAGCGGAGAACTTACGCCCTGACTTCCTACCTGCAATACGCGCCCCGTCTTCTTTACCGCATTGACGATTTCCAGCCCCTCGTCGACGGTGTAGGTCAACGGCTTTTCGATGTATACGTCCTTGCCCGCCGCAAGCGCATCGAGCACGTGCGCCTTGTGCAGGTGATCGGGCGTTACGATGAATACGGCGTCGACGCCGCCCTGCGCGAGCAGTTCGCGGTGATCGCGGTATACCTTCGCGCGCGCGCCCGTGCGCTCCACGGCGCGTTCGAGCCGCCCCTTGTAAGCATCGCAAAGCGCCGTTATCTGCAATCCGGAAATTCCGCGCATATCATCCATCAACTGATGCGCGCGCGCCCCCGTGCCGATGAATCCCACCTGTATGCGCCCGTTAGGGCTGTCCTGCGGCGCGGGCATCGCCGCTTCGACGCCTCCACCCGGATACGATGCAATCACCGCTCCCGCGCTTGTGGCCGCACTGCGGCGAATGAATTCGCGGCGATTGATTTTCCTGTCCTTGCCCATCGGTTGCCTCCCCTGATTGTGTTGAATCAAACCGCATGACATTGGAACATACGAGAGAAAAACGGAACAGACGGAATAAACGGAACAGACGAAAATATTCAACTATTCCGTAATTTTCGTTTCATCTCCGTTGCGGAAAGTTTCATTCCGAATGTTGCATCATCTCTCGGAGAGCAGTTCCCTGACCAGTTCTTCGATCTCCGATTTCAATCTTGTAAAGCGTTCGCCCGCAGCCCGGCCCTCAAATCCCGCGTGTATGCGTTTGACGAGCCCGTCGCGGCCGATGAAGATCGTAGTCGGGTAGACGCTAAAGTTTTCCAGTTGCGGCAGCTTCCTGTCAACATCGCCCTCATCGGTCGTCCCGGCAAGCAGCAGAGGATAAGTCAAACCCAGCCGCTCGCCGAAAATCCGCAACTGTTCGCCGTCGCGCGCAGCATCTCCCGTATACTCGAACGCCAGCACTACGACCTCAAGCCCCTCTGTGCGGTACCTGTCGTAGAGTTCCTGCAAAAACGGACCCTCGTCGTAGCAGTTCGGGCACCAGGTGCCGGAAATCGACGCGATTATAACCTTGCCGCGGAACCTCTCATCGGCAGACGAAACCATCCGTCCCGATACATCCGGGAACGCAAAACGGAACGGTTCTGCGGGATTTTTCACCCTCGTCGCGGTCGATGGATCGGCCAGCGCCGCCGTATTGCCCTCGGCCGGCCTTTCGGCTACGACCTTGCGCGCTCCGTCGCGTCCGCCGAGATCGACCGTTCCCCCAAGTATGCCGTCTGCGCCTGCTTTCAGTTTTACCGTGCGAACGTTAATGCCGTCGAATCTGCCGAGCAGGAGTTCGCCGTTTTCAACGCGTCCGGCGAGCGTTCCCCAGTCGCCCGACAGGGGAATCACGGTGCCGCGCATCTCGCCGTCCTGCTCTCTGAACGACGCGCGCCAGTGCCGCGCGCTTTCGCCCTCGCCCACGCGCAGAATCCATTCGCCCAGAAACGGCGCAGCAGCAGCAGCACCAGGATTCGCAACGTAACGCACGCCGTGAACGCCGCGGCGCAATCTTTCTTTTCTCCACTGCCGCGTAAAAACGCCGTGCAATTCGCCGTTCTTGAGTTCTACGTCGAGCTCGCCGTCGTAGTAATCGAAGCGCAGTTTCAACCGCCCGCCGTCCAGCGCGCCGCCCGTAGCCTCGGTTCTTTCGTCCCCGTTGATGAGCGCGCCGGAAACATCCCTGCCGCTTCGAACTACTTCGAGCCGGCATTCGGCCCTGTCGCCCGAAGGCATCGAAACGTGCAGCGTCCACAATCCGAGATAATCTTCGACGCCCGTGCGCGTGCAGGACGCGGCAAAAATCAGCAACGCTGCTGCAATACATACCAGTATGAATCGGTTTCGCATAACGGAAAGACACGCTACTATGCAAATCGCCGGGACGCAAGATTCGCCCGCGGGAGCTGCAGTGGATCGCGCAAGAATCATACTCTTCAACAAACCCTACAGGGTGCTGTGCGGGTTTACAGACCGCGACGGGCGCGCGACGCTCGCCGATTACATCCCGGTACCGGGCGTTTACGCCGCGGGCCGCCTCGATTACGACAGCGAAGGCTTGCTCGTATTGACCGATTCCGGTCGCCTGCAACATAAGATTGCCGACCCTCGCAACAAGATGCCGAAAACATATCTCGTGCAGGTCGAGGGTGTACCCGAGGAAACCGCGCTGCGCAGCCTGCGCCGCGGCGTGAATCTCAACGACGGAATGACGCTGCCGGCCGAAGTCGAGGTCATTCCCGAACCGCAAATTTGGGAGCGCACACCGCCGATTCGCTTTCGGCGCAACAAACCCGCGTCGTGGCTGAGAATGACGATCAGGGAAGGCCGAAACCGTCAGGTGCGCCGGATGACGGCAGCGGTTGGATTCCCGACGCTGCGTCTGATTCGCGTGAGCATTGGACCGTGGAGCGTTGAGGGGCTCGGACCGGGGGAATGGATCGAGCGGATTGAGAAAGTTTCGTAATTAGCCATAATTTTCGCCATGTTTCCGCCTATTCCGCGTTCTTTTTTATTCCATACGGGAGCTGAAATATCGATGATCGATCGACGAGAACTTCTAAAGGGCGCAGGAGCTGCAGCATTCTTCACAGTGTTTACGCCGCGCGGATTGAAAGCGCTGTCGGCGCGCGAACTGCGCGCCGATGTGGTTGTCATAGGCGGAGGCACGGGCGGCGTGGCTGCGGCTCTTGCAGCGTTGCGCCTCGGCGCTCGCGTCATCCTGACTGAAGAAACCGACTGGCCAGGGGGGCAGCTCACCTCGCAGGCCGTGCCTCCCGACGAACATCCGTGGATCGAATCCTTCGGCTGTACGCGCACCTACAGGAATTACCGCAATGCAGTGCGCGATTACTACAGAAACAACTATCCCCTGTCCGAAGCCGCGCGATCCGTCCCTTACCTCAATCCCGGCAACGGATCGGTATCGCGCATCACGCACGAACCGCGCGTATCCCTGGCCGTGCTCGAAGCACTGCTTGCGCCCTATGCAAGCGGCGATCGTCTGACGGTGCTGCTGCGCCACCGGCCCGTAGCGGCCGATGTAGACGGGGCGCGCATACGTTCGGTCACCGTGCGCAGTCTTGTCGGCGGGAGCGAAATTACGCTTTCTGCGCCGTATTTTCTGGACGCGACGGAAACGGGTGAACTGCTGCCGCTGACGAAAACCGAATACGTCACGGGGTTTGAATCGCGCGCGCAAACGGGCGAACTGCACGCGCCTGCATCGGCGCAACCGCTGAATATGCAGGCCGTAACCGTTTGTTTCGCGATCGACCACAGGCCCGGCGAAAATCATGTAATCGACAAACCCGCGCAATACGATTTCTGGCGCAATCACGAACCGAAGCTCGCGCCGCCCTGGCCCGGACGGCTGATTACCTGGAACCAGCCGCATCCCGAAACGCTCAAGCCCCGCGCGGCATACTTCGATCCCGAGCGGGAAAGATCAGCGGAGGGGCTGAATTTCTTTATCTATCGCCGCATTCTGGACAAAAAAAACTTCGCGCCCGGCGCAGTCGCAAGCGACATATCGCTCGTCAACTGGCCGATGAACGATTATTTCGGCGGCCCGCTTTTTGAGGTAAGCGAAAGCGAAGCTGCGCGCCACCTGGAAGCCGCAAAACAATTGAGCCTTTCATTGCTTTACTGGATGCAGACCGAAGCGCCGCGCCCCGACGGCCGTCAGGGATGGCCCGGGCTTCGATTGCGCGCCGATGTGGTCGGCACGGAAGATGGACTTGCGAAGTATCCGTACATTCGCGAATCGCGCCGCATCCGCGCGGAATTTACGGTGATCGAGCAGCACGTAGGCGCCCAAGCGCGCGCACAATTGACGGGCAGGAAACCCGAAGAACTTGCCTCCGAGACTTTCAAGGACTCGATCGGCGTCGGTTCTTACCGCATCGACCTGCATATGAGCACTGGAGGCGATAATTATATCGATATAAGTTCGCTGCCGTTTCAGATACCGCTCGGAGCGCTCATACCGGTGCGTATGGAGAATCTGCTGCCGGCGTGCAAAAACATAGGAACTACGCACATCACGAACGGATGTTACCGCCTGCATCCCGTGGAATGGAACATAGGCGAGGCGGCCGGAGCGCTTGCCGCACACGCGCACGCGACGGGACAGACGCCGCGAGGCGTTCGCAACGACGAGAAACGGCTCGCGGATTTTCTGATGAAACTGCGCGGGCTTGGCATAGAGACCGAATGGCCGCGCCTGCGCCCGCGTTAAGAGCAAACACGGAATACACCGAAAGAAGATACGGAAGAATACGGAAATGCAGAATGCCGATTGCACTTTCCGTGCTTTCCGCGTCCAGGTTTTCCGCGTATTCCGCGGTCTCTCGCATCCGTTTGCGTATGTGCGGCGCGCCGCCTTACACTGCTCAAACGTGAGACGGGATGTTTTCGCCGGGGTGGTGAAATCGGTAGACACAGAGGACTTAAAATCCTCTTCCCCGCGAGGGGAGTGCGGGTTCGACTCCCGCCCTCGGCATTTCAGGCTTTTGTTGTTTGTCAGCAATTCCCGGTTTAGAAAGAAAGAGAGATAACGGAACATACGAAATGTAACGAAAATTACCGAAAAGTCGAATATTTCCGTTTGTTCCGTCTTATTTCGT
>JAHBSF010000134.1 GCA_019639255.1 Acidobacteriota bacterium | reverse complement strand
CACCGCAATGACATTGGGACGCGCACGACGCGTCTGATCAACTGCACGCCTGAGATCATTTTCCGAACGCGGGGACGGCATAAGGCTGATCTGATCGGCCAGGCTGAGCGCCTGCAACTGTGCGAGATCCCTTTCATCCTCCCGCACCAGCGCCGCCATCCGCACACCTATGAGTAAAACTGTCGCCAGCAAAACGGCAATCGTAATCGCCGAGGTCAGAATCGTCGTCTTGGCGTGCAGCGACAAAGGATGCATCGCCAACAATCATATCAAAAAGCTGCACGCTCAAAGCATTTTTTACGGACTGAAACGAAATACGCGGAAACCTCCAACCTTTCGGTTTGTTCCGTACATTTCCGTTTGTTCCGTCATCTCTCTTTCCAGCCCAGGGAGTCGGAGCGACTCGTATGAGGATTGCGGCATTGTAATTGCTCCTGGCTCAGTGGATGAAACCGGAAATGCGGGAAACGAATCCGCCATGCGACTTAACAACAATTTCAGATTCATGGCCATAGCTCTCGGTTTGTTCTTTGTCGTTCTCGGCGCCGCCGTGATGGTATTGTCACTGTTCGAGCGGGTTTTCTTTGAGCAGAACTGGCATCGTGTGCTGATATCGGCGGCCGTGTTGACGGTGGCTATCGGCGCGGTTTTGCTGAAAGCCGGTCGCCGCAGATCAAGATAACCGACGCCGCCGCACGAGGTGACAGCGATTCACCGCACGTGTTTTAATGTCGCCCCATGAACACCCGTACGCCGGCCGATCAAAAATCAAGGCAGGAACCGAAGACCAGGTCAAAAGACGAAGCCCTGCGCAGTGACATCCGCCGCCTCGGCGACATGCTCGGCGAAACCCTACGCAACCTCGGAGGCGTGCGCCTGTTTGAAACCGAAGAACGGGTGCGCGCACTGTGCAAGAGCCTCAGGTCATCGCACAGCCCCGCCGAAGAAAGACGGCTGAAAAAACTTCTGGCCGGGCTGAGCATCGACGAGGCCATAGGCGTGATACGCGCGTTTTCGGTTTACTTCCAGCTTGTCAATATAGCCGAGCAACACCATCGAATCCGGCGCAAACGCTTCTACGAACTGCACACGCCCGACCGCCCGCAACGCGGCTCGATTGCGGAAACGATCGGACGCCTCGCTTCGGAACGCCTCAGGGCCGGACTCTCGCCCGACGAGTTGCGACTGCAAATGCAGGATGTTATCGACCGGCTCGAAATCATTCCCGTAATGACGGCGCATCCCACGGAAGCAGCACGTCGCACGCTGCTCGAAAAGCATCGCCGTCTGGCCGATCTGCTCACGGAATTCGACAATTCTGACCTGCCGCAGCGGCGCCGATCCGAACTCGGCGCGCGTCTTGCCGCCGAAGTCGAATCCATTTGGCTGACCGACGAGGTGCGCCAGACGCAGCCCACGGTGCTTGATGAAGTCAACAACGGTCTTTATTACTTCGACGCTACGCTGTTTGAAGCCATCCCCACGCTGCTCGACGAACTCGATGCGCGTCTGGCCGAACACGTTCCGGGCGCGAAGCTGCGCGATGGGGCCTCGCCCGTGCGCTTCGGTTCCTGGATAGGGGGCGACCGGGACGGCAACCCGCACGTCACTCCGGAAATCACGTGGGAAGCGATACTGCTGAATCAGCGCCTCGCGCTGCGAAAATACATTGCCGCCATAACCGATCTCGGCCGCCGTCTCAGTGAGTCGTCGCGGTTCGCACCATCTACGGCGGAACTTGAAGATTCGCTCAAGCGCGATTCGGCCGAATTCCCGGCAGTCGCCGCCGAAGTAGCCAAGCGCAATCCCGAAGAGCCATATCGTCAGAAACTTTCCTATATTTATGCGCGGCTCGAAAACACGCTGCGGCGCAACCGCGATCTGGCATCGGCGCTGAGAATAGAGACGCCCGGGGCACTGATTTCCATTCGCCCGGGATTGCCGGTGATCGCGGCGCTGACCGGATCGGGAACCGCAACCGCGAGCGGCTACCGCACGGGCGATGAATTTCGCGAGGATCTGAAATATCTGCGCGACGGGCTATCTGCGGGCGGGGCGCATCACGCCGCGCGCGAAATCAACCGTCTGATGCGACAGGCGGCTGCATTTGATCTGCACCTGGCGGCGCTGGATCTGCGCCAACACAGCGACCGCCATACGGCGGCGCTCGATGAAATCACGCACGGCTACGGCTGCAATCCGGGTTATGCCGCGTGGGACGAACGTCAGCGCCTGAAGTGGCTGAGCGATGAACTCGCCTCGCCGCGACCGTTGGTCAGCCCCGACGCACAATTCACTCCCGACACAATCGAGACGCTCAACGTCTTTCGCGTGGCGCGCCGGATTCTGGACGAGATCAGTCCGCGCGCAATAGGTTCTTACGTCATCAGCATGACGCGCGACGCCTCGGACCTGCTCGCCGTGCTTGTACTCGCAAAACAGGCAGGACTGTTTCAACCCGATTCGGCTGCATCGCATTATCGTCTTGCAGTCGCCCCGCTTTTTGAAACCATCGACGATCTCAGGCGCGCGAAGGATGTACTGCGCCGGTTGTTTGAGATACCGGTTTACCGCCGATTGCTTGCCTCGCACGGCGACCGTCAGGAGGTAATGATCGGTTACTCGGACAGCAGCAAGGACGGCGGGATTCTGACCTCGAGCTGGGAACTCTATAAGGCGCAGGAGCAGTTGTGGGAAGCTGCGCGCGCTCACCGCGTTGAGTTGCGCCTCTTTCACGGGCGCGGCGGCACGGTGGGTCGCGGCGGTGGCCCGAGCCACGAAGCCATACTCGCACAACCTCCCGAAACCGTCGCGGGAGGAATCAAGATCACCGAACAGGGTGAGGTAGTATCCTCTAAATACAGTCTCCCGGAAATTGCGCAGCGCAGCCTCGAACTGACTACCGCCGCCGTGATTGCGGCGAGCCTGCCCCCAACCCCGGCCGCCGCCGCACCGCAACGCCGTATGAAACGATGGAAAGAGGCGATGGAGGAGCTATCGGCTGTTGCATATACGGCGTACCGCCGGCTCGTATACGAAACGCCCGGGTTTTACGAGTACTTCATCGAGGCTACGCCGGTCGAGGAATTGCAGCATCTGAGGCTCGGTTCGCGGCCGACGCGCAGGAAGAGTTCATCAAAAAATCTGGACGATCTGCGGGCCATTCCCTGGGTCTTCGGATGGACGCAGAGCCGCCATCTATTGCCTGGATGGCTCGCCGTTGGTACGGCGATCGAGGAATTTCTGCGCGTAGATCCTCGGGCGAGATTGCGGCTGCTGCAGGAGATGTATGCACGGTGGCCGTTTTTTCACAGCACGATTTCCAACATCGCCATGACGCTTGCAAAAGCGGATTTTCAGATTGCTAGGCAGTATGCAACGCGACTGGCCGGGCGCGGGCTCGGCCGACGAATGTTCCGGCTGCTCGGCGACGAATACGCACGCACCACGCGCGCCGTGCTGCAGATTACGGGCGAACGCCGGTTGCTCGACAACTACACCGTACTGCAACGCTCGATCGAAGTTCGCAATCCCTACGTAGATCCGATGAGCTACCTGCAAATAGAACTGCTTGCACGCAAACGATCGGGGGAAGTAAGGCAGGATCGGGACAAACTGCTTTACGCCATACTGCTGACGATCAACGGGATCGCCGCCGGAATGCGCAATACGGGGTGAAGGGAAACCGCGGAAGACGCGGAAATGAAGACGCGGAAGACGCGGAAAGAAATCCGGTGAGATTTTCTTTCCGTGAATTCCGCGTATTCCGCGTATTCTGCGGTTGCTTTTTCAGGCCGAGTAGCTTTTTACGGCTTCGGCTTCATCCTCGAAGATCTCGAAAACCGTGATCAGCTTGGTGATGGTCAGCAGGTCGCTGATTCGCTTGGTAGCGTTGAGAAGCTTCAATTCGCCGCCCGCGCGCTTTACCGTTGTGTAGCTGCGCACGATTTCGCCAAGTCCGCCGCTGTCCATATAAGGCACATTGGCGAGGTTGAGCAGCAGTTTGGTTTCCTTGCGCTCAGTAAGTTCGTCGATCTTGCGCTTCAGTTGCACATCCCCCTCGCCTAAGAGGATCTTGCCCTCGACATCGAGTACGGTCACGTCGCCGCTCTTTCGCTCTGTAATCGTCATACGAATCTCCTGAATGGATTTAGAAACCGGATGTTTCCTGTAGAAATGCAGGTGAGACACTAACACAGGCGCGCAAGGATGGCAAGACGCCGCAGAACCGGCTCAGGGCATCGTGCATTGCGCTGCCGGACGTGTATAATCTCGCGTCGGCGCGGGGGGCGGGCGCCGATGTAAAAGGCCATGAAAAAGTCCTTCGAATACACTCAGCGCGAGGTGGAAGACGACATTCGCGCCCAGGTCAGCCGCGTCTTTCATGAGGCGCGATGGGTAATCTCGCAACTCATATTGCCGGGCGCCGAGATAAAATCTCCTACCATAGAGGAAACCTCGCAGTGTCCGCTCGCCGCGCTGATGCGCGAGGTCATCGATCACGCCGCCGGCGCACGCGAAATCCCCGACGCTTACGGCGCGTGCAAGCACCTGTTGCGCATACTGTTCGGCAAGGCCCCGAGCCACGACTCGGAAATACCGGCGCTTTTCTGGGCCACCCCGCTCGGCGCCGCGATTCACGAATGTTCCGGAAGTTTCCACGGCCTCGGCGACGATGCTGAACTGAGCGAATCCGAAGCGGCGCGCCTGCTCGGCGTGGGACAGTTGACGCTGCTCGGATATACCCATAGCGGTGCGCTGCGCCCCCACCGCCGCGTAGGCCACCATTACCTCTTCACCCTCGGTCAGATGCGGGAATTCCGGAAACGGGGAAGAGAGATAACGGAAACTACGAAATAAGACGAAAATCACGGAAAAGTCGATTTTTTTTCGTCTGTTCCGTCTTATTTCGTAGTTTCCGTTATCTCTCTTCCCTCGCAAGTTCTAGCATTGTGATTTCCGGCGGGCAACCGTAGCGAAGCGGAACTACGACGGTGCCGAGGCCGCGGTTGACGTAAAGATGGGTATCGCCGAGTACGGCGTGGCCGCGCATGAAGCGGCGGCTGCGGCGGGTGAGCCATCGCGATGCGGCGCGGTCTTCCCGCCCCACGAGCAATCGCCAGTTTATCTGTCCGCCGTGCGTATGTCCGGAAAGTACCAGATCCACCCCGGCGCGCGCCGCTTCGCGAATAATCGCCGGGTTATGGCACAACAGCACCCTGGCATCGCGCCGATCCGTGCCCCCGAGCGCGCGTTGAAGATCGTCGCGCTCGACCATAAGATCGTCCACACCCGCAAGCCACAGCCGTTCGCCGTCGCGCTCAAACGCTACATTTTCATTCGCAAGCACGCGTATGCCCGCATCGGTCAACGCAGCCGACATCCGCTCGCCGTCGGTCCAGTGATCGTGGTTGCCGAGCACGGCATAGACGCCGAGCGGCGCGCGCAGCAATCCCAATGCACGCGCGCACCCGTCGATATACTGACGAGAGTGAGAAATGTAATCTCCGGTAAGAACGACCAGATCCGGCGAAAGAGAATTTGCGTGACGCGCTGCAGCCGAGATTTCGGCCTCGCCCAGAAACGGGCTGTGATGTATGTCGGAAAGCTGAACTATCCTGAAACCCTCGAACCGCGGGGACAATCTGGGCAGTCGTATTACCTGCCGGGTGATTTCCACCTGATAGGGTTCAAGCGCCGCCGCGTACAACATGGCAATGAGCGTGCGGCGCGACCGCGGCTGCCGGGCGCGGGCGACGAAACGGGCAAGTATTGTGTTTTTCATCCAGCCAGGCTCCTGATTCGGAACGGCTCAGGTATCGAGCCTGCCGCCTGTCGCTCTGACGGAGACTGGGCGGCAATTAATCGCTGCGGATTATATGCGCCCGTCCGGGTTGTACGCAAGCAGGCCGCCGCACGGTTGCGTTCGTCCGGGCAATCTACTAGGCTTCTGTCTATCCGTTAATCGTAGCTGAAGCAATACCGGAGTCGGTCGAGAGATGCCTGGAAGCACTGTTTCACACCGTTCGGCGCTTGTCTGCTGCCTGCTGGCGGTTTCCCTCGTCGCGGCGGCGCAGGAACCGCTGCGCAACGGCGCCGGACCTGCGGCGATACCCGACCCCGCAATGCGCGCTCAGGAACTCCTCTCGCGGGCGCGCGCAGCCATCGGATCGCCCGAAGCCTGGAGCCAGTTGCAATCGCTGGTGCTCGACGCCCGTATCCGCAGGCACGTTCGCTATATAAGCGTGCAGGGACCGGACAAGATAGAAGCCAAAGAAAAGGTTCTCAACGGCAAGATGAGAATCGAGGCGCTGCTTCCCGATCGCTACTGGAGGCGCGTATCCAACTCCACGCTCAACGGCTACGGCTATTCCTACACCCAAACCGTCAACGGCGAACGCGCCTGGCGCAACCCTGCGCCGCTTTTATCTTCGCACAGGGATAGCCGCATCTACGATGTAGGAGACCTCGAACGCAGCGTCGAAATCCACGCGCACGATGCGCGCCGGCAGCTTGCGCCGTACACCCTCGGATGGCTCCTGCAACCGCCCCCTGCATTTCCCACCGAGTTCATTCACGCGGGACTGTCGGAAATGGACGGGCGTAAATACGAAACCATCGTCATTCGCGGCCCCAACAGCTTTCACCCGGCCCTGCTGCTCGATCCGGATACACTGCTGCCCTACGCAATCATCATATATTTCCTCGAAGCGAGGCGCGAGATGGTTGTAGTCGAAGTGGCGAGCGTCAGCCGGCGCTACATTCAGGAGACGTATGCGAGGGCGCGGCGCGAACGCGACTCGCGGCGGCGCGCTCCCGAAAGACACGAACTGCAACTGCGATTTTCCGATCATCAGGAAGTCGGCGGGCTGAAGCTGCCCCACCGCATAACAACTCTGCTCGACGGCGAACTCATCGAAGAACTGATCATCCCCGAATTCAGACTCAATCGCGACATCGATCCGAAAAAGTTCGAAGGCCAGCCCGAAATCAGGTTTGAATAGAAAGAAACGGAAATATTCAACTTTTCCGTGATTTTCGTTTCATTTCGTTTGTTCCGTTATCTCTCTTCCCGTCTCAGGCTTTGTACCGGCACAAACTTTCGGTAACCACACGCCTGCCTGCATCGTATCATCCGGCGATGAAGGATCTTTCGAATCAACCGGAAGGCGAAACCCGGAAACATCGACTCGTTTTCGGCGCATACCCCGGTTGAACAAAATTTCTTCTCCAACGGCCGCCGGTTGAGATATTATGCGGCCCGACAGGACAATACCTAGCCCTGCGGCGGCAATGATTACACAACATCTTTGACTATCAACGGACGGAATCGCCCCGATAGCCGGACGTGCAGGTAAAGGTGAAAGTCGGTCAAGGCGGGGAAAAATTGCAGCGGGTTGCAAAATTACGTCGGAATAATCCGGAAGCGTCGACGCATCCGGCAACGTATCCTGCTACGGAGAAACAAACGATCGTGCAGATAACGACGCAACGATGACCTCGACTTTATCATCATATGGGCGCACAAGTGGGACGCGCCCTCAGGTATTAAATTCGCGGGCGCGGTGGGCCCGGTCGCGCAACCGGCCGGGGGCGCAGATGATGAGGGGGGGAAACGATGGCGAATCAAAGCGGACAAAAAACGGCAACGACACCGGTGTACCTCAATCCGGATCTTAAAAGCCCTCTGGCGCAGGAATTCGAGGACAAGCTCTCGGCCCGCATAGTCGGGCAGGAGCGCGCCGTGCGCCGCATCACGGGACTCTACCAGATATATCTCGCCGGGCTCGCGCATCCGGGCCGGCCTTTGGGTACTCTTCTGTTTCTCGGCCCTACGGGGTCGGGCAAAACCCGCGTAGTCGAGGCTGCGGCCGAAGTGCTATTCGGCGATCCGAACCTCGTAACAAAGATCGATTGCGCCGAGTTTCAGCATTCGCACGAAATCGCAAAGCTCATAGGCTCGCCTCCGGGCTACCTGGGGCACCGCGAAACCTCGCCCATGCTGACGCAGGAGAACATCGATCGTTCGCATTCCGAAACGCTCAAGCTCTCGCTCGTGCTGTTTGACGAAATCGAAAAGGCGAGCGACGCGCTGTGGCAACTGCTGCTCGGCATACTCGACAAAGCCACGCTCACCCTGGGCGACAATCGCCGGGTCGATTTCTCGCATTCGATCGTCATTATGACCTCGAACCTCGGCGCGCGCGAAATGAGCGAACTCATACAGGGCGGCATGGGTTTCGCCCCGAAATCCGGCGTAGTGGATGCGGAAGTCGATCAGAAGATTTACCGCACTGCCGTAGACGCGGCGCGGCGCAAGTTTTCGCCCGAGTTTATGAACCGGATCGACAAGGTGGTGGTCTTCCGCAGCCTGCGCGATGAGCACCTCAAACAGATCCTCGATATAGAACTCGGAGCCGTGCAGGAGCGCATCATGCGCGGTTCGAGCGATAAGTTCGTCTTCAAATGCACCGATGCGGCCAAGAAATTCCTGCTCGACGAGGGCATCGATTTCAAGTACGGCGCACGCCACCTAAAACGCGCCATCGAGCGATTCCTCGTCTACCCGCTGTCGAACCTCGTCGCCACGCAGCAGATCAAAATGGGCGACCTGCTGATTGTCGATTTCTCCCCCGAAGTCGGCAAACTCATCTTCTCGAAAGAAGAAGGCGGCGCGCTGATCAACGACGATCACATAGTGAATGCGCAGGATGAACCGCTCGAAATCGCTTCGAGCGGTAACGCTATCGCGGCGCCAGCGCCCGCACCAGCTAAGATCACGGGCGAATAAACAAGAAACCGCGGAATACGCTGAAACCAGAACGCGGAATTCACGGAAAAGATCAGGCCCTGCCGGTTTTTCCGTGAATTCCGCGTTCTGGTTTCAGCGTATTCCGCGGTTTTCTCTT
>JAHBSF010000133.1 GCA_019639255.1 Acidobacteriota bacterium | reverse complement strand
TGGCCGCATTTGAAAAAGCTCCAAAACATTGGGATTTTGAGGCTTTCTGTGCAGGTGGGGAAAATTCCCCACATCTTTAAGGTGCGCTAAATAGTTGTATGCATTGAGCATATTCTAAACCGAGAATTGCTGTGTCTATCTTTCATTTCATCGGAGGAGACGGGTATGAAACGCATTACGGGGTTGTGTTTGATCGGTGCGGCGGCGGCCATAGGGTTGCTGCTTGCGCCGCAGGCGTTCACCGCAAAATCCACCGCCGTGACCTTCTCGAAGGATGTCGCGCCGATCATCCAGAAAAACTGCGTCGCCTGTCACCGGCCCGGCGAGGTCGCGCCGATGTCGTTTATGAACTACAGGGAGGTGCGCCCGTGGGCGAAATCCATACGCGAGAAAGTAGTCTCGCGCGAGATGCCCCCGTGGTTCGCCGATCCGGAATACGGCGAATTTTCAAACGACTGCCGCCTGTCGCAGAAGGAAATCGACACCATCGTCGCCTGGGTAGAGGGCGGCGCGAAGGAGGGCGACCCCCGGGATACGCCCCCGAATCCGAAATTCGTCGAGGGCTGGCAGATCGGGGAGCCCGACGTAATCCTCCCGATGACGGTCGAGTTCGAGATACCGGCCGAGGGCGTCATACCCTACAAGTATTTCGCCGTTCCGACGAATTTCACCGAAGACAGATACGTTCAGTTTGCGGAGATCCGCTCGGGCGACCGCGCGCACGTGCACCACGTGATAGTAAACGTGCGCTATCCGGGTTCGGGGCCGCTGCCCGAAGCCGGAGAAATCTCACCCGAAGCGCGCCGGCCTATGGCGGCGCAGAACTCCGGCCAGCAGGCGCGCAGCGTAGAGGATTCCGACGGGCGGCTCGTCGGCTGGGCGCCCGGAGAAGCGCCGCTCATACTGCGCCCCGGTCAGGCCAAGCTCATTCGCAAGGGCTCGGTGCTGATTTTTCAGGTGCACTATACGACCAACGGCGAGCCGGGCCGCGACCGCACGAGCGTCGGTTTGATATTCTCGCGCGTGCCCGTAGAGAAGCGCGTCATTACATCGGCCGCCGTTGCGCGCAATCTCGTGATCCCGCCCGGCGATCCGCATTACGAATCGACGGCGAGCTTTACTTTCAAGGAAGACAGCCACATCGACAGCCTTCACCCGCACATGCACGTGCGCGGCAAGGATTTCAAATACACGCTGGTTTACCCGGACGGGACTTCAAAAGTGCTGTTATGGGTGCCTCGCTTCGATTTCAACTGGCAGTTGACCTATGTGTTCAAGGAAGAGGTTGCGGCGCCTGCGGGCAGCCGCCTCGAGGTAGTAGCGCATCACGACAATTCGCCCAAAAACAAATTCAACCCGGACCCGACCAAAGAGGTGCGATGGGGCGATCAGACCTGGGACGAGATGATGATCGGATATCTCGATTACACGCTCGACAAACAGGACTTGCGCAAATCGCAACCGCAGGCCGCCGGCACGGGCGGAGGTCGATAAGAGAACACCCAATAAACGGAAACAAACGTACGCAATCGTACTTTCCGTTTGTTTCGTCCTGTTTGGTTTGTTCCGTTATCCATAGTCCGGGAGAGGTGGAAACATGAAACGATCGCTGATCATTCTGCTCGTCTCGCTTTTGTCGATCGCCGGAATGGCGCTCAGCAAACACGATGCCGCCAACGTGACGTTCACAAAAGACGTGGCGCCGATCATCTTCGAGAAATGCGCCAACTGTCACCGGCCGGGCGAGGTCGCGCCGATGTCGCTTACCTCATACGCCGAAGTGCGCCCGTGGAGCAAAGCCATTCGCGAAGAAGTGCTGCAGCGCACGATGCCGCCCTGGTTCGCCGATCCGAAAACCTCTACGCTGCATTTCGCCAACGATCGCCGCCTCTCGCAGAAGGAAATCGATACGATAACGGCGTGGGTGGATGCGGGCGCGCCCAAGGGCAACGACAGGGATCTGCCGAAGATGCCCGATTACGCGCCGGGCTGGACCTTCGGCGAACCCGATATGATCGTGGATATGCCCATAGAGTTCGAGGTTCCGGCCGAAGGCGAACTGCCGATGCAGAACTTCTACGTCCCGGTTCCCTTTACCGAAGAACGCTGGGTGGAAAAAGTCGAGCTTCGTCCCGGCAATGCGGCGGTCGTGCATCACTCGATAGCCAACGTAGTGCGCCTGCCCGAAGGCTCGAAGATAGTCAACGGCAAGGCGGTGCGAGCCGACGGCAGCGCGGCCGCAGGCCTCAACAGCCAGTCGGCGCGTTCTACGGGCGGTTTGAGCGAGGGCGGTTCCGAAGTGTTTCAAAGCCAGGATGCGTTTACGCGCGCAGGCGCATTCAAACTAGTCGGACAGGCGCCGGGCAAAGGCTTCGAACGCCACGCGCCGGGCACGGCCAAACGCATACTGCCCGGGATGTATTTCCAGTTCAACATGCATTACCAGCCCGCAGGCCGCGCGGAAAAAGACCGCTCGCGGCTCGGATTGTGGTTCGCCAAACAACCGGTTCAATACGAGGTGCTGACCAAAGGCGTCACCGACAGGATATTCGTGGGCGGCAAAGAACTGGGTGAAACCCGAACGGTAAACGGGCGCGAGGTGCGCGTGCGCGGGCGCATACCGAACATTCCGCCGCACGTAGACAACTGGGAAATCAGCGGCGAAGTGCTGATACGCGAGCCGATCACGCTTTATGCCTTCGCGCCGCATATGCACCTTCGCGGCAAGGACATCAGGTACACGCTCGTATGGCCCGACGGGCGCGCTCAGGTGCTGCTCGATGTGCCGAAGTTCGATTTCAACTGGCAACTGCACTACGAACTCGCAGAACCGCTGAAGATTCCGGCAGGCAGCAAACTCCTGGCCGTCGCGCATTACGACAATTCGATAAAGAATCCGTACAATCCGGCGCCGCACAAGGAAGTGTTCTGGAGCGAACAAAGCTGGGATGAAATGTTCATTCCCTGGTTCGAGTACACCGTCGACAGTAAGGACCTGATCAAGGCGGCGGCGGGCGAAACGGCGAGCAAGAAGTAAGAGAGCCATCATGATTGCGATTCATCTCGTGCTGACGGGGCTGCTGCTGTTCGCGCAGCCTCCGTTGCAACAACCCTCACAACAACCTTCACAGCAGCCGGCGCGTCCGACCGAGCCTACCGATCCGATGCCGCCGCCCGATATGGACTACTTTCTCGGCGAGTGGACTTTTGATTGGAACGTGCCCGAATCTCCGCTCGGTCCGGCGGGGAAGATCAAGGGCCGCGAGGTCTACAAAAAGGGCGCAAAACCGGGCGTCTATGAAAGCACGATCGAGGGCGAAGGCCCGGCCGGAGCCTTCAAGGGCGGCGCCGTTACGGAATACGACGAAAAGGAAAAACAAGTAAAACGCACCGAATCCGGAATGTTCGGCGCTACGCTTGTCAAACACGGGCCCATTGGCGGCGACCTCGGCGGCTATTACACGATTTACTGGGATACGGCGCCGATCAAAAAAGACGGCAGGACCGTGAAGTTGAAAGGCAAGACGCTTATGCTGTCGCCCGCGCACTACCGGCTGCAGGTGCAGATCTCGGTCGATGACGGGCCTTATACCAATTTCGGCAATCCATGGTTCCGCAAGGCAGTCCCTTAAATCACTCCAGACGACTTCTGGACAAAAAAGAGAGATAACGGAACAAACGAAAATGAAACGAAAATTAGGGAAATATGCAACTTTTCCGTAATTTTCGTTTCATTTCGAATGTTGTGTTATCTCTCTTTCCTCCTAAACCGGGAATTGCCGGCATTACACCCCATTACAGCATTTGTACTCGGAAGCATTGAGGCTCCGCCAACTTCCGAGTAATATGCCGAGTTATGCATCTTGCTGAGCTGCTGACGCGTGCGGAAGGGAAAGATCTGGAGTTCAAGCGCGATCTGTCGTCGCACGACGGGGTATTGCAGACGATCGTGGCCTTTGCAAATACGTCGGGCGGGACGGTGCTGATCGGCGTTGAAGACAAAACGCGAAGGGTGCGCGGCGTGAAGGACGTGCTGGCGGAGGAAGAACGACTCGCCAGCCTGATCAGCGATCAGATCGAACCGCGACTGGCGCCCGAAATCGAGATCTTGCCCTGGCGGCGGACGAATATTCTGGCGGTGTGTATCTACCCGAGTTCGAGCCGCCCCCATTACTACAGGAAGCTGGGCTTCCCCGAAGGCGTGTTTGTGCGTATCGGTTCGACCAATCGGAGGGCCGATCCGGCGCTGGTAGAGGAGATGCGCCGATTTACACGCCGGGAGTCGTTCGATGAGCAGCCTGTCCCCGGACTGAACTCGGAAGCGATAGACTTCCGAGTTGCTTCCGAGTTGTTTGCTGAACGACGCAAGCTGAAGCGCAGCGACCTGCGGGCGTTGAGTCTGTTGACGAAGCATCAGGGCAAAGAAGTTCCGACGGTGGGCGGCCTGCTATTGTTCGGGCGCGAGCCGGATCGCGGGGCCTTGTTTCCGGACGCATGGATTCAGGCTGGACGTTTTGCCGGGACGGATCGCCGACGAATCCTGGATACGGTTGAAATCCGCAGTCTGCCGGTAGAGGCGATCGAAAAGGCGATCGAATTCGTCAGGAAGTATCTGGCGCGAGAAGTCATCATCGAAGCGGCTCGTCATCGGGAGAGATGGACGCTGCCGATGGCGGCGTTGCGCGAGGCGGTCGTCAATGCAGTGGTGCACGCCGATTATTCTCAGCGCGGGGCGCCGATACGGCTCGCGCTTTTTGACGACCGATTGGAAGTGGAGAATCCGGGGCTGCTGCCTTTCGGATTGACTATCGAAGATCTGTGGCAGGGTATTTCCAGATTGCGCAATCGCGTTCTGGGGAGAGTCTTTCAGGAACTCGGATTGATCGAGCAGTGGGGCAGCGGCATCCAGCGCATGGCTGCTGCGTGCAGCGAATCCGGATTGCCTGCACCCAGGCTTGAAGAAATCGGCATGCGTTTTCGCGTGACGCTTTCGCTGATTGCACAGCGAAAGCCTGAACTTGACGAACGCGATATGAAGATCCTCGGTATATTGTCGGTTGAAAATGGTTGCAGTACCCGGCAGATTGCGGATCACCTGGGCCTTTCGACCCGAGCTACTCGCAGCCGACTGCTCGCGCTGGTCGATCGCGGGGTAATTGCAGAAATTGGGAGCAGTCCGAACGACCCGCGTCGAATCTATAGAAGAACGCCGGTCACATCATGAGGATTTTGGTGACACTATGAAGCCTTATCGAATGAGAAGCAGGGCAGGTTATGTTACTGGTTTGAAGCTTGCACTGGTCCTTGTAGCGGCGTCTGCAATTGCAACAGCCCAGCCCCAGCCGGCGCCCCAGCCGCCGCCTATGCCGCCCGGCCCGAATCCCAATTCGCAGTACCGGCTGGGCCCCGACTCTTTGCCGCAGGAGGGCGTCCCGAAGGGTGAAATACGCGGCCCCTTTACGCTGCCGAGCAAGGTGTATCCCGGCACGCAGCGCACCTACTGGGTATACGTCCCGGCGCAGTACGATCCGGCCCAGCCCGCCGCATTGATGGTCTTTCAGGACGGGCACGCTTTTATGAACCCTGAGGGCGACATACGGGCGCAGAACGTCTTCGACAATCTGATCTACAGGCGCGAAATTCCCGTCATGATCGGCGTATTCATCAATCCGGGCCGGACGCCCGAGCAGCCCGAACCCAACGCGCAGGAATGGGGCGACCGCACGACCAACCGCCCCGTAGAATACAACGCGCTCGACGACAAATACGCGCGCGTGATTACCGAAGAACTGCTGCCCGTGCTCTACAGGGAATACAACATTTCAAAAGATCCCGAGATGCACGGCATCGGCGGATCGAGTTCGGGGGCGATAGCGGCGTTTACCGTAGCCTGGGAGCGTCCCGATCATTTCCGCAAGGTCTGGAGCAACGTCGGCAGTTTCACGAATCTGCGGGGCGGGCATATGTATCCGGATCTGATTCTGGCGAACGAGAAGAAGCCGATACGGATTTTTCTGTGCGGCGGGCGCAACGACAATCGCGGCATCCGCAACGGCGTTTACGACGAGAAGCGCGACTGGTTTTATCAGAATGTGCGGATGATGAAGGCGCTGACGCAGAAGGGCTACGACGTGAATTACGCGTGGGGGATGAACCTGCACGGGCAGAAATTCGGCGGCGCGATCATGCCGGAGATGATGCGCTGGCTGTGGCGCGACGGGCCGGTTTCGACCGATCCCTTTGACATGGTCGAACGGTCGTTCCGCCAGCCTGCGGCGAAGAAGAACTGAAGAGGAACCACGGTTTCAGAATCTGGCCCGGATGCCTCCCCACGCGCCGAGCGGCGCTCCCGGCGCATAAAACGTCGCGTGTACGACCGGGTACTCGCCGTCCACCGCATCGAACGGGCGGGCGATAAAGTTGCCGCTCTCTGTAAACCCGGTCGGCCCGAGCTGCGCGGCCGTGAAATAACGCCGGTTGAAAAGATTGTTGATCTGAGCGAAAAGCTGCAACCGTTGAGTGATGCGGTAGCGCGCTCCCAGATTGACTACCGCATACCCGGGCGACTTTCCCGACCCGAGATAATATTGCCCGTCGGGTTGATGCAGGTTGTTTTCGTTCCCGCGCGCGAAAGCTCCCGATATCGCCACCAGTCCCAGATCCAGCGAAAATTTCGTCGTTGCCTGGAAATCGGCGAACGCCCTGAACAGATGCCGGGGGATGAGCGGAATTTGCGCTCCCGGATTGATTTGAATGCTTCCTTCGAGCCCCGCTGCCGCGGCGTTGCTCGCTGAGTTGCTTGAACCGTTGACGAATTCCGCGCTTTGAAATGTTGCCTCGAGCCAGGTGTAGCCGGCGCTGAGGCCCACGCGGCGGAGCCGGCCGTTGGCATCGAAAGAAAGCCCCCGGCGGAGCGTCCTGCCGAAGTTCTTGAAGTATCCGAAGCCGGTCAGATTCGATGCGACGAAGAGAATGTCCTGCCGGTTATCGGCCCTGAACCATCCCGCATTCCAGTTCAGCTTTCCCTCCAACTCGCCGCGCACGCCCGCTTCGAGGGTTCGCGTCACCACCTGCCGCAGCGGCGGATCGCCGGCAAGCGCATTCGGCAGCTTGCAGGGTTGATTCTCATCCGCACATCCGAGTTCGATCGAGGTCGGCGCGCGGCTGCCTTCGCTATAACCGAGATACACGTTCAGGCCGGCGCGCGGTGTATACGTCAGTCCGATGGCGGGATTAAAACGGCCGAAAGAGTGATTGCCGGTCAGCGATCCGGCCCCGGCTGCGGGCCTGATGCGGTCGAGATTGTCGACCGTCGTATGATTGTAGCGCCCGGCCAGCATCAGGCTCCAATGACTGGTCAGGGCAAGGGTCCCGGTTGCAAACACGCTGCCGGTGTGAATGGGTCCCTGCAAATCGACCCGCGTGTCGTAAGGTTCGCCGTCCTGTGTACCGCCGGTCACTCCGTCGCCAAATGCGTCGACGCCAGTGATGCTGCGGTCCGGGTTCAGGTAACCGAGTTGCGATGTCTGCTGAAATCCCACGCGGTTGCCGTCGTACGCAGCCCCAATCGTGAATTGGCGCCGGGGGCCGCCCGCTGCGCCGAACCAGGTAACCTGAGCGGCGAATCCGTAATTGTGCTGTTCAGAGCGTGTGCGATTGAGCAGACCGTTGCACTTTTCGGCGGGCTCGTCGCGCAGCAGAACCTGCCCAAGGCAGCGCCAGAAGGGAAAAGGAGTATTTGCCGCCGTCGCGCCGCTTGTAGGGAATCCGCTGTACCCGGCCAGGGAAAGCGCCGCACGCTCCTCGGCGTTCGGTTGATACACCGACTGATCCAGGGACTCTTCGTTGATGTCGCCGTTGAAGGTGCTCGTGCGGAGATGACGATAATAAAGATTCCCAGATAATGTCAGTCGCGTTGAGAGGCTGCGCCGCGCCGTCAGGTTGATCGAGGGCGACCGGTTGCCGGTGATGTCGGGTTTGGTGTAAACGCTCGTGTAGTCGCGATCGAGGAAGCGCTGCTCCTGAAGCCCGTTGCCGGTCAGCAGATTGCTTGCATAGGCGACGGCGACGCCGAGCGTCGTGTGGTCGCGCTGCCATCCGAGTTTGCCGAAGAACTGCCGCACATTCGACGGCGAATCCTCGCGCCACCCGTCTTCAAAAAAGAGCGTACTGCCGAGATACCAGTTCAATCCCGCAGAGTTAAATCCGCCGTGTTCGAAATCCGCCGCGCCGCGTCCGAAACTTCCGCCGGCCATTTGCAGCGATGTTCCCTGCTGGTTGCGGCCGTCCTTGGTCCGGATCGAAAGCGCGCCGCCCAGCGTGTTGAGCCCGAACACTGGATTCGATCCCGGCATAATCGTCATTTCCGAGATGGCGATGCGTGGAATCAGATCCCAGCTTACTACATCGCCGAAAGGCTGGTTGAACCGCACGCCGTCCATATAGACCGAAAGTCCCTGCGGTGCGCCCAGAAGCGGCGAGGCGGTATAGCCGCGGTAGTTCACATCGGGCTGAAAGGGATTTCCCTGAATCTCGTTGATGTGAACGCCGTTGAACCGGCGATTCATAAAGTCGGCGAGATTGAGCGCGCCGCTGCGGTCAATCTCGCGCTCCGTGGCCGCCTGCACCGGAGCGGGAACTTCGAAGGGTTCCAGCCCCGTTCCGGAAAGCGGCGTCGTCGCCACCACATCTACGTTGAAGGCCAGTCCGCCGATCGAGAGCGTCGCCGTATGCACGACGGTTTGCGTTGACGGGACATCGATCAATGTCGTATGCGCTGCAAAGCCTTCCCCGACGACTTCCAGACGGAAGCGTCCGAGGGGAAGATCGTTGAAAGTATGTACGCCCTGAGCATCGGTCCTGAAGTTTCGCTCCACGCCGGTAGAGAGGTTTTCGAGCCTGCCCGAGGCTTCGACGGCCTTTCCCGCAGGGTCTTTTACCTCCAGCCGAAGCACTCCGGTCTGCTGTTGTAGATGCGAATATGCACCGTTTGCAAGTAAAAGTACGGCGGCAAGCAGTCGTCTCATAGTCGTTGGGCGTTCCTTGTCGAACTTTGAATATGCTTGAATCTTTGAATAT
>JAHBSF010000132.1 GCA_019639255.1 Acidobacteriota bacterium | reverse complement strand
CGCGTTCGGCGGCAATCCAGCGTTTACCGTAATCCAGCTCAACCCGTTATCGAACGTTCTGAACACACCGCCGCCGAAGGTTCCGACCAGCACCGCCTCGCCGTCTACCGCTGCAGCATTGATCGTCAGGCTGCTCAGCCCGTTGTTTCGCCGCTCCCAGACGACCGCCGATTCCGCCAACGCAAAAGCGCCCGCGCCCTGAGTCCCGGCCAGAACCACGCTGCCGCGCACAGCCAGCGCCCTCACCGTGCGTGCATCCCCCGCAGCCAATCCGTTGTTGGCCTCCGTCCAGTTCGCCCCATTGTCGAGCGACCTGAAGACTCCGCGTTCGAGCGTCCCGGCGAAAATCACCTGATCGCGCACCGTCAGCGAAAGCACTATAGGCAGGCCTCCAGTCGACAATCCCTGATTCGCCTCCACCCACGTCGCCCCGTTGTCGGTCGAACGGTAAATACCCGCCGCCGTTCCGGCAAAAACCGCTGAGCTGCCTGCCGCGAGCGACAATACCTGCCGCGCTTCCCCGGCCGGCAATCCGGTATTCGATTCGCTCCACGTCGCACCATTGTCGGTGGATCTGTAGACCCCGGCCGCAGTCCCGGCGAATACCGTCGTACCGCTTGCCGCCAGCGACGAAACCAGCCGCGCCGCGCCTGCCGGCAACCCGGTATTGGCCTCGCTCCACATTGCGCCGTTGTTCATCGACCGGTATATGCCGACGTTGAAGGTCCCGGCGAAGACGGTTTCCGTGTTGACGGTCAGGGCGGTGATGAAACGGGCGTCGCCGGCCGGCAATCCCTGGTTTGCCTCCGCCCAGGTCGCACCCTGATCCGCCGAACGGTATATGCCTTCGAGCAGTGTGCCGGCGAAGATAGTCTCGCTGCTCGCCGCCAGGGCGTTTACGACGCGCGCCGCTTCGGGCAAGCCCTGATTCACCTCCACCCAGGTCGCCCCGTCATCGGTCGAGCGGTAAACGCCGGCGCCGAGGGTTCCGGCAAATGAATTTCCCCCGCTCGTCGTCAGAGACAAAACGAAACGCGAATCGCCGGTCGGCAATCCACTGCTCGCCTCGGTCCACATCGCCCCGTCGTCCGCCGTCCGATGAATGCCCGCCCTGGTCCCGGCAAAAAGCGTCGCACTCGCGGGCAGCAGCGCTCGCACCAGTCGCGCATCCCCCACAGGCAATCCCGTGTTCGCTTCCGTCCACATCGCGCCGTCGTCCGACGACCTGTAGACGCCGCCGCCGTCGGTTCCGGCAAACAGCGCGCCGCCGCGCGCCGCAAGCGTATTGACGATGCGCGCATCACCCGGCGGCAGCCCGGTATTGCTTTCAACCCAGGTCGCGCCCTGATCCGTCGAACGGTATATGCCCTGAAAGAGCGTTCCGGCGAAGATCGTAGTTCCGCTCGTCATCAGCGAAAGCACCGTTCTTGCCCCGCCCGGCGGCAATCCGTTGTTGGCCTCGATCCAGTTCCCGCCGTTGTCGGTTGAGCGATAAACGCCGCCGCCGAACGTCCCCGCAAACACCACCCCGCCGCCGGCCGCGAGCGACAGCACGCTGCGTGCATTGCCCGTCGGCAATCCATTGCTCGCCGCGCTCCAGGTCGCACCGTTGTCGTTCGAGCGAAACACACCCGCCCCCGTGCCGGCGAAGATAAATGAACCGGCCGACAGCAGTGCGTTCACCAACCGCGCATTGCCCGACGGCAATCCGATGTTGGCCGAACTCCAGCTTCCGCCCTGATCTACCGAACGGAAGATTCCCTCGCTCGTTCCGGCAAACAGCACCCCGCCCGATGCAAGCAGCGCCGCTGCATCTCGTGCGCCTCCGCCCGGCAACCGGTTGTTGGCCTCGATCCAGGTCACCCCCTGATCTACCGAACGGTAGACGCCGGAGCCTTCGGTTCCGGCAAAGAGCAGATCATCGAGCGCCGCGAGCGCGCGAATCGTCGAGGCGTCGCCGATCGTCAGCCCCGGGCTCCACGACGCCTCGACCACGATCACGATCGTCTTTTCCGCGTTCAGGACCGGAACGCCGTCGTCGCTCAAAATCAGATTGACCGTGTAACTCCCGATCTGCGCGCTCGTCGGACGCCATTCCAGCACCCAGCTCGTCGCCGATGTCTGGCGGATCAGCGCACCCGCCGGCAATCCCAGCCCGACCAGCTTCAACATCTGCTCGGCATCCCCGTCGTACCCGTTGATGATGATCCCGAGTTGCTGCCCGATGTTGGTTGTAAATCTGTCGCCGACCGTCAATATGGGCGCATCACTCACCGGTCTGACATTGATCGTCACTTCTGCCGGTGCGCTTTCCACCGTTCCGTTTCCGACGACGAAACTGAAGGCGTCGGCGCCGTTGAAATCCGGGTCCGGGGTGTAGACCAGATTCGGCATCATTCCGCTCAACCGCCCCCGTCGCGGTTCGCCGACGATCCGGAACCGATCTCCGCCGCTCCCCATCAACCCAACCCCGACCGCCTGATCCTCATTCGTCTCCACGCTCAGGCTGAACGCCGTCGGCGTCTGTTGTTGCCCTGCTCTCACCTCGACCAGTACCGTCTCCGATGTCGTCTCTCCCCGACTGTCGGTCGCCCGCAACTCAAGCGTAAAGGTTCCCGTCATCGCCGCCGGAGGCGCGAGCCGTAGTACATAGCGCTCATTGCCCAAACCCGACACACTGGCAAACTCCGCTCCCTGTACCTGCACACTCGTCAACGTGCGCTCCGCTACGCGCGCATAGGCCAGAAACGCAAACTCCGACTGCCGGCCCGCTTCCACCGTCAAACTCTTCGGCGCCTGTATCACCGGCGCCGTCGATCGTCCGCGATTGATCACCTTGATCGGAGGCGTCACCAAAGTCAGTCCGGCCAGCCCCGGGATCACGCCTTCCCGGTCCGCTCTGTCCACCGTCCCGTCCGGTCTGAGAAAACTGACTTCGATCACAAATCCGGCCGCGAGCGTCGCCGCATCCGGGATCGGCACGTTCCTCAACGTGTAGGTCCCGCTCTGATCCGTAAGACTGAAAATCGACTGCCCGCGCACCTGAACGAGCGCACCGCGCGCCGGTTGCTCGGCCCCGCCGCTGATCTCCTCGACCACCTTGCCGTAGATCGTCGTGATCCGCCGCGGCTTCGAGACGAAGTAATACGTAGTCTCTTTGATCGCATTCGACGCCGTTTCAACCCTCAACGCGTCCGCCGTCACCTGCGCCTGTCCCGCCGCGACGAACTCTCCAAGCGTATTGCTCCCCGCCACTTGATCGAACCGATAGAGCGTCACCACCTCATTCGCCGCGTACCCGTCAGTGTTAGGAAACGTCAGCTTCCCGCCCGGATCGAGAGTTGCTCCGAAAGGCGTCAACTGCACGATCGTCGATGAGAACTGCGACGGCGGCAGATTCGCCGGCACACGACCGGGATCGAGCGCCGTCGCCGTCACATCGTTGAGCACCGTCCCGTCCGGGAACCTCACAACTGATCCCTGCGGATCAAAGACTACTGGTGAAGGCTGCGCCGCTTCATCGCGCCCGCGCACGGGCGCGACGAGTTCATTGGTCATCACTCCGTTGCTTCCGGCAAACGACGACGGCCCCGTGATCTCCTTCAGTTCGATGTAGCCCTCGTACTGATTGTCCCTGCCCGTCATTACCGGCAGGCTTCTGACATCCTTCGGAAACGGCAGCAATCCGTTGGTCGTCCCGTCTACTTCAAACACCAACCTTGCCGTCGGCGTCACATCCGGCAGAATGAACGACCCATCGTCGTTGGTCATCGTCGTCCGCTCGATGTTGTTCTGCCGGATCCGTATCGTCACGTTTCTGATCCCGATTCTTTCTTCGCTTCCTCCCTGCCCGGGCGCGACTCTCTGCACGATCCCGCTCATCGAGGTGCGCATTCTGAAGGGGAAACTGGCTTCGCCTCGCGCGTTCCTGACAATCAGGCTTCCCGACCCCGACCCGAACGGCACCATCACCCGCATATTCGTCGCGCCCGATTCCATCAGTTTTGCGTTGTGGGTCCTGCGCGTTGCGTCAGCGATCAGCACTTCGGTGTCGGGGGTGAATCCGGTTCCGGTGATTTCGAGTGATTCTCCGGCGAGCGATTCGGCGCGGTTGAGGGCATTGATGACGGGCGGTGAGCCCGCAGGCGGGGCGACCTCTATTTCGCAGGCGTTCGCCGCGCGCCCGTCGCGCAACGCGATGAAGGTCAACTGCGAGACTCCCGTCGGCAATGATCGCGGCAAACGAAAATTGATCTGCTCCACGCCCAGAAACGACGACGGACCGACGAAATCCGGAATGTACTCGACCCCGCCCAGGAGCAACCGCGTTTCGTCGGCGCCCGTAATCCCGCGCGCTCCGGTCAGAAACAGGATCAGAAACAGAAACTCGTCGCTGCGTTCGAGCGTGATCGGCTGCGGCACGAAACTGCCGGTTGTCTGATCGAAGCTGACGACGGGTTCTTCCACACTCTGGCCCGTCGGGAAAAATCGCAGCAGGTAGGCGGCCGGCGCACCCTCGCCGTTTGTATTCGCCGTAAAGATCGCCGGCGCGACGGGAGCGATCTCGATTTCACCCGCCGCCCGCACCAGCCCCGTCGCGTCCTTGATCACGATCGGCCCCGCACCCGGCAGCAGATCCGCAGGCAGCAGAATGTTCCACTGCCGCGCACTCAAAAAGAATATTCCCGCCGATCGCCCGTGAACTTCGACCGTCAGATTCTGCAATAGCGTCGGCAGCTCGATCTCGGGAGTTGACGGGTTTGTATCGTTGCCGATTACGACGGTGCCGGGAGGCACAACATCTCCGTCCAGAAAGATGGCGGCGATTGAATCAGGCGCCATCGGAGTCTGAGGAGCGAAACTGGCGGCTGAGACAGGGAAGATCCTGATCAGCGTCTGTGCCGCGCTTGCCTGACTGCGTCCATCCCAGCACAATGCTGCGATTACAAGTACCGCCAGGGGCACGAAACGAACACCGAACGTTGCTGCGGCAATCCGTCGAATCAGGGACAGCGAGATCATTCTTGCCTCCTCGCCAAATCGATCCACAGGATCTTGGTACAAAGCGTGAGACAGCAAGAGAGATAACGCAACATTCGAAATATAACGAAAATTGCCGAAAAGTTGAATATTTCCGTAGTTTCCGTCTTTTTTCGTTTGTTCCGTTATCTTTGCAGAATCACTCCCGGTAACTGACCGCCGGACTGCCCGAAGGATAAAAAACCCCGAGCAACCTGACGGGCTTCCGGTGCGGGTTTTCCAGACAGTGCCCGGCTCCTATCGGAAGGTATATACTCGCGCCCGGCCGGAATTCACACGACTCGTCGCCCGCGCGGAAAACGCCCTCGCCTTCGAGAATATATATCGCCTCTTCGTATGTATGGCGGTGCTGGGCGGCGCGGCTTTGCGGAATCACGCCGATAAACTGCGTCACGCGCTCGCAGCCGAAGCTCCTGTCGATCAGAAGTTTGAACTCGCGCTCGCCCGCGGGAATCGCACGCGCGCTCCGCTCATCCATCGTCCGTCGCGCAAGATCTCCGGTCCCGGCCGCCGGCACTAAATCGTCAACCGTATGCGACTCGTCGTCTTCAGGACATGCAACGCTCACTATTCGCAGTTCTTCATCCGAATCGTTCCCGATTATGCATACCTCGCCGGCCGGAACATAAAACGCCGTTCCGGCACTCAGTTCGTACCGCGCGCCGTTAATCCGAACCCATCCGTTGCCCGCTGCAACATATTGAACCTCGTCGCCGTGAGGATTGACACGCGCGGGCGATTGTCCCCGTGCGTAAACGCTGATGGTCTGCGCTATATGAACCGCACCGGCGCATCTCGACACCGGACGGCGGTAACGTCGCGTTCCCTCCTCGACTACTTCCCCTTCATCCGGATCAGTAACCCGGCACCCGTTGGCGAATGCCTGCATCGCTCACCTCTTCCCGTTCAACACTTCAACAATTTCGCGGACGCAATCTGCATCAACCTCATCACGGATTCGCGCGGCGCGCCCCGTGTGAAATTCGCGGATTTCGGCTTCATCGCGCAAACGCGGAATCGACTCCAGCGTTATACCGCCGCCCGCAAGTATGACGATCTCGGGCGCGGCGCAGCGCGCGCAGAAGGATAATCTTTTTACTTTTTCCAGCAGATCTCCGGGGCCGCCGCCGGTCAGTATGCGGTCGATTTGCGGGAAACGTTTGAGTGCGGCTATGGCTTGCGCAGGATCGCGCACATCTTCAAATGCGCGATGAAAAGTCGCCCGCAGCGACGGCGCGGCGGCGAGAATTTCTCCGAGCGAGTCTCCGTCCACATCGCCATTGCGCAGAAATCCCAGTACCAGTCCGTCTACCTGCATCTGAGCGAATCTGCGCGCGGCGTCGAGCAACCGGCGCCGCTCTGCCCTGTCTGCGATGGTGTAGCCGGGACTTTCGCGCAGCATCACGCGTACGGGAAGCTGAACAACCTTGAGTATGGCCTCGACCAGATCCGGATCGGGCGTCAGGCCGCCCAGATCCAAGCGGCTGATGATTTCCAGCCTTCCGGCGCCGCCCTCAGCCGCAGCTACAGCATCACGGACCGAGCAGGCGATCACTTCGAGAATCATGCGCATAGGGCATATATCGGGGCGTATCGTTGCATATCTGTGGAGCGTCCCGATTCACATTCTGCGGAAGCGTCTGCTACACTGCTGCGCGCAACATCACAATACTACATTGTCGCGAGCAATCCACCCGTTGAAAGGACGGTCCTTTTATGAATTTCGAGTATTCCAGCAAGGTCAAGGAACTGCAACACCGCGTCGGCGCATTTATGGATGAATTCGTCTATCCGAACGAAAAACTCTTCTACGAACAGATAGAGGCCGACCGCTGGGGCGTGCCGCAGATCGTCGAAGATATAAAGGAAGAGGCTCGAAGCGCGGGATTGTGGAATCTGTTCCTGCCGCTCGATTCCGACCCGGACGTGCGCTACGGCGCAGGACTTACAAATCTCGAATACGCGCCGTTGTGCGAAATCATGGGCCGCTCGCCTATGGGCTCCGAAGTATTCAACTGCTCGGCGCCCGATACGGGCAACATGGAAGTGCTGGTTCGCTACGGCACGGACAGTCAGAAGGAACAATGGCTGCGGCCGCTCTTAGACGGCGAGATACGTTCGTGTTTCGCCATGACCGAGCCCGAAGTTGCATCATCGGATGCAACCAACATTCGGTCATCGATTGTACGCGACGCAGACCAATACGTTCTGAACGGGCGCAAATGGTGGACATCGGGCGCGGGAGATCCGCGCTGCAAGGTCGCCATCTTCATGGGCAAGACCGACCCTTCGGCCCCGCGCCACAAGCAGCAGTCGATGATCCTTGTGCCGATGGATGCGCCGGGAGTGAAGGTCGAGCGGATGCTGAGCGTATTCGGCTACGACGACGCGCCGCACGGCCACGCCGAAGTAACGTTCGACAACGTGAGGGTGCCGGCGGAAAACATGCTGCTCGGCGAGGGGCGCGGCTTCGAGATTGCGCAGGGGCGACTCGGGCCCGGCCGTATTCATCACTGTATGCGGCTGATCGGCGTTGCGGAACGCTCGCTCGACGCGATGTGCCGGCGCGCACGGTCGCGCGTGGCTTTCGGACGGACGCTCGCCGAAATGGGCACGATCCGCGCCGATATCGCCAATTCGCGAATGGAAATCGAGCAGGCGCGCCTTCTGGTGCTCAGGGCGGCGGATATGATGGACCGGGTAGGGAACAAGGTGGCGGCCAGGGAAATTGCGATGATCAAGGTCGTGGCGCCGAACATGGCCCTGCGCGTAATCGACCGTGCGATTCAGGCGCACGGCGGCGGCGGCGTGTCGCAGGACTTTACGCTCGCCAAGGCCTGGGCCGGCTCGCGCACGCTGCGGCTGGCTGACGGCCCCGACGAAGTCCACCGCGAAGCAGTAGCCAAACTCGAACTCAAACGCTACGAAACTGCGCTCGACTGAGCGACGGCAATTCCCGGTTTAGGAGAAAAGAGAGATAACGGAACAAACGGAAATGGACGGAACAAACGGAAAAGTTTGAGGATTTCCGTAGTTTTCGTCTATTTCCGTTTGATTATGCAACTTTCCGCGTTCGGTCTTCCCAGGTCAGGCCGGTTTCTGTTCCAGATCCGCAACCCTGCGTTCGAGAGATCGCTGTCTGGCGCGAACCGCGTGGACATCTTCAACAAGCAGCCCGAGGCTGCCCTCCACGGTCGATAACCGGCGATCCACCTCATCGAAGCGGTGGTTGACGGTAGCCGTAAGGCTACTGATTTCGGCAAGCGCCTTCTCCCAAATCGGGCGGGTTTCGCGAAGACGATCATCGACTGTTGCTTCGAGAGCAGTAAGCCGGGTGTCGAACCCGCCCAGATACGCATCTACTCCATCGAAGCGTGCATCCATTGCATCCAGACGCCCGTCCATAGCGTCCAGGCGTACTTCTATTGCGCCTATACGCGCATCCATTGCATCCAGACGTGTTTCTATTGCGTCCAGACGTGTTTCTATTGTGTCCAGACGTGTTTCTATTGCGCCTATACGCGTATCCATTGCGTCCAGGCGCCGATCCATCGCATCGAACCGCGTTCTGATTAGTTGTTCGAGACTGCCGCCGCCGTTGGGGTTCTGAGTGTTGTCATCGGCCATATGATATCGCCTCCCTTGCATATCGAATACCTGCCGGGTGGCCTGGCTGTCGATAGACGACTTGCGGTTTGAGATTTTACCACAGGCGGCGTAAAGCCTCCGAATTTATTCCCGGGGCGATTCATCACGCCGGCTTCTGCTCCAGCTCCGTCACTCGCTGCTCCAGGTCTCGCCCCTGGGCCTGAATCTTGCTGATTTCGATGACTACCAGATCGAGCCTATTGCCGAGGGTCCGCATCTCCTTGCGGATTTCATTCTCGAAACGGTCCAACCGCTCCTCGACGCGAGTAAGCCGTTCAAGGACCTGCCCGCCCTGTTCGGTGAGCACCTTGCGCGTGAGCATCATCTCCTCGATCGCCTGTTTGAAAAGAGGCGCCGTGCCGGGCGCTTGCAGATCGCTTGCCGGCGTTGCCAGTTCGCTTGTCGATTCG
>JAHBSF010000131.1 GCA_019639255.1 Acidobacteriota bacterium | reverse complement strand
TACGGGATATTTTCACGCCAACCCAGGGCTTACGCCTTGGGCTACAGATCTTTCGCCCCTCCGGGGCTTACGGGATTTTTCCACGCCTACCCAGGGCTTACGCCCTGGGCTACAGATCTTTCGCCCCTCCGGGGCTTGTATGGGAGATGCGAGCTTGTATGGGAGATACAGGCGGCTTGTATGGGAGATACGGGCGGCCGGATTGGATGTATTGGTTGGTTTGCAGCGAAGTTTTTTTGTTCCCGGTGCATGCTTTTTGCTGTTTTTTGCAACATGAGTACAAGACGGGAAATTTAACCGGGCCTGGTCTGTTTCATTGTTGTAATAGCGGCGAATCGGCGTCAGATCCGTAGTCTTTGGCGCGGCGCCCCGGGTGCACGAATCGTGAAACCACCAAGCCCTGAAAGGGCGAAGGAACATGGCGCAAACCTTCACCAATCTAATTGTGCATATAATCTTCAGTACCAAGGACCGCCGCCCGCAGATTGATTCCGATATCAAACCGCGCCTGCATGCCTATCTCGGCGGAATCGTTCGTGAACTCGGAGGCCGGGCTCTGGCAATCAACGGGATTTCCGATCATGTCCATCTCCTCATAGAGTTGCCGCCTACAATCTCGCTCTCCGATGCAGTGCGTACCCTTAAAACCAATTCCTCGCGCTGGGTTCACGAAACCTGGCCGATGAAAACTCTCTTTGCCTGGCAGCCCGGGTATGCGGCGTTCAGCGTCAGCCGTGCCGTCGTCTCGCGCATCGCCGCGTACATCGATGGTCAGGAGCGCCATCACATACGTCGACCCTACACGGAAGAGATCGTCATTTTCCTGAATCGGCATGGCATCGAATACAACGAGCGATATCTACGGAACTGATTTGCCCGAAGCCCGCGCAAAAGTCAGCATTTGCATCCCGACTTATAACTCCGCACGTTTCCTCTGCGCGGCCGTCGAGAGCGCGCTTGCGCAGGACTATGACGATTTTGAAGTAGTCGTATGCGACAACGCATCGACCGATGAAACGCCGGAACTGATGCGCAACTATGCGGGCGATCCGCATTTTCGCCTCGTGCGGTATGAAACTCTTGTCGGGCAGGCGGCGAACTGGAACCGGTGTCTGGATCTGGCGCGCGGCGATTACGTGGTGCTCCTGCACGCAGACGACCTGCTGAAGCCGGCGTTCATCCGGCGCGCATCCCTTGTGCTCGATGCGCATACCGATGTCGGACTCGTTCACTGCACGGTGCAGCACGCGGATACGGATCTTGCGCCTCTGCACGTGCAGCGACTCTATGACGAAGACCGCGTGGACCGCGAAGAGGATTTGTTGCGGCGGTTGCTGCTGGACGGCTGCGTAGTCAATCCGTGCGGGGTGATGCTGCGGCGCGGCGTTTACGACGAAGTCGGGAGGTTTACCGAACACATCGTATGGGGCGTAGACTGGCATATGTGGATTCGCGCGGCGTTGTGCGCGCCGGCGGCTTATATTTCGGAAGTACTCGGTATTTACAGGCAGCACGCGCAGAGCGGCACGACGGGCGTGATGGCTACGGCGCGCAACGGCAGCGACGAAATGTGGATGATGAACGATGTATTCCGGCTGATACCGGCGGGTCGCACGGATTTGCACGCGCTGCGGTCGAGGGCGATCGGGCAGGTAGCGCACAGGACGTGGTGTTTTGCCGAGGAGATGTGCAGGCTCGGGTTTCCGAAGGCCGCGCGCGCCGGGATTCGCCGCGCGGTGGGGATACGTCCCTCGATGATCGCCGATCCGAAGGTATGGGGGTTGTGGGCGGCGACGTGGGTTGGATACGGAGCGTTTGAGGCTGTGCATGCATGGAAGCGACGATGGATGTAAGCGTGGTTGTTCCGACGTATGATCGCGGGGCGGCGCTTGCCGAAACGCTTGCCGCGCTCGGGCGCTGCGATTATGCGGCGGATCGATGGGAAGCGATCGTGGTGGATGACGGGTCGAACGAGGATATAGGTGCAATCGTAGAGAGGGAGTCGGAGCGCAGCGGCGTGCGCGTGTCGTGTTTACGGCAGGAAAATTCGGGGCCTGCTGCGGCGCGCAACCGGGGAGCGAGCGAGGCGCGCGGCGAATTTCTGATATTCATCGACAACGACATCATAGTCGAGCGCGATTTTCTGCGGCGTCACATAGAGACTTTAAGAGCGCATACGGGATGCTGGGTGGTAGGGCGCGTAGTGCATCCGCAGGAGCTGCGGCGTACGCCGTTCGGGCGTTACCGGGATGCGTTGTGGGAAGCGTTCAATGATGCGGAGGGCCGAAACGGCGTCGTTGAAACCGGGGGGATTACGGCGGCGAACCTGTCGTTGCCGGCGGCGGATTTTGCGCGTTTTGGAGGATTCGACGAAAGGTTTACGATTGCGAGTTGCGAGGACTGGGAACTGGGATTGCGCGCGCGGAGTGCGGGGGTGCGGGTGATGTATGATCCGGGGATCGTTGCGCTGCATAATGACTGGGCGGTATCGCTTGAAAGGTTTTGCGAGCGGCAGCGCCTTTACAGCATCTCGGATGTGCTGCTGTGGCGCGAATACGGCGATGCGAGTCCTCGCGCCGGGATGGTAAGGGAAAACTCTCCGGTTGACTGGCGCCGGGATGGTACGAGGCTGATTGCAAAAAAAGCGGTGAAGCGGATGCTTGCTGCGCGGCCCGGGCGCGATCTTGTAAGGTTGTGGTGCCGGTTGACCGAGATGTTGATGCCCGACAGTGGGTGGAACCGGCGGGCGTATGACGTTGCGGTGGCGGCGGCGATTTTTGAGGGAGTGAGGGAAGGGTTGCGCAGGTACGGCGCATCGTCGGACAAGCAGCAATTCCCGGTTTAGGAGGAAAGAGAGATAAGAGAGATAAGAGAGATAACGGAACAAACGAAATAAGACGGAACAGACGAAAATATTCAACTTTTCCGTTCTTTTCGTTTCATTTCGTTTGTTCCGTTATCTCTCTTATCTTTCTTCAAGATGAATATGATGTATGCAGCGAGCGACAGTAGAATCCCTCGATATCTGGATGATCTGGCGGCGATATTGCGCGAAGCGCTGGACGGGAAGAAGTGCCGTGTTTACCTGTTCGGCTCGCGCGCTCGCGGCGATGCCGGTCCGGTTTCGGATATTGATCTCGGCGTGTATGCTGAAGATGCGATTGACCGGGAACTGAGTCTGGCGCGCGAGCGGATGGAGGAATCCAACATTCCTTTGAAGGTTGATCTGGTGGATTTGCGGACGAGCGCGCCGGAGTTGCGACGGGCCGTTGAACGGGAGGGCGTTCTGTTGTGGAGCAACTGAAGATGAGGATGGCCCTGTGCGAGCGCGCGCGATGCGTCGATACAGCCGATTCTACGCTTACCTGATCAGTGATATCCGGACCTTTTTCAATCTGCCATCTGATAGACGCAAATATCGAGACGGCGTACTTCCGGTCGATTGCGCGATGCTGCGATCGCAGGCGGTTCCCCGTAATGATCGGGTCGCTTGCACCCGAAGGCGCGCTTCAACGCGCAATGCGCCAACTCGATACGCATACGTTTTCGCTCGACGCCGCGTCGCGCGGGCGGTATATGGCGGCGATCGTGCGTCTGTCGCGCCTGTTGAAACGGGAAGGAGTCGCAATCGTGCACGCGCACTGTTTCGATCCTACGTTCGTGGGATTGATGGCCGCGCGTATGGCGGGCGTCGGGTTTGTTTTCACCCGGCATCATTCGGATCACAACATCAGGTTGGGCAAGCGGTGGCATACGCGCATCGATGCGTGGTGCGCGCGGCGCGCCGACCACGTAATCGCGGTATCGGAGGCTACGCGCCGGATCATGGTCGAGGTCGAGGGTGCGCCTGTTGAAAAGATCACGGTAGTGCATAACGGGATGGAGCCGCTGCGCACGCCGACTGCTGAAGCGGTTGACGCGGTGCGAAGGGAGCTGGGGTTGGGTGATGAGAAGGTGCTGCTGATGATCGGGCGATTGCACGAGGAAAAGGGGCACAGGTATCTGTTTTATGCGTTGCCGGCGATACGGGCGCGAGCAGGGCGAGTAAGGGTATTGATTGCGGGTGAGGGGCCGCACCGGGCGGAGGTTGAAGCGGACGCGGTGCGTGCGGGAGTGAGGGATGCGGTGGAGTTTCTGGGGCGGCGCAACGACATACCGGAACTTATCGCGGCGTCGGATGTGGTGGTTATGCCGAGTCTTGCGGAATCGTTCGGATTTGCGGCGCTCGAAGCGATGAGCCTGGGGCGGCCCGTAGTGGCGGCGGCTACGGGCGGGATTCCCGAAGTGGTGACTGACGAGAAGACGGGGTTGCTCGTGCGGCCGAAGGATGCGGCGGCGCTCGGCGAGGGTGTTGTGCGCGTGCTGGAAGATTCCGGGTTGAGGCGCAGACTGGGCGAAGCAGGGCGGGGAAGCGCTTCGGTTTTTACGTTTGAACGTATGATGCGCGGGTACGAGGATGTGTATGAGCGGTATATAACGGAACAAACGAAATAAAACGAAAATTACGGAAAAGCTGAATATTTCCGTTTGTTTCGTCTTATTTCGTTTGTTCCGTTATCTCTCTTTTCTTTGATTCAGGGCCGATAACGAAATGCTCGCAAGCGTCATCATCACCAGCTACAACCGGTGCGAAGCGCTCATAAAGACTCTGCATGCGTTGGGGCGGCAGACGCTCGATCCGGGTTCATACGAAGTGATCGTAGTCGACAACGGTTCGACGGATGATACTTACGAGGTTGCGAAAGGGATCGTATTGCCGTGTGCGTTGACGGTATTGAGGTGTGAAGAGAACAGGGGCATATCGGGTGGGCGCAATCTGGCGCTCGGGCGGGCGCGCGGGCGGTATCTGATACTGGTGAGCGACGATCTGATCGTGCCGGAGAATTTCATCGCGATGCATCTGGAAACGCACGAGCGGTTTCCGGACTCCTGGATCGTCGGCGGGTTCGAGCAGCTCGACTCGTTGACCGGGACCGCGTTCGGGAGGTATCTGGACAGCCTGGAAAGCGGGTTTACGGATCGCAGGAAGTCGCGGGCGGTGGGTGAAGGCGTGTGGGAGATGGGTGCTCCGACCGCGCGCAATCTGTCGCTGCCGCGGCGCGATTACGAGATCATCGGGCCGTTCGACGAGCAGTTCGCCAATGCGTGCGAGGATCAGGACTGGGCGCATCGCATTCAGGGGTTCGGCGTGCGTTTTCTTTACAACGATTCGATTACCTGCATCCACAACGATCAGGCCGGAGATCTGAAGCGGTATTGCCGGGCGCAGATGCGCGGCGCGCACGATACGGTGCTGTTTTGCGCCAAGTATCCCGACATTCACGGCGGCGCGGCGATTGTCCGCGTCAATGGATACATCGCATCGGGAGACGGGTTGAAACTGGCCGCAAGGAAGGCGATCAAGGCATTGCTTGCGCGCGATGCGATGACCGGGGCGTGCGAAAGCGCGATAACGTTGTGCGAAAAAGCGGGCTTGCCGGATCGGCTGCTGTGGCCGATGTACCGGATGCTTATAGGGATTTACATCTTTCGCGGCTGGCGGGCGGGGCTCGTCACCTTGAAGCAAAGGGCGGCGGAGTCGGATGCAGGGCGTCTCGGTCATCATTCCAACGTATAACCAGGCGAGTTTCCTCGGCGAAGCGATCGAGAGCGCGCTGATGCAGACGCTGCCGCCGCGCGAAGTGATCGTCATAGACGACGGATCGAGCGACGGGACGGCGCGGGTGCTGGCCGGTTTTGAGGGCCGTATCAGGGCGATGCGCCAGGCGAATCGCGGCGTTGCCGCTGCGCGCAATGCGGGCGCGCGCACGGCGACGGGGGATGCGCTGGCTTTTCTGGATTCGGATGACAGATGGCTGCCGGAAAAGCTGGAGCGTCAGGCTGCGCGGCTGGAGGCGGAAACCGATCTGGGGCTCGTGCACGCGGGTTTTGAGGAGATCGACGCCGATGGCGCGGTTCTGAATGCGCATCTGGACGGGCGTGAAGGATGGGTTGCGGAAGATATGCTGCTCTTTGACGGTCCGGTGATCCTGGGCGGGGGAAGCGGCGTGATGATTCCGCGCCGGGTGTTTCAAGAGGTCGGAGGATTCGATGAGAGATTGTCGACTTCGGCGGACTGGGATCTTTATTACAGGATTGCCGCGGGATATCGAATCGGATTTATAGATCGCGTGTTGCTGCAATACCGGCGGCACGGTGCGAATATGCACGGCAACGTGCGCGCTATGGAGCACGATATGCTGCTGGCATATGAAAAAGCGTTCGGCGATGAAGAGCAGCCGCCGGCGATCGGGCGATGGCGGTGTTACGGCAATCTGCATACGGTGCTCGCAGGCGGGTTTTTCGCTGCGGGTGAATACCGGAAGTTTTTCACGCACGCGGTGAAGGGCGTATGTATGTCGCCGCGCAATTTTGTCAGGTATCTGGATTATCCCCGGCGCCGGTTGAATAGGTCGCGAAAAAGAGAAAGCGCGGTTTTCATCTGATGGAACGCGCCTCGCTCTACATCTGCTATTACAACCTTGACGAACCGCTGGTGGAAACGCAGGTGGTCGCGTATCTGAAGGCGCTTGCGCGGCGCGGTTGCCGCATTCATCTGCTTACGTTCGAGCGCAAACGTTTGAGCCGTGAAGAACGCGAGCGGCATCGGCGGAGGCTTGAGGAAGCGGGCGTCAAGTGGCACTCGCTGCGGTATCACAGCCGCCCGTCGCTGCCCGCTACGCTGTACGACATTGCGGCGGGAACAGTGTATGCCGCGCGTATATGTCGTAGATACGGGATAGGGCTTGTGCACGCGCGCAGCCACGTGCCTGCTGTGATGGCGTGGGCGTTGAAGCGGATGCTGGGGGTGAAGTTTCTGTTTGATTTTCGCGGGATGCTTGCAGAGGAATATGTGGATGGCGGGCACTGGCGCGAAGGCGGATTGAAATACAGGTTGACGAAGGGAATGGAACGGGCTTTTTTTCGCGAAGCGGATGCTTTGGTGATGCTGACGGAGCGGATCAAGCGGGATCTGGTGCGCGATGAGCCGGAGCTGAAGGGACGCGACGAGGATATAACGGTCATTCCATGTTGTGTGGATGTGAAGAGGTTTGACATCGGCGACGGTATGCGTGCGGCGTATCGCGGGAAGCGGGGCTGGACCGATCGCCGCGTGATTGTTTACGTCGGAAAACTCGGGCTGTGGTATATGCCGGAGGAGATGGCGCGGTTTTTTGCAGCGGCGAGAGAGTTGGAGCCGCGATTGTTTTTTCAGGTATTGACTCAGGGTGACGGCGGAGAGATGCGCAGTGCGTTTGAGAAGTATGGTGTACCGGAAGAAAGTTACGATATAGGTTTTGCAAAGCCGGAGGATTTGCCGTTGGTGCTTGCGTCGGCGGATGCGGGGATATCGTTGATTCGCGCGTGCAATTCAAAGAGGGCGTCGTCGCCCACGAAGATCGGGGAATATCTTGCGGCCGGGTTGCCGGTTGTGGTGAATGCGGGTGTGGGCGACGGGGACAGTATGATGAAGGGTAATGGTATAGGGGTGGTGTTGGAGGATTTTTCGGAAAGGGAATACCGCCGTGCGGCGGGGGAGGTGATGGAGTTGATGGATGAGCCGGAGACGGCGCGGGTATGTCGTGAGTATGCACGCAGCGCGCTTTCGCTGGATGGAGTGGGCGGGCCGCGATATGCAGGAGTCTACGAGGGGGTGCTTGGTGTGAAGTTGGCGCCTGAAGGCCTTGTTGCCGGCGTTGTGGTTGAGAAGCTTGAGTAATGATGATGGCTGCTACAACAGTATGGATGCGGCGTTTTCCGGCGATCATTCTCATGATCGTCGCTCTCGAAGCCATTCTCGTACTGTTTCTGCTGGGGCAGTGGCATGCAGACATTCTGGGAGGGGACGGAAACAGCTATCATCAGGTAGCGGTGAATCTCTCGAAGTATTTCAAGGTTTCTTACTCAACCGCCCTTCCGATTGAACCGAGCCTGTACAGACCCCCGGGATATTCCGCTTTCCTCGCCTTGATTTATTCCATCGGCGGATATTCCATTCCGCTGGTTAGAGTGGTGCAGTTCTTACTCGTTTTCTTGACGGCTTACTGGCTTTTTCGACTTGTTCTTTCCAGTTTCGACGCTCGCACTGCGAAATTGAGTTCGCTGCTTTTTGCGACGTATCCTCCTGTGGTCTTCCTCGCTGCTTTTCATCTGACTGAAGTTCTGACCACCTGCATCGCGGTCGGGCTCATCCTGATTGTCGAGAAATACCGGGCTGGCGGTTCAGTATTTACCTTGGGCTTTGGATTGGGAATAGCTTCAGGCGCGCTGGCGTTGGTTCGTCCTTCGATGGTCTTGTGCTTGCCGGTGATCGTTCTTGGACTCTTTTTGACGATGGTGTTTGGTACAAAGCAGGACAGACGCGGCGGATTGTGGGCAGCCGTGGCGGCGGCAGTCTTTGGTTTTGCGCTGATTTTATCTCCCTGGCTGGTGAGAAATATGTTTTTGACGGGAACCCCCGCCCTTGGCGCCGGTAGCGGAGAAAGCCTGTACTTTTCCGCGCTTCAGTACAACGGCGAGATCAGTTATGCCTTTACTGCCACGGAGTGGCAGGAACGCTACTTTCCCGAAATGCGAACGAGGCGGGAAGCCATATCAAAGCGGGTCAACTCGGATGCTGCTACGATCCCGCTGATTAAAGCCGGTGTTCCTCCCTCTGTGGTTGAGGAGATGCTGCTCGGTGAAGATTTCCGGCAAAGCACCGTCGAGGTATTCCGGCGGCTCACTCCAACACAGGTGATCAAGAGTATTCCGATTCGGGTTGCCTATCTATGGAGCACGTGCGATTTTTCACCACAGGCCCTTCAGCAGGGAGTATTTCACCGTTTTATGCAATTGCACTACGTGCTGCTGGTTCTGTGTGCAATCCCGGGAATTTTACTGAGATGGAGACGGCTGCCTGAAGAATGGCCGCTATGGTTGTTCCCCGTTTACCTGACTGCCGTCCATCTCATTTTCCATATAGAACCCAGATACTCCGTTCCGGGGCGTCCTTTCATCCTGATCTACAGCGCCGTCGGGATGATTGGGATTTACGATTGGGCGCGAGCTCGCTTTGGCAGTGTGAATAAATCCGGCTCACCGCTCAGTATGCTGTAAACAAAGTTCTTTGAGTTTTTCAGCCG
>JAHBSF010000130.1 GCA_019639255.1 Acidobacteriota bacterium | reverse complement strand
CTTCCCCGCACTCAGCACTTCTTCTTCTTCTTCCTACCAGAAGCCTATGACCTTCCACCACACAATTCCGACCACGGTCCATATGATGATATTGGGAACCGAGGTAATCAGACCGAGACGCCACCAGGTCTGCTGCGAGACGTAGCCTGCGCCGAAGTATATCGGTCCGGGCGTCGTACCGTAGTGGGTCAGCGAAGCCGAGAGATTCGAGAAGTAGGCCAGCATCGGCGCGGCAAGCCCTGCGGGCGCTCCGGCCGCAATCGTCACGAGCAGAAACGGCGTATACATCGCCAGCGCGTGCGCCGATATGCTGGCAAACGCGTAGTGCGCGTAAAAATACAGCAGCGCCAGCAGCGCCAGCGCCGCGCCCCATTTCCATCCCACCGTAAAATCCGATGCAGCCTCGGCAAAACGCTTCGTGATGCCCGTTTCGCCGAGCGCCTCCGCAAGCCTTACCATCCCGCCGTACCATATGAATACATCCCACGCGCCGCGCTCCCTGAGCACGTCTTCCCAGTCGAGCACCTGCGACAGCAGCAGTACGCATATGCCGAGCATCGCTACCGCGGAGTAGTCGATGCCGTGCAGCTTCGTCGTAGTCCACAGCGAGGCCACGAGCGCGAATACCGCCAGCATCATCTTTTCCTGCCACTTCATCGGTCCCATGCGCTCGAGTTCCTGCTGCGCGATTTCCCGCGCGCGCGGCGTGTGCCGTATCTCGGGCGGATTTATCCGATATAGCAGCGGCGGAATCACCATCAGCGATACAAGACCCGGAACTATGCCGCCCAGCATCCACATCGTGTAGCTGAGATCTATTCCGGCAGCCTGCTGCGCGAACCTCTGTATCAGCAGGTTGCCCGCCTGCCCCGTCAGGAACATCGCGCATATGATGACGTCGCACTGATACATGAAGGGCATCAGAAACGCGCCGAGCCGGCGTGCGGTCGGGCCGGGTTTCGAATCGTAGGCCTCGACTATGGATTTGGTGATGGGAAACAGTATGCCGCCCGCGCGCGCGCCGTTCGACGGAATAAACGTGGCGAGCACCAGATCGGTGCCGATGAGCGCGTAGCCGAGGCCCAGGGAATGTCTGCCGATGGCGCGGATGAATATGAACGCGATGCGGCGGCCGAGCCCCGTCTTGAGCATGCCGCGCGACATAAAAAATGCGGCGAGCACCAGCCAGACAACCGGATCGGCGTATCCGCCGAGCGCCTGCTTTATGCGCACCGTTTCGATGTTTGCATTCCCGACTATGGCCGGGTTGACCGGCATAACGCGCAGCAGTATCACGACCGCGATGCCGATCAATACCATCGCGCCGCCCGGAACCGGACGCAGTATCGAACCCACGATCGTCGCGACGAAGATCGCAAACAGCCGCCACGAATCCACCGTGATGCCGCTCGGAACCGGAGCGAGCGCTATGGCCAGCCCCGATCCAATGACTATTGCCCATTTCAGCAGCAATGCCCTGCGCGCCGTGTGCGCGTCCGCAGTCTCGTTGTGTGCTCCCCCGGCGCCAGGATCAGGGTTCATTTCATCCTTATGCGTCGTCCGTATGCGGTCGTCAGTATCGTATGGTGATTTGAGGATTTCAGCCGCGCGATACTACCATTGCGACCGATCCCGCTCAAGCCGGCGCCCGGAACTTTGAATTGAGATCGGGACAGCAGCGACGTATACTTCCAGGCGCTTTTTGTCCGATCTCGGGCGTCATCACCCCGGGGGTGCTCTCGGGAACCGACTTCGTAATCGCAGAATCGAAGCGCCCGGCAGATGCCGGGCAGGCATCCGGCAAGTATCCGGCAAGTATCCGGCAGGTATCCGGAGGACATACGATGAGCAGCCTTTTCGCCCTTCCGATTGCAGCCGTCGCGTTTGCAACTCTCTTTTCATCGTCGTTGCCGCCGAGTGCGGTACAGCGGCGGGCGGTCGCGAAAGCCGGTGAACGCGAGATGATGGTCGCAAACGGCCCGGCGCGCATTCAGGTAAAATTCATCGGGGAGGGTAAAACCGTAGTTGTGCTGCCGTCGCTCGGGCGTTCGGTCGAAGACTTCCGCGACCTCAGCGCGCGTCTGGCGGGCGACGGGTTTCGCGTCGTTCTGCCCGAACCTCGCGGCATCGGCGGAAGCGCCGGCCCGACCGAAAACCTGACCATGCGCGATCTGGCCGCAGACGTAGCCGCCGTCATCCGGGCCGTCGGCGACCGGCCGGCGACGATCGTCGGCCACGCATTCGGCAACCGGCTCGCGCGCGCCGTGGCGACCTACCATCCGGAACTGGTCAATAAAATAGTGCTGATCGCCGCCGGCGGCTACAAGCCGATCGAAACCGAAATCCGGCAGGCGCTGATGAACTGCTTCAACGAAGACCTTCCGCGCAGCGAGCGTATGGCCGCAATAAAGCTCGCGTTTTTCGCCGAGGGCAACGATCCTGCCGTGTGGGAGTCGGGCTGGTATAAGGACGTAGCTGCGTATCAGACCGCCGCCAATGCTGCAACGCCCGCATCGGAGTGGCTTGCCGGAGGCCGGGCGAAGATACTCGTGCTGCAGGGCGCGGAAGATACGGTAGCGCCGCGCGAAAACTCCGACTACCTGCTCAGACAATACGGCGCCCGCATCCAGGTCATAGAAATCCCGAAGGCAGGGCACGCGCTACTGCCCGAACAACCCGAAGCGATAGCAAAAAACATCCTTGATTTTCTTCGCCGATGACGACCGCCGCCGGTATCGTACCCAAACGATTCGGTCCGGAGGGCTGTCGGCGAAATCATAACCGGAGGGCTTGCAGATGAATCTCGCTGTCTCGTTGATATTCGCACTCACCGTTGTATTCAACCCGGCGTTTTTGGGTTCCACTGTATCTACGACGATCCAGGAAGACGTCCGGGGCAGCTCCGACCATCCGCTGTTTCCCAACCGGATGCCCGGTTATTCGATCTCCAACTACCAGCAGCAGGGCTTCGCTTCCTACAGATTCCGAACCCGTCCGCCGCAGGCCCGCGAGGGCAAATACACGCGCATTCATTACTATCTGAAGGACCCCAAACAGCATCCGGGCGGTCTGGCAATCCGTCGCAACTACGAAAATGCGATCAAGGCCGTAGGCGGCGTAATCGTGCATTCGGACGACAACGCCAGCGTGATGAAGGTCACCCGCAACGGCGTCGAGGTATGGGCTGAGGTGCAGGCGTCGGCAAGTTACGCGGGCCGTCATTACTTTCTGCACATAGTCGAAGGCGAACCGATGACGCAGGTCATCACGGCCGACGCCATGGCCGCTGCGATCGACAAGGACGGCTTCATAGCGCTTGATATTCATTTTGCAACGGGCAAGGCCGAGATACTGCCCGAATCGCGCCCGGTCATCGACGAGATCGTCCAACTGCTCAACAAGCGACCGGCGTTGCGCGTAGGCGTCGAGGGGCATACCGACAACACGGGGACGCCGGCAATCAACAAAACGCTGTCCGATGCACGCGCCAAAGCCGTAGCCGCAGCCGTGGCAGCCGCGGGCATCAACGCCGGCCGCCTCGAAGCCGTCGGCTATGGACAGGATCGCCCCATAGCCGACAACCGCACCGAAGATGGACGCGCAAAAAACCGCCGCGTCGAAATCGTCAAACGATAGGCGGTAAACGACAACCGCTCGGCCGCAATGAAGCAATCACGGCGGAAAACGCGGGAATGGTGGATTCCTTCCCGCATTCTCCGCCCCCACTGATTTTCGCCAATTCCGCGCCTGTTCTTAACCCGCTCTAAGGTTATATCCCTGTAATCTTCCCCGATTTCGTCAACCATCCGAAGGTGTGGTTCATCTAAGACGTTGCAAAGGAAGTGAGCGAGGGCGTAGAGTAATACTAACCCGCCCTTGCAAACCCGAAAGAGGTCCGATGAGGGGCCCGAAAGGGGGAGAGAGGATGAAGATCGGATTTATGCGTAGTATTGCAGCGCTCGGTCTTGTACTGGCGGTGGCCGTTGCGCCCGTGTTCGGGCAGCAGGCCAAGCCCCTCAGCGACAAGGACAATCCGCTGCTGATCGGCAAGCGCGACATCAACAAGGGGCAGATGCAGTTCTATTCGGTCGAGCGCGAGGTCGCAATCGGGCGTCAGCTTGCGTCTGAAGTGGATCGCTCGTCGCGGATCATCAACGATCCGGTTGTGGCCGAGTACGTCAACCGCATCGGGCAGAATCTGGTGTTGAACTCCGACGCGAAGGTACCGTTTACGATCAAGGTGATTGATTCGAACGATGTCAACGCGTTTGCCCTGCCGGGCGGATACCTTTACGTCCATCGCGGGCTGATCGAGGCGGCTGAAAACGAAGCGGAGTTGGCCGGAGTGCTCGCGCACGAGATTGCGCACGTAGCGGCGCGTCACGGAATGGAGCAGGCCTCGAAGGGGCAGTTTCTGAATTTGGCCTCGATCCCGCTGATATTTCTCGGCGGATGGGGCGGCTACGCGATACAGCAGGCTGCGGGCCTTGCCGTGCCGCTCAGTTTTCTGAAGTTTTCGCGCGGCGCTGAAAAGGAAGCCGACCGTCTTGCGGCGCAGTATATGTGGGCTTCGGGGTACGATCCGAACGCGCTGGTGAGTTTTTTTGAGAAGCTTCAGGCCAGGGACAAAAAGAAGCCGGGCACGCTGTCGAAACTCTTCAGCACGCACCCGATGACCGGCGACCGCATCAAGGAAGTGCAGGAGCTTCTGGTGCGTTTTCCCGAGCGCGGCGAGTATCAGTTCAGCAGCTCGGAATTCAACCAGGTCAAGTCGCGCATATCGACGCTGAGCGCGTCATCGCGCGGACCCAGAGGCGGCGACGATGATCCGGGCCGTCCCACTCTCAAACGGCGTCCCGCAAGCCAAAGCGATGACGCCGTGGACGCAGACGCGGGCGATGCGCCCGAGCGGCCCACGCTCAAGCGCCGTCCGGCAAGCGCCGATCCTCCGGATGATCCGTCCGAATCCGGATCGGAACCTCCGGCCGAACGCCCTGTGCTCAAGCGCAGACCCGATTCGCGGTAACGGAAAGAGAGATAACGGAACAAACGAAAATAAACGAAACAGACGGAATGGATCGGTAATTCCGTCTGTTTCGTTTATTTTCGTTTGTTCCGTCATCTCTCTTCTTTTTGAGCAGCCAGGCGAGCAGCGCCGATCACGGCAGCGTCGGCGCCGAGAGCCGCCGGCACTACGCGGCACTGTCTGACGGCCGCAGGGTGCGCCCATCGGCGCACTTCGCGGCGCAGTTCGCCGTAAAACGGTTTTAGCGCACCTCCGAAATCTCCGCCGAGCACTACGACATCCGGCGCAAGCGTCGATATCAGATCCGCCACTCCGCGTCCGATCCAGTTGCAGATATCCTTGAGCACGCGCTCGGCCAGCGCGTCTCCGGCCTTTGCCGCGCGCAGCACCATAAGGGGCGAAATCTGCGAAGCGTCCGCGGCGCTCAGACGTTCGAGCAGGGAAGCGGTTCCTCCCGTCCAGGATTCGATAACGCGCCTTACAAGCGCCGAGCGTCCGGCCTCGAACGTCAGACATCCGCGCGCGGCGAATTCCTCGCGGTACTGCTCGCTCAGTCCGAGCCATCCGACCGCGCCTGCGCGCCCGGCCGCGCCGCCCAGCACGCGCCCGTCAACAAGGAGCCCGGCTTCTATGCGGTCGCTGATGTCCATATAAACGGCGTTGCGCGACGGACGCGCTGCGCCGGCCCACGCCTCGGCCGCTACAAGCGCCGCCGCGCGCGCGTGCATCGATATCGACGGATGCGCGGAATTGCGGCGTTCGGCGCGATGATGCTTCCGATCGGGCGGCGAACCCAGATCGATTCCGCTGACGGTAAGTTCTCGCTCGATCATCTCTCCGAGTGCAATCCGCAGCCATCCGGTGCGCCCCGGAACCGTCAACCGCCCGTCCGCTGGATCTACCCAGCCCGGTACGGCTACGCCTATGGCGTCGATAGTCCTTCCCCGGCGTTCCGGCGCACCGGCGATTTCAATCATCAATCGCGCCGCTGCTCCTGCTGCCGCGCGTGCGCTCGACGGCGGCGCCTCGATTTCGCCTGCTGCGATCCTGCGTGCGCGCTCATCGACGAGCGCGGCTACGATCCTGGTCTCGCGCAACTCGACTGCCAGTCGCAGCGGAGGTACAGACGGGGGGGCGGTGCGGGGTTCGGGCTTTTTCAAGGGATTCTCCAGGTTGCAAGCTTTCAGGGTTTTGACCACGGCGTGCGCCGCCGCTATTATACATTTTCCGACCAAATACACATTCTCGGTGGAGACTTCTCGATGTACATCGTCCGACTCCTCTCGCTCTCTGTATGCCTTATTGTATTATCTTCCTGCGTATCGCAACCGGCCCCGACTCCGTCTCCTACTCCTGCACCCGCGCCTGCACCCACGCTTGATCCGGAGGCCAGGTTGCAGTTCGAAGACATAGAGGTTGGTTCGGGACAGCGCCCACTGTTCAATCAAACCGTGCGCGTACGCTATACGGGCCGCTACACCGACGGCGCGAAGTTCGATTCCAACGAGGATAGCATGAGCCCGGTGTTTGAGTTCCGGCTCGGCGCCGGTCAGGTAATCAAGGGCTGGGATATCGGCATAGGCGGCGGTCAGGGCATTCCTCCGATGCGCGTCGGAGGCCGCCGCAAACTGATCGTACCGCCCAGTCTCGGCTACGGCGAACTGGGCCGCGGCGCAATTCCCCCAAACGCCACTCTCGTTTTTGAAGTATCTCTCGTAGGCGTGAGGTAGAAGAGAAACAACGGAACAAACGGAAATGAACGGAACAAACGGAAAAACCCGATCCTTTCCGTGTGTTCTGTTCATTTTCGTTTGTTCCGTTGTTTCTCTTCACCTCGCCTCGACCCACCGTGCAAGCCTTACAAACGGCAGCCCCATAAGAAAATAAATCGCAGCCGTGAGCAATCCGACGCCGATGTAGTCGTAATAGGTCGATGCGAGTTGTCCGTAGATCTTCGTCAGTTCGACCATCGTGATGACGGAAACGATGGATGAATCCTTGAAAAGCGCGATGAAATCGTTCGTTACCGGCGGTATCACAAGCCGCATAGCCTGCGGCACGATTACGTGCTGCAATGCCTGACGGCGCGTCATCCCGAGCGATAAGGCGGCCTCCATCTGGCCCTTCGGGATGGCCTGAATCCCGGCGCGGTAGTTTTCCGCTTCATACGCAGCGTAGTTCAATCCCAGTCCTATGATTGCCGCAGCCAAAGGCGTCAGTTTGATGCCGATGTTCGGCAGGCCGTAAAAAATCAGATAAAGCTGAATCAGCAGCGGCGTTCCGCGAAAGACCTCGATATACGCCCTCGCCAGCCACGCCGCGGGCCTCGGCGCATAAAGATTCGTCAGCGTCAGCAAAAGCCCGAACACAACCGCAAGCGCCATGCCCGCTACCGATATAAGCAGCGTCATCGGCGCGCCCTGAAACACAAGTATCGGAATATAGCTCGCATACTGGCGCAATCGATCGCGCCACGTGCGCTCCGCCGTGATTGCGCGCGTGAACTCTTCGAGCGCCTGCGGCTGCGCGGTCATTTCGCGGAACATCTCTTCGGTTTCGCCGTTCCACAATCCCCATTTTTCATAAATCGCGCGCAGCTCTCCCGCCTTCATCATCTCAAGCAGCGCTGCGTTGACTTCGTTGAGCAACGCGGCGTCTTCCCTGCGCAATCCGATTGCATAAAGCACGCGCTCTATGGGCGGCCCGGCGAATTTCAGCTTCGGATTCGGGCGGCTGTAATAAACCGCAATCGGATAATCGTTGAGCACGGCGTCGAGCCGGCTGAAGCCCAGATCCTGGTAGGCGTTGATGAGGCCGTCGTAGGTGCGCAGGCGAATTCCTCCCTCGCGTTCGAGCACGCGCTGCGCAAGCGAATACTTGAGCGTTCCGACGGTGCGCCCCTTGAGATCGGCCAGGGAGTTGATGCCCTCCTGCTCGACGCGGACGCTCAGTTGCAGCGTAGTGACGTAGTAGGGGATCGAGAAATTGATCTGCGTCTTTCGGTCTTCGGTTACTTCGAGGCCGTTGAGAGCGAGATCGTAGTTGCCGCGCTGGAGCGCGGGAATCAAACCATCCCACTGGTTTTGCACGAAGACCGGAGTGCGATTGAGACGCGCAGCGAGCGCGGCTGCGATATCCACCTCGAAGCCTATGGTCCGGCGCGGATCTTTCGGATCCTGGAATACGTACGGAGCGCCCCCTTCGGAATCGCCGCCCCAGCGCATTTCCTTTTGCGGCGATTGTTGTGCGTGAGCGAAGGGAACGGGCGGAAGGATTACGAGCAGCAGGATGAAAAGCGACCGGCGGAAGCAGGATTTTTCCATCAGAGAAAGCTCCGGAGAAAATCGCGCGTGCGATTGTGGCGCGGCGCGCGGAAGATTACATCGGGCGAGTCGTGTTCTATGAGTTCGCCGTCGTCCAGCACCACGATCTTGTCGGCTACATCGCGCGCAAACCGCATTTCGTGCGTAACGACGATCTGCGTCATGCCCTCGTCGTCGAGCTTGCGCATAATCGACAGGACTTCATCGACGAGGCCCGGATCGAGCGCCGAAGTAGGTTCGTCGTAAAGCATGACTCTGGGCGACATCGCGAGTGCGCGCGCAATGGCGGCGCGCTGCTGCTGTCCGCCGGAAAGCTGTGCGGGGTAATAATCCAGACGTTCGCTCAAACCTACCTTGGCGAGCAGTTCGCGCGCATTGCGTTCGGCTTCGGCGCGCGGGATTTTTTTTACGTTGACGGGGGCGAGTACGGCGTTTTCGAGCACGGTGAGGTGAGGGAAGAGATTGAAGCCCTGAAACACCATGCCCACGCTTTCGCGCAATCGGCGCAGGCGGTTGTTGAGTTCGTGCGTGGGCGCTTCGTTGTGGCGTTCGAGCGTAAACTCGCCTATGCGCACGCGCCCGCTGTCGAACAGTTCCAGCCCGTTCAGACATCGCAGCAGCGTAGATTTGCCGCAACCCGACGGGCCGATGATTACGGTCAACTCCGATTCACAGACCTCGAAGCTCACCCCGCGCAGCGCCGCAGCCGCCCCGAAGCTCTTTCGCACATCCTCGATGGAAATCAGTGCGTTCGTCATGCTGCGCATTATAGGCAAAGAACGCGGAACACGCGAAATAGAACTGAAATCACCGAAGGGTTGGGGCCTCGCGCAGACCCGGGATGGTTCATGTCGCCGGATTGAACCCTCCCGCGCTGTCGTAG
>JAHBSF010000013.1 GCA_019639255.1 Acidobacteriota bacterium | reverse complement strand
TCCGTAAATTCCGTCTTATTTCGTTTGTTCCGTTATCTATTCTTCCCTTCCGCAGTTCCAGCTACTGTGCCCGGCTGAAGAAGTCGTCTATGCGGTCCTGATAGATCGTGATGCGGTTTTCAGTCTCGTAGCGTTTGCGCGCAGCCTTTATGTAAGACTCGTTGATCATCGACTGCCGCTCCATTATCAGGCGGGAGCGCAGTCCTTCACGCGCCGCAGGGAGTTGTGAAAGGTCGGCGTCGACCCTCTTGGTTGCGCCGAAGATCAGGTATCCGGCGCCGAACTTGATCGGCGCCCTGGCGATCTCGCCTTCCTTCAGATCGCGCGCCGCGGCCTGCGCCTGCTGCAACGCCTGAAGTCCGCCCTGCGCCGCGCCCGGCGCCGTCAGCGTATTGAAATTCGTATCGGACTTGACATCGATCTTCTCGGCCTTCAGAAGCGCTTCCAGGTTCTTGGCCGAACCGCTTCTGGAGAGAAACTCCTGCGCCTTCTGCTGCGCCAGATTCGGCTCGCGCTCCTGCCGCAGCTTCTGCTCGACCATATTGCGCGCCTCCTCGAAGGTCAACTGCACGCCCGGCTCGCGCACTTCCACAACGCGCGGAACGGCCAGACCGCCCGGAATTCCAACCTTGTCGCCGATGTCGCCCTGCTTCAATTCCACTACTGCGTCCTCGAATGCCGGGTTGCTGCCGATGTCGGGCAGAGTGTCGCCCTTCTTGAAAAACGGCGTCGAGCGCAGCAGCCTGTCCGCCGAAAGATTGATTTCCTTTCCGATCTCCTCGGCGGCCTTCCGCAGATCCTTGTAATCGATCGCCTTTTCGTAGGCCCTGTCGGCGATCTGCGAGGCCTGCGAGTAAGCGCGGCGGTTGCGCAGTCCCGCTTCGACCGTGGCGCGCATTTCGGCAAACGGCACCTCGCGCTGCTCGGTCACCTTCATAATGTACCAACTCGACCCGTCGCGGAACGGCCCGTCTATGTCGCCTACCTTCAGGCTGTGCGCCCGCTGCCGCCATTCGTTCGGCCTGTTTGCATCCTTCTTGATGAACCCCAGATCGCCGCCCTTTGACGCCGATGCGTCCTGCGAGTTGCCGCGAGCCACGGCGGCAAAATCCTCGGGCGGCGCACCGCCCACGCCCCCGCGCACGCGCGCATTGAGTTCGTCGATCTTGGCGCGCACCGTCGCTTCATCCGCCGTCGCCAACACGTTGAGCTTGATGATGCTTGCGCGCGGCTCAAACTGCTTGTTGCCCTCGTACTCCTTGCGCAGATCCTCTTCGCTGAGCTTCAAGGTCTTCGCCACTTCGTCGGTCGGAATGAAAATGTAGTCGACCTTGCGCACCGGATCGGCCACCTTGAAATCGTCCTTGCGGCCGTCGTAGAAGGCGCGCAGCTCGGCCTCGGTCGGCTTGAAAGTGCTTCGCACTTTTTCCAGATCTATGATCGCATAGACCAGATCTACCCTGATGTTTTCCTTCTTGAACGCATCTTCGATCTCGCGTTCCGACACCTGTTCGGCCGAACCCAGATACTGGCGCATCTTCATTATTGCGGCCGCATCGCGCAGGTTCTGCTCGTATTCGCCGAGATCTTCGCCGTTCAGACGCAACCTGCGCTTGTATTCCTCGACGCCGATGAAACGCCCCGAATCGGGATCGACAAAGGAGCGGCGCACCTGATCGCCTACGTCGCTGTCGGTGCCGCGTATGCTGAGGCGGTCGGCTTCGGCCAGCAGAATCTTTTCATCGATCAGCCGATCGAGCGCATCCTTGTCCACGCCAAGCGCCCGCATAGTCGACATCGGCAGAGTGTTGCCCTGCCCAAAACGCGAGCCGAGCGAAATGATCGCGTTGCGATACTGCTTGAGCGTGATCTCGCGCGATCCTACCTTGGCAATCACCGTCTGCCCTTCGCTGCCCGTCGCTCCGACCGCATTCGGATTGAAGTCGTAGTTCGGAATGTAGAAAATAACGAGTCCTATCAGCAGGACAAAACAGAACAACAGCAGAAGGAAATTTCGCGACCGCTGGAACTTTGCGAAAAAGCGAAGCATATTGCGACTCCAAACCTGAGATATTGAGCACCTGCCCCCTGCACTGCTGTGAACATCCGCAGGGCGCAGGAAAGCTGCTATCATACCGGCTCGCCTACTTCAGTTCAAGCCGGCGGCAGGGTTCGACCGAAGTCACCCTGAAAGCTTCATAAAAGCCCAATAAAAGCACATGAACACTCATACTCGCGCAATCATTTTCGATTTCAACGGCGTCATCAGCGACGACGAACCGCTGCATCTGGAGATCTTCCGCCGCACGCTGGCGGAACTCGGCATCCGCATCTCCGACCGGGATTACTACGAAAAGTACCTCGGCCGCGACGACCGCCGCTGCTTTCAAACGGCGCTGATGGAAGCCGGAGTCGATGCAGACGGGGCCGAAATCGAACGCCTGATTGCGCGCAAGGCCCGCTGTTACCTCGACGCCGTAGCCGCCGCAGGCCCGCCTCTGTTTCCCGGCGTAGCAGATCTCATCCGCAACCTCTCGGCGCGTTACCCGCTCGCGGTGGCTTCGGGAGCGCTGCGCGTCGAAATCGAGGCCGTACTGTCGGCTGCGGGCATCCGCGACTGCTTCGGCGCGGTCGTTTCAGCCGACGACGTAACCGAATCCAAACCGCATCCGCAGATATTTCTCTGCGCGCTTGATGAACTCAACCGAACATACGAGGAACACCCGCCCATAGCACCCATTGAATGCCTTGTAATCGAGGATTCGCGTTCCGGCGTCGAAGCCGCACGCCGCGCCGGAATGCGCTGCCTTGCCGTTGCAACGAGCTTTCCCGCCGAGGCGCTCGCCGCCGCCGACTGGGTAGTCCGGAATCTGGAGGGATTCGATCCGGCGGGATTGAGAGAGAATACGGAACAAGCCGAATGAAACCGGAACAAACGGAAGTCTCTCCTACAACACGCGGACGACCACTACGGTAATATCGTCGTGCTGATGGGCGCCCGCAGAAAACGCATTCACATCGTTCATTACCAGATCGAGGAGCGCCGCAGCCTTCAGGTGCCGGTTTGCAAGCAGCAGGTCGAGCAGCCTTCCCTCGCCGTATTCGAGGCGTTCGGGCGCCGGCGTATGGGCTTCGACAAGTCCGTCGGTATAGAAGAAAAGCAGATCGCCGCGTTCGAGGTGTACGGTCTCGCTCTTGTACTGCTGCTTGTCGAACACGCCCATCAACAATCCGCCCGTCCTGAGCGTCCGCCACCGGCCCGAAGCCTTTATGTGTACGGGCGCATTGTGTCCGGCGTTGCAGTACTGGAAGGTGCGCGTTTCGGCCTCGAGCACGCCGTAGACGAGGGTCAACAGCAGTTGCTTTCCGAGATCGCGATAAAGCCTGAGGTTTGCATCGCGCAGCACGCGCGATGGGCCGTGACCGCGCCGCGATACGCTGCGCAGCAGGCTGCGCGAGGCCGCCATTCCCATCGCCGCGCGCACCCCCTTGCCCGATACGTCGCCCACCATCAGCCCGAGGCGCTTGTCCGAGAGCGGGACGTAGTCGTAGAAATCTCCGGACAGGTTGAGCGCCGGTTCGAGCCGCGCCGCTATTTCAAACCCCTTGAGCACGGGCGGTGATTCGGGAATCATCGCGCGCTGCACGTCGCGCGCCATCAGTATCTCGCGTTCGAGCCTGCGCTCGCGCTCTACGTGTTCGGCGTAAAGCCGCGCGTTGACTACGGCGATGCTCAGGTGATTGGCGATGCTTTCAAGCAACCGCGCGTGATATTCGTTGAAGGCGTTCAAACGACTGCTTTCGAGCGCGATGATGCCGATGACGCGCTCCTCATAAATCAGCGGGACTGCGATCTCCGACTGCTGGCCGAGTCCGCGCCACGACTGGTCAACGTAATAATCCGGATCGTTTGCTACGTCGCCCACAATCTGCGTCCTGCGCTCGCGCACCGCGCGCCCCACGATCCCCTCGCACACCGGCATACGCAGCGCGCGCGCGCGGCTCTCCACGCCGTACCCCTCCTCGACGTGCCAGACGATTTCTTCGCGCGCCTCGTCGATCAATCCCACGAGCAGGAATTCGTAGTTGATCACGCGGTCAAGGAGCGGCGCTATGTGATTGAGCAGCCGGTCGAGATCCAGAATCGAGGTAATCTCGTGCCCGATTTCGATGAGGGTTTTCATCTCGCGCGTGCGCTGGCGCAGCTCGTCGTAAAGACGCGCGTGTTCGAGCGCTATGGCGAGTTGATTGCCGAGAACGCTGAGCAACCGCTCGTGATCGCGGTTGAAGTATCCCGGCTCGACGCTTTCGAGCGTCAATACGCCTACTACCCGGCGATCGCTCACCAGCACGAGCGGAACCGCTATCTCGGAGCGTGGTTCCTGATCGCCCTCGACCGGAACGCGCAGATTGCGATGATCGTTGAGCAGATCATCCACGATGATGGAGTGTCCGGCGCGCACCGCGGCCGAGGCGATGCTTCTGTCGAATGGAATCAGGCGGTGGCGTTCAACTTCTTCGGGCGGATAACCGATGGTTTTTTTCCAGACAAGCCCGCCGCGCGATTCATCCACGAGCAGGAGGTTGAAAAACCTGAAGTTTATTACCTCGCTTACGCGCCGTGCGATCCGCTCGATGAGTTCGTCCAGATCCAGAATCGAAATGAACTCGACGCTCAGATCGCTGATCATCTGGTTGACCTGGGCAGGCGTGGCGAAATCAGACATATAAATCAGAACCGGGAATGAACCGCGGAAATCACCAAAAAGGAGCCGCGGGAGTCACAAAAACCAAATCAGACCATGAAACATTGGGACACATTGCTGGGTACGCACGCGCCCTCGCGTGCTTTCGGCGGCGAATACAAGCACGCGAGGGCGCGTGCGTACCCAGTTGAGGACTCCGTTGTATGTAACATTTTGCTGTGGATTGATTTAGATGAGTCCGGTTTTACTTTCCGCGAATTCCGCGTCCGTGTTTCCGCCATTTCCGCGGTTTCTTTCCTCATTGGCATTCGTTGATCGCCGTCAGCACATCGTCGTCGCTCGGACGAAAAACCGGGAGCACGACCTTCCGGTAGCGTATCACTCCGTCGCGATCGATTACCACTACGCCGCGGCGCGTGCCCAGAAGGTTTTTCATCCCGTAGGCGCGGATTACGCGTCCATCGGCATCCGCAAGCAGCGGCAGCGGCAGATCGTAGCGTTCGGCGAAGCGGCGGTGTTTTTCCACCGAATCCGAATTGATGCCGACCACTTCGGCGCCGGTTTGCTGATAACGTTCCCAATTGTCGCGCACGCTGCAAAGCTGCTTTGTGCACACGGGCGTCTCATCGCCCGGATAAAACAGCAGCACCACGACGCGGCCCCGCGCATCGCCCAGACGCCACCGCCCGCCCCGGCCCTCCGGCAAATCGATCTCCGGCGCGCGCTGTCCGACTTCGAATCCTGTAGGGATACTCATGGCCGCCTCTCGGATGAACGACGAGAATGAAGGGAAGGAAAGTGGAGCTAGTCGGGCTCGAACCGACGACCTCTGCAATGCCATTGCAGCGCTCTTCCAAGCTGAGCTATAGCCCCTTATCAACAATTACCCGATGAATTACCCGATGGTAATTACCTAATGGTGAGAACGTTGCCGTCAAAGGCAGTCAGGATATTACTCAATAGACCGCCGAAGCGTCAAGCCGGAGACAAAACCCGCTGACGCTTCAAACCGGCAAGGGCGCGCAAACACCCATTTCAGGCTGCCGGGATTTTCAGATCCCCGGGTCCGAGATAACCTATGAGAAAACCGTCGGCGTCGATTACCGCAAGATGTCCCGCAGGACTCGATTCCAGCTTGCGCGCGGCGTAATCGAGCGAGGCGCGCACGGTGATGAAATAATCCTCGCGCACCGGCTCCATAACATCGCGCACCGCAAGCCGCTCCCATTGCTCGCGCGGCACTTCCCTGAGCCTTTCGAGCAGCAGCATCCCGTGCAACCGCCCGTCGCGCGCTACGGGAAAACTCGCGTGCCTGTGTTCGGCCAGCGTGTGGTCTATGAATTCGCTGATACGCGCATCGGGCGAAACGCTCACGGCCGGCGCCGTCATAACCGATCCGACCGTGCCCTCTATGCGCCAGCGCGCCTCGTTGCGCTGCTGCGCGATTTCCGCCGTATGCACGCGCTGCCGCCTGCGATAATCGCTCTCCGCCACGTTTTTCAGGAAAAACCCCACAATCACCATCCATACGGCCGTCAGGTATTCGCCCCACCAGAAGGCGGAGAAAATGCCGAACGAAGAGATCATGTAGGCGATGCCTACGCCCATGCGCTTGGCCAGCAGCGTCGCCTCCATCACGTCGCCGCTGCGATGCCAGAGCCAGGCGCGCAGCGCCCTGCCGCCGTCGAGCGGCAATCCCGGCAGCAGATTGAACATCGCCAGCACGAAATTTCCCAGAAACAGGTACCTGAACGTTTCGCGCAGCGGCAACCGCAGCGGATACTCGGGCGCAATCGCCTGCACCACGAGCAGGCACAATATGAATAAAACCCCGATCAGAAACGACATCGCGGGCCCGGCCACGGCTATGCGCAACTCGGCCATCGGCCTGTCCGGCTCGCCCGCAAGCCGCGTCCATCCGCCGAAGATGTGCAGTTGAATGTCGTATATCTTTATGCCTTCGAGCCGCGCCATCAGCGCGTGCGCAAGTTCGTGCGCCAGAATCGAGCCGAACAACAGCACGGTCATCAGCACGCCGAAAACGTAATACTCCCAAACCGGGAGCGCGCCCGCCGTCTGCTGCGGTAGATAAAACGCCGAGGCCAGCCATACGTGCAGCCCTACAACCGGCAGCCAACTGTAATCGACTATCACCGGTATGCCGAAAAGCCGCATCAATTGCAGGGTGCGAAATCGCATGGCTCAATCACAGGACAAGATCATAAGACAAGATAACGGAACAGACGAAAACCGACGAAACAAACGGAATCCCTGTCTCCTTTCCGTTCTTTCCTTTTCTTTCCGTTTCTTTCCGTTTCTTTCCGTTTGTTTCGTCATCTGTTTTACTCGTACTCTGCCCGGATCACCCGCATCAATTCATCGAGCTGATCGTCGAAGAAGTGCCCCGCCCCCTCGATCCGCGCAAGACGCCAGGAAACATTCGCCGGGAGCCTGGCAAGCCTCGCTTCGAGCGGCGCAAGCGGCGCAATATCATCTTCCACGCCGTGCACAAACAGCAGCGGCTTGATGCATTCGTCGAGAAAGCCGAGGTTGCTCATCCTCATCGCCGCGCCGATTGCAAGGCAACGGTGCACGCGCGCGTCTTCGCACCCGAGCCGCAAACCCACAACCGATCCGAACGAAAACCCGGCAACCACTACCTCGCGCGCGTGAGGTTGATCGGCGAGCAGATAATCGAGCGCAGCGCGCGCGTCATCGAGTTCGCCGCGTCCCTCGTCGTGAGCGCCCGTGCTTGCTCCCACGCCGCGAAAGTTGAAGCGCAGCGTCGCAAAACCCACGCTTTCCAGCGCCCGCGCCGTACGAAATACCACCTTGTTGTGCATCGTTCCGCCGAAAAGCGGATGCGGATGCAATACGATTGCAACGCGCGCAGCATCGCGGCTTTCGGCTCTGTATATCGCTTCCAGATGCCCGTGCTCGACGGGAATGAGCAGGTTGCCTTTCGGATACATCGCTTTTGATTCCATTGCCGTCTGCACCGGCAATTCAGAGATGACGGAACAAACGAAAGAACACGGAAACTACGGAAATATCCGGTCTTTCCGCAATCAGGGTGCGATCAATACTTTCAGCGCGCCGGGACGCGCCGCCTCCCGCATCGCCTCGACGCCTTCGGACAGAGGATATTGCGCAGCGATCAGCGGTTCGAGATCAAAGCCGGGCCTGCCCAGCAGGTCAAGCGCCCGCGCAAACCGCCCGCAACGCGAACCCGCAATTTTTATTTCATTCACCACAATCGGCCACATCTCGATTTCAACTGCGCCGTGAAAAGTCGATTTCAGAATTATCGTTCCGCGCGGGCGCACCAGACGAATCGCGTCCTGAAACCCGCTCGCCGATCCGCTCGCCTCGATTACGACGTCATAAGACCTGTCATAAGACTTCTCCGCCGCGCGCTCGGTTCCAATGCCCGCGCTTGCAGCCAACCGCAGCAGTTCCTCGTGTCTGCCGATGAGCGTAAGCCCGCAACCCGTCGTCGCAACGACGCGCGCAATCAGTTGCCCGAGTTTGCCGTCGCCGATCACCGCTACGCGGTCGCAGTGCGAAATCTCCACCTGATCGAGTACGGCGGCGGCGGCGGCGAGCGGTTCGGTGAATACCGCCGCGCGGTCGCTTATGTCGTCGGGGACGATGTGAAGGTTGCGGGCCGGAAGCGAAAGGTATTCGGCAAACGCGCCGTCGCGTCCGCGTATGCCCAAAACGGTGCGGCGGGGACAATGGCGCGCATCTCCCGCGGCGCATTCGCCGCATTCGCCGCAGCCGGCGTTGATTTCGCCCACGACGCGCCGCCCGTCGAGCGATGAATCCGGAGACTCGGCGACTACGCCGACAAACTCGTGGCCGAGGGCGCCGGAAAATCCGGCGTAACCGCGCATTATATGAAGGTCGGTGCTGCAAACGCCGGCAAGCGTAACGCGCACCAGCGCTTCGCCTTCGCGACGGGGCAACGCCGCGTCTTCTACGCGCAGACCTGCTTCGCCCCACCGCAGCGCTTTCACTGATCGTCGCTTCCGCCCTGACGGCTCATCACGTATACGCCGCCGGAAAACGATCCTGCGTATACGCGGTGGCGATCGAAGGGATCCGAGTCAAGCGCCCGCAGGCGGCGGCTCGGCAGCGCCGTTGTATCGAGCGGGTCCCAGGTTCTTCCGCGATCGCGCGAATAATAAAAGTTTCCGTACATCAGATCCCCGACGTAGATTTCATCCGGACTGACGGGGCTTATGGAAATGACGTTGACCGATATGGCTTCGGGCATACCGCCGCCGCGCCGCTCCCATCTCTGCCCGCCGTCCACGGACCTGAAAAATCCGTTCGTCGTTCCCAAATAAATCACATCCGCGTTGCGCGGATCGAACGCCACTGCGCGCACCCCCCTGCGCTCGCGATCGAGCGTCAACGATACGAAACTCGCCCCGCCGTCCCGCGAAATGAACAACCCGTCGTCGGTCCCTACCCACAACCGCCCGGGATCGAGCGGCGTGGTTGCAAGCGTATTTATATGCGCTGTAGAAAGCACCGCGCCGGATGCATCGGCGATCCTGAGCGGCTTCCAGCCCTTCTTTTCATCCTCGGTGAAAAAAAGCCCGTCCCACGTCGCCGCAAACATTCCGGGCGCGCCGCCCGAAGCAATCATCGGCGCAAGATGAAAAACCTGACTTTCCAGATTCACCATTCCGTCATCTACTTTCACCGGCTTGACCGGCTTTGCCGATTGCGGCGCCCGCGCGGGAGCCTTTCTGGCGTTGGCCGCCGGTTTCGTTCCGGGTCGCGTGCGCCGCTGCACGACGGGCTGCACGCGGCGCGGCGCCGACTGCCCTGCTGTTGGCGGGGCGGTTTCCGCAGGCTTTTCTTCTTCCTTTTTCACCGGCGTCCAGTTCCGCCCGTGATCGTCGGAGCGGAATACGCCGTGATTCGTTCCCGCATAAAGATGGCCTGCCGGCGACTGATGTATCGAATAAACGTCGCGCACGCCCATTCCCCGCATCGACTGCTGCCACGTAACGCCGCCGTCTTCGCTGATAAACAGGCCGCCGTTGGCTCCGTCAAAAATCACTCCGGCATAAACGCGCCCGCGCTCGTTGCGGTCGGCAAGCACCGTATGCACCTGACGGCTGATGAATCCGGCGTTGCTCGGCTCGTAGCTTTCGCCGGCGTCTTCGCTCACCAACACCCCGTAATCATCCGTACCGAGATAAACGCGGTCCGGCCTGTCCGGATGCACCGCCACCGCGTTTATCACCAGACGCAGCGGAGTCACGCGGCTCCAGCTTTCGGGTTTTCCGGCGTCGGTAGACCTCCACAACCCCTCGGTAGTCCCGGCAAACAGCAGGTTCGATTGCGTCGGATGCTGGAATATCACGTGCGTACGGCGGCTCGTAGACGGTATCCCCTGAATCTTCGTCCAGGTTTTCGAGGCGTTGACCGAGCGGTAGATGCCGCTGCACGCGCTCATAAGCACAGTGTCCGGATTCTGCTCGTCGATGTGGATGGCGAAGATGTCCGAATCGTCGATCATCCCGGTTTCCTTCGAACCCGCGCGCTTCCACGTCGCGCCGCCGTCGATGGTCTTCCACGGCAGGTGCCACGTGCCTACGTAAATCGTATCGGCGCTGCGCGGGTCGATTGCGACCGAATGAAAATACGTGAGTTCCGGATCGTTCTCCGGAGTGATCTTGCGCCACGTAGCGCCGCCGTCGAGCGAGCGGTATACGCCGTCGCGCGCAGCCACGGCCAGCACCGCCGGATTCTTCACCCACTGAACCATGCCGAGAACGTAGCGACCGCGCAACGCCGCTATCTCGCGCCACGACGCGCCGTCGTCTTCGGTGACGAATACGCTGCCGCCCGCGCTGTCGCGCGTAACGCCGGAGGTCTGCTGCGCGCCGACGTAAATCACTCCGGCCCGCGCGCGGTCGAATACGATGACCGAAAGCGCAAGCCCCGTTGCGCCTATCCCCGGCTTGATCCGCCGCCATATGCGACCGCCGTCGGTCGAGCGGAAAAGCTGCCCGTCGTGCGTGCCGAGCACTATCGTATCGCTGCGGCGCGGATCTATGGCGAGCGAAATCACGTCGCCGCCAAACGGTCCGGTCATCTGCCATACGCGCGCCGGACCGCCCCCGCCCGCGCGGTCTATGGCGTCCATACGCATCGTAGTTCGACCGAGCGCTTCGCGCGTGGCTTCGAGATCCGACATCTGCGCGAGGGCCGAAACCCCGCAACAACTTATGAGCAGTATCAGACTGAACACGATTCGGTGAGTTCGGATATGGCGTCCGCGGCGATCGGTCGGCATTTGTTTCTCCCAGCTCGTCGTCATCGTTCGCCTGCCGATGGGGGCAACGGCAGATATATCGTCGTTCGTATTGTGACTTGAACGCGCTACGGGCGTCAAACGGCCAGAGATCAGGAGAGATCAGGAGAGATCAGGAGAGATTAACGGAACAAACGAAATAAAACGAAACAAACGGAAGCTTGAGCCCTTTGCATTTGCTTCGTTTCATTCCGTTTCATTTCGTTTGTTCCGTTGTCTCTCCCTGCTCTTTTACATACAGCAACAGCCTCTCGCCCGGCCGCAGCGACAGCAACCCTGTCGCAGCCCTCCACCCGCCGCGCCGCTCTATCTCCATCATCTGCGTTGCGTTCGCCACCATCAGCGGCTGCACGACTTCACCCGGCAGATTCCCCGTATATGCTACGCCCGTATACCGCCGCAGATACCACGGCATCGGCCAGTAAGCGGGCGATGCAATCAGAACTCCGGTCTTGTCTCCGGCGGGCTGCCGCGCCGCCTCCTCTTCGATTGCACGCACGAGATCCAGAAATTCGCGGTCGGTCTGCGCGTATACGTAACCGTACTGCGTATCGGTATAGGGCCGCCACTCGCGGCTTTTTCCGAACTCGGCGAGGTAGCCGGTTTCGTTATTGTTGTCGTCGTAGCGTTCGAAGTTCACCTCGCGCGCCGTCTGCCACGACACGACAAAAGCCGTCAGACATAACGCCGCCAACGCCATACGCGGAGCAATCGAATCAAAAGCCCGCGCGAGTTCATCCACTGCATAACCGATCGCAATCGGCAACGGAACGAGCATATTTACGAGCAGCCACGGCGTCTTGTAGGGAATCAGCGAATAGGCGAGCGTAATGCCGAGCGTCCAGGCGCCCAGAAACAATCCCCACCGGGTTCCCTTCCATAAAATCACGGCCCCGGCCAGCAGTCCGCCTGCAAGCAGAGGCAGTTCGATCTTGAACAGAATCCCGAAGTAATAACCGAAATCGTGGACGTGATCCTTTCCGCTGCGCTCCGTCGTCCAGTGCGCAATCGACCGGAAAGCGTCTATTACGCCGCCCGGATTTGTAAAAAATGATGAATAAAAAATGATGTTGATGAATACGAATATGACCGCCGCAGCGAGCATATGATCGCGCCCGGGCAACACACTGCGCAACTCGCCCATAAATTCGCCCGGCAATGCGCCAAAACCCCGCCGCCGCGCCATATCCCATAGCGTGGCAAACACGAGCGCAAGCGCCAGAACCGCTACGGTAATGATCGCGGTTTCCTTCGTGGCGAACAGCAGCGCCGCACACGCCGAAGCGCAGGCCAGCGGGGTGAATTTTTTGGTTTCCGCATATCGCCACGCACCCGCTACAAAACCGAGCGTAAAAAACCCGAAAGACATCTCGTGTATGAAATCGCGCGAGAAATATACGAGTCCGGGCGAAAGAGCCGCAAGAAGGCCCGCCGCACCCAAACCGATCCATCCCATCTCGCGCCTCAACCACCACAACGCGCCTATGGTCAGCACGCCGAAGGCCGCAGGCCAGAAGCGCAGCGCCAGGTCGGTTTCGCCGAGAAATTGCAGCGCGCCGAGCGCAAAGTAGTAAAGCGTCGGGCCGTGGTAGTTGTTCGGATCGTAGGCGTAATACCCGTCGCGCGCGAGCCGCATCAGGAAAAACGCGTTGACGCCCTCGTCGTGATGCAGCGGCTTGATGCCGATGCGGGCGAAACGCAGCCACGCGCCCGCGCCGAGCGCCACCGCAAACAGTGCCGCTCCGACAAACTGCGCGCTTCGCGTATAGGAAACCGAAGAGTTGGATTCCCGGGTCATAAGATCGCTTTATTCGTTAAATGTTCTATTGATGTACCGGCGGCAGGCATTCTACCCCAGTTGCAGCAAAGCGGCCATACATACGAGATTTTAGCGTTCCGCAGCCGGACATCTTTGCTAGAATCTCCGCCATCCAAAGCACGGAACGAATGCAATAGAGGCAGAGGGCATATGGCGAGCGAGAACAATGGGAACAATAAGCCGCGGCCCGTAGTGGGTCTTGCACTCGGCGGCGGCATGGCGCGCGGCACATCGCACATAGGCGTGCTCCGGGTTCTGGAAAAACACGGCATACCGATAGATCTCATTGCCGGAACAAGCGTCGGTTCGCTCATAGGCGGGGCATACGCCTCGGGACTTTCGCCCGATCAGATCCAGGAATTGACCAAAACGATCCGCTGGAGCGATCTCGGGCGCGTTACGGTATCCAAGCTCGGTTTTTACAGCAACGCGCGAACCGAGGAATACATTCGCACAAGGTTTCCCGTCCTGGAATTCGAGAAGCTGCGGCTGCCCCTCGGCGCCGTAGCGACCGACATCCAAACGGGCAGAATGGTGGTTTTCACCGAAGGCAACCTGCCGCTTGCGATACGCGCAAGCTGCGCCATGCCGGTCTATTACACGCCCGTAGAAGTCAACGGCCGATTGATGGTAGACGGCGGAGTTGTGGGCCACCTTCCGGCTTCGGTTGCGCGAATGATGGGAGCGGATATCGTCATCGCGGTGGACGTCAATTCGCAGCACCAGCCGATTTCGCCGCCCACAAACATGTTCACCGTCATGGCGCAGTCGCTTTCCGTAATGGGCCGGCATACGGTGTCGTATCTTTATCAGGACGCCGATATAGTGGTTATTCCGAAAATCGGGCACATACGCCCGGATGACCTGAGAAGGGCGCCCGAGATGATCGCTGCCGGAGAAGCGGCGACCGAGGCGGTGATAAACAAGATCCGACGCAAACTCACGCGCCAACGGCCGGGGCTGCTGCGCCGGTTGTTTGCACGCGAGCAGGGAGACGTGCGCCGCATCAGCTCCCTGAAATAGTTCGACATCTGAAGCGGATTTGGAATGATTGCCGCAATGCACCGGATCAACGATTGTTGTCCGGCGATCGATATTCAGCGGTCGTTGTTCGCCGGCTGATGTTCGCCGGTTGATGTGTTGCGGCCGCGCGTGATACAAAGACGGAGTCTTTCAGCCGCACCTGTGCGCGCCCGTAGCTCAGTTGGATAGAGCGCCGGCCTTCGAAGCCGTAGGTCGCAGGTTCGAGCCCTGCCGGGCGCGCCATACTTTTCGATAAACAAACCTGTCATTTCCCGAAGTTTGAAATGTCAAAACTCGAAATATCCTGCAAGTCGAAATAGAGCGTGAGCGGGAAATGACGGTTCCGCGTCTTCCTTTCCGCGCATTCCGCGTTCTCTTCTCCCTGCCGGACGGAAGTGCTATCATTATGCTATCACTACCGGGATTGCCGAAAGGAGCAGTGATTATGCCCGATGTATTGGTGCGGGACGTTTCGGTGGAAACTCTGGATGCGCTCAAGGCGCAAGCGGAAATGCAGGGCAGGTCCCTGCAGGCCGAGTTGAAGCTTATTCTCGATCACGCCGCGCGGAAGCGAATGATGGATGCACGCGCGGTAGCGGCGAAGATTCGCCGTTCGCTCGGCAAACGCCCGCACCGCGACAGCGTGGCGTTGCTGAGAGAGGATCGTCGTCGATGAAGTACGTCGTCGATGCGAGTCTGGCCGTCAAATGGTACGTGCCGGAAGTGCATTCCGATGCGGCCGAGCGGTTGCTCGATCCGGTGCACGAACTGTGTGCGCCGGATCTGATCGTTCCGGAATTCGGCAATATCGTCTGGAAGAAAATCGCGCGCCGAGAGTTGACCGAACTCCAGGGGCGAAATATCATCGCCGCCTTTACGGATGTTCCGTTCATTATCTATCCGACGGCCGCGCTGCTGAAGCCGGCTTTCGAGGGGGCCGTCAAATCGGCGCAAACGGTTTACGACTGGATGTATCTGGCGCTGGCCGTATCGCTCGGTTGCCGGATGGCGACGGCGGATGAAAAGTTTTATCGAGCCGTCAGCGCACGCCATCTGGCCGCGCATCTGTGCTGGGTCGCTGACATTTCCTGAGACGGAAGCAGCGGAAATCACGGAACTGGCGAGCTTTTTTTCGCCACTTTCGTGTGTTCTGCGTATTCCGTGGTTTGTTTATTTCTTAAACCGGGAATTGCTGCCGATCTGCAAAATCTCCATCCATTTTGTAGTGTACCGCGGCGACCGTTTCCCAAACCGCGTCCGCCACGTCCCCTGATTGACAAACATTCCCCAGCGCAAAACGTCCCGTCCGAACTTCGCGTTGAGGCAATCGACCGTCTGCATCAGGATCTTCATTCTTTCATTCTCGTCGTCGCCCCACAGCCGACGAGTGAGCGTTTCGATCGGAGCCAATTCGCCAAGCGTCACGCCGGCTTTCTTGTACCTGCGCCCGGGTCGGAAGATCGATTCGAGACCGCATGCCGCGACGGCGAGCATCTCCGGCGTTGCATCGGTCAGCGGTGCGAGTTGGAGCGTCGCCGATCCGACGTAAGGACGATCGTCTTTGAACCGGTTGGTCTCGATGAATATAGTGATCATTCCGGCGGCCAGTTTGTGGCGGCGCAGCTTCTCGGCCGCACGGCTGACGTAGAAGGCGATCGCCGCGCGCAGATCGCACAGGGTTTCAACCTCGGCGCCGAATGAACGCGAGACCGTCACCGTTTTGCGCGTCGCCGGCACGATCTCCAGCGACAGACACGGCACGCCGCGCAGTTCGTGGACCGTGCGCAGTCCGACGACGGTCAGATGTTGCCGCACCCAGTCATCAGCCGCCTCGCGCAGATCCAGCGCCGTCTCGATGCCCGAGCCGCGCAACATCTCACCGTACCGCGACCCGATTCCCCAAACCTCTTCGACCGGCGTCAGTCCGAGCGCCCGTTCCTGATGCGGCGACCCGGTCAAATCCAGCACGCCGCGGGTTTTCTTCGAGCGCTTCGCGTGGTAGCCGGCGATCTTGGCGAGCGTCTTGGTTTCGGCGATTCCGATCGAGACGGGAATGCCCGTCAGCTTCCGGACCCGGTTGCGGATCTCCCGGCCGATCGAATCGAGCGTCTGCCGACGCGAAGCGTCCAGGCGCAGGAACGACTCGTCGATCGAGTAGTGCTCGACCTCGGGCGAGAAGTCGTGCAGAACCTCGTGCAGCCGCGCCGAGATGTCGCCGTACAGCTCGTAATTCGAACTGAAAACCTCGACCCTGTTGCGCTCGATCAACTCGCGCACCTGGAAGATGGGCGTTCCCATCTTCAGGCCGAGCGCCTTCGCCTCCTCGCTCCGGGCAATGATGCAGCCGTCGTTGTTCGACAGCACGACCACGGGCCGCCCGTGCAGGCGGGCCGCGAAGACCCGCTCGCACGAGCAGTAGAAGTTGTTTGCGTCGACAAGTGCGATCGACATAAGAAATCCGAACGCCGATTTTTAATGCCGACGGACCGAGTAAATCACCTTGCCCCAGACCTCCCAATCGGTCTCGGGCAGGAGTTCGATATCCGGGTATTTTGGATTGGCCGAGCAGAGGCGTGCGCCGTCGCCGTTGACATGCAGGCGTTTGACGCAGAATTCTCCATCGACGCGAGCGACGACAATGTCGCCGTCGGCTGCATCCTCGGCGCGATCCACGATGAGCAGATCCCCGTCGTGGATGTTTTCGCCGATCATCGAATCGCCGACGACGCGCACATAGTAGGTGGCGATCGGATGACGGATCAGGTGGCGGTTGAGATCAAGACGGCCTTCCAGATAATCATCGGCGGGCGATGGAAAACCGGCCGAAACGCGGGCGGCATAGATGGGGCGACTGAGCGCGCCTGTCGTGCGTGCTTTAAAGATACCGGCAACGTTCGGATAGAAATCCCTCTTCCTCGGGCAAACCTTCCCCTGCATAAAACCTCCGTGTTGTTTGCCCGCGTTGTCGTTGTGTGCGGACATAATACACGGAAGATCAGGATTCAACCAATCAGGCTGGGTTCCGCCCTCGTCACCGGGTGTAATCAAAAGTGATGGAACGGAAAAACTGAATAATGCCAGTCACTTCATACGATTCACCTGATTTCCTTAAACGGAACCAACAGAAATAGACGAAAACTACGGAAATTGCCAAACTTTCCGTTTGTTCCGTACATTTCTGTTTGTTCCGTTATCTCTCTTTCCCCCAAACCGAGAATTGCCGGCGATTTGCCGACGTGTTCTAATATCACGAGCGGCGCGGAGATAGCTCTCCAGCCGGCCAACCACCTCGATGTTAAAGCGGGGAGGGTATTTTATGGCTCGACGCCGACAAGAGATAGCGCGTCGCTCGTAGTCAACTCGCAAACACCGAGCCTCAGCCGCTCGGCAATATCAACCTTCAGCCAAAGGAGAACAACATGAAAAGACTCTTGACTACTCTCACGCTCGTCACGCTCTGCTCACTCACGGCTGTCGCCCAGACCGACACGCCGAAAGTAGACGTGTTTGCCGGCTACGCATTCGGCTCGCTTGACGCCGACATTGACAGACTTACGGCACACGGATTCGGGATTAGCCTGACGGGAAACCTGAATAAATGGCTCGGTATTACTGGCGAATACAGCTATGGCCGCGGCAATCTCGATTTCCAGATCGGCAATACCCGAATCGACACGAACGTCAACGTGAATCTCTTTATGGCAGGGCCGCGCCTGCACGCACGCTCTGAGCGCGTCACGGGATTCGTGCACGCGCTATTCGGCGGCGCGAACTCAAGCGCGAGCGTGTCGGCTCCGGGCGTCAGCGCCTCGACTCGCGGGACCAATTTCGCAATGGCGTTTGGGGGTGGGGCCGATATAAACCTGAGCGAGAAATTCGCCGTCAGGATTATTCAGGCCGATTACATTCCGGTGCGTGCTGATGGCGACTGGTTCTCGAACGGGCGCGTCATGGCAGGCGTGGTGTTCCGGTTCTAAGGAGATGCGACTGGTGGCTGCTACACAGAGCGGCCACCAGATCACCCACCACCGAAGTCCTCACCGCGGCGGCTGAGACCGTGCCGGCGATGTTTGGGGCAGAGGTGGAACGGGCGAGGCGGTGGCGACGGGAGAGTGGTGGGCGACGGTGGAGAAGCAGGGCTGGAAATCGCTCGAATAATATTACAGAGGGAAGTTCCGATGAACGCCGGTGATGTAAAGATCGATTTAGCCGAGCACTCTCAGGCGAAAGTTGCCTTATATGGCCGTTATTGGTCGATTTACTTGAATATTTTGAGCCGCGTCTCTTCCGTTGATCAGATCTTTCTCTTCGACGTGATGTGTGGCGAAGGGATTTATGCGAATGGGAGGAGAGGAAGTCCAATCATCGCTTTGGACGCGATCGAGGATCACTACCGTCGCAACGAAAATACCTGCCCCAACTGCTCGATATGGTTCAATGACAATGGATTGTCCGAAATTGAAGATAGGAAATATAAAATCGACAGGGTAAGAGAGGCGGCGGCGACTATATTCTGTCCCAGCAATGTTAATATTCGTTATACGAACGAAGATTACGAGAACATCCTCCCCGAAATCCTACGAACTGTAGGAGCGGCCCCACAATCAAAAGGGCTTCTGTTTGTCGATCCTTACGGCTACAAAATGATCAAGCCGGCAGAGATTCGAGAGGCCCTGCGTAACCCGAATATAGAAATGCTGCTTTTTCTGCCGGCGTCTCACATGTATAGATTTGCGTCAAAGGCTATTTCGGCCCCCTTCGCAGGCGGGAAACACCTTGCCGATTTTCTACAGGAGTTGTTTCCAGGAGGCGTGCCAAAGTTTTCATCACCAGAGGATTTCATTACCCAACTGCAAGCAGGATTCAGGATATTCCTGGCCGGACAACAAAGATACGTCTGCAGATTCACAATGAAACATGGGGCCAATACATACTGCTTGCTGTTTTTCACAAGCAGCCTTCGTGGCCTTGAGAAAATGGTAGAAGCCCAGTGGAGTATCGATAAAACATTCGGGGAAGGCTACGATCCGCATAACACTCCACCTATGTTTGGCGCATTTGGGCTTAGCGATTGGGAAAATGAATTGGAGGTCTTCATCAAATCTGCAAATTCACGAACAAATGAAGAGATTTTTGTCTTTAGCCTTGAGAATGGTCGCCTACCTAAACACAGCAATGAGATACTCAGGAACTGGCTCAAAACCCGACCTGATTTCAAAGTCGATGCATTAGATGGGAGGGAAATTAGGCGCAATTCAGCGTATATAGGAAATAGACAGGGGCGAAGAGTCGCGTGCTACTTTAAGAACTGACAACATGATCGCAGGAGAAGACTATGGCCACAAATTCCACAATCGAATGGACTGAATCGACATGGAACCCCGTCACCGGATGCACCAAAATCAGTCCCGGATGCAAACACTGTTACGCAGAGCGAATGGCAAAGCGCCTACAGGCAATGGGGCAACGGAACTATATCAACGGATTTGATCTAACCCTGCAACCGCAGGCTCTAGAGCTGCCACTCCGCTGGAAGAAGCCGCAGATGATCTTCGTCAATTCGATGAGCGATCTCTTCCATCTCGACGTGCCGGAGGAATTCATTGTTCAAGTCTTCGACGTCATGGCCAAAGCGCACTGGCATCGTTTTCAGATACTCACCAAGCGATCAGATCGTCTGGCAGAAATAAGCCCGCGGCTGCCTTGGCGCTCGAATATGTGGATGGGGGTGAGCGTCGAGAGCCAGAAATATACATATCGAATTGACCACCTGCGCCAGACCGAGGCGCACATCAAGTTTCTCTCTTTGGAACCTCTCCTCGGCCCGCTGTCCAAGCTGAAGCTCAAGAAGATCGACTGGGTGATTGTCGGCGGCGAGTCCGGGCCCGGCGCCCGCCCGATGAAACAGGAGTGGGCTAGAGATATTCGGGATCAGTGCATTCAGGCTCGAGTACCTTTCTTCTTCAAACAGTGGGGCGGGGTCAACAAGAAGAAAACCGGGCGCATTCTGGAAGGCCGCACCTGGAATGAAATGCCCATGCTCGTGCAAATGCCGACGACTGGCCGAGCTGTAGGCCTGAGGATTGCGGCGGCTTAACCTAATCCACTTTTCAGCGCACACGTCCACACATCACGTCGGGGGGCCAAGGAGGGAGCACTATGTCCTGAGCCCGCACCGGCGCCGTCATCGAGCGAAAGGGCGCGCTCTACGCCCGCGTTCTCTCTTCAGGCTCGTCTATTACTCACCGCCTCGCCTCGAAGATGCGGTTGAATGGCGTCTCGGCAACGCGATCAAACGATGAGAATCCGCCGCCGAGCACCGTCTCGCGCAACGCCGAATCGGTCGCTACCGCCCCGAGCCCCGGCCCTCCAAGCGCCAGCGAGTTGGCCGTACAGCATAGCGTCGATGCTCCCGAGTAGGTGCGTCCGACCGGATTGATGTTCTCCTCCACCGCATTGCCCGCCATCGGTTCTACGATCATCGCGCTGCCGTCGGTTGCCAGCGATGCACAGGCCCGGCGCGCCGCCCCGACCGGATCCCCCATATCGTGCAGGCAATCGAAGAAGGCCACCAGATCGTACCATTCGCCGGGAAACTCGCTCGCATTGGCTGTTTCAAAAGTCACTCGATCCGACAACCCCGCTTCCTCGGCCGCCGCGCGCGCCCTCTCGATCGACGGCGCGTGATTGTCGAACCCGTAGAATTGCGAGTTCGGATATGCCTTCGCAATAAGGATCGTCGAGGCGCCGTGCCCGCATCCGATATCGGCAACGATGCCGCCCTTCTGCAATTTCGCCTCAATGCCGTTCAGCGCCGGAATCCACTCCGCCACCAGATGCGCAGCATACCCGGGACGGAAAAAGCGCTCCGTGCCGAGAAACAGATCCGGATCGTGCTCGCCCCAGAGCAAGCCGCCGCCCGAACGAAACGCTTCCTCGATCCGCTCCACGGCCCGCGACATCGCCTTGACGACGTAAAATCCCCCGCCTACATACGCAGGACTCGCTTCATCGGTCAATGCCAGCGCCTGCTCGGGCGACATACTGTAGCGGGCAGTCGCCGGATCGTACTCGACATAACCGCTTGCAGCCTGATTGATCAGCCACTCGCGCACGTACCGCTCTACGGTCCCCGTATGCGCCGCGAGTTCGGCCGGCGTCGCCGGGCCGATTTCGGCGAGCGCGCCGTAGAGACCGAGTTTCAATCCAATGTAGGCAAGCGGCATGCTCAGCGCCGCCCCGAAATCTCCGACCACGCGGCCGAGAAACGCCTGAAGTTTTGCTTCATCGATCTGTCCATTCGCCATCTCCGAGCCTCCTTTCCGCGCATCCGTCTTTTCGCGCGCCTACCTGTATCTTTATATTTCCGCGTTTACATACTTCATCGACTAATTGTTTTCTATGCCCGGCGGACCAATGTGTCAACCCTGCTGCTGATTTCCCCGGCAACGCGCTTGCCGCCGTACCTATAGGGTGTAAACTTTGGGTCGAAGTTGGTATTGACGGCGTCAATTCCGGGATCAGGAGGAAAGAGAGATAACGGAACAAACGAAATGAGACGAAAATTACGGAATAGCTGAATATTTTCCGTCTGTTCCGTCTTTTTTCGTTTGTTCCGTTATCTCTCTTTCCTCCTGATCCCGGAATTGACGCATTGACGCGAGCGCGAATACAGGAAAAGGATGGGGATATGAAAGCAATAGATCCGGTATGCGCAATGACGGTAGATACGGAAAGCGCGGCCGCCCGTTCGGACTACAAGGGAAAGACCTACTACTTCTGCCACCCGAACTGCGCCCGGCGTTTTGAGGCCGATCCCGAATCGTTTCTGGGTCAACCCCGGACGCAACGCCCCTCGATGAATGCGCCCGCGGGGATGCCCGTTGTGCAGATGTCTTCCAGAAAACAGTTGCCTGTGATGAGTGCGCCCGCGCCCGCGAATACACAGGGCATCGAGTACACGTGTCCTATGCATCCCGAAGTGCTGCAGATAGGGCCCGGGTCGTGTCCGTTGTGCGGTATGGCGCTCGAACCGCGAGTAGTTTCCCTCGCCGAAGAGGACACCACCGAACTCGACGATATGACGCGGCGCTTTCGGATAAGCCTGATTCTGACGCTGCCCGTCTTTGCGCTCGCGATGTCGGAGATGATTCCCGGAAGCCCCGTGCAGCACGCACTCGGCGCGCAAACATCGGGATGGCTTCAGTTCGCATTGTCGACGCCCGTGGTGTTGTGGGGCGGGCGGCCTTTTTTTGAGCGCGGCTGGCGATCGATTACGGCGCGCAGCCCGAATATGTTTACGCTGATCGCAATGGGAACGGGCGCGGCTTATGCATACAGTACGGCGGCGCTCATAGCTCCGGGCATTTTCCCCGATTCTTTCCGCGGGCACGGGGGCGAGGTTCCGATTTACTTCGAGGCGGCGGCCGTTATCACTACGCTGGTGCTGCTCGGTCAGGTGCTCGAACTGCGCGCGCGCAGCCGCACAAATCTGGCGCTGAGGATGCTGCTCGGACTTGCACCGAAAACTGCGCGGCGGTTGGGCGCAGACGGCGCGGAGCGGGATGTGCCGCTCGAAGAGGTTCATCCCGGCGATCTATTGCGCGTCAGACCGGGTGAAAAGGTACCCGTAGACGGGGTGATAACCGAGGGCGCAAGCGCCGTGGACGAATCGATGGTGACGGGTGAGCCGATACCCGTAGAGAAATCGGCGGGCAGTCAGGTGACGGGAGGAACGATAAACGGGACGGGCGGTTTTGTGATGAAGGCCGAACGCGTGGGCAGCGAAACGCTGCTTGCGCAGATAGTGCGACTGGTGGGTGAAGCGCAGCGCAGCCGTGCGCCCATACAGCGTCTGGCCGACGCAGTATCTTCCTGGTTTGTCCCGGCGGTAATTGCAGCAGCAGTGCTTGCCTTTGCGTTGTGGGCGATTTGGGGGCCGGAGCCGCGTTTGAGTTATGCGCTCGTTGCGGCCGTGTCGGTGCTGATCATTGCGTGCCCGTGCGCGCTGGGGCTTGCTACGCCGATGTCGATTATGGTGGGCACGGGGCGCGGAGCCACAGCAGGTGTGCTCATTCGCCGCGCAGAGGCGCTCGAAACGCTTGCCCGCGTCGATACGCTCGTTATGGACAAAACCGGAACTCTTACGGAAGGCAAACCGCGAGTGACATCCGTTGAGCCGGTCGAATCGGCAGGCGGGATGAGCGCCGATGAAGTGCTGCAACTGGCTGCGAGTCTGGAGCGCGGGAGCGAACATCCGCTTGCTGCGGCCATTCTCGCGGCGGCCGGGGAAAAACAACTTGCACTCGATGCAATCGAGGAGTTTCGTTCTGTTACCGGGCAGGGAGTAACGGGACTATGGAGAGGGCGAAGTGCGGCGCTCGGCAACGAAGCGCTGATGGAGATGGCGGGCGCGAGCATTCCCGAAACGATATCAAATCGCGCAGCACGGCTGCGGCGCGAGGGGCAAACCATCGTGTTTGTCGCGTTGCAGGATTCGGTCATCGGTTTTGTGGGTGTTGCCGATCCGGTCAGGGAATCGGCGCGCGCGGCGATCGAGGAGCTTCGCAAAGCCGGGTTGCGGATCGTGATGCTTACGGGCGACAACCGGGCTACGGCCGAAGCGGTGGCAATGAAACTCGGCATCACCGAGATAGCAGCCGAGGTCAGGCCGGATGAAAAGAGCGAGGTTGTAAGGAAGTTTCAGGGCGAGGGCAGGATTACGGCGATGGCCGGAGACGGCGTAAACGATGCGCCCGCGCTTGCCGCAGCGCACGTAGGCATCGCGATGGGCACGGGAACCGACATAGCGATGGAGAGCGCCGGAGTGACGCTTGTCGGTGAGGACCTGCGCGGCATCGTGCGCGCGTGGAAACTCAGCCGGGCGACTATGCGCAACATCAGGCAGAACCTGTTTTTTGCGTTCGTATACAATGCGCTCGGCGTGCCGCTTGCGGCCGGCGCGCTGTTTCCGGTCTTCGGGTTGCTGCTATCGCCGATGATTGCGAGCGCGGCGATGACGTTCAGCTCGGTTTCGGTCATAGCCAATGCGCTGAGGCTGCGGAGGGTGGAGTTGTAGGAGAGACAACGGAACAAACGAAATGAAACGAAAATTACGGAAAAGTCGAATATTTCCGTTTGTTCCGTCTCATTTCGTTTGTTCCGTTATTTCTCTTTCATTGCGACGGCTCAATTGCGGGAAGCCAGCGTTGGAGCACGCGCTGGAGTTCGGGAAGGCTTATGGGTTTGGATACGTAATCGTTCATACCGGCGGCGAGGCATTTTTCGCGTTCGCCGGCCAGGGCGTGTGCGGTTACGGCGACGATGGGGGTCGGGCGTTTCGTCTGACCTTCGCCTGTGCGAATGCGGGTGGTGGCCTCGTAGCCGTCCATTTCCGGCATCTGGCAATCCATCATTATGAGGTGGTACGGGAAACGTTCGAGCGCATCGATGGCCTCGATGCCGTTCGCCACCACATCTACGTGATGGCCCATTTTTTCGAGTTGCCACTTGAGCAGCCGTTGATTGACGATATTGTCTTCGGCGACGAGAATGCGGCAACCGTTGGCATTGGGGGCGAGCTTTTCTGCGCCCGGAGAGAACCGGGAAGTTCCTTTTCCGTCCTGTACATCGCGCCGGTCCATGGTCGTCACGATGCAGTCGAAGAACTGCGACTGACGTATGGGCCGCGTCAGGAAGGCGTCGATCAGACCCGGCGAAGCCGCGAGTTCCGCGCTCATCTGCGCGCGCTGCGGAACCGACGCCAGCAATATGACGCGCGTGCGGTGCAGCTCCGGCTCGTTGCGAATCCTGCGCGCAAGCGCCTGGCCTGTAGAATCCCCGAGTTCGGATGCAATCAGCACCAGATCGAACGGTTTTGATTCCGCGGCTGCAGCGTGCAGCAGGTCTACGGCCTCGGCCGCCGCGGAAGCCTCTTCGGGCGACACTCCCCACGATTCGCACTGCTCGCGCAGCAACGCGCGGTGTTTGTCGTGGCCTTCGACCAGCAGCAACCGCAATTGCCGCACGCGCTCCGGCGTCGCCGCGTCGCCGTCGGCATCTCCGAACCTCTTGGCTTGTTTGGCAAATCTGGCTGTAAACCAGAACGTAGAGCCGCGCCCTACTTCGCTTTCCAGACCTACCTCTCCGCCCATAAGTTCGACGATTTGCCTGGCGATGGCCAGACCGAGTCCGGTTCCGCCGAAACGGCGCGTAGTCGAGCCGTCGGCCTGCACGAAGGGCTGGAAAAGCAGGCGCTGTGCGTCCTGCGGAATGCCTATGCCCGTATCGCTGACTTCCACGCGAATGGTTGCGTCTGATTCGGTTTCGCGTTCGCTGTGGACGCGGACTACGACTTCGCCGCGCCCGGTGAACTTGACGGCGTTGCTGAGCAGATTTGAAAGCACCTGCCGCAGCCGCCCCGGATCTCCGCGCAGTTTGACCGGGACATCGGGTGCAACGAGCGCGAGGAGTTCTACGCCCTTGCGATGCGCGGATTCGGCCAGCATCTCGGCCGTGCTCTCGACCGTCGCGCGCAGGTCGAAGTCGATTTCCTCGAAGTGCAGGCGTCCGGCGTCGATCTTCGAGAAATCCAGGATGTCGTTGATGATGGCAAGCAGGGATTCGGCGCTCTGTCGCGTGGTTTCGGCAAACTCGCGCTGCTCGGGCGTCAGGTCGGTTTCGAGCAGCAGCCCCGTCATCCCTATGACGCCGTTCATAGGCGTGCGGATTTCGTGCGACATGTTGGCCAGGAACTCGCTCTTGAGCCGCATGGATTCAAGCGCAGCATCGCGCGCCCGCGCAAGTTCGGCCTCGGCCTGCTTCGCTTCCGTAATGTCTTCGATCGTGCCCACGAAGCCGGTGAATCGCTCGTCAATCTCTACGGCTGCGGCCTTTATGCTTACCCAGACCACGGAGCCGTCCGGGCGCAGCCCGCGATGAATGATCGAGAATACCTGTTTGCTCCGCCCGACTTCTCGCCACGCCGCAAGCACCCGCTCGCGATCTTCCGGATGCACCAGTTCGCGCCACTGCGCCGAAGCGCGTACCGGATCGTCTATTCCGGTGATACGCTGATATACGGCGTTTACGTACGTAATCTCGCCGTTTTCATCGGTCAGAAAGATGCCGAGCGGCGAGGCGTCGGTCATGGCGCGGAATCGCAGTTCGCTTGCCTGAAGCGCACGATTGACGTGCTGCATCGCCTGAGCGCGCGCCCGATCGCGCCGCGCAAGTTCGAGCGCCAGCACCAGCAACCCCGTAAGCACGATGCCGCCCAGAAGCACGGCCACGGGCACGGGCTGGAACTGGGAGTTGATCATCTCGCGGCTCGGCCAGTAAACGATCCTCCAGTCCAGACCTCGGTGCGCAAAACCCATCTCGTGGCGCCAGTAGTTCAGTTCCGGCGTTGGGCGGCCTCGGCTGCAGATCATCTCATCGCCGTCGTATACCTGCACGACCAGTTGCCTGTTTCGGTCCTGACCCAGAAGGTCATCGAAGAGTTTGTCTATTCTGAATACTCCGACTATATAGCCGTCGAACCGGTTATCGGGAAACACGGGTGTGTAGACTACGACTGCCTTGCCGCCCTGAAGCAGATCGATGGTTCGCGTAACCCAGGGGGTGCGCTGTTGGCGGGCGATCGTCAGCGCGGTGCGGCGGCGCTCCTCGAACGACAGGTCCATATTCAGCGCGGGTTCGTTGCCTTCAAAAGGAACAATCCAGCGCAAACGCAGCGCCGAATCCGCCCATCCCATCAAATGAATGCTCGACAGGTCCGCCACATATGCGCGTGCGTCGGACTCCCATTCGGGTCGGGGTGTACCGCCGCGCATATTCCAGCGCTCGGCCATGCGCGCAAAGGCCAGAATGTCCTCTTCCAGAATTTCCTGCATACGGCTGTTGAGCGTATCGCCGGTGACCACTACCGCGCGGTCGATCTGAAAAAACTGCTGAAGCATGAAGGTCTGCCACAGCACGAGCGTGGAGATCATCGCGACTATGCCGCCTATGACCGATCCCCACTTGAGGCCGGACCTGGGCTCGAACTCCGACTCCCGCCACGAGTGGGCAAACAGTCCGGCGCCCAGAGCCAGAAACGCCGCTGCGCCGTGCAGCGCCATGCGGAAGAACTGCCACCAGCTTATCTGGTATGCGGGATCGAATCGGCTTGCAACGATGGCAAGCACGCCGAAGGCGACCACGGTTCCGGCGCACGTGGCTCCTATGCGCCACCGCCATCCGGCCCGCAGTCTGCTTGTAAACGGGAGAATGCCGAAGGCGATAAGGATGAAGCACACGGCCGTCATCGGCGCCATACGGCCCGGAAACGGCTCGTCGGGCGAATAGGAGGGCTTGATAAACAGCCGGTCTATTCCTACATCGACCTGCAACAAGAACTGGCTGAGATTGAGCGCGGCAATCACTATGACGACCGCCATCAGTATCGGCGAAACGAAGCGCCATCGCGTGCGGATCGCTGTGAGGGCCACGGCGCAAAACAGGAAACACAGCGCCGTGTTGTAGGCCATCACCGCGAGTTGCGGCGACAGGCGCAGCATCGTCTCGTTGCCGATGTGCCAGCCTGTGAGGACCGTCGCGCCCACGACAAAAACAACGACGGCGGCAACCGTCGTGATTGCATAGAGTACGTTCAGCAACCGGGATTGCCCCGTCTCTGCGGCCATATTTTCCGGCGTCGCTTCGGTCATCGTCGAGATGATAGACAGTCGGCCGCTTTTTGCCAACTGCAGGAGAGATAACGGAACAAACGAAAATTCACGAAAAGTACGGAAAGGATTGATTCAGTACTTTTCGTGAATTTTCGTTTGTTCCGTTATCTCTCTTGTCTTCGGCGGGCGTGCAGTTCAGCCGCAAGGCGCACGGCCGCTATCATGCTGCCGTATTCGGCGCGTCCCTTCCCTGCGATGTCGAATGCGGCGCCGTGATCCACCGAAGTGCGAATGAAGGGCAGGCCGAGCGTTACGTTGACGGCTTCGCCGAATGAGAGGCATTTGACGGGAATCAATCCCTGATCGTGATAACAGGAAACAACGATGTCGAAAGCGCCGCGCGAGGCTCGCACAAAAACCGTATCTCCCGGATGAGGCCCGCTCGCCTCGATGCCATCTGCACGGCAGGCGTCGATTGCCGGAAGCATTTCCCGGGCCTCTTCTACGCCGAACAATCCGCCCTCGCCCGCGTGCGGATTCAACGCGGCCACGGCGATGCGCGGCCGGTCAAAGCCGTAACGCTGCAGTTCGCGATCCAGAAGCCGTATGAGGCGTTCGAGACCGGCGCGCTTGACAAGCGAGGGCACCTGCGCAAGCGCAACGTGGGTTGTAAGCAGCGCAACGCGCAGCGAGGGCGCGAAAAACGTCATGGCGAAATCATCGCAGGAGGCCAGAGCCGCAAACATCTCGGTGTGCCCGGGATAGGAATAACCGGCGAGCGCGAGCGCGCGTTTGCTGATGGGCGCCGTAGCGACGGCGTCGAGTTCTCCGCTCAGGCACAGCCGTGCGGCAGCCTCTATGCACCCGGCCGCAGCGCGGCCCGCTGCGGCGGAGTCGCGCCCCATATCTACATCTTCGGGAAGATTGGCCGTATCGTAGATGATGGCGGCGTCAGGCAATTTCTCGGGCGATGGGATGGGGAAGCCTGCCGGGAGGATTTCAAAGCCGGATGTCAGACCGAAGATGCGGGCCCAGCGGACGAGGTACGAGGCATCGCCCACGAGCACGGGGGAGCATATTCCGAGGACTTCATCGCTTGAGGCGGCCCGCAGCGCGACTTCCGGCCCGATTCCGGCCGGATCGCCGATCGTGATGCCGATCCTGGCGCGCCTGTTCTGCGGCGGTTGCGATTGCATCGCAGGTGCCCCTACTCGGCGTCTTGCTCGATCTGGTCCTTATACATGTATTTGATGTTGTGTTTCAGGATCAGCAGATTCGGGCCGTCGTAACGATGAAGTTTTATGCTTCCCTTGTCGTACCACTCGATCGTACCGTGCAGTTCTTCGCCGTCCTGAAGGACAACAACCATGGGGGTTCGAGCGTCCATCTGCTTTTTGTAATAGAAGGTCTCGGCGTTGGTCTGCTCGGGCGGAATTTTCTTCTTGGGCTGCGCCTGTTGCTGTGTGGACTGACGCTCGGCCTGACGCTCGGCCTGCTGCGCGGCCTGCTGGCGCGCCTGCTGCGCCTGCTGCGCCGCCTGGTGCAACTGCTGTTCCCGCTCCTTGACCTGGGCCAGGGTTGTGCGAATCAGCTTTCTGTTCACTGGTTCTTCTCCTAAAGATGATGATCGTCGCGCATCGCGACCGGTCCTTCGTGGACCGGCAATCCCTGCTCCTCACAATGCCAGGACCGAGGCCGACCCGCTTCAGGTCGGTTGGTTCGAATGGAAGCGTGAAGGCCGGACGCACCTTGCCACCGAGATTCAGAAGTGCGAAGACTGCCCCACGGAGATCAACGGAGGAACAATGCGGGAGTCAAACAGGCGTTCCGTCAAATCGCTCGCACGATGAAGAATCGATCCTGTCACTCTGCGATGCCGCAATCCTACATTATCCGCAGGAGAGGCGCAAGCGGGAAAAACAGAACGCGGAATACGCGGATTGGTACGAGGAGTGAGGCGGAAGAGAGATGACGGAACAAACGAAATGTAACGAAAAGAACGGAAAAGCTGGATATTTCCGTAGTTTCCGTCTCATTTCGTTTGTTTCGTCATCTCTTATGCCCCGATGGTTTGATTTATCCCAGGTTGCTTCCGCTTTCTAATCGGCCTTTTTGCGAATGAATGCCGGCACATCGAGATCGCCGGGGGTGCGCAGCGGGGCCGTAGGGGCGCCGCCGCCGGGCCGGGTCGGAGCCGGGGGCGCGGCGTTGGCGCCCGCGCGCAGCGGGTAGAGGTTTTCGCCGGCCGAGTAAGCCTTGCCGAAGCCCGTGGCAATGACGGTGATCTTCATCGCATCCTTCATCTTCTCGTCGGTGACGGTGCCGAAGATGATGTTGGCCTCGGCATCGGCGGCGCTGTGAATGATCTGCATAGCCTCATCGACTTCAAACAGCGAGAGATCCGGCCCGCCCGTGATGTTGACGAGCACGCCCTTTGCGCCCTCGATCGAGGCTTCTTCAAGCAGCGGGCTCGAAATCGCGCGCATAGTTGCATCCTGCGCGCGGCTCTCGCCCTCGGCCGTGCCCGTGCCCATAAGCGCCATGCCCATCCCCTTCATGATCGTCTTGACGTCGGCGAAATCCACGTTGATCTCGCCCGGCACCGTAATCAGATCGGAGATGCCCTGAACCGCCTGCCGCAATACATCGTCGGCGCGCTGAAATGCCTGCGAAAGCGAGGTATTGCGCTCGACGGTCTGCTTCAGCCTCTCGTTGGGAATCGTGATGAGCGTATCGACCGCCGAACGCAGCTCTTCGAGTCCGAGATCGGCCTGCCGCATACGCATGCGCCCCTCGAACGGAAACGGCTTTGTCACAACCGCCACGGTCAGGGCCTCGATCTCCGCAGCAAGCGAGGCGATGATCGGCGCCGCACCCGTGCCCGTACCGCCGCCGAGTCCCGCAGTGACAAATACCATGTCGGCGCCTTCGAGCGCTTCGAGGATCTTGCTTGTATCCTCCATCGCCGCCTCGCGCCCGATCTCGGGATTGGCTCCGGCGCCGAGCCCCTTGGTGCGCTTTGCCCCGATCTGTATCTTGACCGGCGCCAGCGACCGGTTGAGCGCCTGCAGATCGGTGTTCGCAACCAGAAACTCGACCCCCTCGATTCCGGCCTGAATCATGTGATTGACCGCATTTCCGCCGCCGCCTCCTATGCCGATGACCTTGATGCGCGCCCCGGATGTCGGCGGATCATCGCCGAATCTGATTATGCTGTGTCCTGCGAAATCGTCCAATGACATTGCTGCCTCTCCTGACCTTACCGACTACCAATTGCCCCTATTGCCAATGCTTCACCCTACCCGGCCGCCTGAACGGACCAAGACTGCATTCGCGCGCGCGCACGCCGTTGGCACACGCATGCCCGGAGATGTGAGAACATCCCTTGAGGTCCTGCGATCTCATCTTTTCCGACGGACCACTCAAATTGTCTATATTGTCGCGGCCCTGGCCACCCTCGCACCACCCGGCGCACCATCTGGTAGCTGGGCGGGGATTTTAGCACAATATCTAGATTTGCCAAGCCAATAATCATTCGCTTAAGCAGTTTGTCAAAAAAAAAATGCAGGGCCGGCCGGAACCGGTTTTTCCGCATCTTCGGTCTGGGGAAGAGAGATAACGGAACAGACGGAATAAACGGAACAAACGGAAAGCATCTTACACTTCCGTTTGCTCGGTTTATTCCGTTTGTTGTGCGGTCTCTCATCGCCAATCAGGGAACTCTGTTTCGGGTATGTTCACCCGATGCCGAGCCAGGATTTTACGCGGCCGGCCATCGAGCTGCCGGCAACGCGGCGGCCGGGGTTACGGGTTGTATTGACCGCGCCCTGGCTGAGGCGCAGGCCGTGAAGAACGAGTCCCACGGCGGTAGCGAAGCCGGGTTGCGATATTTCCTCGGCAAGTCCGTCGATGCCTTCGGGCAGCCCTACTCGCACCGGCGCGTCGAAGACCTGTTCGGCGACCTCTACAAGCCCGTCGAGCAGCGCCCCGCCCCCGGTCAGCACGATGCCGCTCGAGAGTTGCCTTTCATAACCGGCGGCGCGAATACCGGCGTGCACGTGCGCGAGCATTTCCTCGGCGCGCGGTTCGACGATATCGCAAAGCAGTTGTCTGGTGACGGTGCGGGGTTCGCGACCGCCCACGCTCGGCACCTCGATCAGATCCGCGGCGATTTCGGGCGTCAGGCGCGGGCGATAGGCGCAACCGTGCTCGCGCTTGATCCGCTCGGCTTCCGGTATCGGAGTCCGCAACCCGAACGCAATGTCGTTTGTGAAATGGCTGCCGCCTATCGGGAATACCTCTGTATGCCACACGGCGCCGCGCTGGTAAATTGCAAGGCTAGTAGTTTCGCCGCCTATGTTGACTACGGCCGAACCGTATTCGCGGTCGTCGTCTGTGAGCACGGCCTCGCCCGCTGCGAGTTGCCCGATGGTGACATCGGCTACGTGAAAGCCCGCGCGATTGACGCACGTAATGACGTTCTGCTTGGCCGCCACGGGGCTCGTTACGATGTGAACCGAAACGGCGAGGCGCGAACCGAGCATGCCCAGAGGGTCGTCGATGCCGTCCTGATCGTCGACTATGTATTCCTGGGGTAAAACGTCGGCCACCTCGCGGCCGGCCGAAATCGGCACGGCGCAGGCCGTCTCGATTACGCGCTTGATTTCCTCGCGGCTCACCTCGCGCTGGCGGCCCGGGATAGCAATCATTCCCTCGCTGTTGAAGCCCTTGATCTGCGTGCCGCCGAGAGCGACATAGACCTCGGTGACGGTCAGCCCGGCCATCCTCTCGGCCGCCTCCACAGCGCGCTTTATCGCATCAACAGCCAGATCCGGCTTGCTGATGACGCCCTTGCGAAGCCCGCGGGACTCGGCTTCGCCTACGCCGACGATCTCAAACTCGCCGTCCGTAGCCTCGGCTATGACGACCCGGACGTTCGTTGTGCCGATATCAAGTCCGACGATGGGTGTGGGTTGTTTCGCCATGCAATTCCTCTTGCTGCATTCGAAGGTTTCTCTTCTTTTTACTGTGCGAATCCGACGATCACTCGACCGGGAGATTTCGAGTTTATGTATCTGATGGGCCGGCTGCCGAAGAGCTTCTCCGCATCCGAGATGCGAAACAGTTCGATGGCCGTCGTATCGCGCCGCGCCACGGCGTCCAGAAGCGCAAGCGCCTTTTTGACCTGCGAATGAAAATCTTCCGAAGCGGCGATTACATAAACCCTGCGCCGGGCAATATGGATATGCACGCCCTCGGCCTCGTCGAAGCGAACCTCCTCCACCTCTCCCAAAAGCGGCGGTTCGCCCTGTCGCAGTTCCTCGATCAACCGCTCGTAGACGAGCATCATCCGGCGGTTTGCATCGCGCGATTGCGCATCGTCCGATTCAAGCAGCCCGCCGATGAGCGGCAATCCCTTATCTACTTCGGCTGCGCCCTTGAATGCTCCCTGCTCGTCCAGAATCACGCCGTCGCGATCGACCCAGACCAGCGCACCGCGCTGCAAACGCGCCATTGCGTACGGCTCGCGCTCGCTGATCGTCACGCGCAGCGTGTCGGGAAGCACGCGCACAACTTCGGCATCACGCACCCACGGATGCCGCCGCAACCTCTCGCGAAGGTCGTCCAGATCCGCACGCCACAACCCGTCGGAAGCGCCCGATTCCAGCGACGAAATCAGTTCGCGGCGCGACGCGCGCAGATCCCCGCGCAACTCCACGTTGCGCAGCGCGAAATAATCCGAGCCTGCAAACTCGCGGTAGGCATACCCGGCGCCCGCCACAACCGCCACTGCAAACAGAAACGCAAAGACCGAACGCAGGGTCCTGAACAGGCTCGCCCTGATTGCCTCCGAAGCGCTCGCGCCGCGCCCACCCGAGTTGCGCCGACCGGTCCCGCCACCCGAGCGCGCCCCCGCACGCCCGGCCGTAGCGCGCCGATGCCGCGATGCCAGGTCGCTTGCACTCGCCGGATTGTTCTGCCCACGTGAATTCCTCACCTTTCTCACTCCTGCGCCGATTCGTCCCGCCAGACATCGACGTCGTATTCCAGTTCCAGCCCGCGCTCGCGCCGCGCCCTTTCGCGAATCAGATCCGTCAGCGCAAACACATCCTCCGCCGTCGCCATTCCTTCGTTGATTATGAAATCCGCGTGCGTATCCGAAATGCGCGCACCGCCCCTTGCCTGCCCCTTCAAACCGAGCTGCTCGATCACCGCCCCGGCCGGCTCCGGCTCCGCCGAACGCAATATCCGGCTCGAGGATGCAACGCCGAAGGGTTGCGCAGCCATACGCGATTGCTGCGAATTCCGCACTTCGCGCTCGATATCCTCGGGATCGCCCGGCGTGAGCCTGAGCGTAGCGGCCAGAATCAGACTCTGCTCGATCAATTCCCTTTGCGACGCCGTCAGCGCTGCGCCGCGCGTCGCACAAGCCTTCAAACGCCCGCCCTCGGCGACCACTACTTCCTCGACCAGGCTCCAGATATTTCCGTCGAGATTCATCCGCAACGCCCCGCCCAGGCTGCCTCCCAGCCCGGCCGCCGACCCGAGTCCGCCCAAACCGCGTTCGGTCGCGGCGTAAACGAGCGCCGGCAAACTGTAGCCCGCGTGCAGGCGCACCAGCACGCCGTCGAAAATCAGCCTCTCGTCAAGCAGTCTGAGGCTGATCGCCACGTAATCGTGCAGGGCGTCCGATGCCAGTATGCTCGTGCCATGCCCTAGCGCGCGCCACCTCAACCCGGCATCGTCGAGCCGATGCACGATCGCTGCGGCTCCCGTAATCGAACTCGGATAAACGATTGCAGCCAGGGGGCCGCCGATGCCGAGCGCGGTAAAGTTTTTCAACCACTGCCACGTCCGGCACTGCGCGCCCGCAGCCCGTGCAATCGCCTCTATCTCTTCGATCCGCTCTACGGTCCGCCGCTGGTTTTGCAACGATCCCCTCCTAAGTTTGGGGGAGAAACCGCGGAAAGCGCGGAAATTTTTATGACTTTTCCGCGTATTCCGCGTTCTCTCTTCACGCCCCACTCCCCGACGCGGCCAGGAACTCCTCGCCCGCACGCCAGCCGTTGCCCGCGCCGAGCGTGAGTACCAGATCTCCCGGCTGTACTGCGGCCGCAATCATCGCCGCGCCGTTTTCCACCCCGCCGATGTAGCGCACGTTCCGGTGCCCGAACCGCTCGACGCTCTCGGCAAGCGCCTCGGCCGTTATGCCCTCGATCGGATCTTCGCTCGCTGCATATATGTCGCATATGAGCAGTACGTCGGCGTCGTAAAACGAACGGGCGAATTCATCGAACAGCTTCTCCGTGCGCGTATACCTGTGCGGTTGAAACATCACTACGAGCCTTCTGCCGCTGGTTTTCGCCGCCGCGAGCGTTGCGCGGATCTCGGTCGGATGATGCCCGTAGTCGTCGACCACAAGGATGCCGTCGCGCTCGGCGTCGATCCGCCCCTTGATCTGAAAGCGCCTCTCCGCGCCGCGAAACGACGCCAGGGCGTCGGCGATCTTTTCGAACTCGATCTCCAGATCCAGCCCTACCGCCGCAGCAGCAAGCGCATTCGCTACATTGTGCTCCCCGGGCACGTGCAGCACTATACGCCCGAGCACCTCGCCCCGCCGCCTTACGGTAAACTCCGATCCGAACTCCCCGCGCAGCAACGACACGTCCGTAGCCGCAATCTCGGCCTGCGAACGCATGCCGTAGGTAACTATGCGCCGCTTTATCTGCGGAATTATCGACTGCACGTTCGGATCGTCCAGACATATGATCACCGCGCCGTAAAACGGCGCCTTGTTGACGAACTCGACGAAACAGGCGCGTATGTCGTCCAGATCGCGGTAGTAATCCAGATGCTCGCGGTCGATGTTGGTCACAACGGCGATCGTCGGCGTCAGCTTCAGAAAGCTCCTGTCGCTTTCGTCCGCTTCTACGACCATGAAATCCCCCCGCCCCAAACGCGCATTGCTGCCCAGAGTGTTGACGCGCCCGCCTACCACCATCGTCGGATCGAATCCCGCCCTGTCGAGCACCGTTGCAACCATCGAAGTCGTAGTAGTCTTGCCGTGCGAACCGGCGATCGCGATCCCGTATTTCAATCGCATCAACTCGGCCAGCATCTCCGCGCGCGGTATGACCGGGATCTGCCTGCGCACGGCCTCCGCCACTTCTACGTTGTCGGCCCGCACCGCGGTGGATGTAACAACTACGTGCGCGCCTTCTATGTTCGCCGCAGCGTGCCCTTCAAAAACTTTTCCGCCCAGAGATTCCAGCCGGTCCGTAATCGCCGAACGCCGCACATCCGAACCCGATACGCGGTAACCGAGATTCAGCAGCACCTCGGCGATGCCGCTCATGCCGATGCCGCCTATGCCGACGAAATGAATGTGCTGATACTTCTTGAACATCTGCTTCAGGCAGGAGAGATAACGGAACAAACGAAATGATACGAAACACACGGAAAGTACAGGTTCTTCCGTCTGTTCAGTTTATTTTCGCTTGTTCCGTTATCTCTCCTGTCTCTCATCGTCGAATAATCCGCATTGCCAGATCCACCACACTCCCCGCCGCATCCCGCTTACCCAACTTCCGGCCTGCCGCTCCCATCCTTGCAAGTTCACCCGGCTCGCGCACCAGCTTCAACAACTCTTCGGTCAATCTTTCGGGCGTCAGCTCCGATTGCGGTATGACGCGCCCGCCGCCCGCACGCTCCACGGCTTCGGCGTTTTTCCGCTGATGATCGTCGGCGGCGAACGGAAACGGAATGAAAATCGCCGGACGCCCGGCGGCTGCAAGCTCCGCTACCGTAGTAGCCCCGGCCCGGCAAATCACCAGATCCGCGCGCGCAAATTCATCGACCATACGCTCGATGAACGGCTTGACCTCCGCCCTCACGCCCGCCTGTTCGTACGCTGCGCGCACACGCTCGTAATCCTTCTCGCCCGTCTGATGCACAAACGACAACCGGGCGGATTCCGCAGCCAGATGCGGCAAGGCTCCGATGACCGCATCGTTGATCGCCCTTGCACCCTGACTGCCGCCCGTAACGAGGATATGCACCCTCTCGTCGGGCGTCTTATCCATTATTTCAAAGAACTCCGCCCGCACGGGATTGCCCGTCACTTCGGCCTTCTCGCCGAAGTAACGCTTCGCTTCTTCAAAAGACACCGCCGCAGCGCGTACAAACCGCCCGAGCACCCGATTGGTAAACCCCGGAAGCGCGTTCTGCTCGGCGACCATCGTCGGGACGCCCATCAGCGCGGCAACGAGCCCTACCGGCCCCGATGCGTATCCGCCGACGCCGATGACGACATCCGGATGAAACCGCTTTATCAAGGATCTGACCGCCAGAAAACTGACGGGCAACTGCGCCAGCGTCTTTAACTGCCTCGCAAGCCCGACGCGTTTGAGCGCCGCGACTTCTATCAACTCCAGCCTGAACCCTTCGCGCGGAACTATCCGCGTCTCCATCCCGCGCGCCGTGCCTACGAAAATCACCTCGGTTTGCGCATTGCGCCGCCGGAATTCCTGTGCAATCGCGAGGCCCGGATAAATATGGCCGCCCGTGCCGCCGCCCGCGATGATTACGCGCACCGCCGTCATTCGACGTTCACCCTCGGCCGCGCGCGTCCCCACTCCGAGATGTTGAGCAGTATCCCCACAGCCGCCAGCGTCACCACGAGCGACGAACCGCCCGCGCTTATGAAGGGCAGCGGAATGCCCTTTGTAGGCGCGAGACTCAGCACGACGCTCATGTTGAAGAAAGCCTGGGCGATGATCATCGTAGTCAGACCGAGCGCCAGCAGGTAACCGAACCTGTCGGGCGCGCGGTGGCAGGCGCGCAGTCCGCGCCACAACACGAATGCGAACACGATTACGACGGTCGCCGCGCCGATCATACCGAGTTCTTCCGACACCACGGCGAATATGAAATCCGACTGCGCTTCGGGCAGAAAGTTCAGCTTCTGGCGGCTCTGCCCCAGCCCCAGTCCGTGCACCCCGCCCGATCCCACGGCTATCAACGACTGCTTGAGCTGATACCCCTTCCCTTCCGGATCCAGATCCGGATTCATAAACGACACGATGCGATCCCACCGCCAGCCTACGCGAAAAATGAACAGATACCCGCCCGCGATCACTACGGGGATAAACTTCAACAGATGCCGCACGGGCACGCCCGCGACAAACATCATGACGGCGAAAATCAGTCCGAGCATCGCCGTAGTTCCCAGATCCGGTTCTTTCATGATGAGCGCCGCCATCACGCCCATAATCACCGTAGCAGGCAGCAGCGTTTCGGTGAAACTGTCGAGCACGCCCTGACCCTGGCGCTGCGTCAGAAACCACGACAGAAAGATGATCAGCGTCAGCTTCGCAAGCTCCGACGGCTGCCCCGATATTCCCCAGAAACTTATCCACCTGTGCGCGCCGTTGCGCTCCTCGAAGAAAAACACGGCAACAAGCAGAACTACGCACAGCAGAAACAATCCGTAAACGATCGTCGGGCGCGCATAAATGTGATAGTCGAGCCGCATCAGCACCGCCATTACTACAAGCCCCAGAGCCGCCCATCGCAACTGCCCGATCAGAAAGCCTCCGGCGTCGCGTGCGCCGGCCGATGCGCTGTAGACCATCACAACGCCGAAAAAGACCAGGCCCACGGCCGCAGCCGCCAGCCACAGATCCCAGCGAATCTGGTCGATCTTTTCCAGTCCCTTGTGCGTAGCCTGCTCGATCATTTCTTCACGCTTATTTTGCCGCGTTCTTATAAATCAAACCGCACGACTTCGGGGCGTAAAAGAGAGATTACGGAACAGACGAAATGATACGGAACAAACGGAAAGTTTGATGATTTCGGTAGTTTTCGTCTATTTTCGTTCCAATTCACGCACGGCGTCCTTGAAAACCCGCCCGCGATGCCCGAAATTCCGGAACATATCGAAACTCGCGCACGCCGGAGCAAGCAGCACAACGCCGCCCGCTTCGCTCAACTCGAATCCTTTTTCGACAGCCTGCTGCATCGTGCTCGCGCGATAAACGGAAATGCTCCCTCCTTCAGCCTCGATCGCGGATGCTATCTTGTCCGCCGCCGCCCCGATCAGTATTGCCGCAGCGCCGCGCTCGCCCAGAAGTCTGGCCAGTGGCGCATAATCGCCGCCCTTGTCCTTGCCGCCCAGAATCACTACCAACCGTTCCTCAAACGCCTCGACCGCCTTTATCGCCGCATCCACGTTGGTCGCCTTCGAGTCGTTGTAAAAGCGCACGCCGCCCACCTCCGCGACGTATTCCAGCCTGTGCTCTACGCCCTTGAAGCCGCGCACCGTTTCGCGCATCGACTCGACGCCCGCGCCGCAGGCAAGTCCGAGCGCGAGTGCGGCGCAGACGTTTTCGAGATTGTGCGCGCCGCGCAGCCCGATTTCGCCGCGACCGAGCAGCACCGTTTCTTCTCCGCCCCGCCGCCAGACGATTTCGTCGCCGCGCAGCGAAACACCCTCTTCGAGCGTGCGTGCGCGGCTGAAAAAGATCGCGCGCGCGGGGGTCAAACCGCGCATCGCCGAAACGCGCGCGTCATCGGCGTTGAGTATCGCGAAATCATCCGCAGTCTGATTGTCGAAGATCCTCGCCTTGGCCGCCGCGTAGCTTTCCATCGAATCGTACCGATCCAGGTGATCGGGCGTGATGTTGAGTATCGTCGCGGCGAAAAAATGCAGTTGATCCACGGCTTCGAGCTGAAAACTGCTCGCCTCTATGACGGTGAATCCGTCGTCGCGCGACGCTTCGACAAGCGATATGAGCGGAGTCCCGATGTTGCCTCCAACCTGCACGTGCAATCCCGCCTGCGCGAGCAGTTCTCCTACAAGCGCCGTTGTGGTCGTCTTGCCGTTCGATCCGGTGATGCCTACGAGACGCCCGCGCAGGAAACGTCCGGCAAGCTCCACCTCGCCCATTATCGGCACCTCGGCGGTGCGAGCGCGCCGGAAAGGTTCGAGGGCAAGCGGCACGCCCGGGCTTGCAACAATCAGGTCCGCGTTTTCAAACAGCTCGACGGGATGAGATCCCGAAACAATCTCGATGCCTGCGGCGCGCAGGACGGCAGCTTCCTCAAGTTCGCTTTCGGGCTTTGCGTCGTTGACCGTAACGAGCGCGCCGCGCCCGGCCAGAAACCTTGCAGCCGCCACGCCCGACAACGCTGCTCCGACGACCAGAATCTTTTTGCCCGCAACTTCCATTTCTTGCCGGCGTCACTTGCCGACGCCATTCGTCGAGTATTCCTCGCCGTCATCGCAGCTTGAGCGTCGAGAGGCTGAGCAGCGCAAAAAGGATTGCCACGATCAGAAACCGAAAGACTATCTTCGGTTCTATGGTTTTTTTGTCGCCGCCGTACAACAACTCGAAGTGATGATGCAGCGGCGCCATTCGAAAAATCCGCCGCCCGGTCATCTTGTAATAGCCGACCTGGATCATCACCGAAAGCGCCTCTATGACGAACACGCCGCCGAGAATCGGCAGCACAAGCTCCTGCTTGATGATCACGCTGATGACGCCGAGCGCCCCGCCTATGCCGAGGCTGCCTACATCGCCCATAAAAACTTCGGCCGGCGGCGCGTTGTACCAGAGAAATCCGAGGCTCGCGCCCACAAGCGCCCCGCCGAGTATCGTCACCTCCCAGACGTTGGGCGTGTGCACCAGATCGAGGTAATCGGCGAAACGCGCGTGCCCCGTGACGTAAGTAAACGCCGTCAACGCCGACGCCGCGACGACCGTTACGCTGATTGCAAGCCCGTCGAGTCCATCCGTCAGGTTGACCGCATTGGTCGTCCCGACCATGACGATTCCGATCAGCAGCAGGTATACGGCCACAGGCAACAGCGGCTGGAAGTCCTTGAAAAACGGCACGCTCAGCACCGGCGTGTAATCCGTAAGTGTAAAGAGCATCCCGCCCACCAGCAGCGCTACGGCAATCTGCCCGAGCATCTTCTGCCGGGCGGTCAATCCGAGGCTGCGCTTTTTCGCTATCTTTATATAATCGTCGGCAAATCCGATGGCCGCGCAACCGACCATTCCAAATAGCGCGATCCAGACAAAACCCTTTCGCAGATCCGCCCACAGGAGCGTCGAAACCACTACCGAGAGCATAATCAGCACGCCGCCCATCGTAGGCGTTCCGCGCTTCGACTGATGGTGCGCCGGTCCCTCTTCGCGAATCTCCTGCCCGTACTTGAACTCGCGCAGCTTGCGGATCATCCACGGGCCGAAAATCAGGCTCAGCACCAGCGCCGTCACCGCAGCATAGGCGGTGCGGAACGTCAGATACTGAAAAACGTTCAGAACCCTCAGCGCCGGAATCTGCGCCGAATACTGCCGATAAAGAACCTCGTAAAAAAGGTAGTAGAACATCGGCGCCGAACCGGAGATAACGGAACATACGAAATGAAACGAAAATTACGGAAAAATTGAATCCTTCCGTATGTTCAGTCTTATTTCGTTTGTTCCGTTATCTCTCTTCATTTCTCATCCCGTCATGTCCCGTCTACACCGAGCCGAAGACCGTCTTGAGTCTCTCAACCACGCGTTCGGTGCGCACGCCGCGCGACCCTTTGACCAGCACCAGATCGCCGGCCTGCGCGCGCTCGATTACGCGCTCGGCGGCCTCTTCGGTCGTTTCGCAGAAGATCGCCTGCGCCGCGGTAATCGCACCGCTCGCCTGCGCGCCCTCTACAAGATCCCTTGCCAGCCCGCGCACGCCGATCAGCAGATCCACGCCTAGAGCGGCGATTTTTGCTCCGCACTCGCGGTGCATCTGTTCGGCCTGCGCTCCGAGTTCGAGCATCTCGCCCGCAACGACGATCCTGCGCCGGAAGCCGCGCGCCTCACTAACCGTGCGCACCGCTTCAACAAGCGCCTGCGGGTTCGAGTTGTACGAATCATCTACGACAGTCATACCCCCTCCGAGTTTCAATACCTCGCCGCGCATCGGCGAAGCTCCGGTCTCGCTGAGCGCCGAGGCGATAACGTTCGGCGCCAACCCGAAATGCACTCCCACCGCAGCCGCCGCAAGCGCGTTCGATACGTTGTGCCGTCCTATGAGCGGCAACGCGACATCGGCGCTGCCGGCCGGGGTTTCAAGCACAAATCTCGTCGCGCCGAGATCATCGCCGAATCCGATCCCGCGCGCCCTGACTTCCGCCTCGGCGTCGATGCCGAAGCGAATTACCTGCAGGTCCGGCCTGCGCGCGCCCATCGCTGAAACGCGCGCATCGTCGGCGTTGAGTACGACCGCACCTCCCGGCCTTATGCCGTCCACGAGTTCGGCCTTGGCGCGCGCAATCCGATCCTGCGTGCCGAAAAACTCTATGTGCGCCGCGCCGACATTGCCCACAACGCCCACTACGGGCCGCGCAATTTCGGCAAGGCGCGCAATTTCGCCGAAGCTGCTCATGCCCATTTCAAGCACCGCATAATCGAAATCCGCCGGAGCCGCGCCGCCCGTAATCATCCGGCCGACTACCAGAGGCAGCCCGATAGCCGTGTTCAGGTTGCCTTCGGACTTGAGCACGCGCCCGGCGCGCGACAGCACCCCGGCCGTCAGATCCTTGATCGTGGTTTTGCCCGCGCTGCCCGTTATTCCCGCTACGGGCCGTCCCCATTCGGCCAGAACGCGCGCGGCCATCGACTGAAGCGCACAGGCCGTGTTTTCCACATAAAGCAGCCTGTCTGCAAAAACGCCGGGTGTATCGGGCAGGCGCTTGTGAACGACCAGGGCCGCGCACGCGCCTTTTTCAAAGACCTCCTTGACGTACAGATGCCCGTCGGTGCGTTCGCCGGCAAGCGCGATGAACAGATCGCCCGGCGCAACCGTGCGCGAATCTATCGTCATGCGCGCAGGTTCCATTGCGCCTGACGCTGCATCCAGATCGTGGGCGGCGCCGAAACAGCCAGCTATGGCGTCGAGCCTCACGATTCCCCTTCGCCCCCGCAGCGCGACGCAAGCGCTTCGCGCGCCGTTTCGCGGTCGTCGAAGTGGATGCGTCCGTCGGGCAGTATCTGATAAGTCTCGTGCCCCTTGCCCGCTATGACTATTACATCGCCCGGCGCGGCCCGGGTGATCGCACGAAAGATCGCCTCGCGCCGGTCGACGATCAGTTCGTACGCTCCGCCAATCCTTTCGAGTCCGACCTTGATATTGGTGAGGATCATATTCGGCTCTTCGCTTCGCGGATTGTCGGATGTTGCGATCACCCAGTCGCTCAAGCGCCCCGCCGCTTCTCCCATCAGCGGACGCTTGCTTTTATCCCGATCGCCGCCGCAGCCCATTACCGTAATCAACCGGCCGCCGCGCATCACCTCGCGCACGGTCGAAAGCACGCTCGAAAGCGCATCCGGCGTATGGGCGTAATCGACGATCACCGTTACATCGTCATCAGCAGTGTTTACCCGCTCGAACCGGCCCGCCACCACCCCGCACCCGGCGACGCCGCGCGCAATTACATCCCGCGGATAATCGAGCGCAAGCGCCGCTCCGATCGAGCACAGAATGTTGTAAACGTGCGGGCGCCCTACAAGCGGAGACTCGATGCTTATGTCTCCCGCAGGCGTGCGCGCGGTGAACTTCAATCCGCCGAATCCGAACTCTACCGCGCTTGTCGTTACCTGCGCCTCGGCGCCGAGTCCGTAACTTGTCGCCGCCCCTGCGCCCAGCGCCAGCAGTTCAGCGCCGCGCGGATCGTCTATGTTCACTACCGAATGCCGCGGCCGCGCGCCCGTCCCGCCGTCGAACAATCGCCGCTTGGCCGCAAAGTAATCGTCCATCGTAGCGTGGTAGTCGAGATGATCCTGCGTAAGGTTTGTAAACGCCGCGACCGCAAACTCGATTGCATCGGCGCGGCGAAGATCGAGCGCGTGCGAGGATACCTCCATCACCGCCGAACGCGCGCCAGTGTCGGCTGCGCGCCGGAGGAAGTACTGTATTTCGGAAGCCTCGGGCGTAGTATGTTCGGCGTCCAGAATCTCGTCGCCGATGCGATAGCTTATCGTTCCCATCATCGCCGGGATCTCGCCCGCCGCGCCGAATACGCCCGCGACCAGATGCGCCGTAGTGGTCTTGCCGTTGGTGCCGGTAATGCCCACGACGCGCAACCGGCGCGACGGATGTCCCTGCGCGAGCGCTGCGGCGCGGGCAAGAGTTGCGCGCGCATCCTCGACCTGCAACCACGCGCCCGTGTAGTCGGCGGGCCGGTCGCGTTCGGAAACAATAGCTATCGCGCCGCGTTTCGCTGCTTCACCGACGAAGCGGTTTCCGTCGGAGTGTGCGCCCTGGATCGCAACGAAGATGCCCCCCGGCACCACGCGGCGCGAATCGTGGGTGACCGCCGAGCGACCGGCGCACACCGCGCGTTCAAGCCCTTCGCCGCTTGCACGCGCGCCCAGTTCGCTCGCCATTTCACCAATCGTTACCATTTCAATCCGGTAGAAACCGCGGAATACGCGGAAGTTTTGACGCAGAAACCACGGAAAAAAGCATAACCTTTCCGTGTTTTCCGCGTCTTCTTTCCGTGACTTCCGCGGTTTCTTTTCATTTCTTCTCCTGAAACTCCACGCGACAAATGTCGCCCGGTTCTATGGGTTCGCCCGGCGCCGGAGATTGCCGCACGGCCTCGCCCCGGCCCACTAGATTCGCCCGCAGATCCAGCCGCGTGCACATCTGCGCAACCTCGCGCACGCTGCGCCCGCGAAAATCCGGCATCACGCGCGGATCAAAAGGCGCCGGCGTGGGCGCGGCTGCAACCACCGCACTCGCCATCGGCGCGCCCACCATCGGCGCTCCTGCGGGCGCCTCGGCGTCGTCCTCGGAAATCGTAGCCAGGCGCGGCGCGCCCGACGCTTCATCTACGCGCTGCAGATCCGCCGAATCTCCGACGCGGTCCCGATCGCGCAGCCGCGCTACGAGCAAGTCGAGCGTCTCGCGAAACTCCTTCTGGTCGGGGCTGATCCCACCCTCCAGCAGCAGCGTCTCGGCAATGCTCTTGAACACGGGCGCCGCTACCACCCCGCCGTAGTACTGGCCCACGGGTTCGTCCAGAACTACCGCAATTGCATAGCGGGGATCGCTTGCAGGCACGAAACCTGCAAAAGTCGGCATATAACCCGAATACCTCCTGGTCGCCGGGTTGATCTTCTGCGGCGTTCCGGTCTTTCCCGCCGCCGTATAACCGGACAGCTTTACCGTATGGCGCGCCGTGCCCGCTACGATCACCTGTTCGAGCATCGCCGATACTTCGGCGGCCGTGCGCTCGCTGATGGCGCGCCGCTCGATGGGTTGCGCGGCTTCAATGATCCTGTTGTCCGGCCCGATTACCTGCCGAACAATATGAGGCTGAACCCAAAGGCCGCGATTGCCGAGCACTCCCATAGCAGCCGTCAACTGCAATACCGTGACGCCGATTTCCTGCCCGATCGCCACCGATCCGATCGACGTTCTGTGCCAGCGCCGGGCCGGCAGCACTAGACCCGGAGTTTCCTGCGGCAGCTCTATCCCGGTGCGCGCGCCGAAACCGAAGCTGCGTATGTGCTCCACAAGCCGGTCCTCGCCGCTTTTGCGCGCCACCTTCAGCGCCAGTTGAATCGCTCCCACGTTGGAGGACTTCGCCATAGCCTGCGTCACGGGAAGCCAGCCCGAAACGTGATCCCTGATCACGCGCCCGTAGAGTTCTATACGGCCGTTGAGACAATTGATCTTGTCGTCGGGCCGTACAAGTCCGTCTTCGAGCGCAGCCGCAAAAGTCACTACCTTGAAGACCGAACCCGGCTCGTAATAATCCTGCACGGCGCGGTTGCGGCGCGGCGCAAGTTCACGTTCGATTTCTTCTTTCGTCTTGCGCGCGCGCGGCCTCAGGTTTGGGTCGTAGGTCGGGAAGTTTGCAAGCGCCAGAACCTCACCCGTCTTCAGGTCCATCACAACAGCGCTTGCGGCCTTCGATCGCGTCTCCCTCCACGCGGTTTCGAGCAGAGCCTCGACGCGGTGCTGCAAACCCAGATCTATCGTCGTAACTATGCGCGCGCCGTCGCGCGGCGGCGATTCGCGCCGGTCAAACGGCCGGCCGAGCGCGTCGGTTTCGTAATAAACCGCGCCGCCCTCGCCCCGCAGCCGATCCTCCATCGTCTTTTCAAGACCGGCCTGCCCCTCTTCCTCGTCGTCGACATAACCGACGATGTGCGAGGCCAGCATGCGGTTCGGGTATACCCTCACGGGCTCCTGCTCGAAATGTACGCCGGCTATACGCCCTTCCCTGCGCCCGCGGTTGTATTGCTCGACGGCCTCCTTGACGGCGGCAACGCGCCCCGGCTCGAGGCGGCGACGCAGCCTTACATAACGCGTTCCGGTGCGCGAAAGGCGCGCAAGGATGTCGGCCGGATCCGGTTCGTCGAGCGCCGCGGCGAACAACCCGGCGACCGCCTTTATGTCCGCCTCCTGCTTTCTCAACAACTCCGGATCGATTACAAGCGTGTTGCTGATGACGCTGTGGGCCAGAATCGCGCCGTTGCGGTCTACGATCGCACCCCGCGGCGCCGCAAGCCTGAATTCCTTGTAGCGCTGCGATTCGGCTCTCTGCCGGTACTTGTCGTGCTCGAGGATCTGCAGGTGGTAGAGCCTGACGAGAATCGCACACATCCACACAACGAGGATTACACCGACAACCAGATGCCGCCTGCCGAGTCCTGCTTCTTTTTTCCGCGTTCGAGCCATTCCCTCTGCAACGCCGCTACTGCCGCCGGCAATTCCCGGTTTAGAAAGAAAGAGAGATAACGGAACAAACGAAATTAGATGGAACAAACGGAAATATTCGACTTTTCGGTAATTTTCGTTTCATTTCGTTTGTTCCGTTATCTCTTTACTGATCAATGTTACTGCTGGATGGACGAAGGCGCCGGCGGAGGAACGGCCAGACGGACCGGCGCAGCGGTCTCGGCCGGAAGCGGCAGCACGACGGGCGATTGATCTCGCTCGATTCTCGCCGTCCTGGATTCCTTCCTTGCCTTCTCTCGCGCCGCCTGCGCCTGCGCCGCAGCAGCCGCGCGCCGCGCCGTTACAAGCACCGACGGATCGTCCAGATGCGCGCGCGTCATCGCAGCCGCTCCGCCTCGGTTTACCGCCCGCTCTATCTCGATCGGATTGCGCGCACCGCCCTCGGCTACCGTCAGGTAGCGGCGCTCGCTTTCGGCCTGATCGAGCGTCGATTTCAGTTCAACGGCCTTGCGCGTTGTGTCGAGCGCACGCAACTGCCAGCGCAGACTCGTCAGAAAACCTCCGGCAATCAGCCCGCCCAATATCACAAGCGCCCATACGGCCTGCGGCCTGCGGCTCTGCGGCATCCATCCGGCGCGCCCCAGATGCCCGTTTCTGACCGGCCGCCGCGATACACTTCCATTGCGAATCTTCGGACGATAGGTGGCTTTCATCGTTGTTCTCCCGAAAACCCGGCCTTGAAGTTCGATCGAAGACCGGGAACCCGACTTGCTCGCAGAATCCTGAAAGGATCAGTCGTAAAGCCTTACCGCCGCCCGCAGCTTTGCGCTGCGAGCGCGCGGATTGGCCTGGATCTCATCAGGGCCCGGCGCCATGGCCTTGCGCGCCAGAACCTCTATGCGCCGAACCGCGCCGCATCCGCAAACCGGCTGAGTTGGGGGACAAACACAGTGACCGGATTGAAACCTGAACGCCCGCTTGATCAATCTGTCTTCGAGAGAGTGGAACGTGATTACCGCCAGCCGCCCTCCCGGCGCGAGACGATCTACCGCCTCCGCTACAAACTCGCCGAGCCCTTCCAGCTCGTTGTTGACCGCTATGCGCAGAGCCTGAAACGTTCGCGTCGCGGGATGTATCCGCCAACGCCCCTTCGGATGCGCCGCCCGCACAACCAGATCGGCCAACTCTCCCGCAGTCCTTATCGGCGACCGCCGCCGCGCTTCCACTATCCGCCGCGCTATGCGCCGCGCCGCCGGCTCCTCACCGTAGCGCCATATCAGATCGGCCAGCTCCCGCTCACCGAGACCGTTGACCAGATCCGCCGCCGTAGGCCCCGATCCCCGATCCATGCGCATATCCAGGGGCGATGCCGGAAACCTGAAACTGAAACCCCGCTCCGGACTGTCAAGCTGCCACGACGAAACTCCCAGATCCGCAACCAGCCCGTCAATCAACCCTGCGCCGAGCCGGTCAAGCTCCGATCCGAACCGCCTGTAGTCGGCCTGCACGCCCGTAAACCGGTCGCCGAACCCCGATAGACGCTCCCGCGCAAGCTCCAACGCCTCGCCGTCCCTGTCAAACCCGATTACCCGGTTGCGCTCCGACTCAAGCAGTATCGCTTCCGAATGACCGCCCATCCCCAACGTCGCATCTACGAATATCCCGCCCCTCGCCGCCCCAAGCGCCTCAAGCACCTCCGCCTTCAGCACCGGACTGTGCAACCGCCGGATATCCTCCCTCATCTCCCGGCCCCCCTACGCACCCAATCACTCAAAGATCTTCATCATTTCGGTTGAAACATCCACCCGACTGACTGTAGAATCCGTCCCGCTGTCGCCATCTTCGCTTTCAACCGCCGACAGCCCCGGATCGCTCAAGCGTTACCCGGCTCACTTCAGTACCTCGCCGGTTTGCCCTCTCCCCGGCCCCTCCTGATCCCGAGCCCGTTCCGCTTTCGATGCCTTCCGGCTATCTCATTGAAATTATACAACTTAAGCTATGTCTTAAGATTTCAAGTATCGCTTCAATGAGTTCCTGCAACGTGCTATAAGAGGGCAACTTACAGTCTCGCACCCATCTCGTCGCGTATCCTACTCCCACGCGCAGGCTGGTGTCAAGCGTTTTATGAGCGCGGTGGAATATCCGCGCGCGGTGGGGCAGCAGCCGGCAAAGCCTTGAGATTCTTGAGGATAGCGAAAAGAGAGCATTTACGTTTGTAAAGCAGGCGGGGGTTGGGACGCAGATGGCGTCGGGAGCGAGCGTGTTATAGTGTGGCGCATTTGCTCCGGGAAGGAGACGTTTTTTTTTGAGGAAGGAAGGGCGGGGCAGGAGCAGGCCGTTGGGATGAACACATACATATATCTTTTGATTTTCGGGCTGCTTGCGGCTACGGGCACGCTGTTGGGCGGGTGGGTAATTACGGGCGGGTGGGCGGCGGGGCGCAAAAGCATAGGCAGGATGCTGGGGCTTGGGGCGGGTTTTATGCTGGCGGCGGTATTTCTGGAAGCGGTGCCGGAGATACTGGAGTTATGGAGCGGGCGGGTAGTGGAGGCGATGAGCTGGGTGCTCGGCGGTTATCTGCTGATACAGTTTGCCGAGCACGCGCTGGCGTCGCACCTGCATTTCGGCGAGGAGGTGCATGCAGAGGAAGTGGGGCGGCCCGGGGCGGCCGCAGCGGCGGTGCTCGGGCTGGCGATTCACGCCTTCTTCGACGGAGTAACGATCGCATCGGGATTGCTGACGAATCTGAGGCTCGGGATTATGCTGTCGCTCGCCGTGCTGCTGCACAAGCTGCCCGAGGGGTTGACTGCGGCGTCGATCGTGCTGAGCGCCGGACGATCTATGCAGGCGGCGCGGCGCGCAACGGTCTGGATTGCGGGCTCCACATTCGCCGGCATCGTGCTCGTTGCGCTCGCCGAACCGCTTGTAACCTACACGCTGCCGCTTTCTGCGGGCGTGACGCTATACATCGCGGCTTCGGACCTGATACCGGAGGCCAACCGCGAGGGAGGCGCGCGCGTATCGTTTTATCTGCTGCTCGGCATAGGTCTTTTTTATATCGCTCATCTGTTGCTGCACGCGGCGACCGGGGAGTGACACAGAACGCGGAAAACCTGACGCGGAAGTCGCGCAATCATGAACCGTATATTACTGGTGGCAATCGGAGGTGCGATGGGAGCCCTTGCACGTTACGGGCTCGGAACGTGGATAGCCTCGCACCGCCCCACCATATTTCCGGCGGGCACTTTCATCATCAACGTCACGGGTTCGTTCGCCATCGGTTTCCTGCTTGCATTCTCGACGGAGAAATTTCAACTCGATCCGGCGTTGCGGCTGCTTCTGGTAGTCGGGTTTCTCGGCTCCTACACCACGTTTTCCACCTTCGAATACGAAACCCTCAAGCTGCTCGAAGAGGGCCGTCTCCTTATGGCGCTGGCGTACGTATTTTCGAGCGTGCTGGCGGGTCTCGTTGCGGTATGGGCGGGGGCGGCGGCCGGACGGTGACCCGACGGTCACCCGGCGATGAATTGACACTCTCCGCGCGGCTCCACTATCATCAAAAACCCGATCAACATGCGGAATTTGCACCGATAGCAAACCTTGGAGAGCGCCACAATGAGCGAGTCGGTAAACACCACCGCCGAAAGTACCGCCCGGGACGAGCAGGAACGCCGGTGGGAAGAAAACTGCCTGAATCCGTCGCTTGCGCGAATGCCCGAATCACAATCCGAATTCACCACGGTTTCGCTGCGCCCCGTCAAGCGGCTTTACACGCCGAACGATATAGCAGACATAGACTACGCGCGCGACATAGGTTTTCCCGGCGCGCCGCCCTACACGCGAGGCATACATCCGACCGGTTACCGCGCCAAGCTCTGGACGATGCGCCAGTTTGCAGGCTTCGGCTCGGCCTTCGACACCAACGAGCGATTCAAGTATCTGCTCGCGCACGGACAAACGGGCCTCTCGACGGCCTTCGATCTGCCGACGCTGATGGGCTACGACTCGGATCATCCGATCTCCGAGGGCGAAGTCGGCAAATGCGGCGTAGCGATTTCATCGCGCGAAGACATCGAAGTCCTCTTCGACGGCATCCCGCTCGACCGCGTGACGACTTCAATGACGATCAACGCGCCGGCGTCGATGATCTTCGCTTTCTTTCTGGCCGCCGCAGAACGCCGCGGCATTGCGCTGCACTCAATCGGCGGAACGCTGCAGAACGACATACTCAAGGAATACATCGCGCAGAAGGAATGGATCTATCCCCCGCGCCCGGCGATGCGCCTCGTAACGGACACCTTTCGATTCTGCGCCGCCGAGATGCCCAAATGGAATTCGATCTCGATATCGGGTTACCACATACGCGAGGCCGGATCCACCGCCGCGCAGGAACTCGCCTTCACCCTGCGCGACGGCATAGAGTACGTCGATTACGGGATTCGCGCCGGGCTCGATGTAGACGAATTTGCGCCGAGACTGTCCTTCTTTTTCAACGCGCACAATGATTTCTTCGAGGAAATAGCCAAGTATCGCGCTGCGCGAAGGATCTGGCACCGCGTAATGACCGAGCGTTTCAAGGCCAAAAACCCGCGCTCGCGGCAGATGCGATTCCATACTCAAACAGCCGGCGTATCGCTCACCGTGCAGCAGCCGATAAACAACATCATACGCGTGGCGATTCAGGCGCTCGCAGGAGTCATAGGCGGGACGCAATCGCTGCACTGCGACGGCTACGACGAGGCGCTCGCGCTTCCGACCGAGCGCGCCGCGCTGATTGCGCTGCGCACGCAGCAGATCATTGCGCACGAAACGGGCGTCGTAAACACGGTAGATCCGCTCGCCGGTTCATACTTCGTCGAGAGATTGACGAAGGATATGGAAGAAGAAGCCTGGGAGTATTTCCGCAAGATCGACGAGATGGGCGGGATGGTCGAGGCGATCGAGGCCGGATTCCCGCAGAAGGAAATTCACGAGTCGGCCTACCAGTATCAGCGCGCCGTCGAGCGCGGCGAGAAGGTAATCGTGGGCGTCAACGAGTTCGAGATGGAGGGCAACGAACTCGGCGAGCCGAACATTCTGCAGATCGACGAAACCGTTGCCGAGTTGCAGCGCGAGCGGCTCGACCGTCTGCGCCGTACGCGCAATCAGGCGGCGGCCGACCGCGCGCTCGATGCGCTGCGGCGCGGCGCTGAAGATCCCCGGGCCAACACGATGCCGCTTTTGATCGATTGTGCGCGCGCCGACTGCACGCTCGGCGAGATGTGCGACGCGCTGCGGCCGGTTTTCGGCGAGTATCAGGAACCGAGTTTCTGACATGAGAGATAACGGAACAAACGAAATAAAACGAAAATCACGAAAAAGTTGAATAATTCCGTAGTTTTCGTGTTATTTCGTTTGTTCCGTTATCTCTCTTCCATGTCGGACCGAATGGAAGGAAGTCCTATGAGAAAGATGCATTATTGCGGGGCGGTTCTGCTGACGATTGCGATGGCGGGAACGGCGTTGACGCCGTTTCATACTCTTGCGCAGGGCAAGGCGAAACCTGCCGCAGCGTCTCAGAAAGTACAATTCAGGGACGTCAAACTGAAAAACGGGCTGCGCGTGCTGCTCGTAGAAGATCGCAGCGCGCCGGTCATTTCGCTTGCTCTCATCTACGATGTCGGTTCGCGCAACGAGAAAAAAGGCCGCACGGGTTTTGCGCACCTGTTCGAGCACATGATGTTTCAGGGTTCGGAAAACATCGGCAAAAGCGAACACTTCATACTGATCGACTCCAACGGCGGTCAGATGAACGGGACTACAAACGAGGAAAGAACGCTGTATTTCGAGACGCTGCCCGCAAATCAGCTCGATTTGATGCTGTTTCTGGAAGCCGACCGGATGAAGAGCCTCGACATATCGAAGGAAAATCTGGACAACCAGCGCAACGCCGTGCAGGAAGAGCGCCGATTGCGCGTCGACAATCAGCCTTACGGCCAGATGTTCGAACGCTTCGGCGAAACGATGTACGACAACTTCAACTACAAACACTCGGTCATCGGCTCGATGGAAGACCTCAACGCGGCGACCGTAGACGATGTGCGCGAATTCTTCCGCATCTATTACGCGCCCAATAACGCCGTGCTCGCTCTCGTAGGCGACTTCAGGACCGATGATGCGCTCAGGAAAATCCGCAAGGCATTCGAGTCGATCCCTGCGCAACCGCGCCCTCCCGCCGTGGATGCAACCGAGCCGGTGCAGACCGCAGAGCGGCGGTTTACCTATGAAGATCCGCTCGCGCAGCTTCCGCTCATACAGATCGGCTACAAGGGAATCCTGGGCAACACGCCCGATGCTTACGCGATGCAGTTGCTCGCCAACATACTGGGCGGCGGACAGAGTTCACGGCTGTTCCAGAAGCTTGTGCGCGAGCGTCAACTCGCGCTCAGCGCCGGCAGTTTCGCCAATGTGCGGCGCGGCCCCGGAGCGTTTCAGATCAACGCCAACCTCGTTCCCGGCAAAAAAACCGAAGAGGTCGAGGCCGTGATCTACGAAGAAATCGCAAAGCTTCAGCAGCAACCCGTCGAGGACTGGGAACTCGAAAAAGCCCGACAGTTCGCCAAAAGAGGCGCAATCAATTCACGCGCAAGTTCGCTCGGGCTGGCGATCAATCTGGCCGAAGCAGCAGTCGCCTACAACGATCCGAACCTGGTCAACACGCGCATAGACAAGATAATGGCGGTGACGAAGGAAGACATCATGCGCGCAGCCAAGGAATACCTGCAACCCGCAAGGCGCACCGTAGGCATCGCCATGCCGAAGGCCGCAGGCGCAGCCGGAGCGCCTTCATCGGGACGCTGATAAACAAGCGGGCGGCGGACGGATCATCGGGAGACGACATCAATGAATACGAACAAGATTATGACTCAAAAATCATTCTTTATGCTCCGCGCACTGACAACGATTGCCGTACTTGCGCTCGCATCCGCGTCGGGCTTCGCGCAAGCGCCGGGGCAGCAACCCGAGGCGCCGTCGATGAAGGGCGCCGTAATAAAGGGCAAGGCGCCGGTCAACAAGGAAATCCTCAAGGTCAAATTGCCGCGCCCGTTTGAAACGAAGCTGAAAAACGGCCTTGAGGTGCTGGTGCTCGAAAACCGCAAGCTGCCGACCTTCAGCATGCAGATGGTCATACTTTCGGGTGGACTTGCAGATCCAGCCGGAGAGGAAGGAACGGCGCAGTACGTGGCCACGATGCTGCGCGAAGGCACAAAGACGCGCACGAGTCGCCAGATGTCCGAGCAGGTAGACTCGCTCGGTGCAACTCTTGGGGCAAGCGCGGGCCTTTCGTCGATTACGAGTTCGGTCAACGCGTCGGGGCTGAGCGAAAATTTCGATCAGATCCTCGAACTGTTCGCCGACGTGATACTGAATCCGACTTTCCCGGCCGATGAGTTCAACAGGCTCAAGATGCGCGGCATCGGGCAACTGCGGCAGCAGCGCGCGCAACCCGGATTTCTCGCCAACGAGATGTTCTCAAAGGCCATCTACGCCAATCATCCGGGCGGCCGATTCTCTCTCAGCGCCGAGCAGATTCAACGGTTCACGCCCGAAATGCTCGTGAAATATCACGCCGCGCACTACAGGCCGAACAACGCCATCTTCGCCATAGTAGGCGACGTCCGAGCGGATGAAGTGATCGCGAAGCTCGAAAAAGCATTCGCCTCGTGGCAACCGGGCGATGTACCGAAAACCGAAATTCCGCCGCTTCAGCCCGCTCCCGCATCGAAAATTTATCTGATCGACCGCCCCGGTTCGGTGCAGACCAATCTGATACTCGGCGCCCAGTCGATCGAGCGCACAGACCCGGATTATTTCGCGCTCGAAATGATGAGCCAGGTGCTTGGCGGCGGCGGCAGCGCCCGCCTGTTTCTGAATCTGCGCGAAGACAAGGGCTATACCTACGGCGCATACAGCAACGTCAGTTCCGGCAAGTTTCGCGGCACATTCCGCGCCACTTCGCAGGTGCGCACCGAAGTAACCAAGGGTTCGATGGACGAATTCCTTTACGAGTTGAAACGCCTTCGCGATGAAAAGGTCGGCGCCGAGGAATTCGAACGCGCGCAGCGCACGATAGTCGGCGGCTGGGCGCTGCAACTCGAAAGCCCGCAAACCGTGCTGCAAAACGCCGTCACGCTGAAGATATACAATCTGCCGGCCGATTACTGGGATGCATATCCGCAGCGCATCGCCGCTGTAACTCCGGACGACGTGCAGCGCATGGCGCGCAAATACATAGACCTCGACAAGCTTCAAATCGTGGCCGTAGGGGATGCGAAAAAGATCGCCGATGTGCTCAAACAATTCGGCAAGCTGGAAATCTACAACACCGACGGCAAGCCGATGCCGGCGAATGCAACCGGAAATTGAGGGAGAAACAGTTATACGGCGGATCACCACGTATGTCCGAACCAAGAATAAGAGTGCTGCTTGCCAAACCCGGTCTGGACGGGCACGATCGCGGAGTCAAGGTCATTGCGCGCGCGCTGCGCGACGCAGGAATGGAAGTCATCTACACCGGACTCAGGCAGACGCCCGAACAGATCGTCAACGCCGCGCTGCAGGAGGATGTGGATATCGTCGGGTTGTCGATCCTCTCGGGCGCGCATATGACCATATTCCCGCGCATACGCAATCTTATGCAGGAGCGTGGTATGGGCGATGTGCTGCTGTTCGGCGGCGGCATCATCCCGGAAGAAGACATACCGAAACTAAAGGAGGCCGGCGTGTCGGAAATTTTTCTTCCCGGCACATCGACCGAAGACATCATCCGGTTTATTCGCGGCAACGTCACGCCCCGCGAGTGAGTCCCGATGCCAGCAACCGACCGGATCGCAACGCCACCCGTTCTGCTCTCCCGCAGCGACCGTACTGCGGTTGTTGCGCTCAACCGTCCGGCGCAAATGAATTGCCTCGGCGCCCGGATGCTCGGAGAGCTGGAACGGGTATTTTCTTTTCTTGAAGAAGATAATGATCTGGCGGTCGTGATCGTTACGGGTATGGGCGGAGTCTTTTCCGCCGGCGCGGATCTGAATGAAGTCGCCGCGCTCGATGCGCAGAGGGCAATCGGGTTTTCGCGGCGCGGACAGGCGCTAATGTCGCGGCTGGATCATCCGGCGAGAATATCGATCGCCGCAATCGACGGGTACTGTCTGGGCGGCGGACTCGATCTGGCGCTGGGCTGCGATCTGCGTTATGCGACGCCGCGCGCGAGTTTCCAGCATCCGGGCGCACGGCGCGGCATCATTACGGGCTGGGGCGGCACCGCGCGCCTGCCGAGGCTCGTCGGTGACGGCGCCGCGAGATGGATGTTTATGACCGCCGAACGTATCGACGCGCGCGAGGCGTACCGTTACGGATTGATCAACGAAATTTGCGAGGATGCGATGGCGCGGGCCGAACGGATGGCTGCGTCGATCGTTTCGCGATGGAGTCCCGAACAGATCGCAGAATTGAAAGCGGAGAAGAAGTGCCGGCAATTCCGGGTTTGAGAGGAAAGAGAGATAACGGAACATACGAAATGAAACGAAAATCACGGAAAACCCGAATATTTCCGTCTGTTCCGTCTATTTTCGTCTGTTCCGTTATCTCTCTTTCCTCTCAAACCCGGAATTGCCGAAGAAGTGCTGCACTTCACAGCAAATCAGGGAGGAAGCAGTTATGCAGTTTATGAGATCGGTGCTCGCCGCAGCCTTGTGCGCGGCGATGGCGGTAATGACGCTCGCGCAGCAGCAGGCCGCGCAGATCAGGGTTCCGGCGGGCGTCGAGCGCGTCACTTCGGTCGAGGGAATCACCGAATACAGGCTCGCAAACGGATTGCGCGTTCTGCTGTTCCCCGACCAGACCAAGCAGACCATCACGGTCAACATCACTTATCTGGTCGGCTCAAAGCACGAAAACTACGGCGAAACCGGCATGGCTCACCTGCTCGAACACCTGGTATTCAAGGGCACGCCGAAACATCCGGACATTCCGCAGGAACTCACCGCGCACGGAACGCGCCCGAACGGCACTACGTGGTTTGACCGCACCAACTACTTCGAGACCTTTGCAGCCACGGAAGAAAACCTTCGCTGGGCGCTGGATCTGGAATCGGATCGCATGGTCAATTCGTTCATCGCCAAAAAAGATCTCGACAGCGAAATGACCGTCGTTCGCAATGAATTCGAGATGGGCGAAAACGATCCGCTCGGAGTGACGCTCGACCGCCTGTTCTCGACCGCATACCTGTGGCACAACTACGGCAAATCCACCATAGGCGCGCGTTCCGACATAGAAAACGTGCCCATCGACCGGTTGCAGGCGTTCTACAGGAAATACTACCAGCCCGACAATGCCGTGCTTCTGGTCGCCGGAAAGCTCGACGAGGAGAAAACGCTTGCACTCGTGCACGAGTACTTCAGCCCGATTCCGAAACCCTCGCGCGAACTGTCCCGCATCTACACTACCGAACCCGTGCAGGACGGCGAACGACAGGTCACGGTGCGGCGCGTCGGGGATACGCAGCTTCTCGGGGCCGCCTACCACATCCCGTCGGGCGCACATCCGGATGCGGCTGCGGTGAGCCTGCTGCTTCAGGTGATGGGCGACAGCCCGTCGGGACGGCTGCACAAGGCGCTGGTTGAAACGAAGAAGGCGGCCGGCGTATTCCCATTCCCCTACATCTTCGCCGATCCGAGTCTGTTTATCGTCGGGGCGGAAGTACGCAAGGAACAATCGCTCGACGAGGCGCGCGACATATTTCTGAAAACTCTCGAAGAGACTTCTAAAACTCCCATTACAGGCGAAGAGGTGGAACGCGCGCGCGCAGCGCTGCTCAAGCAGATCGAACTCAATCTGAATTCGGCCGAAAGAGTAGGGCTGGAGCTGAGCGAGTGGATAGGGATGGGCGACTGGCGGCTGCTGTTTCTGAACCGCGACCGTTTGCGCAAGGCCGCCGTAGAAGACGTGCAGCGCGTTGCGACGACTTACCTCAAATCTTCAAACCGCACGCTCGGCGTATTCATACCGACCGACAAACCCGACCGCGCCGAGATTCCCGAAACTCCCGACGTGCTTGCAATGGTTAAAGACTACAAGGGCGATGCGGCCGTGGCTGCGGGCGAGGCGTTCGATCCGTCGCCTGCAAATATCGAATCCCGCACCGTAAAGGCATCGGCGGGCGGAGTAAAGCTCGCAATGCTGCCGAAAAAGACGCGCGGCGAAACCGTAGTCGCAAATCTTACGCTGCGCCTCGGGGATGAAAAGAGCCTGATGAACCGCGCCAAGGCGGGCGAAATGGCGGGCGCGATGCTGATGCGCGGGACTTCAAAACATACGCGCCAGCAGATACAGGATGAGTTCGACAGGCTCAAAGCGCGCGTATCAATCAGCGGCGGTGCGACTTCGGCAACCGCTACGATTGAAACCGTGCGCGCAAATCTTCCGGCCGTGATGCGCCTGGTAGCAGAGATACTGCGCGAGCCGTCGTTCCCCGCATCCGAATTCGAGCAACTCAAAAACGAGCTGCTCGCCGGCGTAGAACAGCAAAAGAGCGAGCCATCTACCGCCGCCATAGTCGCCATTCAGCGCCATCTGCGCCCCTTTCCCGCGGGCCACGTCAACTACGTGCTGACGCCCGATGAAGAAATCGCCGCAATCAACGCCGTTACGCTCGACGAGGTAAAGAAATTCTACGCCGATTTCTACGGCGCGGGACGCGGCGAAATGGCCGTAGTCGGGGATTTCGACGACAAGCAACTGTCTCAGCTTGCGAATGAAGTTTTCGGCGGATGGAGCAACCGGACGCCTTTTGCTCGCATACCGTCGCCGTACCGAGATGTGCAGGCGATCAATAACTCGATCGAGACTCCGGATAAGGCCAACGCATTTTTCGTCGCCGCTATGAACATGAAGATGCGCGACGACGATCCGGATTTCCCGGCCATGGTTCTGGGCAATTACATGCTCGGCGGAGGATTCCTCAACTCGCGCCTCGCCGTGCGCATCCGCCAGAAGGACGGACTCAGCTACGGCGTGGGTTCCCAATTCCAGGCCGACGCCATAGACCAGAACGCTTTCTTCGGAGCTTTTGCGATTTATGCGCCGCAAAACGCGACAAAACTCGAAGCGGCGTTCAGGGAAGAAATCGCGCGGGTGCTCAAGGACGGATTTACCGAAGCCGAGGTCAGGGAGGCCAAATCCGGTTGGCTGCAATCGCGGCAGGTAAGCCGAGCGCAGGACAACGAACTGGCCGGACGCCTGAGCGCGCAGCTTTACATAGACCGCACAATCACCTGGGATGCGCAATTCGAAAAGAAAGTCGAAGCGCTCACCCCCGAGCAGATCCTGGCCGCGATGCGCAGACATCTGGATCCGGCGAAGCTTTCTGTAGTCAAGGCGGGCGACTTCGCCGGGAAATAAAGAGAGATGACGGAACAGACGGAATGAAACCGAACAAACGAAAAGTTCTACGAAACGAAAAGCTCTACGATAGGCGTAGTTTTCGTTTGCTCGGTTTCATTCCGTCTGTTCCGTCATCTGTTTTTTCATGCACGCAGTGATTCGCACAGCACGGGACGGATTGCTTTCGCTGCTCTATCCGGCCGATTGCCGCGTTTGCGGGGCCAATGTAGATTCGTGGGATGACGGAGTTGCGTGCGCGCGGTGCTGGGAACGAAGCGAGTGGCCGCGTGGCGCGCAGTTCTGCGAAAAATGCGGACTCCCGATGACCCGAGCAGCCGGGCGATGCGGCGATTGCGACGATGCGGCGTTTGAGCGGGCGCGGGCCTGCGGCGCATATCGCGGTGCGTGGCGCGAAAGCGTGCTCTTTCTGAAATCGCATCCGTTTGCGGCGCCCCGCATAGGGCGAAGCCTGAGAGATGCAGTCGCGGAGATGGAGCGCGATCGGGGGCGTTTCGATTCGATTGTGCCGGCGCCTCTGCATCCGGAACGCGAAGCCGAGCGGGGATTCAATCAGGCGGAAGCTCCGGCGCGCGCGCTTGCGCAGTTGTCCGGGCGCAGACTGGATCTTTTGAGCCTGCAACGAGTGCGGGCTACGACGCCGCACCGTGCAGGTATGGATGCACGCCAGCGGGAGCGCAGCCTACGCGGAGCGTTCATCGTGCGAGCGCCGCGCCTGGTCGCCGGGCGAAGAATACTGCTGGTGGATGATGTTATGACGACTTCGGCCACGGCGCACGCCGCAGCGCTTGCGCTGAGAGAGGCCGGAGCCGAGCGCGTCGATGTCGTCACGCTGGCGCGCGTAGTATTCGCGCGTTGAACCTTTCGGGTTGAACGGCGTCGATTTGTAGAACGACTTGCCCTTGCGCCCGCCTGCTTATTAAGATGAGAGCGTTCGCAACGCCGTCGCTTTCGGCGCGGATGACTGCGGCCGGGATCGCGCGATCCGGGGTTGCGATGTTGTTGTATCACAATTATGAAATTGCCTTCACTGTTGAGTCTGGTGACGGACGATCTGGCGATCGACCTGGGAACATCGCGAACGCGCGTGTTCGCCCGCGGACGCGGAATCGTCGTCAATGAACCGTCGCTGCTTGCCTACGACCAGCCCTCGCGCGAAGTCGTCGCCGTCGGACTCGAAGCGCTGGAACTCGAAGGGCGCGCGTCGAACGACATTCAGATCATCAGCCCGCTGCAGGACGGCGTCGTAGCCGATTCGACCTTCGCAGGCAAGCTCATTGCGAGCTACATCCGCATGGCGCGCGACGGACGCTCCAGCATCTCGCGCAGGGTGCTGATCTCGATCGCCGCGGATGCAACCGACATCGAACATTACGCCCTGCGATACGCGGCGAAGGAAGCCGGCGTCAGCAACGTGCACTTCATCAACAAGGGAATGGTCGCGCTGCTCGGCTCGGGCGTCGATCCCGAGGATCAGCGCGCAACGCTCGTAGTCGATGTCGGAGCCGGAACCACTACGATCGCCGCTATGGTGCACAAACACCTGATATTTTCGCGGACGCTGCGCGTGGGCGGCAACGATCTGGACGCGGCGCTGATCGAGATGATCAAGCAGAATCACAATCTTCTCGTAGGGCCGCGCACGGCCGAGCGCGTCAAGATAGAACTCGGCTGCGCCGTCCCGCTCGATCAGGAACACACGACTATGGTCAAGGGCCGCAGCACCATCGCGGGCAATCCCGATATGGCCATCGTCAACAGCATAGAGGTTCACGATGCAATCGAACCCGTGCTCGCGAGGATCGTGCTCGCGATTCAGGAGGCGCTCGAAGCGCTCCCGCCCGAAGCCTCCGGGGATATTTACGACCGCGGGATGATGCTGGCCGGAGGCGCATCATTGCTCGCCGGCTTCGACGAACGCCTGTCGAAGGAAACAGAACTCGCCGTGCAGTTGACCGAAAGCCCGGCGCGGTCCGTAATTCGCGGACTCGGCTTGCTGTTCGAAGACCCCCTGATGCTGCGCAGAGCAATAGTAAAAGCCGGGTAAACACAGCATAGAAACAACGGGACAAACGAAATAAAACCAGACATACGGATGAATGTATTTGTTCCGTATGTTTAGTTTTATTTCGTTTGTTCCGTTGTTTCTGTTATGAACGAATTGGATTGATAATCTCGAAATCAAATCTTATCGACGACCCTGGAACCGAGTATCGCCTGCGTCTGAATGCACGGCGCGAATCGCTCGAACGCACCGAAGCGCTGAGCCGAAGGCTGTGGATGTGGCGGCGAATCGTATTCGCAGCGGGCGTTGCGCTGCTGCTCGCGTTTTTCCAGGGATGGACGCCGTTCTGGTGGGTGGCGCTTCCAATCGTCGCGTTCATCGCATTGATGGCCGTGCACGAGCGTATACACCGCCGCCGCGATCACTTTGCGCGCGCCGCAGCGTATTACGAACGCGGACTCGCCAGACTCGATGACGACTGGGCCGGCACGGGCGAAACCGGCGAACGTTTCGCCGTTCCGCATCACCCGTTTTCCGAAGATCTGGATCTGTTCGGGCGCGGTTCGCTCTTTGAGCTGCTCTCTACGGCGCGCACGCGCGCGGGAGAAGAAAAACTCGCCGCCTGGCTGCTCAATCCGGCGCCGCCGGCGGAAATCCGCGCCCGTCAGTCCGCAGTAGCCGAACTCCGCCCGCGTCTGGATCTGCGCGAGGATCTGGCATTGCTTGCAGCCGATGTGCGCACCGGCGTTGACGGCGAAACGCTGCGGACCTGGGGGGCTGCGCCGGAGGTTCATTTTTCCAAAGCGCTTCGCATAAGCGCAGCGCTCATCAGCATTGCCGCGCCCATAGCGGTCGCAGCGTGGCTGATGTTCGATGCACGCGCAGCCGCGCTTTTGCTCCTGCTTGTTGAAGGAATGTTTTTTCTTCGTGTTCGGGCGCAAACCGCGCAGGTAATTGCCTCGGTGGATCGTCCGAGCCGCGACCTCAAACTGTTTGCCGAAACTCTCGAACGCATCGAGCGCGAAACGTTCACATCGCCCCGGCTCGTCGAGCTTCGCGCCGTTCTCGATACGGGCGGTCATCCGCCGTCATATCAGATACGGCGGCTGTCGCGCCTGATCGAAATCCTCGACTCGACGCGCAACATACTGTTCGCCCCGATCGCCGCACTCCTGCTCATCCCCATCCATCTCGTATTCGCGATCGAGCGCTGGCGCTCGGTTTCCGGCCGCGCGGTAGGAGAGTGGCTGGAAGCCGTAGGCGAGTTTGAAGCGCTCTCATCGCTTGCGGGCTACAGCGCCGAACACCCCGAAGACCCGTTCCCGGAAATCGCGGAGGACGAGCCGAGTTTCATCGGCGCGGGACTTGCGCATCCGCTGCTGCCGGCCGCGCGAGCCGTGCGCAACGACGTAGAACTATCGGCCCGACAACGTGCGCTCATTATCAGCGGCTCGAATATGTCGGGCAAAAGCACGATGCTGCGCACGGTTGGAATAAACGCAGTGCTGGCGCAGGCCGGGGCTACGGTGCGCGCGCGCGCGTTGAAACTCTCGCCTCTGTCGATCGGCGCTTCGATTCACATACTGGATTCCCTGCAGGAAGGCAGTTCCAGATTCTATGCCGAAATCACGCGGCTCCGGCAGATTGTGGATCTCGCGCGCGGCGAGCGCACGCTGCTGTTTCTGCTCGATGAAATCCTGAGCGGCACCAACTCGCACGACCGCAGGACGGGCGCATCGTCCGTAGTCAAGGGACTGGTAGAGCGCGGCGCTATAGGCCTTGTAACCACGCACGATCTGGCGTTGACCGAAATCGCAAACGAATTAGGCGAGCGCGCAGCGAACGTTCATTTTGAAGATCATCTCGAAGACGGGCGAATGACATTCGATTACCGCATGCGCACGGGCGTAGTCCGCAAAAGCAACGCCATAGAACTGATGCGGGCGGTCGGCCTGGAGGTTTAACAGAGATAACGGAACAAACGAAAACAGACGGAAACTACGGAATAAAATCAGTCTTTCCGTAGTTTTCGTCTGTTTTCGTTTGTTCCGTTATCTCTCTTCTTCGCACCGTCTTGACACCCGCCCGACGCGCAAGGCACACTGCGCACACGCACTGATCGACATATCAAAATCAGATCCAGACCGGATCATTCCCCTTTAGGAGGCGAGTGAAGATGTCCGTCAAACCCTTCGAGCCGAAATTCATGAAGGTCGGCGTGCTTACCGCGGCGTTGCAGGAACTGACGCCGCGAGAAAAGCGCGATCCCGATCCCGACATCGCGATAGAAGAATGGGTGGAGTTCGCCCGCGATCTCGGCGCCGATCATATTCAACTGTCATCCGCATTGCATCCGACCGAATCCGATATCCCGGCCGAAGCGCTGCTCGATCCCGTAGCCAATACGCTCGACCTGCGCCAGCCCTTCGATAAAGACCGCGCAAAACGCGTGCTCGCCTGCCTCGATGAATACAAGGTAGGCATATCCGATGTAGGTTACTTCGACAATCTTCTCCACGACGACCCGGAACTGCGCAGGAAGAAACACGACTTCATGCTGCGCGTATTCGATGCGGCTGCAATGCTCGGCGTCAGCGCCGTATGCGGATTCGTGGGCCGCAACCAGAAGCTGTCGATGGATGAAAATCTCGTCGACTTTGAACAAAGCTTCATACCGCTGCTGAAAGAGGCCAGGGCGCGCAACCTCGTCTATCGCATCGAACAGTGCCCGATGCCGGGCTGGACTACGGGCGATAATTTCCACAACAACATCGCCTATACGCCCGGAACATGGATCGCACTGCACCGCATATGCGAACGTCACGGCGTGGGCGATCAACTGCGCATACACTACGACCCGTCGCACTCCATCCTTATGGGACAGGATACGCGCTCGCTGTTCCAGTATCTGAAAGATACCGGGTATGACTTCCTTATAGGCGGTTTCCACGTCAAGGGGCAGGTCATCGATTCGCGCGGCGTATCCGCCTGGGGTTACGGCGGACAAACCGTAGAGCGGGGCGACTGGATCGACGGCAAGGCGTCGGACAATCCCGCCGATCAGCTCAACGCGTGGAAGAAGCAAACCGTGCTGTGCGAGCACGAACTGCCCGGCACCGCGCGCCACGATCCTCTGGCTTATCTGCAAAACCGCACGGTCGACTGGCTGGATCACCAGCTTGCGGCGCGCGAACTGCTCGCGATAGATCCGGCTGAAACCTACCTGATCGTGGAGCACGAATATCCGAAAGCCCGCATTCAGAACAAGGAACGGTTGAAACCCATATTGCAGGGATCTATCGCCTTCGTGCGCAAAATAGACGAAGCGGCCGCCTGCATGCACGCGCTGCAAACCGAAGTCCTGGCCTCACAGGGCATACCGGTGCAGGGCGTAGGCCGCGAAGCGTATCGTTCATGAATTGCTGAAACCTGAAATACCATGAAACATAAACTCACACTGCTTTGCCTGCTCGCACTGCTCTTTGGATTGGCGGCGATGGTGCGTTTCGAGGCGCCGGTTACGAGCGTCGAAGCCAAGGCCGCGCCGCGCGTCGTCTACGTCACTCAATCGAAGGGCTTCCGCCATCAGGTGCTCCACCTGTCCGAAGGCATCGTGGAAGAACTCGGCGCAAAACACGGCTTCGACGTGCACGTAACGCATATGGCCGAAAAAGTGATTACGCCGGAAACGCTCAAGAATACCGACGTGATCATCTTTTATACCACGGGCGAGCTTCCGCTTTCCGATGCGCAGAAGACGATGCTGCTGGATTTCATCAAGGGCGGCAAGGCGTTTATCGGCATTCACAGCGCAACCGATACCTTCTACAAGTGGCCCGAATACGGCGAGATGATCAACGGCTATTTCGACGGCCACCCGTGGACGCAGGACACCGAAGTAACCATCCGCGTCGATGACCGCACTCACCCGACTACGCGGCACCTTCCCGAATCGATGACATTCAAGGAAGAGATCTATCAGTTCAAACAGTTCTCTCCCGACCGCGTCAAGGTGCTCGCAAGCCTCGACGCCGAAAAAACCGATATGAAGAAAAACGGGGTCAAGGCATCGTCGTTTCCATTGGTGTGGTACCGGAATTACGGCAAGGGGCGCGTATATTACAACGCGCTCGGCCACCGGCCCGACATCTGGACCAGCGACTGGTATCAGACGATGCTCGTTCAGACGATCAAATGGAGCCTGGGCGAAACGAGATAACGGAACAAACGAAAATGGACGAAACACACGGAACAGTCGCATCCTTTCCGTGTGTTTCGTCTATTTTCGTATGTTCCGTTATCTCTCTTATCGCGGCGCGGCCAGAAGCGCAGCGCCGATGACGCCCGCTTCGGCCTCGAGTCGTGCAGCGACGATCCTGCAATCTTCAAATGCAGCGGTAAAAGCCCTCCTGCGCGTTTCATCCGCTATGGCCGGGACAAGAAATGCACGCGCCCCGGTCGCTCCTCCCACCACTACCATCGAAAGATTCAGCAGATTTACGACGCCGGCAAGCGCCCGCCCTATGAAATGCCCCGTTCTGTCGAGCATCATCTTCGCCAGATCGTCGCCCTTTTGCGCCGCATCGATTATATCGTCGTAAACAAAGCCGCCCCTGGCGCCCAGACTCGAAAGCGATGACGTAGAATCGCGGCGCAACCGCAACCGGGTTCGCCTGACGATGTTCGGCGCCGATACCATAGTTTCCAGACAACCCACGCTGCCGCACGGGCATTCGAGCCCTTCGGGGTCGATGTTGATGTGACCAATCTCGCCCGCAAACCCGGATTTGCCGCGCCGCAGCTTGCCGTCCAGCACCAACCCCGCGCCTATGCCCGCGCCGATATGCAGATATAGAAAGTCGGTTTCGCCGAGCGCCGCGCCCACGCGCATTTCGGCATAAGCCGCCGCGTTTGCATTGTTCTCGAAATGAACGGGCAACTCAAATCTGCCCGAAAATTCGGTGTAAAGGTCGATATCGGCCAGACTCGGCACGTGCGGTACGCTCACTATTCGCTGTGTAGTCTGATGCACCAGGCCGGGCACACCAACGCCGATTGCCGCTGCCGATCCATCTGAGGCGTGCGCCTCGATCATCGCATTGATGCCCTTTAACAGTTGATCAGCCAGCACGCGGCCGCTGCCCGGCGATAAGGGATCGACCGCATACGGTTCGCGCCGGAAATCCAGCAACCGGCCGGATGGATCTACTGCGCCTACGCGAATGAAGTTGCTCCCGAGATCCGCGCCGATCAGTATCGAACCGGGGCGGCGTGAGGGCTGCTCGACTGAGGATTCTTCTTGTGCCATATGCCTTGCCTCGTTCGGGCTCAGCTTATCAGAAATCGCTTCGACAACGGTAGAGAGAAACATTATTCCGCGCATTCCGCGGTTTATCCCCTCACACGGCGTCGCCCCCTTCGCCCGATGCAACGGATTCGTGCGCGGGATTGTGCCGTATGGTCAGGAAGTCGGTTCTCACCTTGTCCCACTCCTGAATCTGAAGGCCGCGCGATTCGAAAAACGCCCGTATTACCGCAGGCTCCCGCCACTCCAACAGGTCTTCAAGAATCGGCACAAGCACGCTCAGTGCGTCGTCGCTCAGAATCGTGCGCCGCGCTATCGGCGCTATGTACTTGTTCTCCGATACCGCAATCGTAAACCCGTCGCGCCGGTTTACGTGCAGCATTACGTGCACATCCGAACTCCCGTCGCCCACGTATATGATTCGGTCCGGACTGATCTGCATCTCCGATTGCAATGCATCGAGCGCAGCTACCTTGCCGTACCCGGCTCCGACCCTGTCTATCGATTGTATCTCTCCGGTATTCTCATCGTAGTTGAACCGCGTCGCGATTATGTGTTCCGGCGGGACTATTCCTTCGAGCGCCGATTGAATCACTTCCTCGGGCGCGGCAGATACTACGAAAAACGAAAACGTATGCCCGTCGATCCCCTCGGCGAGCAGCTCGGTCAAAAGCCCTATGTTCTGTTTGAGGCGTATACGCTTGCCGACTTCGTACAGATGCTCGCGCCTGACGCGCCTGAACTCGGGATCGTGCAACAGCAGATAAGCCAGTTCCCCGCCCTGCTGCACCAGATGAATCCTCGCCATCCCGGCGACCTTTTCCTCGAATCCCGAATGCCCCAGCAACTCGCTCAGTATGATCCCCGAATCCCTGAAACTCAGCGTCTGATCGAAATCGCTCGCCAACAGAAAATGTTTCCCCCGATTGTTCTTCGCCACCATTGCCTTCTCCAGTTCAGGACGTAAAAGTGAGATAACGAAAACTACGAAATAAGACGGAAACTACGAAAATCGCCAAACTTTCCGTTTGTTCCGTGCATTTCCATCGCCAGTATATGTGCAAAAGCCGGGCCAACCGGCCTGATCCATCGCCATAATCCCGCCTTACCTATGCACTCTCAACACTATCCGGCATTCCATGCAATTGCCACAGGATCAGGGTGAATCACATTTTCGTTGGTAATTGAGCCAATTTGGACAAAATTGTCGGGAGCAGGTCAGGAGCGTCGATGCCGCACGGAGAGGTCGCGGTTGAGCGGGACGTGTTCGACTATTTCGAGTTCGAAGCCTTCGAGCGCGTGCAGTTTCGGGGGGCGATTCGTCATAAGACGGAGTTTGCGCACGCCGAGTTCGTGAAGGATCTGGGCGCCGACGCCGTAATCGCGCAGGTTCCGCATCAGGTCGGATGAATCGCGATGTTCGGGCTGGGTCGCCGCAGGAGCAGCAGATTTTGCGTGACCGCGTAGTTGATCGGCGAGACCTACGCCGCGCATCTCCTGTTTGAGATACAGAACGATGCCGCGCCCTTCGCGCTCTATGCGCGACAGCGCCTCCTGCAACTGCGCGCCGTGATCGTCGTGCAGGCTGCCGAATACGTCGCTTAGAACAGATTGGGTATGCACGCGCACAAGTATCGGCTCATCGGCGTCGATCCCGCCGCAGGTCATCGCCAGATGCACTTCGCCGTTAAGGGCGTTCTCGAAGGCGATGCCGCGAAAGACGCCGTGCGGCGTAGGCACATCGGCCTCTGCGATCCTGCGCACGAGCACTTCGTTGTGCATGCGGTAGCGGATCAGGTCGGCTACGGAAATGATCTTCAGATCGTGTCTGCGCGCAAACTCCATCAGTTGCGGCAGGCGGGACATAGTGCCGTCGTCGTTCATGATCTCGCATATAACGGCGGCGGGCTGCAACCCGGCTATGCGCGCCAGATCCACGCTCGCTTCGGTCTGTCCCGGACGCATCAATACGCCTCCGCGGCGTGCGCGCAGCGGGAATACGTGACCCGGCCGCACCAGATCGGTCGCGGTCGAACGCGGATCTGCTGCGGTGCGTATGGTGGTAGCGCGATCGGCGGCGGAAATGCCGGTGGTAACGCCGCGGCGCGCTTCTATGGAAACTGTAAACGCGGTGCCGAAACCCGAGTTGTTCTCGCGCTCTGAAACCTGAAGCGGCAGATTCAGGTCCTCGCAGCGCTCTTCGGCCAGAGGCATACAGATCAATCCGCGCCCCTCGCGCGCCATGAAATTGATCATTTCCGGGGTGACCATTTCGGCGGCGCACGCAAGATCGCCCTCGTTTTCGCGATCCTCGTCATCGACGATGATCACAAGACGCCCGGCGCGAAACTCTTCGACCGCCTGTTCAATCGTGGCAAACGACATAAGTAAGTGCTGTGTGCAGCAATGCTGCACTTCTTCTAATCCAAACCACACGAGATTGGAACAAGAGAGATAACGGAACAAACGAAATAAAACGAAAATCACCGAAAAGTTGAATATTTCCGTAGTTTCCGTCTTTTTTCGTTTGTTCCGTTATCTCTTCACTCACGATTTCCATCAATCTCCCGCGGCGCAAGCAGGCGTTCGACGTATTTCGCTATGATATCGACTTCGAGATTCACCTGATCTCCGCGTTCGAGCGCGCCCAGGTTGGTTTCGCGCCACGTATGCGGAATTATGGCAATCTCAAAATAATCCTCGCCGAGTGCGGCTACGGTCAGACTGATTCCGTCCACGGCAATCGAGCCCTTCTCTACTATGTAGCGGCCCAGATATTCGGGAAACCCGATCCTTACGGTCCATCCCTCGCCCGCCGGACGCGCTTCGATAAACCTGCCGACGCCGTCGACGTGCCCCTGAACGATATGACCGCCGAGACGCGAAGAAGGCGTAAGCGGCCGTTCAAGGTTGACGCGGAGGCCCGGGCGCGCGCCTTGCAGACTCGTTCGTTTGAGCGTCTCGGATGAAACATCCGCGGCAAAAAAATTCCTTCCCATCGCGACTACCGTCAAACATACGCCATTGACGGCTATGCTGTCGCCTATTTGCGCCCCTTCCAGCACGCGCTGCGCGCCGATCTCTATACGCGCCCCGTCGCCGCCTGAAACCAGCCGCCCGATTTCTCCCGTTTCTTCTATAATCCCGGTAAACATCCAAAGTCTTCCGTTCTTATTCCGTGACTTTATTCCGTGTATTCCGCGTTTTCGCTTCTCCGTGCGGCAATGAGAGCCATAGCCCGTTCTATAACCTGTTCTACGGTCAATACCGACGAATCTATCCGCACGGCGTCTGCCGCCTGAACGAGCGGCGAATCGCTGCGCGACGAATCGCGGCGATCGCGCTCCTCGATTTCCGCCTGCGTCGTTTCGAGCGACGGCGCGGTTTTTCCGCGCGAAAGGTCTTCGAGATACCGCCGCTCGCTGCGCGCCGCATTCGACGCATCCAGAAAAATCTTCACCTCGGCTTCGGGAAAAACTTTCGTGCCGATGTCCCGGCCCTCCATAACGACGCCTCCGGCGCGTCCCATCTCCTGCTGACGCGCAACGAGTGCGCGGCGCACGCCTGAAACCGTAGATACGATCGAGGCCGCCCGGCTCACTCCGGGCGTCACGATTTCTTCGGTAATATCGCGCCCGTCGATCAGTACGCGCATATCATCGACGCCGCCCCTCAGATCAATGATCGACTGCGCGGCGAGCGCGCCGAGCCGATCCGTATCTTGCAGGTCGATTCCGTCGCGCAGCGCCTTCCACGCAACGGCGCGATACATAGCGCCCGTGTTTATGTAAAGAAAACCGAGCCGCCGCGCCAGTTCCCTTGCGAGCGTGCTTTTTCCGGCACCCGCCGGCCCGTCGATGGCGATGATCGGTTCGCGATTGTTCATCGGTTATCTCTCGACAATTTCGCGTGCGGCGGCAAGCGCGCGTTCGACGCCGTTTTTATCCACGTCGTAATGAGTAACCATTCGCATCAGGCTTGCGCTGATTCCGTTGGCCAGAATTCCGCGCGCCTTGAACTCCGCGCTCCATTCGGCGCTCGTCAATCCCGTTGCCTCTACATCGAAGATCACAATGTTCGTCTGCACTTTTTCCGGATCTATTTCGACGCCGTGCAGTTGTGCAAGCCCCGATGCAAGCCGTCGCGCATTTTCGTGATCTTCGTGCAAACGATGGATCGACTCTTCGAGCGCGACGAGTCCCGGCGCTGCAAGCACTCCGACCTGGCGCATACCGCCGCCGAGGCGCTTGCGCCAGTTGCGCGCTTCGACGATGAAATCCCGGTCGCCTACGAGAAGCGACCCCGTTGGAGCGCCGAGCCCCTTCGACAAACAGAACATCACGGAATCGAACGGGCGCGCGACATCCGCAGCATCAACGCCCAGCGCAATCGCCGCGTTGAATATGCGCGCGCCGTCCAGATGCACGGGCAATCCAAGAGCGCGGGCGCCGGCGCAGATTTCCTCGGCGGCAGCAATCGGAAGCACGGCGCCGCCCGCCATGTTGTGCGAGTTTTCGAGCGCTACAAGCGCCGTCGGCGTGACGTAATACGGCCCGCCGTGACGTATGGCTGCGCGCACCATCTCCCACGAAAGCAGCCCTTCGTCGCCCTTCACCGGGCGGCAGATGACGCCGGCTATGGCTGCGGCCGAAGCCATCTCGTAATTGAAAATGTGGCTGCGCTCCTCGACTACTATTTCCGCGCCCGGGCGTGTATGCAGTTTCACCGCAATCAGGTTGCCCATCGATCCCGTAGGCACAAACAGCGCCGCTTGTTTGCCGAGCAGTTCGGCTGCGCGCTCTTCGAGGCGATTGACCGTAGGATCCTCGCCGTATACATCATCGCCCACTTCTGCTTCGGCCATTGCGCGCCGCATAGCGGGGGTCGGCCGCGTCACGGTATCGCTGCGCAGATCAATCCAGCTCATCTCGTCTCTTTCCGTTCGATTGTTTGTTTCATTGTTTGTTTCTTTGCTTGTTTCTTTGCTTCTTTCCGTTTGTTTCGTTTTATTCCGTTTGTTCCGTCATCTCTCTTCCCCATCACACAAACACCGAGAAGACTTCATTGGCGAGCACCTTGCCCGCGCGCGCAATGCGCAGCCGCCCGTCCGACATTTCTACAAGCCCCGCCCGGCGCAAACGCTCCAGATCCGGTGCGTATCTCTCCGCCACATCTACGCCGAACCGCGCGCGATGCGCATCCATATCAATGCCGTCCTTCAGGCGCAGTCCCAGAAAAAGCGCCTCGCTTTGCCGCATATCCTCGTCGATCGCTTCGCGTTCGGCCACGGGCGATTCGCCCCCCTCTATCCGCGAAAGATATTCGTTCAGGTTTCTCGTATTCGACCAGCGCGACTCGCCGTCATAGCCTGCGGCTGAAACACCGAATGCCGAGTAGGGAGCGCCGGTCCAGTATTTCAGATTATGGCGCGAGGCTTTTTTGGGAAGCGCCCAGTTCGACAGTTCGTAATGTTCGTATCCGCGCCGCGCCGCTTCATCGACGAGATCAAAATACATATCCACCGTCAGTTCTTCATCGATTGCGCGCAACTCGCCGCGTTCTATGCGGTGCAGAAGCGGCGCATCCCTGTAAAGTTCGAGCAGGTAAACCGACAGATGATCCGGGTCCAGGGCGAAGGCTTCGTCGATGTTGCGCCGCCACGTGTCCATCTTCTGTTCCGGCAGACCCGCGATCAGATCGATGCTGACGTTGTCGAAACCCGCGGCGCGCGCCTCTGCAACGGCATTGCGCGCCTCCATTGCATTATGCGCGCGCCCGATCATCGAAAGTTCGTCGTCGGCAAACGACTGCACGCCGAAGCTGAGACGATTGACGCCCAGATCGCGCAGTCCGGCAAGGTAGTTTGAACTCACCGAACCGGGATTGGCTTCTGCGGTAATTTCCGAATCTGCGGCTATATCGAACACATCGCGGCACGCATCGAGTATTTCTGCAAACTGTGTAATCGAGAGCGTCGTGGGAGTGCCGCCGCCGAAATAAATCGTATCCGCTGCGCGCAAGGATGCGGCGAGGTTGCAACGGCGAATTTCCGAGGCGAGGGCGGCTACGTAACGCGTTGCGAGTTCGGCCTCATAGCCGCCTGTAGCGAAGTTGCAGTAGTGGCAGCGCGAAGCGCAAAAAGGGATGTGGATGTAGATTCCCGCCCGATTCGACATAGCTCGTCATCCGAAAGCAGTATACCACGCCGCTGCGAAATAGCCGCCGGAGGACCTGAACCGATCTGGTACAGAGCGCGAGACAACAGATAACGGAACAAACGAAATGATACGAAAATTACGGAATAGTTGAATATTTCCGTAGTTTCGGTCTTTTTTGGTCTGTTCCGTTATCTCTCTTTGCGGTCAAATTGACAGCCTCAAACAGCGTTTGCTATCTTTGGTTTTCATTGAGATGCGGGCTCAGTCCTCAGATCGCAAATCCCCCTTTTCCGCCACCCGCGCGCCTCGGTTTCAGAGGACGAGCCTCAGCGCATCCGCCGCCGGGCGAGCGACTTCAGGAAGGGGCGAACTCTTAATAATGTTCACAAAATCAAGAGGCAGGACTCACTGACTATGACGACTACAGCTTCCACCGCCGGACTGCGCGACGTCGTCGCCGCGCCGAGCAGCATTTGCTACATCGATGGCGACGAGGGCATTCTCTCCTACTGCGGATACAACATTCACGAACTGGCCACGCAGTCGACCTTCGAGGAGGTAATCTACCTGCTCTGGCACGGTCGGCTCCCGAACCAATCGGAACTCGATGCGCTCTCGGCCGAACTCGCCGCGAATCGCGCCTTGCCCGAGGGGGTCATCAGTCTGATCAAAGCGATTCCGAAATCGGCCGTGCCGATGGATGCGCTGCGCACCGCAGTCTCCGCACTCGCTTTTTACGATCCTGACGGACCCGACAATTCGCTCGAAGCAAGCCGTCGCAAGGCCGTTCGCCTGACGGCGCAGATCGCGACGATCGTCGCCGCAATCGACCGCATACGCAAGGGCGAAGAACCCATTGCGCCTGAAACCGATCTCTCGCACGCGGCCAATTTCCTTTACATGCTCAACGGCCGCGAACCGCTCGATGTAGAAGCGAACGCATTCGACATCGCGCTCATACTGCACGCCGATCACGAATTCAACGCATCTACATTCGCCGCGCGCGTCACCGCCGGAACGCTCGCCAACATCTACGCCGCAACTACATCCGCCGTCGGCGCGCTTTCGGGCCCGCTGCACGGCGGCGCCAACGAGCAGGTGATGAATATGCTGCTCGAAATCGGGTCGCCCGACAATGTAGACCATTACGTAGCGGAGAAGTTCGCAAGCGGCGCAAAGATCATGGGCATCGGCCATGCGGTCTATCGCACCGAAGATCCGCGCGCCACGCACCTGCGCCGCATGTCGGAGGAAATCGGCAAGCGCCAGGGCAATACCAAATGGTTCGAGATGTCGCACCGCATAGAAGAACTCGCCATCGCCGAGATGGAGCGAAAGGGCAAGAAACTGCGCGCGAACGTCGATTTTTATTCGGCGTCCACTTATTACATGCTCGGCATCCCGACCGACCTCTATACTCCGATCTTCGCCGTCAGCCGCATTTCCGGCTGGACCGCGCACATACTCGAACAATACGGCAACAATAAACTGATCCGGCCCCGCGCCGAATATACGGGCGCTTCCAACCTCTCCTATAAACCCATCGGCGAGAGATAAAGAGAGAATACGAACAAACGGAATCGAACGGAATTCACGAAAATATGTCCGATGTAGTCATTTACACAAAGCCCGGCTGCCCTTATTGCGCAAAGGCGAAAGCCTGGTATGACGCGAGAGGAATCGCGTTTGTTGAAAAAAATGCGCAGGATAACCGCGACTACCGCAAGGAGATGTTTTCGTTCTCCGACGGCGATCCTACGGTTCCGGTGATTGTTGAAAACGGTCGACTCAAACAGATCGGCTGGGAAGGCCGGGGCTGAACGATCCATTAGTTCAGCCGGGCGCCGAACAGAACAAGAACGATAACTAAACAAACGGAATCAAACGGAACAGACGGAACAGACGGAACAGATGGAACAGATGGAACAGGCCGGCACTTTCGTTTGTTCCGTTTAATTCCGTTTGTTCCGTTATCTCTTTTTTCCTTTCACGGTTCAGATGCTCGACGCAATCGAACGCGAAGTCTGTCGCCGCGTCGATGAGTTGCAGGAAGAACTCGTCGATTTCCTTCGCGCGCTCGTTCGCATACCGACAATCAATCCGCCGGGCGCCAACTACGCCGATTGCGCCGCGCTCATAGGCGAAAGGCTGCGCGAATTCGGCTACGATGTGCAGTACGTCGAAGCCGAAGACCTGCCCGAATCCAGCCCCTCCCACCCGCGCATCAACGTCATAGGCCGCATGCAAGGCCGATACGCGCATCCCTGCCTGCATTTCAACGGCCATATCGACGTCGTGCCGCCGGGCGCAGGCTGGACCGTGGACCCGTTCGACGCAATCGTCGAAAACGGACGTTTGTACGGACGCGGAGTTACTGACCAGAAAGCGGGCATCGCGGCCTCCATCTATGCAGTAGAAGCGATTCGACGCGCGGGCGTCGCGTTGCACGGCGCGGTAGAACAAAGCGCAACAGTCGATGAAGAAAGCGGCGGGCTGGCCGGGGTTGCATATCTGGCCGAACGCAAATACTTCCGCCGCGAAGCAATCGACCACGTCATCATTACCGAACCGCTCGATTACGACCGCATCTGCATAGGTCACCGCGGCGTATACTGGTTCGACGTATTGATGCGCGGCAGGATTGCACACGGCAGCATGCCGTTTCTCGGCGCAAGCGCAATCACCCGCATGGGAAGATTGATCGCCGCAATCGACCGCCAACTCAAACCCCGGTTGAATGCAAGGCGCACGCAAATGCCCGTAGAACCCGACGGCGCGCGCAGCGCTACGATAAACATAAACGCCGTCTCCGGCGGGCAGGCTATGGATGAACCGCAGACGCCCTGTGTAGCGGATAGTTGCCGGGCGATTTTCGACAGGCGTTTTCTGATCGAAGAAACTCTCGAAGATGTGCGCTCGGAAATCATCGAAGTGATTGAAAGCCTCAGGCAGGATGATCCGGGATTGACGTATGAATTGATCGACCGCCTGATCGTTCATCCGACGATGACGGCGCCCGAGGCGAAAGTAGTGGCCGTAATGTCCTCTGCCATAGAAGACGTCGCGGGATGCACGCCGCCCCTAATTGCAAGCCCCGGCACATACGACCAGAAGCACTTTGCGCGAATTGCGGGCATCGAAGAATGCATCGCATACGGCCCCGGCACTCTGGATCTCGCACACCAACCCGATGAATACTGCAATCTGGATGAACTGCGTATGGCGTGTAAAGCCATGGCGCTGGCCGCGCTGAGACTGCTGGACGGGAAGAAAGATGAAACCGCGGAAAACGCGGAATGACACGGAAAACGCGGAAAGCATGCGAAAAATGGAAAGCACGGAAAGATGAAACGGATATCCGGGGATTCAGCGCTGACGCGCCGCGAGTTGCTGAAGGCGGGAGTGGTTGCACCTCTTGCAATCCAGCCTAGAACCGTGGTGCATTTGTCGATCACCAATGTTGCCGGCGTCAAGGTCGGCCACTTCACCGACAAGCGGCGGCCCACGGGCTGCACCGTCATACTGACCGAAGACGGAGCGACGGGCGGAGTAGATGTGCGCGGAGCCGCGCCCGGTACGCGCGAAACCGATCTGCTCTCGCCCCTCAATACGGTTTCGGTAGTCCACGGCGTAGTGCTTGCCGGGGGCAGCGCTTTCGGTCTGGATGCGGCAACGGGAGTCGTGAAGTATCTCGAAGAGCGTCGAATCGGAGTCGATACGCGCGCGGCGCGCGTGCCCATAGTTCCGGCCGCGATCCTTTACGACCTCGGCGTCGGCGATGCCAAAATCCGCCCCGATGCAAAAGCCGGGTATCGCGCGTGTCAGGCGGCTTCATCGCGCACGCCGGAAGAAGGCAACTTCGGCGCGGGCGCGGGCGCTACGGTAGGGAAACTTTTCGGTATGGAGCGCGCAATGAAGGGCGGCATAGGATCCTCGGCCATTTTCGTCCGGCCCGACGGACCCATGGTGGGAGCGATTGTCGCCGTAAACGCAGTCGGGGATGTTATAGAAGCGTACAATTGCCGCCGAGTACTCGCCGGAGCGCGCACGCCGGACGGAAAAGCAATGATGGACGTTATGAGGTGGATACTGAATGGCGAGAAGCTGCCGCCCCTGCTCGACGGAACGGCGACCACAATCGGAGTCGTCGCAACCGATGCGATACTCGACAAGGCGGGCGCAAACAAGATCGCGCAGATGGCGCACGACGGGCTTGCGCGGACGATCAATCCGGTGCATACGACGGCCGACGGCGATACGATTTTTGCGCTCGCAACAGGCAAGTCCGGCCGGCGCGGCAACATTACGCTCATCGGCGCGCTTGCAGCCGAAGCGATGGCGACCGCGGTTCTGCGCGCGGTGCGCGCCGCACGCGGCATACCCGGCATCCCGAGTGCAGCGGATCTGACTTGACGGGAATCAAGAGAGATAACGGAACAAACTGAAATGGACGAAAACTACGGAAATCGTCAAACTTTCCGTTTGTTCCGTCTCATTTCGTTTGTTCCGTTATCTCTCTTTCCTCCCAAAACGAAAATTGCTGCGGAAGAAATTGAAGAGATGAAATACCGATGATCTTCCTCACGATACTCATCGCATACGGCGCGTTGATGATCGCCATAGGCGTAATCGCCTCTCGCAGTGTGCGCGCATCGGGAGATTTCTTCGTCGCAGGCCGCAACCTCGGCCCCGGCCTTCTGTTCTCAACCCTGCTTGCAGCAAATATCGGAGCCGGGTCTACGGTCGGAGCGGCGGGACTCGGCTACCGCGACGGTCTTTCCGCGTGGTGGTGGGTAGGATCGGCCGGAATCGGTTCTATGATACTCGCATTCACCGTCGGGCCGCGCATATGGCAAATCGCGCGCGATCGCGGACTGTACACCGTAGGCGATTATCTCGAATTCCGCTACGACCGGCGCGTGCGCGGCATAATCGCGGCGCTTTTGTGGATGGGTTCGCTCACGATTCTTGCAGGACAGTTGATCGCGATTGCGTGGATACTGAACGTCGCAGCAGGCATAAGCAAAGGCATGGGCTGCGCAATCGGAGCCGGCGTGGCTACGGCGTATTTCGCCTTCGGAGGATTGCCCGGTGCGGCGCGCGTAAATGCATTGCAGCTAATCATAAAACTCGCGGGCTTCGGGACGGCGTTCGTCTTCCTGCTGCGGATGACCGGAGAGTTCTTCGGGCGCGCGATCCCGGATCCGCAGGTATACTTCAATTTTTTCGGCGACGGCGTGACGCCGCTGAAATACCTGGTGCTGCTTGCGCCGTCTTTTCTGGTCTCGCCCGGTTTGCTTCAGAAAATCTTCGGCGCGCGCGATGCGCAATCCGTGCGGTTGGGCGTTGCGTTGAATGCGCTGTGCCTGCTCGCTTTCGCCTGTATTCCGGCCTTTTTCGGCATAATCGCACACGACCGTTTTCCGGATCTCGACAATCGTGAACTCGCGCTGCCTACGCTCCTTACTCAGACGCTGCCCGTATGGCTCGGCGGATTGCTGCTCGGCGCAATCTTCGCCGCCGAAGTCTCTACCGCAGATGCGGTGCTTTTCATGCTCAGCACGTCGCTCAGCAAAGATCTGTATAAAACATTCATCAAACCGGCGGCCGATGATCGCACGCTGGTGAAAGTCGCGCGCGCAACCGCGATTTCGTGCGGAGTCTTGGGCGCGGTGCTGGCTATGCTGCTGCCGAACGTCATTTCGGCGCTCACGATATTTTATACGCTGCTTGCTGCCGGATTGACGCTGCCGCTGCTTGCCGGACTCTACACGCGCGCCGTTACGCCGCGCGCTGCAATAACAGCCATTATCGTATCGATCGCGGCAACGCTCGGAGTGGAACTCGCAACCAGTGGCGCGGGCTTCGGCATCTGGCCGCCGCTCGTCTTGGGCCTCGGCGCGGGCCTCATTGCAATGATTGCGACAACGGCAACCGACAGACAATTCAAACGCGGGTGAAAAAACAAGTGATGGACTATACAAAACTCTTTCGACTCGACGGACGACTTGCAGTAGTTGTAGGGGCCGGTTCGGGAATCGGCGAGGCGGCAACGCGCGGACTTGCTGCGCACGGTGCGCGCGTAGTGTGCGCGGACCGAGACCTGGCCGAAGCGACGCGCGTTGCACGCTCGACGGGGAAAGAACATCGCGCGCGATGGATCGACATAATAAACCAAACCAGCGTCTCGGAATTCTTTCGCGCGGTCATAGATGAATTCGGGCGGCTCGACGCCGTAATAACTACACCGGCGGTAAACGTACGAAAAGCGATACTCGATTATGAAGACGAGGAATTCGATCGCGTAGTGAATCTGAACCTGAAGGGAACGTTTCACGTGCTGCGCGAAGCCGGGCGCCTGATGGCGGAGAGAGGCGGCGGAAGCATAGTAGCTCTGGCATCAATCAGAGCGCAGGTAGTCGAACCGGGACAGGGCGTTTATGCTGCGACAAAGGCGGGAATCGTGCAGATGGTGCGCGCGATGGCGGCCGAACTCGGGCCGCGCGGCGTGCGCGTAAACGCAATAGCCCCGGGCGTGGTGGAAACGCCACTGACGCACCCGATCAAGGATCAGCCCGAATGGTATGCAGCCTACGCTGCAAAAAACGCGTTCAACCGCTGGGCGCAAGCCGATGAAATGGCGGGCCCCGCAGTCTTTCTGTGCTCGGACGCGTCGAGCTACATCACGGGTTCGGTTCTTTTTGTCGACGGCGGATGGACGGCGGTAGATGGACGATTTGCGCCGCCGCTGTGAAGAAAACTACGGAAATCCTCAAACTTTCCGTTTGTTCCGTCTCATTTCGTTTGTTCCGTTATCTCTCTTCACGGGCGATACTCGCGTTCGAGGTTGGCCCGGATCTCGGCTTCGGTAAACCACACGCGCTTGAGCTGCCGCCGCGCAAACAGCGGCGCCTGATCCGTGCTGTGTTTTGAGGCCGGATTCGTCGTCTGACCATAGGCCAGCAGCGAATACGCACGCAACGGACGTGAAAACTCTACGGCGAATATAAACCCGTCCCCGCCGCCGACGAGCGGCCCGCCCGGCTCAAGCGCGCCGACTACGCGCTTGCCGTCCGGGGCCTCGCCGTATCCGACCACGTGAAACAGCCCGTATTCGCCCCCCGCGCCGTTTGCAGGCAGATCCACATCCCCGAGCCTTACGCGATGCACTTCGCCCCACGCGACATCTTCCGCACCGTATTTCTGTCTGGTCCACCGCACGGCGTCCTCAAAATGCTTCACCGCCTGCGCGGCATCGGAGAGTCCCGACGGAGTTTTTGCGGGATTGTTTGAATCCCAGGCGACGGCGTAGGGTTGTTTCACAGCCCGGCTGTACGTATCCCAGAACCGCTGAAACAGCACACCGCCGCGGCTTCCGGCCGTAGTCTGGTTATCCCATGCCTCCATCACCTTCAGGCCCTTCTTCACATCATCCGAGGCGCCCGGCGCGGCTTGTTTGAGCGCGTTTATAAGATCGGGTTTGACGCGGTCCGCAAGCAGCATACGCGCGTTGAATTTCAGACGTATGACATCGTCGAGCGAAAACTTCTCCTGACCTTCGAGCATCTCCAGCGACATCTGCGAACGCAGCCTGAGCGGCACGCCCGGCTCGATGTAGGATGGGTACCGTTTCGGATCGAGCACATTGCGCAGCGAGGTCCACCACGGCGCATCGTTGCAGTTCTGCACATACCCGCCGCTCGGATTGAACAACTGCGGAAAATCCTCGGTGCGGTGCAGTTCCTTCCACACATACTTGCCCGTATCCCCAGGCACATCCAGACGGTAATCGGTTCCGTCGTCTACGCGCCTGGGAACCATCCCGTTCCACAGATAAAAGATGTTTCCCTCGGCGTCGGCGTATCCGACGTTGAACATCGGCAGCCGGTTTTTCTTCAATACGGCGTGGAACTGCCGGAAGTCGGCGGCCTTGCTCATCTCGTACCAGCCCTCGTAAAAACGGTAGTCGTCGAGAATCGGGGATTTTATTGCAAAGGCCCGATCGCGCGTGAGGTGGACTACGGGGCCGATATGCGAATACCAGTATTCCCGCTTCTCGGTCCTGATCGCGCCGTCGGGGCCTTTGATTTCAACCGATGCGGTTGATTTTTCGAGCGGCATGGAGCGGCCCTCAAATACGTAATGATCGGGCTTTTTCAGATCGAGTCGGAGCGCGTATATGTCCTCGGTGTCGATGTTGTTTACGGTGTGCGTCCAGCCCAGATTTTCGTTGAATCCGCTTGTGAGCATCGGCCGTCCGACGAATGTCGAACCGTAAAAATTTATCTTTCCCGGAACCGTGACGTGCGCTTCCCAGTAAAGAACCGACCACGCCTGATGCGGGTTGCCGAGCAGTATCGGCTTGCCCGATGAAGTCCTGGCTCCGGCGATGCTCCACAGATTCGATCCGTCCGTGCTCTCGGGTTCGGTAAACCACGCGGCCCACTCATCGAGCCCGGGCGATGAGGCGTGTTTGCCCGTTTGTGATTCGGCGCCGTATTTCTGCTGAACCGCGCGAATGATGTTTCCGCGATTGAATGCAAACCTGAAGACTTCCTGCCGGCTGCGCGCAAGCACATCCACGCCGTCAAACGCGGGAATCCACGCGGGAAGCTGGGCGCGGTTTTTCTCCGCCCAGCGGTTGAAGCCCGCAGCGTAGGCGTTCATCATTCGCTGCGCGAGCGGATCGAGTTTATCGAAGTTCGCTTTTGCGACATCGTAGAGGCCGTAGCGTTTTGCTGCAAAATCGCTTTCGATGCCAGCGCCCGTATGTTTAGCCTCTTCGCCGCGAGCGCTGATGAAGCGGCGCGCGACCTCGACGCCGTGATCTTCGGCCTGTGCGTATCCCATGCCGTAGGCGGCGGCTTCCTCGGTTTGCGCGAGTATGTGCGGCACGCCGTAGTTGTCTCGTCTTATCGTAACCTGATCCGAAAGCGCGCCTGCGCCGTGGGGGCGATCGGCGCCGGCGAGCGCTGCAAGGGCGAGAATTGAAACACTCAATACAAGCGCGACCCAAAGACGACTGATATGCTTGTTCATTTGCGCTCCTTTTTTGTGCTATACTTCCGGCCGTCGGTCCATCCCTCCACGGGTTTTGGCGCCGGTTAGGGTTCGGAGAGGGAGCGACCTTCAGCTATACAGCTTCATTTCGCGAGGTGCGGTCTTCTCCAGGAACTGGCTGCTCGTCCAGAATTCGGCTTCCCTTCCCCGTGCGTTCGCTGCGGCGCGCGCCGCGACTCATCGTCTTCATCGGCCAAATCGCTTTTATCTTTCGAGTCTATATCTTTCGCTGTCGCGCGGGTTCGCGGTTGAACCGTGCGACGTGATTTTACGCCGAGAGGGTCATAGATGAACGGAAGGGTTCTCGTACTGAATTCGACATACGAGCCGATCAACGTCTGCACGACGCGACGGGCGATTGTTCTGGTGCTGAAGGGTATTGCGCGCGCCGAGGAGCGACACGAGGATTTCTTTCACTCGGCGCGACATGCCATACCCGTGCCGTCGGTCATACGCCTGACAGAGTACGTGCACATTCCGTTCGAGCGCAAGAGCCTGTCGCGCAAAAACATTCTTCTGCGCGATCACAATACGTGCCAGTACTGCACCCGCATACACACGCCGTCGGAGCTGACGCTCGATCACGTCATTCCGAAATCGCGCGGCGGACACTCGAACTGGGACAACCTGGTCGCCTGCTGCAAGCGCTGCAACAACCGCAAGGGCAACGCGCTGCCGGAAGAGGCCGGTATGCGCCTGCTCAAACGTCCGCAGGCGTTCAGCCTCCACGTCAATCGCCAGATCATGCGCTACCTCGGCCGCAGCGACGCCAAATGGCGCAAATACCTGTTCTACGAATCTTCCGTCAACGTCTGAAAAGAGAGATAACGGAACAGACGAAAATAGACGGAACAAACGGAAAGAAAAAACATTGACCCTTTCCGTCTGTTCCGTCTTATTTCGTTTGTTCCGTTATCTCTCTTCCTACTGTGGAATGCGGCTGACGAAAACCCCGCCCCTGAGCGTCGCGGCGAACAACTGATCGCCGCTCACGGCCAGACCCGAAACATACGTCTCGAGCAACCCCGAATTTATCTGCTTCCACGTCGAGCCTTCGTCTTCGGTGATGAAAACGCCGTAGACGCTGCCGATATAAATCTTCTTTCCGCTCGCCGCAAAAGCAAACACGTGTAGCCTTGGCGGCAAACCGTTGTTGATCGCCGTCCAGTTTTCTCCGCCGTCGCGCGAGATGTACACTCCGCCGCCGCTCGTTCCGGCATATAACGCACCGCTGACAAACAGCGCCGTGACCTGAAGATTTCCGAGTCCGTTGTTGATCTGCGTCCAGCCGGCGCCGTCCGGATTGAGCCTGAAGACGCCGCCGCCGTCCGTGCCGGCGTAAATCACGCCGGCATTGGCCGTAAATGAAACGACGCGCAATGCGCCGAGACCGGCGGTGACCGCCGTCCAGCTCGCCGCGCCGACGCCTGAGCGGAAGACCCCGGCGTCGGCGCCCGCGTAAATCGTCGAACCGCTGATGAAGAGTTTGTTGACGAACGTATTGGCAAGACCCGTATTGAACGCGCTCCAGCTTGCGCCCTGATCCGTCGAACGATAGACGCCGTCGCCGAACAGTCCGGCGAAAAGGTTCCCGCCGCTTGAGACTACCGATTGGACGTTGGCGTTCGGCGGCAGGCCGTTGTTGACCGCGCTCCAGCTTGCGCCATGATCGGTTGACCGGGCGACGCCGTTGCCGAGCGCGCCGGCGTAGAGCGAATCGCTGCTTGCAGCGACCGCATTGATGAACCGTCCGGGCAGGCCCGTGTTTCTCTCCGACCAGCTCTGTATGTTCGGACTCGCGCGGACGAGGCCGCCGAAACCTCCGGCGAAAACCGTATTGCCCTGCGCGGCGATGGTCGTAATCGTCCGGCGGGTCAATCCGGCGTCGAAGCGCCTCCACGTCGCCGCGCCGTCGTCCGAACGATAAATGCCGTTGCCGTTGTCGGCGGCGAAAAGCGTCGGACCGTTGGCGACCAGCGCCAGAATGAATGTAGAAGTCAAACCGTTTTTCGCCGCCGTCCAGGTCTCGCCGTTGTCGGTCGAGCGATAAACGCCGTTGACATCGACGGCTCCGGCATAGAGCGTCGTCCCGATCACGGCCAGACCGAAGAAAGACGGGAGCGTGCCGTCACCGCGCCGTGCGATCCCGGTATTGGCCGGCGTCCAGGTCGCCCCGCCGTCGGTTGATCGCAACAGTCCGGGCCCGGGTGTGCCGTCGTTATTCGAGGAATCGGCGGCGATGAAAAGCGTCGTCCCGATGACGGCCAGGTCTCTGATGAAGTAGTTTCTCAGGCCATTGCTCAGGTCCGTCCAGGTGACGCCGAGATTGGTCGTCCGAACGACGCCGTCGCGCCCCGCCGCATAAAGCGCGTTGCCGCTGACGAGCAGTTTTTCGAGCCGCCGATCCGCTATCCCGCTGTTGGCCGGCGCCCAGTTTTGCCCCTGATCGGTCGAACGGTAAACGCCTATGGGCGCGCTGCTGCCGACAAAAAGATTGTTGCCGATCGCGGCGATGCCCTTGAAATTCAACCCGGGCAGACCGTTCCGCGCCAGGATCATCGACTCGCCGTTGTTGGGCGAACGGAACATCGCGCCGTATTCGCCGGATACGTAAAGCGTCGCGCCGTCCGAATAGATCCCGCCGATGTTCAGTATGTTCAAACCCGAATTCGAGAAGGCGAAATTCTCCCCGAGATCGGTCGAGCGATAAACGCCGTAAAGATTCTCGCCGATGAGGATCGTGCCTCCGTTAAGCGCCATGCATTCGATTGCCGCAGTCCCTACCAGTCCGGCGCCGATGCGCATCCACGCATCGTTGCCGCCGAGTTTGTAGACGCCCCCGAGGAAAGTTGCGGCATAGACGTTCGGGCCGCTCGCCGCCAACCCGTTGATGCCGAGGTTGGTCAACCCGGTGTTGAGCGCCGCCCACGTCGCGCCGTTGTCGGTCGAGCGGTAAACCCCGTTGCCGCTCGTTCCGGCATACAGCGCATTGCCGCCGGCGACAAAGGTTCTGATTCTGTCGTAAGCGCCCCCGGTCAACTGCGGCAGTCCGGTCCTGGCCGGCGTCCAGTTATTCCCGTCGAGGTCGGCGCGGAAGACTCCATCCTTGTCCGTACCGATGAAGAGATCCGATCCCCTCACCGCCATGACATCGACGCGCCCCGGCGACGCCCCCTGCGTCAGCGCGGTCGGAATCTCGGCCCAGTTGCCGCCCATGTTGGTCGAACGAAAGACCCGACCGCTGAAAAACGTTCCGGCAAACAGCGTGTTGCCGCCGGCAAAGACGAAATTCAGCGTCTGATTGGTCAGCCCGGTGTTGACCTGCTCCCAGGAATTCCCGCCGTTGGTCGAGCGATGTACGCCGCCGCCGACCGTAGCGACGAACAGCGTCGCGCCGATTTGCGTCATGGAAGCTACGTTCAGGTTTCTCAACCCTTCTGCCGCATCCGACCAGCTTCGGCCGTCATCGACCGAACGAAGCAATCCGCCCGCATTGCCCGCAAATACCGTGCTCCCGCCGCTGAAATAAAGAAACGCCAGACGCCCGCCTTCAGGCCCCGACAGCTTCGACCATAACACCCCGGCGTTGATCGTCACCGTATGCATACTGCTGAGCGGAGGAGCGCCGTTGTCCGTGACTTTGAATTCGATGTTATAAGTCCCGGCCTGTGCGAAAGTAGGCGTCCAGCTCATCTGCCGGCTCGCGGCCGAAATCTGAGTGAAGGTCGCACCTTCAGGCAAATTCATTGCCGTAAAACTCAGCGTCTGCCCCTTATCGACGTCCGTTGCCGAGACAACGAACGTTAACGATTCTCCGGCATTGACGCTTTGAGGCCCCGGCACGCTCAACACCGGCGCATCATTTACCGGGATCACGGCGATAAAGACCGTGGCAATTCCGCTTTCGACCCCGTTGCTTGCGACCTTGAATGTAAAACCGTCGGCGCCGTTGTAGTCCGCAGCCGGCGTGTAACGCATGTTCGGCGCCTCGCCCGCAAGCATCCCGCTCGACGGCGGCGCAACCACCGTGTAGCTCAACGTCCCGCCGCCCGCAGCCGCTCCGCTCAGGGTGATTTCCACCGTAGCGTCTTCCATCGTCGTCACCGACTGCGATTGCGCCGACGGTTTGTCCGTTTCCCCCTGATTGACCATCACCGCGATGCTTTGCATCGTGCTGTCGCCCGACGCATCGGTCGCCGCAAGGTTGAGCGTAAATGCGCCCTGCGCGTTCGGGTTCATTTGCAACCGATGGACGCCCTGTCCCCGATTGCTCAGCGTAGTAAACGCAGCGGCCGATCCCGAAGCCGCGACCTGAAGCGGTTGGCTGCTGTCGGGATCGAGAACAACCACATCGAAGCTGCGCCCCTCGCCGGCATTGAGCGCCAGAGCCGCAGGGGCGATGATGATCGGCGCAACATTGGTCGTCGCCGGATCGAGAACGATATCGGAAGCAATGGTCGAAAGCATACCGGCAACGATCTCGACCTCGGCGCTGTCCTTGCGCGATATGCGCCCGCTCGGACGCTGATAGCTGACCTCGACCATTACCCTGTCGCCGCTGTTTTTCATAACCGGCACATCGCGCAGCACGAAACCGCCGAAGCCGTCGGTGAACGTCGATTGCCCGCGCGCGCGCACGATTGCTCGCGGCACGCCGCGCCCGTCGGTTTCAACCACGCGCCCGTTGATGGTTGCGCGCCCTCGTTCGATCGAGACGAAATAATAACTGCCCTCGGTGATTGCATCGGCCGAGGTCTCGACGGTCTGGCCGTCGGCGCTTACGGTCGCCGCGCCGGCGTCGATGAATGAACCGAGTGTGGCGCTGCCTTCGGTCTGATCGAACTTGAACAGCCGGGCCGTAGCCCCGACCGGAATCATGTCGGCATTCGGAAAGCTCAGTCTTGCACCAGGGGTGATAGTCATCCCAAACGGCGTTATCTGGGCGATGCGCGCGCTGAAGTGACCCGCCGGCAGGTTCGCAGGCGTCCGGCCCGGCGGCAAATAGGTGAGCGTAAGGGTTTGAGCGGCGGCCGATTCGCCGGCGACACCCTCTGAAGGACTCGACGGAAACGGCACGCCTCCCACATGCGAGAGCTCGGCTGCAAGCGGAAGCTGGTTGTCGCGGTCGGCGCGCACCGCAACCTTCAATCTCGGAACCGGCAGCGGCAACGCGCCGCCCGGCGGAGGCAGGATCTCGACGAACGCCGAGCCGCCCGCCGGAATCCCGGGAGGATCGGGAATAACGAACGAGCCGTCAATGCCGACGCTTCTTTCAGTCGCCGGACGGCCGAGCAACCGCACCCTTGCGCCGGGAATCGGGATGCGCTCGACGACGCCCCCGGGCCCCACCCTTGCCTCCTCGACAAAACCGCTGATCGATGTACGTACACTAATGGCCCGCCCCGTCTCGCTCTGCCCGCGACTGACCCTCAACTGCCCGGTTCCGGCGCCGAACGGCACCCGCACCCTCATACTGTTTCCGGTCACGGTCACAACATCGGCTCTGGCCGTAACGCCGTCATCTGCGACCATCAGCACCTGATTCTCGCCCGGGTTGGGGGCAAAACCCGAACCGTTGATCTCGATCTCTTCGCCCGCCAGAGCAAGCCCCGTGCTGACGCCCGTAATCTGCACCGGAGCCGCATTCGACGCGGCGCCGGCGCCGATCTCGAATTCTCCGGCGTTCGATCCCGGCGCGCCCACGGCCGTTACGAGCAGTTCGAGTCTGCCGCGCCCGCCGAAGCTGTCCGGCAGCGCCACATTAAGCTGATCGAGCCCGACAAATCCTCCGGATGGACCCGCATACAGCGGCGCGAACTCTACGCCGCTTATGCTTACCCGTACGCTTCCCGTGGCTGCTTGCCGCACACCGGTGGCATAAAGAATCAGAAACAACCGGTCGCCGCTTTCGCCGAAATCCACGGGCACAGTGACGAACCGCGCACCGTCGAACACGCTCAACTGCTCGTATATCAGTTCGCCGCTCGCCTTGACTCGAAGCAGAAGCGAGGCGAGCGGCCCCCTGCCGCTTGAGTCCGCCGTGAACAATGCGGGCGCAACTGCGACGATCTGCACGATTCCGTGCGATACAGCGCCGTCTCCCGCCGTCACTACAACCGAGGCCGCGCCGACGGGCGTGCCCGCAGGAATTAGGTAATTGATCTGATTCGGCGCAACGAAAAAGAGCGGGGCGGCTTCGCCGTTCACGCGTACGGTAGTACCGGCCAGAGTCGTCGGCAGCGGAAGAGATGTCGCGACGGCAACCTCGGTAGCCAGCCCCACGCCGAAGGCCGCTACGATCGATTCAGGCGCAACCAGCAGGCTGTAGCTCGCCGCCGACACGGTCGTCACCGGGGTTGACTGCGCTGCCGCACGTTGCAACGCGATCGGGAACATCATCGCTGCCGCCGCCGACAGCAAGCACACGGTAATGATTCTCTGAAGAAGAGGCGGAAAGGCTGGGGACATGGCGGGGTGGTCCTCGATTCCTGAAAGAAATTCGGCCAAACCAACATTATCATTACGCGCATTTCTCCACCAACGGATGCAGCCGGGCAATCCCGGCTGCAGAAAAAAAACCGCGCAACGCCGGCAATTGCCGGTTTGGGAGGAAAAAGAGATAACGGAACATACGAAATGATACGAAAATTACGGAATGGTTGAATATTTCCGTTTGTTCCGTCAAATTTCGTTTGTTCCGTTATCTCCGTTTAGGTTTCGCGGCAACCCGCACTGCTGGTCGCCGCATCAGAGGCGTGTTACCCTGACGGGGTTGTTATGCCCGCCCCTCGATGATTGCGCTGCCGTATGCGCCGCCTTCTGGAGGATTTATGCCGTCCTTTTCCCCGATAAAAAGAATGTATAGCTGCACGCGCCAACATCTTCGGCTGTTTCCGCTATCAACCGTTTTAGTAGCACTTGCATTGTTCTCACTGCGCGGTGCGGCGCAGGAAACCGGAATGGTCGCCGTAGTCTCTGCGGCGAATTTTGAAGCGCCGGTATCGGCCGAATCCATAGTAGCCGCCTTCGGCGCGGGCCTTGCCACTACAACCGAAGTTGCAACCACGCTTCCGCTTCCCACGGTGCTCGGCGGCACTTCCGTATCGGTTACGGACATCAACGGCATTACGCGCCCGGCATCGCTGTTTTTCGTCTCGCCCGGCCAGATCAACTGCGTCATCCCTGCGGGCACTGCGTCAGGCAATGCCACTTTCACCGTAATGGCGGGCAACGGCGCAATGTCGGTCGGAACCGTAGAAATTGCGCCCGGGGTTCCCGCGATTTTCACCGCCAACGTAAGCGGCGTCGGAGCGCCGGCGGCGAATCTCATACGCGTTCACCCGGACGCCTCGCAGTCGATTGAAATTCCGTTTCAGGGCGAGTTTCCGGATTTCTTCCCGCGGCCCATAGATCTCGGCCCCGAAAATGAACTCGTCTTTCTGATACTTTACGCCACGGGGCTGCGCGCCGCTCCAGATACGGACGGCAACCCCGACAACGGTTCGGCCGAAAACGTACGCGTACTTATAGGCGGAATCGAACTGATCCCGGCATTCGCCGGACCCGCGCCCGGATTTGTCGGGCTTGAACAGATCAACATAGCGATACCGCGCGATCTGATCGGCGCAAGGCAGGTAAGCGTCATAATAAGCGCGCTCGGATTTCAATCGTCAAACGAGGTCGATATAGATATCGCCGGCCCAGGGGGGCTCGGTCCGATCGCTGTCACGGGCTTTGACGCCGAAGGGCCGATACTGGCGCGCGACCTGATTACCCTGCTCGGCAGCAATCTTCCCACAGATCCGGAAAATATGACCGTGCGCATAGGCGGCGTCGAGGCGGGCATTGAAGCAGCCGCCTCAAATCAGCTTCTCGTCCGCGTTCCGTTCGGCGTGCTTTCCGGACCGATGTCGCTTTCGACTACATCGACTTCGTGGATGAGCGAGGCCACGCTTCCCGTGAGAACCTCGATAAGCGGGCATATACGCGATACGCGGGATCAACCTCTGCCCGGCGTAAACATTCGCCTGTTCAGCAACAATGCATCGACGCAGTCTACGGCAGGAGGCTGGTTCGTGCTGCCCGATGCACCGAACGGCGCGGCCGTTGCCTTCGCCGTCGAACCTCCCCAGGACGACGCACTCCCGTTCCCGACGCTGCCGCTGAAAATGCCCGTATTCAATCAGCGCGACAATCAGTATCCGGAATCAATTTTTCTGCAACCGGCGACCGGCCCCGCGATACCCGTCAACACATCGGGTTCCGGGTTCGGCCCCGCAGCAAACAGGATCAGACAGCAAGAGCCCGATCCGAGTATTTCCACGGGCGGAGTGACTTTCAAGCTGCCGGGTTTCGGCGTATCTGCCACGTTCCCCGACGGATCTACGAGCGGGTCGATCGTTCTCGATGTAATAGAAAACAGCCTCACTCCGGTGCGATTGCCCAAGGGCGTTTTCAGTTCCGCGATCATACAGTTGACGCCCTTCGGCGTAAAACTCGAACCCGGCGGACAACTGATCTTTCCAAATCCCGACGGGATTCCGCCGGGCGCCGACGCGCACCTGTTTGCGCTCGATCTCGATCCGACGCGCCAGAGCTTCGGCAGGTTTGTGAATCTCGGACCCAAAGCGAGGGTCTCGGCCGACGGCTCGCAGATTGAAACCGATGAAGATGCAATCATCGCAACCACGATCTACTTCGTAGCCGTCCTGCGTCCATTGACCACAATCATCGGGCGCGTACTCGATTTTGACCGGACAACTCCCGTGCGCGGCGCAATCGTGCGCGCGCGCGGACAGCAGGCCATAACCGACGGCTTCGGCGGATTCGTACTCAAAAACGTCCCTACCGCCGGAGATGAAAACATCGATGTTACGGCAAACAAGCTCAGAGCCTCGGGCCGCATAGACCGCGCCGAGGGCGAAACTCTGGATTCCGTCGTAGACGGTCTTACGAAAATCGCTCCACTCATACTGTCGAGCCCGACCGGCAACCGTCCGCCCTACATCTACGCGCCGACAACCATCACCGCTTACGCCGGGATGCTTTTCGAATCGGAATTCCTCGTGCGCGACCTCGACGCCGATCAGCAGGTCGCGGATGTGCGCGTAATCGGCCCCGGCTTTGTCTCACTCGCCGATGTGGGAAACAATCGTTACAGATTGCGCGTAAACGCTACGACGCGAGACGTGGGATCGTATCAGATCGCAGTGACGGCTACGGATACAGCCGACGGTACGCGCGCGCACCCGATCCAGCTTCTCGTCAAGGCGCCGCCCACTGCGCAGCCGCAATCCATTACGGTGGACGAAGACAAGACCGTACAGATTGTGCTGACCGGAAGCGATCCGGAAGGACGCCCGCTGGTTTATCGCATCAAGGAGACGGTCAAAAACGGAAGGCTGCTGGGCGCGCCGCCCGTATTGAATTATACGCCGCTGCCCGACTTCAACGGCTCGGACAGCTTTACCTTCACGGTCGATAACGGACTGGTTGAAAGCGCGCCCGCCGCGGTGTCGATCACGATCAATCCCGTCAACGACCCGCCCACGCTGACCGTTCCGGGAACAATCACCACGAGCCTCGGCAACACGGTCAATTTCACGGTCACCGCAAGCGATCCCGACGCGGGGCAAACCCTGACGCTTTCGGCTATGGATCTGCCCATAGGCGCGATGTTCAATCCGGCCACGGGTGTATTCAACTGGACTCCGACCGCGCCGCAAACAGGAACTCACGTAGTTGCATTCAGGGCAACCGACAATGGGCAACCGCCCCTGAGCGATATGAAAACCGTGGCGATAAACGTCATGGGCGTGGGCGCGTGGACTGCGACATCAGGCCCCGACGGCGGAACCATCAACGCATTCACGGTCAACGGATCCGCGATTCTCATCGGAACCGAAGCAGATGGAGTGTTCCGTTCGACCAACAACGGCGCGTCGTGGATACCGGTCAATAGCGGGCTCGGCAGCCCCGTGGTGCGCGCCCTCACGCTGTTCAACGGCCAGATTTACGCCGGAACCGATTCGGGAGTTTACCGTACGAGCGACAACGGAAACTCGTGGACTGCGGTCAATCTGGGATTAACCAACGCCTCGGTGCGCAGTTTCGGCGTGGTGATCAACACGCTTGTTGCGGGAACCGACGGCGGAGTATTCCGCTTTACGGGTTCTACCTGGATCTCGGGCGGACTCGGCAACCTCAGCGTGCGCGCGCTGGCCGTAATCGGAGAACTGTTATATGCGGGGACAGCAACCAGCGGCGTACATCAATCAACAAATCTCGGCGGGAGCTGGACGGCGCTCAATCCGTCAACGCAGCCACAGCAAGTGCTTGCACTCGCCGTAAGGCAAACGCCGAACGGATCGATTCTTTACGCCGGGACTCAAAACTTCGGCGTCTATGCGCTTCCCGTGGGCGGGAACTGGACGAGTATGTCGAATGGAATGGGCGGCGTAACAGTGCGAGCACTCGCCGCAAGCGGCAACCTGTTATTCGCAGCGACCTCAGGTTCCGGGGTTTTCCGTTTCAATTTCGCCGCGACAAATCCGATCTGGACGCAGGTAAACAACGGACTGACGGTTTTCTTCACGCGCTCGCTGCTCGTCAGCGGATCGAATCTGTTGGTCGGAACACGAGAGGGCGGCGTGTTCCGTTCGATCAATAACGGCGATTCCTGGACTGCTGGCAATCAGGGATTGCCGCGCGCAATCGTCACCTTTATGACCATGCACGCGGGCAATCTGTTTGCTGCAACCAACGGCGGAGGCATGTTCTCTACCGCAGATGAGGGACAGAACTGGACTCCGCGCAACAATGGACTCGTCAATCCGATCATTTCATCGCTGGCTTCCTCGGGCGGCTCCGACATTTTCGCAGGCTCGTTCGGCGGCGTCTTTCGGTCTGCAAACAACGGGGCAAGCTGGGGGCCGGTCAACCGCGGCCTGAACAATCTGTTCGTTCAATCGCTCCTTGCTCACAATGGTGCACTCTTTGCCGGCACCGACGGCGGCGGCGTATTCCGCGCCGCAAGCATCAACGACGACTGGACGGCGATCAACAACGGGCTGACAAACGGCTTCGTATTCGCGCTTGCCGGAAACACGCAGTTTCTGTTTGCAGGCACGCGCGGCGGCGGCGTGTTCCGTTCCACAAATAACGGCAATTCCTGGGCTGCGGCCAATCAGGGTCTGACCGATTTGAACCTCAACTGCCTGCTCATTACCGATGCGGCCGTGTACGCCGGAACGCGCGACGGCGGCGTATTCCGCTCAACCGACAACGGCGCGACGTGGACCGCAGCGAATCAGGGCATCGCCAATCTGAACATACAGTCGATGGCCTCCACAGGCGGCGCAGTTTACGCTGCAACGCTCGGCGGCGGCGTTTATTTTTCGACCAACGGCGGGATGAGCTGGAATACGGTCAACGTAGGACTCGGCAATCTGCGCGTGCTTTCGCTTGCGGCAATAGGTAATGCGCTGTTTGCGGGCGCCGACGGCGGCGGGGTGTTCGTCCTGAAGTAATACCGGAGGAAGAGAGATAACGGAACAT
>JAHBSF010000129.1 GCA_019639255.1 Acidobacteriota bacterium | reverse complement strand
GTAGAAGTTCCGCGAGCGGCGGTCGGTGCGGTCGAGAACCGGGCCGGCCGTCGGTGAGAGAAATATGCTGAACGAAAAGATTCGGATTCGCCTGAAAGCCTACGATCACAGGGTGCTCGACCAGTCGACGGCCGAGATCGTGGAGACGGCAAAGCGCACGGGGGCGCGCGTTGCGGGGCCCATTCCGCTGCCGACGGTGAAAAACAAGTACACCGTGCTCAAGTCGCCGCACGTCGACAAGAAGTCGCGCGAGCAGTTCGAGATTCGCACGCACAAGCGGTTGATGGACATACTGGATCCGACGCCGCAGACGATGGATGCGTTGATGAAGCTGGATCTGCCTGCGGGAGTCGACGCCGAGATCAAGGCCTTCGGGCGGGATCGCCGGTAAGTTCTGAGCGCTGAGTGCAGCAGTGCTGAGTGCGGGAGCGCGGCTCCTGGAGGGTCAGCGCTGACGGAGTAACGACCATGGTGAATGGAATAATCGGGAAAAAGCTGGGCATGACGCAGATCTTCGCCCCGGACGGGACCGTGACGCCGGTAACGGTGATAAAGGCCGGTCCGTGCGTCGTGGTGCAGCGAAAGACGGTCGCCACCGACGGGTATGAAGCGGTGCAACTGGGTTTTGTGGAAGAGAAGTCGCCGCGCCAGACCAACAAGCCTATGAAGGGGCATTTTGCAAAAGCCGGCGTGCCGCCTACGCGGATACTGCGCGAGTTCCGCATAAACGGCCGGGGCGAGGAAGTCAGCGTGGGCGACAAGGTGCTGGTCGACCAGTTTCACGAAAACGACGTAATCGACGTGATCGGGACGACCAAGGGCCGGGGCTTTGCGGGCTTTATGAAGCGGCACGGATTCGGCGGCGGACGCGCTACGCACGGTTCGATGTTCCACCGCGCGCCGGGTTCGATCGGCGCATCGGCCTATCCTTCGCGCGTCATCAAGGGCACGCGTATGGCGGGGCATATGGGAGTGGAGCGGCAGACTACGAAGAACCTGCACATAGTGCGCGTGGATGCGGAGGAGAATCTGATCCTCGTGCGCGGCGCGGTGCCGGGTCCGAACGGCGGATATGTGCTGATACGGAAGTCCGATGTACATAAGTACTGAAGTGCTGAGTGCTGAGTGCTGAGTGCTGAGTGCTGAGTGCTGAGTAATGGTTCGGAACTCAGCGCTTGGTTCCCTGCGGGAGAGACCTGCGGGAGAGACCTGCGGGAGAGACCTGCGGGAGAGACCTGCGGGAGAGACCTGCTGGAGAGAGAAGATGCCTAGGGTTGAAGTCAAGAATCTGAAAAACGAGAGCGTGGGGGAGCTGGAGCTGAACGAATCGGTATTCGGCGCCCAGCTCAACCAGGCGCTCATCTACGACGCGGTAAAGAACTACCAGGCCAATCAGCGGCAGGGCACGGTAGGCACAAAGACGCGCGGCGACACGCGGGGCAGCGGCAAGAAGCTGTGGCGGCAGAAGGGCACGGGCAGGGCCAGGATAGCGAGCCTGCGGTCGCCGTTGTGGAAGGGCGGCGGAAACGTGCACGGGCCGCAGCCGCGCGACTGGAGCTACGAGTTGCCGAAGAAGATGAAGCGCGGCGCGCTCAAGGCGGCGCTTTCCGAGCGTTTGCGCGAGGGCAATCTGATTGTGGTGGAGGACTTCAATCTGGATGCGGTTGAGGTGAAGGCGGCGAACGGCGAGGCGCTTGCGAACCACAAGACGAAGAAGTTCCTGAGCGTGGCTGCGAGTTTCGGATGGCAGGGCAAGACGTTGATAGTCGAGAACGATCCGGGTGCGGCGCTGGTGCTTTCGTCGCGCAACGTGCCTGGCGTTGCGATCACCTCGGGGGCGCTGCTGAACATCTACGACGTGCTTTACCACGACAGGATCGTCTTCAGCCGGTCGGCGATCGGCGCAATCGAGGAGCGGTTGGGCAAGTAGTTTTTGAGGGAGGCGCGCAGCAGCGCCGAGGCGGAAATATGAAAACGATCTGGGATGTGCTCAAGGGGCCGGTGATCACGGAGAAGGCGCTCGAACTCAAGGAGTCGAGCGAGAAGTCGGGGCGTCAGGTGCTGGCCTTCCGCGTGGCGGTGGACGCCAACAAGCACGCCATCAAGGCGGCGGTCGAGAAGATATTCAAGGTCAGGGTAGATGAGGTGCGCATCCTCAACTACCTGGGCAAGGAGGTGCGCCGCGGGCGCACATTCGGGCGCAAGCCGGACTGGAAGAAAGCCTACGTCACGCTGGGCGAGGGCGAGCGGACGGTCGATTACGGCGATTCGATCTAAAGTCACGGTCGGAGCAGTGAGGAAGAGATGGGCATCAAGAAGCTGACACCAACGAGTCCCGCGCGGCGCTATCAGACATATCTGACCAACGATGAGCTTACGGGGGACAAGCCGCACAAGCCGTTGCTTGCGAGCAAGAAGCGCACCAGCGGGCGGAACAACCTGGGAAAGATCACGATTCGTCACCGCGGAGCGGGGCACAAGCGCCACTACCGCGTCATCGATTTCAAGCGCGACAAGTTCGGGATTCCGGGCAAGGTTGCCACGATCGAGTACGATCCGAACCGTTCGGCGCGCATAGCGCTGGTGAATTACGCCGACGGCGAGAAGCGCTACATTCTTGCGCCGCAGGGTTTGAAGGTCGGACAGGCGATAGTGTCGGGGCCGGAGGCGGACATACTGACGGGCAACGCGTTGCCGATCAGGAACATTCCGCTCGGCACGCAGATTCACAACATAGAGATCAAGCCGGGCAAGGGCGGGCAGATGGCGCGCAGCGCCGGCAGTTTTGCGCAGCTTGTAGCGAAAGAGGGCGGCACGGCGCAGTTGCGGCTGCCTTCGGGCGAGATCCGGCTTGTATCGATCGATTGTATGGCGACTGTGGGGCAGGTCGGCAACACGGAGCACGAAAACGTTTCTGTAGGCAAAGCGGGGCGCACGCGGTGGAAGGGGCGTCGGCCGACGGTGCGCGGCGTGGCGATGAACCCGGTGGATCACCCGCACGGGGGCGGCGAGGGCCGCACCTCCGGGGGACGCAACCCCGTAACGCCGTGGGGGCAGCCCACGCGCGGCTACAAGACGCGCAACAACAAGCGCACCGACAAGTTCATCGTTAAGCGGAGAACGAAATGAAGAAGTGCCGCAGTGCTGAGTGCTGAGTGCTGAGTGCAATTTGGAAATCAGGAACTTTAATTATAGATACTTTGAATTGAAGTTCTTCAGTTCCAAATTGCACTCAGCACTCAGCACTGCGGCACTCAGCACTTCTTCCCGGAGACATATGGCACGTTCAGTCAAAAAAGGCCCGTTCGTGGATGAGCACCTGGAGAAGGTGATTACGCGCATGAACGAAGCGCGCGAGAAGAAGGTGCACAAGACCTGGTCGCGGCGCTCGACGATTACGCCCGAGATGGTGGGCCACACCCTCGCGGTGCATAACGGCAGGAAGTTCATCCCCGTCTACGTAACCGAGAACATGGTAGGCCACAAGCTGGGCGAGTTTTCGCCTACGCGCACCTTCAAGGGGCACGCGGACAAGGCTGAGAAGGCGGGCGGGCGCAAGTAGAATCGCGGCGCGAGCGCCGCGGCGATCAGAATCGGCTAGCGGTCAGGAGAGGTCAGAGATGGAAGCACAGGCGAAAGCACGCAACGTGAAAGGATCGGCGCAGAAGGCGCGGCTGGTGGTGGATCTGATTCGGGGGCTTAAGGTCAACGAGGCTCTGGCGATCCTGGGTTACACCAACAAGCGCGCCGCGCAGCCCGTCGAGCGGTTGCTGCGTTCGGCCATAGCGAATGCCGAGCAGAAGGCGCAGGCCGAGAACATATCGGTGGATGTGGACGAACTGTGGGTCAAGGAATGCTTCGTCGACAAGGGAGTGACGAAGAATCGGCGGCGCGTGCGCCCGGCTCCGATGGGGAGAGCCTATCGCGAGCGGCGGCATTACAGCCACATCACGATTGCGGTATCGAGCGAGAAGCGCGCTGCCGAAGAAAAGAGGGCGCCGAAGCGGCCGGCCAAACCCGCGCAGGCCGCACCCGCCCCCGAACCGGCGGCGGAACCGGCGGCGCCTCAGACCGCAGAGACGGCGACCGAGTAGCAGAAGGCAACGGAGAGACTATGGGTCAGAAAGTACATCCTTACGGATTCAGGCTCGGATACAACCGCACGTGGCATTCGCGGTGGTTTTCGAAGCGCGATTTCGGCAAGCTCCTGATGGAGGATCTGAAGCTGAAGCGCGAGTTGAAGAAGCGGTTTGCGAGTGCGGGCGTATCGCAGATAGAGATCGAGCGCGCGGCCAATCGCGTAAAGATCATCATCTTCACATCGCGTCCCGGGATCATCATCGGTCGCAAGGGGGCCGAGATCGAGGCGCTGAAGAAGGAAATCAGCCGGCGCACGGGGCGCGAGGTTTACATCAACATCCAGGAGATACACAAACCGGAGTTGAACGCGCAGTTGCAGGCCGAGAAGATCGCGCAGCAGCTCGAAAAGCGCATAGCCTTCCGGCGCACGATGCGCAAGGCCGTAGATGAGGCGCAGCGTTTCGGCGCGCAGGGCATCAAGGTGCGCGTCTCGGGCCGTCTGAACGGAGCCGAAATTGCGCGTTCCGAGTGGACGCTGCAGGGACGGTTGCCGCTGCATACGCTTCGCGCCGACATCGACTACGGTTTTGCCGAAGCCAACACCACCTTCGGCGTCATCGGCGTCAAGGTATGGATTTACCGCGGCGACATCATGAATCCGCGCGAAGCGATGATGAAGAGGTAAGTAATGAGGGAAGAAGTGATGGGGAGGAAGTGCTGAGTGCTGAGTGCTGAGTGCAATTTGGAACTGAAGAACTTCAAATTCAAGGTATTTGTAATTAAAGTTCCTGATTTCCAAATTGCACTCAGCACTCAGCACTCAGCACTTCCTCCCCATCACCGAGAGATTGAGAGTCGAACATGGCTGAATACAAGATTCCGAAGAAGGTCAAGTACCGGAAGCAGCAGCGCGGGCGTCGTGCGGGTGCGGCGAAGGGCGGGACGTCGATAGCGTTCGGCGAATACGCGCTCAAGGCGCTCGAAGCCGCGTGGGTTTCGGGCAAGCAGATCGAGGCGGGCCGCGTCGCGATTACGCGATACGTCAAGCGCGGCGGCAAGCTATGGATACGGGTATTTCCTGACAAGCCGATCACGAAGAAGCCGGCCGAGACGCGCATGGGCAAGGGCAAGGGCGCGCCAGAGGGCTGGGTAGCGGTGATCAAGCCGGGGCGCATACTGTTTGAAATGGAAGGCGTCGATCACGCTACGGCGAAGGAAGCGATGCGGTTGGCGGCGGCCAAGCTCTCGGTCAAGACGAAGTTCATCACCCGCGAGGACCAGGAGGGAGGCGCGCTATGAAGTCCAAGCTTGAGAAGGTGCGCGAGCAGTCGAGCGAGGAGCTTGCGAGGCGCATACTCGATATCAAGGAGTCGATGTTCCGTCTGAATTTCAGGAAGGCGCTCGGCGACACCGATACGGTCAAGCAGTTGAGGCGCGAGCGCAAGGAGATGGCGCGATTGCAGACGGTGCTGCGCGCGCGGCAACTGGGCATAGAGAAGTAGAAGCTGAACGGAAGCGATTATGGAAGAGAACAAGGACACCCTCGAAGCGACGCCTGCGGCCGAAGACGCTGCGGCCGAAAGTACGGCGCCCGAAGCGCCCGCTGTGATTGAATCGGCGCCCGCTGCGATTGAATCTGTGGAAGCGGCGGCGGCGGCAGCAGCAGATGCAGAAGCGAAGGGGCGCGGGCAGCGGGCCGAGAAGATCGGCCTCGTGACGAGCGACAAGATGACCAGGACGGTCGTAGTGCGGGTGGATCGGCTGGTGAAGCATCCGACCTACAAGCGGTATGTGCGTCGCCGGACGAAGTTTATGGCGCACAACGAGATCGAAGGCGTGAGCCTCGGCGATCTGGTGCGGATTGTCGAGACGCGGCCGCTGTCGGCGCGCAAGCGCTGGCGCGTGGTCGAGGTGGTGCGGAAGGCCAGCAAGTAGGGTTCGGGCAAACTCCGGGTCAAAGGATGCCTGCGGCATCGCACTGCAAAGGCAGTCGTTGCAAAGGCAGTCCTGAAGATGCCCGAAGGCGCCTGAAGATGGAGGTAAGCGATGGTTCAGATGCGTTCGATTCTCGAGGTCGCCGATAATTCGGGGGCGAAGCGAATTTCGATGATTCTGCCTCTGGGCGGCAACATCGGGTCGCGTGCAAGCCTCGGCGACGTGATTACGGCGTCGGTCAAGGAGGCCAATCCCGACGGTGCGGTGAAGAAGAAGCAGGTCGTAAAGGCCGTCATCGTGCGGACGAAAAAGGAAGTGCGGCGCAGGGACGGGACGTATATCCGCTTCGATCAGAATGCGGCGGTGCTGATAAAGCCGGACGGGGAGCCGGTGGGGACGCGCGTATTCGGTCCGGTGGCGCGCGAGCTGCGCGAGCGCGGTTTTATGAAGATCGTCAGCCTCGCTCCCGAGGTCATCTGATCCCGGCGAATGCGGGACGGGAGAGAAAAAAGATATGCCAACGAGATTGAAGGTCAGGAAAAACGATCAGGTGCTCGTCATTTCGGGCCGCGATAAGGGCAAGCGCGGGCGCGTCATCGAGGTCCGCAAGTCCGAAGGGCGCGTAGTGGTCGAGGGCGTGAACATGGTCAAGAAGGCGGTCAAGCAGAATCGGCAGCGCGGGATTGCGGGCGGCATCGTAGAGCGCGAGGCGCCGATTCAGGTTTCGAACGTCATGGTTATCGACCCGAGTTCGCGCACACCGACGCGCATCGGCTATCAGATCCTTGGGGACGAACGCAAGGTTCGCGTAGCGCGCAAGACGGGCGCGGTCATCGAGTAGGAAGACTTGGAGTAGGGGCAAAGCGATGGTTCCACGGCTGAAAGAAAAATACAAGAATGAGGTGGCTCCGGGCCTCGCCAGGGAGTTCGGCTACAAAAATCCGATGAGCATCCCGAAGCTCGAAAAGATCGTGCTCAACATGGGGCTCGGCGAGGCGATTCAGAACGCCAAGGTGCTGGATGCGGCGGTGTCGGATCTGGCGACCGTAGCGGGACAGCGCCCGGTAGTGACGAAGGCGAAGAAGTCGATTGCCGCCTTCAAGCTGCGCGAGGGGATGAGCATCGGGGCGATGGTGACGCTGCGCGGGGACCGGATGTATGAGTTTCTGGACCGCTTTATCAGCATTACCTTGCCGCGCGTGCGCGACTTCCGGGGCGTCAGCCCCAAGTCGTTTGACGGACGCGGCAATTATACGATCGGACTGCGCGACCAGTTGATTTTCGCCGAGATAGATTTCGGCAAGGTGGACAAGGCGCGCGGAATGAACGTTTGTATAGTGACGACGGCTAAGACCGACGAAGAGGCGCGCGCACTGCTGCGGGCGCTCGGGATGCCGTTCAGGCAGTAGGAAGTGCCGCACTGCTGCACTCAGCACTGGAGAGTTATGGCCAAGACTTCAAAGATCGTACAGGCGGAACGCAAGGCGAAGTTCAAGGTGCGGGGCTACAACCGCTGCAAGCGATGCGGCCGGCCGCGCGCCTACCTGCGCAAGTTCTCGCTTTGCCGCATCTGCTTCCGGCAGCTTGCGCTCGACGGGCAGATTCCGGGCGTAATCAAGTCAAGCTGGTAGGTTGGGTTGGTAGGTCGAACCGGGCGGTTGCCGCACTCGGGCGCGTGCGGTTGCGACCGACTAGAGTGGAGAGAAATCAATGGATCCGATTGCAGACATGCTGACGCGGGTGCGCAACGCCATCGGCGCGCGGCAGACCAAGGTCGATATGCCGGCTTCGCGCCTGAAGATCGAGATTGCGCGAATTCTGAAGGAAGAGGGCTACATCACCAACTACAGCCTGAAAACCACCGAAGGCAGCAGCGCGCGAACGCTGCGCATATTCCTGCGGTACGGGCCGAAGGGTGAAAGCGTCATTTCGCACCTCGAACGCATATCGCGGCCGAGCCGCCGCGTCTACGTTCCGAGCACCGGAATCACCAGGGTGCTTGGCGGACTTGGAATCAACATACTCAGCACCTCGCGGGGCGTGATGACGGGCAAGGCTGCGCGCCGCGCCCGCGTCGGAGGCGAGGTGTTGTGCAACGTTTATTAGAGTGCTGATAATGGAGTGCTGAGTACTTCAGAGCGAGAGAGTTATGTCACGAGTAGGTAAAAAGGCGATCGAAGTGCCGAAGGACGTGAAGGTGACGGTCACGGATTCGGTGATTGAAGTGCAGGGGCCGAAGGGCCAGCTTACGACGAAGATTCCCGCCGGGATCACGTTCAAGCTGGACGAGGGGACTCTCATAGCCGAGCGCTCGGACGATCACGATGCGGCGCTGCACGGGTTGGCGCGGGCGCTTGTCGCCAACGCGGTTACGGGAGTAACCAAAGGCTTCACGCAGGAACTCGACATCGTCGGCGTCGGTTACAAGGCCGAGCTCAGGGGGCGCAGCATCGTGTTTGCGCTCGGATACTCGCACGCAATCGAGTTTGTACTGCCCGAAGGCGTGACGGCGAGGGTCGAGAAGCTGCAGCGTACGATACAGCAGTATCAGACAAGCATCATTCTGGGCTCGATCGACAAGCACCTGCTCGGACAAGTGGCGGCGAATATGCACAAGCTGCGCAAGCCCGACGCCTACAAGGGCAAGGGCGTTCGCTACGCCAACCGTCCGCTGAAGCTCAAGCCCGGGAAGACCGGAAAGTAGGGAGCAGGGCGGGAGTTTGACCGGGCAGGTTTGGGGGAGAATATGGGACGCAAATCGAGACAAGAGGTGCGGCAGGCTGTGCACAAGCGCATACGCCGCAAGCTGGATGGCACAACCGTGCGCCCGCGGCTGGCTGTATTTCGCAGCCTCAACCACATTTATGCGCAGGTCATAGACGATGAAAAGGGTGTGACGGTGTGTTCGGCCTCGACGGTGGAAAAAAGCGCGGGCGTGGCTGCGGGCGGCAACGTCGAGGCTGCGAAGGCCATCGGGAAGCTGATAGCCGAGCGGGCGAAGGAACACGGCATTACGAGCGTCGTTTTTGATCGCGGCGGCTACATTTATCACGGCCGCGTCCGCTCGCTTGCCGAAGCGGCGCGCGAGGCCGGATTGCAGTTCTAAAATTGCGGCTGCGGGGGTTGCAGCTCCAATCGTGAAGTGGAGAGTTGGGATATGGATAGAATCAACGCGGACGGGCTGGACCTGAAGGATCAGGTAATTTCGATCAACCGCGTGACGAAGGTGGTCAAGGGCGGCAAGAACCTGTCGTTTGCGGCGCTCGTGGTCATCGGAGATCAGAACGGGATCGTGGGGTTCGGTACGGGCAAGGCCAAAGAGGTGCCGCAGGCGATCCGCAAGGCGATCGAATCGGCCAAGCGCAACCTGATCCGGGTTCCGGTCAAGGGTGCGACGCTGCCGCATCCGATTATGGGCGTATTCGGCGCAGGCAGGGTGATGCTCAAACCCGCGGTCGAGGGCACGGGCGTGATTGCGGGCGGCGCGGTGCGCGCGGTTATGAATGCGGCGGGCGTGCGCGACGTGCTGACCAAATGCCTGGGCTCGACCAATCCGCACAACGTCATCCGCGCGACATTCGAGGGGTTGAGAAACCTGCGAAGCCCGGAAAGCGTGGCGCGGTTGCGCGGGCGCGCGGTGGAGGAGTTATGACGGAGAAGAACACGCAACCGCAGGGCAAGCTGCGCATTCAGTGGTATCGCAGCGCGATCGCCGCGCCCGAGAAGCACAAGGTGATCGTCCGCAGTCTGGGATTGACGAAACTCAACCAGATCGTAGAGCGGCCCGACAACGAGGCAATTCGCGGCATGGTCAGCAAAATACCGCACCTGCTGCGCATCGTGGAATAGTGGAAGAAGAAGTGATGAG
>JAHBSF010000128.1 GCA_019639255.1 Acidobacteriota bacterium | reverse complement strand
AATCTTCTGTGGTCCGATTTAGATCAGCGGTGTTCGAGTTTGAGCAGGTAAATGAGCAGTCCGTCTGCGCCGCCGCGCAGATGCACCTGGTAATCGTCCTTCTCGGCTACGGGTTTTGCCGTCTGGTAACGCGAGTTCAGAAAATCCCGCACCATTCTGATTTCCTCCGCATCTCCGATCCTGCCGCCGGTTTCAGGACCCAGCCACTTCCTCACCCTCTCTAGTTCTTCAACCGCCTGTTCGGACCATACAAGCCACAATTTTTCCGTTCCCGGCTTGTCGTCTACGTGGAACCAGGGCGGGCGCTCGCCCGGTATATAAAGAGTCTGGCCCGCAGTGATGGCGGGCGAGGGAATTGCGGGATCGGGAAAAAGCATATTGTAGGCGGGGAGTTCGTCTTTGGGTTCCGGGCCTTCGTTGATGATGTAGAAGAATCCGCTGCGGCCTCCCGTGATGTTTACGCGCAGTTCGTCGCCCGGTTCGAAGATGATCTCGCCCGGCAGCTCTTTTGCACTCTCGCCCGGAAATCTGTCGGGGTTGCGCCGCGCGGTTATCGAATAACTCAACGCTACGACGGGATTCAAAAGCGGAGTAATCGTATCCGGTCCCGGCTGTTGTGAGGCCGACTGCCGCCAGAATGGGATTGAGCCGGCGACTAGCACAAGAACAGCCGCAATTCCGATCAATACGGTGCGTCTGACCGGGAATTGTTTCTGTTCGAGTTTGGGCAGCGGATTGGTTGAAAGCCGTGAGGGTGCGGGCGATTGCGGCAGGGGGCCGGACCCCACCTGCTGCACCTTCATCGGCAGCATCGGATTGCCGGCTTCCTCCGTGTACAGACTGTATAAATGAATGCGGAGGCCGTGTTTGACATCGTGTTCGCCGAGGTCGATGAGTTTATCCGACCACATCCCGATTTCGCGCAGTATCTCTGCTACAGCGTGCGAAACGAGTATATGCCCCGCATCGCCGCAATCCATTACGCGCTGCGCGTGATTTATGCCGCCTCCCGTTACGTTGAGATTTGTGTTTATATCCGATACCCGATAAACCGGACCGCTGTGAATGCCCTGCCGAAGGGGTAGTTCCGGATGATCCTTGAGCGCGCGCGCAATTTCGATTGCGCACTGCGCGGGCGCAGCCGGATCGCCGAAAAACACCAGCGCCATGCCGTCGCCCGTAGGCAGACTGAGCAATCGGTCTTCTTCTCTTGCGCGCACAAACGCGGGAGTATTCAGAACTATGTCGCGAAGTTCGCGCAACCGCCCTGCCTGCGTATCCGAAGGAAGCAGCGAATAACCGACCAGATCCATAAACAAAACGTGCGCGATTTCGGGTTCGGATGATATGGCCGCGCGCATGCGCGCCGTGGTCGATGAAGTTGCTACAGCTTCGGTTGGCTTCTGTTCTTCGGTCAGGGCCCGGGCAAGTGCGTCGGCGAAATCGCGTGCGCGCGCTTGTCGATGCGCCGCATCGAAAGAAAGCGCCCGCAGTATCTCGCTTTCGGCCCGTTCGGGAAGTTCGGGGCGCAGAGTGCAGGGATGCGCGCCCACGCCCGATCGCTGGAGTTCATAAAGATGCAGAATCGTATCGGCGTAAAAGGGCAGCTTACCCGTCAGGAGTTCATAGGCGATAACGCCGAGCGCCCAAATATCGCTGCCCGTTTCGGGAGCGCCGCGCAGTTGTTCCGGCGCCATATACGGCAGCGCGCCCACGACTTTTGTTTTTTCGCCGGATGATGCAACGCGCGAGTCCTTTACCGTGGCGATCCCGAAATCTATGATCTTTACAAGCGAGTTTGCATCGTCGAGGCGCTGGAGCATTATGTTTTCGGGCTTCAGATCCCGGTGAATGATGCCCTTGTCGTGAATGGCCGAAAGCGCAGCTCCGAGCTGTCGAACTATGTCGGCAGCGAGCACAAACGGCAATGGGCCTTCATCGATGATCGCACGCAGATTGACGCCCTCGACAAACTGCATGGCGAAAAACGGCTTGCCGTCCGGCGTAGCTCCGGCGTCGAGCACTCCTACCACGCCTGGATGGTCTATGCGTACGAGCGCCTCGACTTCCTGCTCGAATTTTTGCCGGAACCAGGGATTGTGCATGGAGGCTTCGGATTCCGCGAGCAGTACCTTTACGACTACGGGTCTGCCGTGAAGCTGCGTATCGGAGGCCAGATATACTGCGCCTATCCCGCCTTGTCCGATCAGTCGCTCGATGCGGTAGCGGTCCTTGAACGTCAATCCTACGTAGGCTGACTGGGTGCCGGGCAACGACAGATTCGGAGATGTGCCGAACTGTGCTATGGGTTGCGTTGCGTCACCGGGTTTTTTGTTTTCCATGCCGGATCAGGGGCTTTAGTCGAAACCAGGTTATGCCATTGCTTGGCGGTTTTACTTCCACCGGCGAACGGATTCTAATTCACTATTCACCGGAATGGTACAGCAGAATCAGCGTGTATTCGTTTTGGCGTTGTGCTTGCACGGCAGGTAAGCGCATGGTTGAATAGCGCGGCGTTGTACTTTGGGGCAGGTTTTGAATGGCGACAATGGTTAACAAATGCGGGCGCTGCGGCGCAGTAACAGAAGTTTCGGGGATGGAAGAGTGTCCTCAATGTGGATCTGTGCGATCAGCGGGCAATGGTTTGTGGAGATGGAGCGGCGTCGGAGCGGCGATAGTGGTTTGGGGGGGCAGCGTTGCGCTGTTGCTTATGGCCCAGGTCGCGGCGCTCGTGGTGTATTTCGGCGGCCGGATGCTTGCGGGAGGCGAGCGGCCTGCGATGACGCTCACGCCCGTGCTGGTACTGTTTACGCTTGCCGGGACCGTAGTAGCGCACGTCCTGACGCTTGGAATTTGCTGGTGGGTAGTGACGGGTGGAGGCAAACGCGGCTTTTTTGAAACTCTCGGCTGGCGCTGGCACACCCAGTTCAAATGGATTCACGCCGGGGCCCTCGCGATTGGAATGACCGGTGTAGCGGCAGCGTGCGAGAAACTGCTCCCGCACGGCTTGACGGATTTCGAGCGGTTGTTGATGTTGTCGCCGGCGGTGAGGGTTGGAGTCGCGATACTGGCCGTGGCTACTGCTCCGCTTGTAGAGGAAGTCGTTTATCGCGGGATTCTATACACGGCGTTTGAGCGCATCGGACGCTGGAGGGTGGGCGTAGCGGTGGTGACACTGCTGTTTGCTTTCGTGCACGTCCCGCAGTATTGGGGAAGCTGGGCGGCGATTACGGCGATACTGCTGCTTAGCCTCGTGCTGACGCTGCTGCGCGCATATACGGGGCAGTTGCTGCCCTGTGTTGCCACGCATTTCATCTTCAATGCGGTACAGGCGGTGATTTTGCTCGCCGTGGAGCAGAAACCCGGGGCGCCCGTGGATGCGATTACGGGATTGTTGCGGCAGGCTGTTTGCGTCGTAGTCTGAGGAGGTCAGGAACTGTGAGCGATTTCTTCTCGATGATGGAAGTCTTGCAGGGGATGCTGGAAAGCGATGATGTGGAGGTGGTGACCGCCGACGGAAGGCATATTCGCGGGCGGATTGACAATCTACGCAGCACGCAGCCTTTCAGCAAACCGGCCGTCAAGATCCGCGATTCTCACGGCAAGATTACAAAGATTCTCTTCAACGACATCCGGCAGATAATCGACCATAAAACCGGTAAGGTCCGTAACGCCTGAAGAGAGATAACGGAACAAACGAAACAAGACGAAAATTACGGAATGGTTGAATATTTCCGTCTTTTCCGTCTTATTTCGTCTGTTCCGTTATCTCTCTTCAGGCTTTCAGCAGTACACAGCCCGAGATGTCGCCAATGCGCAGCAGCAGGCGATCGTAGCGTCCAGTAGGCAGGTGATTGGAATAATGTTCGACTACTGCATCGCGAAGTTCGATCATAAGTGCGGGAGCGTCGGCGTCAGCGCCGGACGGCGATGAGTCGTCGGATTCAAGGGGTGCGAGCGCTCCGCGTACGATGCCGAACGGCAGGTAACAATAAACCGAGACGGACTCGCCCGAAGCCAGGGCCTCAGCCAGCACTGATTCTAAAGGGAAAATTGGAAGACCGGTCATCGCGATGATCCGATCGAGGGCCGTTTGAAGGTGTATTTTACGTAACGACTGCTCGACAGCATCTCTTCGCCCTTGTTGCTGCGATGCATGGTGTAGCCGTCTACGTAGACGCAGACGAGTTCCCATCCTTCCTGTCCGAGGGAGTTGAGTCCCGCATCTACGTTAGCATCAATAAAGTCTTCGCCTGTAATGCGCGAACCGATCTTGCGAATTTCGCCCCAGTCAACCGTCAGATATTCCCACTTATTCATCCGGTGTTGTCCGCTCCTTCTCGGGATTTGCCGCAGCTATCCCTTCCTGGTCCCGCCCCGCGCCTACGGGCATCCGGTCCATCAAAGTCTGCACATCTTACTACAGCAGGCCTGTTCATAAAATCCCGAAACTCTCCCGCTCTACACCTACGTTGGTTTGCGTCTCAGCGGATCTGCGCCTCTATTTTCGACAGGCTGAGAAGTATTACATCCCCTACGATCTTCAGGCTGCGGGCGCTGATTTTATCGAGGGTGTCTTCGGCCGTATGCCAGTAGCTGTTGTCGCCCGGGCCGTCGCCGTATTCGAAGTCGATGACGTCGACGGCCGGTATGCCTGCGCGCAGAAACGGCATATGGTCGTCGTCCCCGATCATAAAGCGGCGGCTCGGAAACTCTTTCCTGTACCCAAGTTCGGTCGCTGTGCTCCAGATGGCTTCTACGAGCCATTGGGACGACGAATCCTCGCGTGGAATCGTCAGGTCCTTGTCTCCGACCATGTCGAGCAGGATCATGGCCTTGATTGTTTCGAGTTTCTTTTCCGCCCGCAGACGTTCGACCATATGACGGCTGCCGTAAGTATTGTCGAGTCCGTCGAGGCATTCACTCCATTCCTCGCAGAATGCTTCCTCACCATCGAAGAATACGAACTGATAGGTGAATTTGCGCGGCCCGGCGGCGGCCATTACCCGGGCGATTTCGAGCACTGCGCCGGTGCTCGAGCCTGAATCGTTCGCCCCCAGGAAAACGAAATCCTTGAACTCTTTCGTGTCGTAATGGCTGCAGATCAGTATCGTTGCTGCGGTCTCGCCGGGCAGCTCGGCAATGACGTTTTTCATTCCGACGCGGCCCTTCGGCGTCTTCGGCGTGAATGAGTCGATGGTGACTTTCAGGCCGTAGCTTTTGAGTTCGCGGATCAGGTATTCGCGCGTTTTTTCAAGCGCGGCCGAGCCTGCGGGACGCGGGCCGAACCCGACCTGCGCTCGAACGTGCTCAAAAGCTCGCTCGCCGTCAAACGGCGTGGTTTTAGGAGCTTGCGTAGCGGATGCTTCGGCCGCCGGTGCAGGAGACTGCGTCAACGCGGTGCGGTCGGCGCACGCCGGAGCGGTTGCGATCGATGCGCATACGATCAGGAAGACTTGAAAAGGACGATAAAGCATGACCGATTCTACCAATCTGGTATAGCCGCCGGTTGGATAAATATAGCGGCGGCAGTGGGGCGGGTTGAGCAGGCAAAAAGCCTGATTTAGGGATCAGGACCGGTGAACAGTAGAGCAGAAGCAATGAATTCGCGCAACTCTCGCCTGTCGACTACGGCGTCGAGCATACCGTGTTCCAGCAGAAACTCGGAGCGCTGGAAGCCCTTGGGCAGCTTTTGTCTTATGGTCTGCTCGATAACGCGAGCGCCTGCAAATCCGATTATCGCACCCGGTTCGGCGATATTGAGATCGCCGAGCATGGCGAAACTTGCGGTGACTCCGCCCGTAGTCGGATTGGTCAGCAGGGAAATGAACGGCAGCCTTGCGTCGTCGAGTCGCGCGAGCGCCGCCGAAATTTTCGCCATCTGCATCAGCGAGAGCACCCCTTCCTGCATGCGTGCTCCGCCCGAACAAGAAACTATCACTAGAGGAAGCCTTTCATCGATACAGTGTTCGATCGCTCGCGTAATTTTTTCCCCTACGACCGACCCCATGCTTCCGCCGATGAACTTGAACTCCATTGCGGCTATGACGATGCTGCGCCCCATCAACCGACCCTCGCCCACAATAATCGCATCGAGCAATCCCGTTTCCCGCTGGCTTTTAATCAGACGATCGCGATAGGGCGACTTGTCTACGAATCCAAGCGGATCGGTGGGAGCGACTCCGGCATCGCGCTCTTCGTATTCCCCGTTGTCGAAAAGCATTGCAAGCCGGTCGCGCGCCGAGAGGCGAAAATGATAGCCGCACTGCGGGCACACGCTGAGGTTTGCACGCAGATCCTTTCGGTAAATCGTCGTGCCGCAGTCTTCATTTTCGCATTTGGCGAATATGCCTTCGGTCTTTACCGTACGCTGCTCGGGCGGCGCAGGCTCGCCGATTTTCTCTTCTTTTCGTGTAAACCACGCCATATATGGTACCGGCTCCCGCCGGGGGCAAGTCAAAGAACTGCCATTCTACGCAGCCGTTCGAGTGGTGTCAAAGAACTGAAAGAGCGAATACCGGTATTCGCCCCTTCAGTCCGATTTCAAATACGCGGAGAGTTTTTCCATATCCACGTTCCCGCCCGAGAGTATTACTCCGACCCTGCGCCCCGCGAAATCGGTTTTCCTGTTTCGAACAGCCGCCGCCCCCACGGCTCCCGACGGTTCAACCACGATTTTCATTCTTTCGAGCATAAAGCGCATCGCGTCGATGATCTCGCGGTCGCTTACAAGGAGTATGTCTTCAACGAGTTCTCTGACGATCGGGAACGTCAGTTCTCCGGGCGTTGTCACCTGAAGGCCGTCGGCTATCGTTCTCGGCACTTCGATTGTTATGCGCTCGCCGCGTCTGAGCGAAAGCAGCGTATCGTTGCCCTCCTCGGGTTCTACACCGTAAACGCGCGCGCCGGGACGCAATGTACGCACTGCAACGGCGCTGCCCGCAAGCAGGCCGCTGCCCGATGTCGGAACGAGCAGGTCGTCGAGTTCCGGTACATCCTCGATCAGTTCAACCGCCGCCGTTGCCTGACCCGCCATCACGCGGTAATCGTCGTAAGGGGGAATCATCGTCAATCCGCGCTCGGCTGCGATCCGCGCTCCGATTCCGGCGCGGTTTTCCGTATACCGGTCGTAAAAAACGATTTCCGCCCCGTAATCGCGCGTCGCGGCCGCTTTCGCTTTCGGCGCGTCCTGCGGCATTACAAGCACCGCAGGCGCACAAAACAGTTTTGCCGCAAGCGCTACGGCCTGCGCGTGATTGCCCGAAGAGTACGCAATTACTCCGCGTCTGCGCGTTTCCTCATCGAGCGATGCGAGCGCGTTGTATGCTCCGCGGAACTTGAATGCGCCCGCGCGCTGAAGGTTTTCACACTTGAAATAAACCTCGCACCCGGCCGCTTCGTTGAACTGTCGCGAAGTCATCACGGGCGTGCGATGCGCCGCTCCGCGCAGTCGTTCTTTCGCTGCAAGTACGTCATCGAATCTCAGCACTACTTACTCCCGTTCTCCTGAAAAATTCGGCTCAATGTCGCAGTATCAAGGTTTCCGCCGCTCATCACGGCGACGACGTTTTTCCCGGCAAGCCTTTCTTTGAGCTTTAATGCGGCGGTTGCGGCCGCCGCGCCCGCGCCTTCTACCATATTGTGCGTAGTTCGCCACAGCAGCCGTATCGTCGCTGCAATTTCCTCGTCATCCACAAGCACAATTTCTTCGACGCCGCGCCTGATGATATCCAGCGTAAATTCCGACGGCACGCGCGTCGCAACCCCGTCGGCGAAGGTCTGCGCCTCGGGCGTGGTCACTATGCGACCCTCACGCCAGGAAAGAAAAATGCTCGGCGCTCCGGCGGCCTGCACGCCGTAAATCTTCGCATCGGGTGCAAGCTCCCGCATAACGGTTATAACGCCGCTTATGCCGCTGCCGAGCCCGATGGGTACAAACACCGCGTCTATCCTTTCGCCGCGCGATTTCATCGATTCGGCGATTTCAAGCGCGTAGGTCCCTACGCCGTTGATAAGATGCGGTTCATTAGCCGAGTGAATATAGCGGAGATTCTCTTCGCGCGCGAGGCGTTCGACCTCCTCCCGTGCTTCATCGAAGTCGCGGCCGTGTTCTACCATGCGCGCGCCGAAGGCCCGCATTGCGTCGTTTTTTTCCGGGTTGTTGCCGTAGGGGACGACTATCGTTGAGGGAACGCCGTAACTCGTCGCTGCAAGCGCTACGGATTGACCGTGATTGCCGCGAGTAGCCGTGATTACTCCGTTATGGGTGCGGCTTTCGGCGAAGTGGTGCATGAAATTCAATCCGCCGCGAATCTTGAATGCGCCGGTAGGCAGGTGATTTTCGTGTTTGAGCAGCAGCCGCATGCCCGCATAAGCGTTGAGCAGCGGGTAATCGCGCAGCGGCGTAGGTGCAATGCTTCGATAAACGATTTCAGCCGCTTTACGCACTGCGTCGAGCGATATTTCAGAGTAGCGATCTGCGCCGGATTCCATTCCTTGCCTCCATGGAGAGATAACTGAACAAACGAAATAAAAAGGAACAGACGGAAATATTCAACTTTTTCGTAATTTTCGTTGCATTTCGTATGTTCCGTTCTCTCTCTTTATTGTCCCGAAGTCGTGTGGTCTGATTTAAGCTTGTGCAATGACTCGTCTGGGGGTACCATACACGCTTCCGCAACGCGATTTCAACGGCGACAATCCCGGACTATGCTGACTATCGGAATTCATTACATCGATGCGATTGCCTCGCTCGATCTGCGCGGCAAATTCATTAAAGGACAGGGCGGCTTTCAATTGCAGATGCTCGTCGACAAGGTGCTGACGGCCGAAACAAGCCGGGTAATACTTAACCTTACCGGTGTGCCGATCATCGACAGCATGGGCATTGGCGAAATTGTCCGCGCCTACAACAAGGTCCGCGATGCGGGCGGCGAGCTGAAACTCGTCGGACTTACCGACCGGGTTTACGGCGCTCTGAAGATCACCCAACTGCTCGAATTGATCGATTCGTGCAAAACCGAAGAGGAAGCCGTCGAGCGATTCGGCGCCGACCACAGTGATTCGGCCGATGACGGCAGGGAAGAGAAGAAGAAAACCCGCGGGCGCAAACGCAAGGCGGCCGATACCGCATCCGAATCCGATGCGGGCGCCGAGTAGCAACAACCGCGCAATTTGCACGCCTGTTGCTACTGTGCCACTGCGTAATAGCCTTCCTTGGTGCGCACGTTGAGGTTGGGCAATCCGCGCGGCTGTTTGACCTTGACCTTGATGTTGTGCCAGCGTCCGTCGCGTTTGACGTTGGTCGGAATATAGCCGATTGAGTATTGATGGCGCAGTTCGAGGGCGATGCGCGTGGTAGCGTCTTCGAGTTCTGCGGCCGAGCGCGGGAAGAAGGCCTTGCCGCCCGTAGTCTGCGCGATTTCTTCGAGTATCGACTGTCCCTGCATATCGAGCGAGCCGCCCGCGCCTCCGCCCACTTCCACGATTCCGATGCAGTAGATCTGGACATTGGCTTCCTTGAGCAATTTGCGCAATTCGCCGTAGGTATATCGCGAAGAGTTGTCCTGCCCGTCGGAGATCAGCAGCAGCGCGCGTTTGGTATGACGGCCCTGCTTGACTTTTTCGATTCCGAGATACGCCGCATCGTACAGAGCGGTCTGGCCGCGTGGATCGACAAACGTCAGTTTGTTGAGCAGCGTGTCTCCGTCGGTGAATTCCGAAATCAGGTTGGCGCGCTGATTGAATCCTACGAGGAAGAAATCATCGTCGTCGTGGCTGGTCTGGATAAAAGCCTTGAGCGCGTCGCGCGCACGGTCGAGCTTGCCCTTCATGCTGCCGGAAACGTCAAAGGCGATGCCCAGACTGACCGGAACATCATCGTCGGCGAAATATTCGATCGTCTGCTTGACCTTGTCCTCGAAAACCTCGAAGTGCTGTTTGTCGAGTCCGGTGACGAGCCGGTTGTATGGATCGGTAACCGTTACCGTGAGCGTCACTACCTCGGTGCGTTCGCGGATGACGGGTCCCTGATCCTGCGCAGGATTCTGCGCCGCAGGGGACTGATCCCTTCCGGTTGCATCGGATTTCGATTCCTGTTTCGACTCCTGTGCGGGCTGCTGAGCGCTTGTAGCCGTGAAACCGAACAGCAGCGCCAGAGAGAAGCCGAGCATCGATCGCGACAGGATGCCCTTGATCATCGCCACTCTCCCCAATCCCCCGTCGACTTCGTTGCGGGGATCGTCAAACTGGATTATCGCTTCTCGGGGACAGACGCTGCATATTGTAACACACCGGGGCGCGTTCGCAATCTCGCCGCACACAAGAAG
>JAHBSF010000127.1 GCA_019639255.1 Acidobacteriota bacterium | reverse complement strand
CAGCACTTTCTTCTTCCCCCCTCGCACTGCGGCACTTTCTTCTCCTCATTCCATCGCCTTCAGGAAGATGTCTTCGAGCGAATCGCGTTTATAGTTGAGGCGGCGGATTTGCACCTGCTGCGCGGCGGCGATCTTGTAAAGGTCTCTTACTTCGACTCCGTCCTGCAGCACGATTTTCATTCTACCCGGCGCTGTCAATGCGTATTCGCATCCGAGCCCGGCGACGGCCTCTGCAAAGTTTTCGCCCGCGTTGCGCGTTTCAAGCTCCAGGAACTTGCGGTTCGAGCGGCGCTCTTCTTCTAGATCGCACTGCGCGGCTATGCGCCCGTCCTTCAGTATCAGTATCTCGTCGCAACATTCTTCGACGTCGCGCAATAGGTGCGATGAAAGCACGATCTGCGCAAGGCCGCTATCGCGGACCTCGCGTATGAGTTCGAGCATACGCACGCGCGCCGGAGGATCGAGCCCGTTTGTCGGCTCGTCGAGAAAGATAAGACGCGGCCCGTGCACGATTGCCTGCGCGAGCTTGGCGAGTTGCTTCATACCGAGCGAGTAGCCGCCGAGTTGACGATAGCGGGCCTCGCCCAGCCCGACGTAAAACAGCGCCTCGTGCGCGCGTTCGAGCGCAGCCGAAGCGGGCAACCCCGATAGCTCGCCCATCAACCGGACAAAATGAACGCAAGACATGTTGGCTATGAACGAATCGCGCTCCGGCATATATCCGATGCTTGCGCGAATCTTTTTGGCATCGCGCCGTATGTCGCGTCCGAATATTCGCGCCGTGCCGGCGCTCGGAGCGTGAAAGCCGAGCAGCGTGTGTATTAGCGTAGTTTTGCCCGCGCCGTTCGGTCCGAGAAGCCCGATAGCTCTGCCCGTAAGCTTCATGCGCAGATCGTGCAGGATGCGGCGTTTTCCGAAGTCGACCCGCAGGTCCTCAAGTTCAATTACCGGAGCATCGGTTAAAGTCGTCATGCAGATTCAGCTTTCTACCCGCAGTGCAGGTTTACTTCACGCTTGCAGATCGCGCCGCGCGTTTCGCATCGCGCGCCTCATCCGCATTCGTCTTTTTTACTACGACGCGGGCGGAGCTTCCGGTCCCGGCTTGATTCGATGCCGGCTTCGAATCCGCATTGTTTGCGGGCGACGCCGCCTCTATCGGAGCAAAACGAACCGGCCCGTTTACGCCTGAAATTTCTATACGAGAACCGCCCTTGCCTATCTTGCCCTCGACGCCCCCGCGCCTGCGCTCACCCGCAAATGAGGACACATCCGTTATGACCCGCCCGTTTACGCCGTCAACCTCGACATCGGCGTTTAACGCCGGGCCGCACTGCACGTCAATACGTCCATTTACGCCGCCGACTTTTACACCGCGTCCCTTCAGGTCATTGACAAGCAACCTGACGTTTCCGTTTGCACCGTCGATTTCGGTAAACTCCGATGCACGCGCAGCTTCTATGCGCCCGTTTATTCCGTCGAGCTTGAGCGATCCTTCAAACTCGCCGACGCGAACCTTGCCGCCGACGCCGTCGAGCGAGAGATTCACAAGACGCGGAAGGCGCAGCACAAGGCGCTGCCTTTCACCGCCGTGGTCGCTGAAGATCTGGAACATCACACTGCGGCGCTCGCGCTCCATACGCAGATTCAGATAATCAGCCTTGTGCTCTACCTCGACGCGGTGTTCCCTGAAAACCTTTTCCTCGCGCGCCGAGCGGACCAGATAGAAATCGGCTTCGTCGCCTTCAACGGGCTCGATCTCGATCAATCCCCAGAAGCGCTGCACCTCGACGCGCGCGCCCGGCGCAAGTTTGTAACGCTCGTGTTTTTCAACCCTCAGCGGATAATCGTATTCGTCGTCGGGACGGCTGACGGTCTTTACCATCGCGGCATCGGGCGATGGGGCTGCGGATGCCGTCTCTGTAGAGTTCGTCCTTGCGTTTACACTCTCCGTACGATTGCGGCAACCACCCAGCCCGGTCGCCATCAGGCCCGCAATTACAATTACGCCCCCGCCTGCCCAAGCTCTGGATTTCATCGATTCAACCTCCTGATCCAATACTTCGGATGCGCATAAACCGTTACGCCAACCGACGGGATGAAGTTCCCTTCGGCTGGCGCAAGAATAAAAGAGAGATAACAGAATAAACGAAATAAAACGGAAATTAGGGAAATGTTCAACTTTCCCGTAATTTCCGTTTTATTTCGTTTGTTCCGTTATCTCTCTTTTATGCTGTTTATTGCACAAGTTGATTCAGGCTGAACGGTCCCGGCAATCCGAGCAGCATGCTCGGCGTCAGTCCCACGGGGCCATCCTCGGTATTGACCGAGAAGGTGAATCGTCCTTCCTGGGCATAGAGATAAGCGAGCATCGGTTTGCTCGATGCAACCGATTTCAGCGCGCCGGCCGGACCGCTCGGCATCTGTTCGCTGAATCGTCTGGCCGCGCCTGCAACCGAGGTCAGATCGTAGTAGAACATCGCCGAGAAGTTGGCCTGCCGGTCTTCGGGCAGCGCAGCCTTGAAGCGCGGCGCATTCAGCAGCGATACGCTCGATTCGCGATACTGCAACGCCCTCTCGACAAGCGCCCGCGTGGGAGCCGCTACGAGATAACCGTAGGCGAACGTATAGCAGGCCTCTACGCCCACATCGAGAGATTTGAGCGTATGGAATACGCGGTCTCCACTTTCGGCCCGAATCCAGGAGAAGCCCTTCTTTTCGTGCGCGGCGGCGTATTCGTTGAGCCTGGCCACGGTAGATTCGAAGCTCTGCTGCAAGCGCTCCGGGTCGTTGACCTCTACGACGGCCTTCCACGCCGGAATCGGCAGCATTGGCCCGTCTACGGCGAAGGCGAATTCGCCGCCGAGCGGTGCGGCGAAATCGTCGCGCAGGCTCAGACCCTGCTTCGATTCAAAGTCCTTGAGTTCCTGCCATGCCTTGGGATCTGCGGTCTGCAGCGCGCCGAACAGATCATCCACAAGAGATACGGGACGCTCGACTACAAACGCCGCGACCGCCGTAGCCTCGGGAGAGATGAATTGCAGGGCGCCCATCGGTCCCGGCGCCGAGAGCCACGAGGCCATACCGCGGTTTTCCGAAAAACTCAGCACCGCGCGATTGCTCGGACGGCCGTCTTTTTCCTTAAGTTCCGCGATGAAATACTGCACTTTCGACAGTCCGAGCTTCTCCATAGCCGACGCCGATTCGTCGCCCTTTGCGCTTTCGCGCCGAATCGCCTGGGGGAAGATTGCGGACAGATCGGCGGCGATCAGCAATCCCACGCCGTCGTGATAAAGTTCGGCAAGCTGCGCACGGAACGGGGAGGAAGCAAACCGGCTTTCGGGCGTCCGTACGGCTCCGGCCACGCGGGCAAGCGCCGTCGGGTTCGGCGAAGCGGCGATTACGTCGCCCTGCATCGCGATAAAGAAATCGTCCTTGCCGTCGCCCCGCACCGGCAACTCGGCGGCATTCGTCACCAGATGGATGCGGTTGCGCCCCTCGGGTCTGATTTCGGCGAGTTTGCTGCGCAGGTAGGTTTCAAATCCGGCTTCATTGATGAGTTCGGCAAGCACCACGGGCTCGCCCGGCTCGCCCTTGGCGTCGAGGCTTGCAGCGACCACGATTTCGGGGCCGAGATAGGCGCCGAGTTCGCGCACCTGGTCGATGGCTTTGTTGAATCCGCCGCGACGGCGCGATTCCTCCTTCTGCCACCACTCGCGCAGTTCGGCGTTGTGCGAGATTTTTTCTTCGAGCAGGCGGTTGGCTTCGGCAAGCGTCTGCGAGATGTTCGGAATCGCGACGTAAAGCACGGTGTTTTCCGGCGCAAGATCCAGCAGACGCGTCGAATACCGGACGCCGGGATTGACCACGCTTGCGTCTATCTGTTTGCGCAGCGCTTCGAGTTCGCCGAGCACTCGCGCATATTTTTCTGCGTTGGCGCTCCACCTGACTTCATCGCGCACCGGCACGCGCGTAATCGAGGCGTGCGTGGCCACCTGATCGCCGGGACGCAGCACCGAGCGCTGTCCGCGCCCGTCGACGTGCACCTCGCCCTCTACGACCGAAACGCGCGACCCTTTGGTTCCGGCATTAACCGAGAAGATCGTGCCCTTGACCGAAACGAGGCTGTCTTCGGTCCTGACAAAGAGGTGATGCTTCGAATCCTGCTTCGCCGCCTCTACGATGATCTGCCCGCGTTCGAGGTGGATCGTCGTGCCCTCGCCGCCCTCGCGGACGTAGAGTTCCGACCGGCCGTCCATCTCGATCTGCGAGCCGTCGGCGAGTTGGATCGTTGCCTTGGCGTCCTTGGCCGTGCGAATGCGCTCGCCGGGTTTGAGCTGCGCACCGGAGGCGACGGGCTGCGCGCTGTTTTCAGCGACGCGGTATACGCCGCCCTGCGAAGCCTGCACTATGGTGTGAAGCGTCCCGATCGAGCGCGTAAACTGCTGAACCCACGGCCAGGCGAAAAGGCCGAAGCCGACGGCGATTACGGCAGCCATCGCCCATCGCATTGCGGGCTGCGAGAAGATCGAGGTTCCGGCAACCGGGCGCACCGGGCGAGCTTCGCCGCGGCGCGAGGCGCGTGCTTCTTTGAGAGCCTTGCGGCACGGTATGCATTCGTGCGAATGGTCTTCGAGCAGCATTGCGCGGGCGCTTGTAAGAAATCCGCCGATGTAGGCGGGTATGAGCGCCTGGAAGTCCTCGCATCCGCGAATGTGTTCTACGGGTGCAACACCCGCCTGCGCCGCAGCGTCTTCATTTGCGAGCCGGCGCCACACGCGGTCTGCAGCGGTCTGAACTGCATCGTCGCTGATGCGTTCCTTTCGAATGCCCGTGAGCGCGTCGTCGAGCATCTGGTTGAGTTCACGGTTAGTCGGTTTCATCTTTCTCCCTCCAACATCCTGCCGAGTTGTTTTTTCATTTTCGTCCGCGCGCGGTGCAGCAGCACGCCCACGAGAACCTGCGAAACGCCGAGCATCTTGGCTATTTCGTGGTTGTCATAACCCTCAAAGTAGCGCAGCACGAACATTTCAGCGGTTTTCTCGCCGAGGTCGGCTACCGACTGCTGGATCATCCGCCGGAGTTCGCGGCTGCGCTGCTGTGTTTCAGGGCTATGGTGCGGGGGCGCGGCAAGGTCGGCCCTGTCTTCGAGTGGAATCGAGCCGGAGCGGCGCCGCTGGCGGATCAGATCGAGCGAGGCGTTGACGGCCGCGCGGTGCAGGTAGCTGCCCGGGCTAGGCTCCAGATCAATGCCCTGCTCGCGCCTCGCCAGTCGCAGGAAGACGGTCTGAAGGACGTCCTCCGCATCTACGGAGCTGCCGGTTACCCGGTAGGCCGCACGGTAAACCCGATCCGAGTGATCGCGATAGAGCCGTTCAAGCTCTTCGGCCGGACCGGGGAGCGCTTTCAAATGGGTTGCTGTTGCGAGCAATTCGTCCTCCCTGCGTTCATTTCTGGGTTCCTCGTTCATACGCTAAACGCTCCCTGGCCGGGATTATTAACCGGGTAACCGGACGGGAAAAGAAAAATTTTCCCCACCCGCGGAACTCTCGAGGTCTATTGCAGTTATCGCACGGCGCAGAATCGCGGCTTGCCGTGAAGCCGAAGGCGAGGTATAAAACCTGAATAGCGGGACGTACAGGCCACGCCTCAGCTTCCGTACAGCAGGAGGAAAGTATATGGCTGACGATCAGACCCACAACATGACGCTCGAACAGAAAATCGACCGGATTCTCGCCGACGTCGCAACCCTCAAATCCGATGTTGCAACTCTCAAATCCGATGTTGCAACCCTCAAATCCGATGTTGCAACTCTCAAGTCCGATGTTGCGGTTCTCAAGGAGGATATGTCGGACTTAAAGCTTTGGCGCGGTCGGGTGGATGCGTTTATCGAGGATCGCTCCCGCGACACACGCCCGAAGCTGGATCTGATACACAAGGACGTGGCCGATATAAGAGACGAAATCGTCGATATTCGCCGCGAACTCAAGCTATTCAGAGAGGAACTCTGGCAGGAAAAAAAGGAACGTGCAGACCTCGACAACAGGCTGTCCCGGCTTGAAAAACAGCCGGCATGAGGGAGAGAAGAAGAAGTACTGAGTGCTGAGTGCAAATAGGAACTTACAGCAGTTTCGATTTTGGTGTTCAGCACTCTGTAAACAAAGTTTTGAGTTATTCAGCCGCGGAGCGGCGAAAGATCTGTAGCCTGGTGCGTGAGCGCCAGGTCAGTAGAAAAAGAACGTTTGAGCCCTGAAAGGGCGAAAGATCTTCCGGCGCCGCTTCTCTACATCTACCCAGGGCTCGCCGCCCTGGGCTACAGATCTTTCGCCGCTTCGCGGCTGAATAACTCAAAGAACTTTGTTTACAGTGCACTCAGCATTTCTTCTTCCCCCTCTCACTTCACACTTCTTCTTCCGCCATCTTTAATCTTGGAATCAGCAATCACAAACAATCCTGCAGAACGCATAAATCGTCGAGGAACCGCGCGCACCTACGCCGAATACGCCTCGGCGTGGATTATTCTAAAATCCCTAGGCGTGCTGCCGCGCCGCGCCGCAATACGTCTGGCACAACTCATAGCCGCCCTTGTGCGCCGCCTGGTTCCGCGCCTCACCCGGCACGCCGCCGCAAACCTCAAACTGGCTTTCCCGACGCTCGATGATGCAGCGCGACAGCGCATTTTGCGCGGAACGTTCGACAATCTCGGACGATTGCTCGGCGAAGTCAGCCGGTTCCCCCGCCTGACGCCCGACAACATTTCCCGTGTTGTAGTCTATGAAGGTCTGGAGAACTTCCTTGCAGCCCAGGCTGCGGGGCGCGGCGTGATTCTACTGACCGGCCATATAGGCGCGTGGGAACTCTCGGTTCTGGCGCATTCGCTATACGGCCATCCTATGTCTTTTCTCGCACGGCGCGTGGATAACCCGCTTGTGGAACGCCTCGCCGAACGCTACAGGTCGCGTTACGGAAACCGAAGCATAGACAAGCGCGGTTCGGTGCGCGAGGTATTGCGCGTGCTCAAGTCCGGCGGCGTCGTAGGCATACTCGCCGATCTTAATTCGACGCGGGAAGAGGGGGTATTCGTGGACTTTTTCGGCGTGCCCGCCTGCACTACGGCAGGTGTGGCCACGCTTGCGCTGCGCACGGGTGCAACCGTAGTGCCCGGCTATCTGATCTGGGATGAAACATCGCAGATCCACCGGCTGCATTTCGAACCGCCGATCGAGACCATCGACACGGGCGATGCAAAAGCGGATGTTTTAGCAAACACTGCACGCTACACAGCAGCGCTCGAAGCCGTAATCCGCCGTCATCCTGAGCAGTGGTTGTGGATTCACCGCCGCTTCCGCACACGCCCCGAAGGCGAACCCGAGATCTATTGATATGCGGCTTTTGATCGTAGCCGGTGAAGCTTCGGGCGATAAACACGGTGCAAACTTGGTAAGGGCGCTGCGCGCCGAGCGTCCCGACGTCGAATGGGAAATCTTCGGAGCCGGCGGCGGTGATATGCGGGATGCGGGCGTCGACATAATTGCAGACGTGCGCGAACTCGCAATTATGGGCGTGCTGGAAGTCAGCCGCGCGATCGGCAAATTCCTGCACGTTTTCAGGCAATTGCGGCTTGCCGCACGCAACCGCCGCCCGGATTTGGTGATACTCATCGACTGGCCCGAGTTCAATCTGCGGCTTGCAAAAAAACTTCACCGCGACGGACATCGCGTGGTTTATTACATAAGCCCGCAAATATGGGCCTGGCGCAGCTACCGTATCAACGCAATCAAACGATACGTCGAACGAATGCTCGTAATCCTGCCGTTCGAGGCGAATTACTATGCGCATCGGGGCGTGGATGTGGATTATACGGGCCATCCGCTGCTCGACAGCGTAATGGTCACGGCATCATCCGCTGAATTTCGCAATCGGCACGGGCTCGATGTCTCCAGACCGGTTGTAGCATTGCTTCCGGGCAGCCGGCATTCCGAGATCAAATACATTCTGCCGCCGCTTCTCGACGCTGCAATGATTTTGAGCAGGAAGCGGCCTGAGATTCAGTTCCTGCTGGCGCTTGCACCCACCATCGCCCGCGATGAACTCATAGGCGAACTTCCTGACTCGGTAAAACCGGTTTACGGGGATACTTACAATGCTGTTGCAGCATCGGATCTTGCCGCAGTCGCAAGCGGCACGGCTACGCTGGAAACGGCGATTATCGGCACTCCGCTCATCGTCGTATACCGGGCGTCTGCGCTCAACTGGCGGTTATTCCGACCGCTGATCAACGTCCCGTACGTTGGCTTGCCGAACCTCATCGCAGAAAGAAAGATCGCGCCCGAACTTCTTCAGGACGAGTTGAAAGGCAAAAGGCTCGCCGAAGAAATCACGAGTCTGCTCGATGATCCTGCGCGTCTGGACGAGCAGCGGCTTGCACTTGAAGAGGTGCGGCGTCGCCTGGGTGAACCCAATGCATCCGCACGCGCGGCGCGATGCATCATCAAACTGCTCGAAGAGAGATAACGGAACAGACGGAAAAGATCATTCCCTTCCGTTTGTTCCGTTTATTCCGTCTGTTCCGTTATCTCTCATCCCTCGAACGAAGCCCGAATGCGTTCTACATCCCATCCGGCGCCGAGCGCAGCCATCAATTTTATCCGGGCCTTGTGGCTGGGCAGCATCCCGCCGAGTATTGCGCCGATTTTCTTCAATCCCCTGCCCGCGCCCTCGTAAGCATAAGTATCCAGCACGCGGCCGCGCCAGCAGCGCGACGTAATCACTACGGGCAATCCTGCTGCTGCTGCGCGTTCGATTGCAGGCAGCGCCGCAACCGTGACGTTGCCGCGGCCGAGTCCTTCAATAACGATTCCGCGCGCGCCGTCAGAGACTGCAAAATCTATCAACCGGCCGTCGCCTCCGGCAGGGATCTTGATCAGATCCACGCGGTATTCCAGTTGCGATGCGGCAATGTGTTGGCGCATTGCCGGGCGCCGCGCCGCTATTACGCGGTCCTTGTCGATCAAGCCGAGCGGGCCGAAATCGCGGCTCTGAAACGTATCGGTAGCCTCGGTGTGCGTTTTCGTCGCCTCGGCTGCGGCGAGCAGTTGGTCGTTCATAACGACGAGCACGCCGAGGTTCCGGGTTTCGGGCGCGGCGGCTGCGCGCAATGCCGAACGCAGGTTGCCGGGGCCGTCCCAGCTCAGTTCCGAACTGTTGCGCATAGCGCCGACGAATACCGTGGGCTTTTCGCTCTCTATCAGCAGATCGAGCAGGTAGGCGGTTTCTTCCAATGTATCGGTGCCGTGAGTGATGACGACGCCATCGATTGCGTCGTCGCCGGTTTCTCCAAGTCGTTTTCGTACGGCCTCGGCGAGTTCAAACATCAGGGGCGGAGTGAGGTGCGGGCCGGGAAGGCGAGCGAAGTCTTCAATCGTCAGGTCTGCAATTTCATCGAGACCGGGAACGCGTGCGAGGATTTCGGCGCCCGAAAGTGCGGGCACTGCCCCGCCCGTGCGCGGATCTATGTGCATCGAGATTGTGCCGCCAGTGAAGAAGATGGCGATTTTAGCGCGCGGTGTGGCGGAATTAATAATTCTGCGCCCTCCTTTTCGGCTCGTGTGCGAATCGATTATACGCAGATCCGGTTTGGGCGATTCTAAATCATTTTCATTCGTTATAGGAACCCTGATGGCGCCTGTAATTAAAGCAACCGCACGGCAATTGAAATCTGCCGTGCGGTTTCTCCTCTTCAACCCGTGATGTTATCAGGTGAGTATGTTTTAGCCCTTCTTCCTGGTCGTTTCGGTGGATGCGCCTTTTTTCTTTGATGTTCGGTGTTTCTTTTTCGGCATTGAGGCGGTTGAAGCTGTGGACGTTGCGGCTGGCGGCGGCATTTGAGACTTGGCCTGCGGAGTCGGCTGCGGCTTCGTCTGAGGTTTTGTCTGGGCGCCGGCAAAGACTGCGGTTCCACACAACAGCGCCATGCCCAGTATGATTGTACTTACTGTTTTTCTCATAGTTCTTACCTCTGGATCGAGTTGCGGAATTGACATATTCATCGCGTTTTACGGGGGAGCGTGTTCGCTTTATTGTCGTGCGTCGCGGCGCTTGCCGCAATTGCGCTCCCCGGCCGATATACCAGCAATACTCGTGCCTCGCACCCCGCACGTTCTTTCCGTATGATCAGCAAGGGGATAAGTAGATGGCCGGTAGGCGGTCCGCGCAACCCATGGCTGTGGCGAAATTGGCGGTTGCGTGTGGTTGCAGGCAATACTGCCACAAGCGCACGCGCAACATCACGCGCCGGGATTATCGCGATCGCCTTCGCCGAGGACTATTCCGAAGCGTTCGGCCATGCGGTAAAGAGTACGACGGTCTATGCCCATTACGGCGGCGGCAC
>JAHBSF010000126.1 GCA_019639255.1 Acidobacteriota bacterium | reverse complement strand
AAAAAGAACGTTTGAGTCCTGAAAGGGCGAAAGATCTTCCGCCCCTCCGGGGCTGGCGCCGTTTATCTACACTCACCCAGGGCTCGCCGCCCTGGGCTACAGATCTTTCACCGCTTCGCGGCTGAAAAACTCAAAAACTTTGTTTACAGAGTACTGAGTGTGAGGGAACAAGAAAGTGCTTAGTGTGGAGAGGAGAGAAACAGGAAAATGATGATGGAAGCGATGCTCGCGCTGGAAGACGGGCGAACATTTCGCGGACGGGGCTGGGGAGCGCACGGCGAACGCACCGGGGAAATTGTCTTCAATACATCTATGACCGGCTACCAGGAGATACTCACCGATCCCTCCTACGCCGGACAGATCGTCGCGATGACCTACCCCTTGATCGGCAACTACGGCGCCAACTTCGAAGACATAGAATCGCGCCGCCCGTTCGTCGATGGTTTTGTAGTGCGAGAGTATTCGGAAATCGACTCGAACTGGCGCTCGGCCGAATCGCTCGACCGGTATCTGAAACGCCACGGGATCGTGGGTCTGTCGGAAATCGATACGCGGGCGCTCGTGCGCCACATACGCGAACGCGGCGCGATGCGCGCCTGCATATCGTCTTTGGATCTGGATGAAGCCAGCCTCGTAGAAAAAGCCCGGAATGCTCCCGAAATGCTCGGCCGCAACCTCGTAGACGAGGTAACGTGCAAATCCAGTTACGTATGGTCGCCGGAAATCGAACGCGAAGCCGCCGACGGCGAAGAAGTACGAACGATGAATCCGCTGACCGGGTTTGCGGAAGCGACGGGCGAACCCGAGGGCGGGTTGTTTCACGTCGTAGCCTACGATTTCGGGATCAAGTTTTACATACTTCGGTATCTGGCCGCGCTCGGCTGCCGCATAACGGTAGTTCCGGCGCGCACGCCCGCCGAGGAAGTGCTTGCGCTCGGGCCCGACGGAATCTTCCTGTCAAACGGGCCGGGCGATCCCGGAGCGCTCGATGAAATCGTCGCCGAAATCCGCAAGCTGACTACGGCGGCGCCCGTATTCGGCATCTGCCTCGGCCATCAACTGCTCGGGCGCGCATTCGGCGGCCGCACATACAAGCTGAAGTTCGGCCATCGCGGCGGCAATCAGCCCGTGCGCAACGAGCGTACGCGCAGGATAGAGATTACCTCGCACAACCACGGATTCGCCGTCGATGCGGAAAGTCTGGACGACCGCGAAATCGAGCTGACGCATGTAAACCTGAATGACGCAACGCTCGAAGGGCTGCGCCATCGCACGCTGCCCGTGTTTTCGGTCCAGTACCACCCGGAAGCGGGACCTGGTCCGCACGATGCGACATATCTGTTTCACGAATTCATCGCCAATATGAAGGCGAATCGCGACGGCCTGAGGCGCATCGTTCAGACGCAGTAGAGACAATGCGGAGCACGCCGAAGCGGCGGTTACTTGATGGGGATTCTCCATTGCGCGACCGCCGCTTCGGAATGATCTATTGTTCGTCCGCCGCACGTCGACGTCGCCCGCTGATCAGATAGACTTCGGCCCGCGTTTCAAGCAGCGGATCGTCCGAAGGCTCGATGCCGTCTACTCGCGGAATCGGATCGAAGATCATCCGGCGCGCAGCGCGATCATCATCCGCAACACGTGCGTTCAGTACAATCGCGCCGAAGTCGATTTGAGTGCGATCTTCCGGCCAGATATCCGTCGCATCGTCGACCGCATCCCCGGGCTCCGCAAGCTGGACCACTATGCGTAACCGAACCGGGTTCTCCGCGATTCTTTCGACGATCTCGTCAAACAGGAAATTCGAGGACTTCGCCGATGCCTCTTCCCCGCTCAGATGCTCGTCTCCCTGTTCGGGAATAATCCGGTAACGTCCGTAGCGGCTGACGCCTTCACCGTTGGTGAACCGAAAAGCATTGACGCCGAAATGCGTTTCCCTGGCGAAACTCGACGGAACGGGCTTCGGCGTTTGCACAAACCGCAGCGCGGAAGGGTGCGCGCCGAGAAAAGCCTCGACGGGCGTCGGTCTTTCGGTCGCTCCAGCGCTTGCAGTCACGGCGCGAAGGAATTCCAGAAACTGCTCCGGTGTGCGCACGGGAAACCCATTGTGCGAATGCGCGATGATATCGGTATGAACGTGCTCGGCCAGATGGAAGCGAATCGCGCAGCCTCGCGGACTGGCGCCGTTCGCATCGTTGTCGGGCATATCCGGAAGCCCTCCGGAATTGGAAAAGCGTACCGAAACCGGCGTCGATTCATGATGTATGTGAGGCGCACGCGTCAGCGACGCTGCGTCGGGCGCGGGTGTAAATACGCCCGAAAGAATAATGCCTTTGGCGTGGGCCGGCCTATGACCGGGATGCAGGCCGAAGATGTCGTCCAGCGCCTGAATCAGATCCCGGCTCAGATTTTCCTTCGTATCCTCGTTCGGAACGTTGGCCATTACCTTAATCCTCCTTCAATCGTTCTATATCCTTCGTTCTATATCCTTATCAATATCGATCGATATCGTGATGATTCGCCTCTGGGTCGTCATAAGCGAATGCGTCATTTCGCTATCCTATCCGGCGTTTCTCTTTTTGCAAGCTCGACGCGAACCGCGCTCAGCCGCCTCATCGACGGAATCGACGCCACCACCATCACCATCAACGGGATCAGCGCGATGCGCGTCGTCTGATCGAACGTGCCGGCAACCAGCCGGTAAATCAGATAAACGGCGTATAAAAGCGCTACTACTCCTACCGTATAAACGAGCGTGCGAAGAGTTTTCGCCGTGCTGTGCAATTGTTCGGTCGTCATCTCGGAGAACTCTGTAGACAAAACAACCTCCTGTTTGAAGTTCAACTGCCGGATTGCAGTTCGGCTGTATTAAACCACGAAACATTGGGACACATCACTGGGTACGCACGCGCCCTCGCGTGCTTTCGGCGGCGAATGAAAGCACGCGAGGGCGCGTGCGTACCCAGTTGCCGACTCCGTTGTGTGTACCATTCTGCTGTGGATTGATTTAGATGAGCAGCACACCAAGATGCCGGATTGATATGCGAATTTCTCCAAGAGTTCCCACTATTCACTCCGAATCTTGGTGTGCCGCTCATCTGGGTGTTCATCTTCAGCGAAATATGCGGTGCTCGCGGTCATCGAATCTGTATGTGCCGCGCCGCGTCGTCGGCATCATTGGTCGAGGCTTTATAATCTAACTGTGTCGTGCGAATGTCGGAATGCCCAGCTAGTTGCTGCACCTTTCGATGGGCGTCCCGTAAACCCGGGGCAGGTCGCTTCATCACGGATGTCAGTAGAGATCGAGTAAATACTCTACCTGGCCACGCACTGATCTGAATTTTCCATCCTTTACACTTGGGATGAAAATATTGAGTTTTGCCGCATAGATAGCATAATCTGTAAGACCATCTGGCAGGCTATGAACGACTCTAATTGTGTCGATGACCCCGTCCTTGTGAAATATCATGTCCAGCTTAATCATCCCTGTGACGCGCTTACTTCGCGCCGCCTCTGTATAGCGCATTCTTGTGCAAATGAACGGTTTCGGGATGGCATCCGGAAGTGGAACAGGGTATGAGTTTTCGCTCCCCTCGCGTAGCCAGTCTATAAACTGCTTTTTCAGTTCGGCTCGTTTTTTCTCGACCTGCTCCAGTTCCATCGTCCATTGGACAATATCAGGGTGAGACATCCCCTTCCTATCCGCAGTATGTCTAACGATCAAGTTGACTAATTTTTTGCCCTGCTCTGCAATCCGTTTTGCAATTTCATTCAGGAGCTGACTCTTGTTCCACCATTCAGCTACCTTTGGATCAATCCCTACAGGCGCTTTGGGGATGGGCTCAAAAATAAGCTCTCCATAAGCCGCCCCATCGAACATAACCTCTTCAGCCTGGCCAGATGCCCTTTCGGATGGTATAGCCAGAAGAATGAGGCAAACTGCCAGGATCATTGATTTAATCAGCTTTCGTTTCATGTCCAAATCTGTGAGATTATCGTTTCTGAATCTCCCTCGCCTCCCTCCCATATACCATAAGTTCCGCGAAAGGGGACCGTGTGCTTTAGCTGACGGGGGAATTTCGCATCGCGCATCGCGCGATCTCCTCTTGAAATCTCTCGAAATTGCCTAGAGCCTGTTATTAACTTTGGGACTAACATTGAGCGATAACATCGACAAAGCGTTTGAGCAGCAGACAGGCAAAAGCCAGGTAGTGCAAGCCGGCCAACGTCTCAGGCAATCGCTCGTAATCCCGCGCCAGGCGTCAGAATCGGGCCATCCAGCCGATAGATCCACCACCCAGCGCCTCGGCAGAAGCACAAACCCTCGCTTCGCCTCAGGCAGTTTGACCACTTCCAGACGGATACCGTGGGTCTTGGCATCCAAGGATCACCGCCGTCGGTTTCTCCGTTCGCCCTTGCGCCAGGCGCAGCACCTCGCGCAGATCGTGCACCAGGCTTTCAAAGACTCTCGCTTCGATCCCCCTCCGCATCTGCTGGTAAACAACGTGCCACGGCGGCAAATCGTACGGAGATTCATGTATCAATTCCTTGTAGACCGATTCGGAATCAGGCTTGATTCTCACCGATCCGGGAGTGTTTTCTTCTCGATTACGAGCAGCTTCAAATATCCGTCCTTCGGCCAGACCATCTTGAACGCGACGATCCTGAAGCTCAACCCTTCCAGTTCGGGAAAAGGTTCAAACTCGTTGGGCACCGTAAAGACCGCCGCCGCCGCGTCGCTCATCAGGTGCAGCAGGTCATCCAGAAAATGCTCTAGCGCCCAATGGAAACCGACGCTGTAAAAACTCCATATGAAATCGTAAGGCCCGGGAAGCTGCCGCATATCGAGGTCGTGCGCGTCGAATATCGTAACGTTGCCGATTCCGTTGAACTCAAGCACACGGCGCAGCATCCGGATGTTTCCGCAGAAGGAATCATCAAACCTTGGGCCGAGCACCGTGTACTTTGTCGTCTCGCCTTCCCCTTCATAAGCGTGAAGCTCTATGTCGTCCCAGCCCAGCTTCCTGCTGAAGAAAACCAGGGAGCGGCCGAGTCCCGGCCCTATCTCCAGCACCCTGCGCGGACGGGGCATCGACGCAAAAAATCCTTCGAGCGCTTCATACTCGCCCCAGCAGGCTCCGTTCTGATCCGCTTCCCAATACCGGCGGGAGCGTTCGCCCGGGGTCAGATCGAACTGCGGGGAAATGAGCTTTATCGCATCCGTAAGTTCCCTCGTCAGCGGCGGCGCCCTGAATACGCGCTCCCGGCCGCTCAATCTTTCATCGAGTTCCGGCAACACAGTTATCCCAAGCGCCCTGCGGCCACGATCGATGAGTCTTTGCAGGATCGTCACCATAGTTACACCGGAACCCGCTCTATTATCGCCCCGTCGATTACTTCCGGCGACGACAGTATGAAAACCGGCCGGAAACCTTCGGATTCCAGCGCCGGGATCGCCAGTCTGAGATTTTCGTGCTGCCGGCTGATGACGTGCGGCTCGACCGTGCGATCGGGCCGCGCGAGATTGCGCTGCCGGCACAGATCCTCCGGCGGATTCAGAACTATCGCCGCAACAGCGCAGTTGAACCGGCGCGCAAGCGCAATGATCGGCCGGCGCGCTTCGCGCTGCACGTTCGTCGCGTCAATGACGGTCAGACGCCGCGCGGCAAGCCGTTTTTCCGCGATGAAATAAACTACGTCAAACGCGTCCCGCGTTGCGCTTTGATCGTTTTCATCGTCCGATACCAGACCGCGACAGAAATCCGAGGATATCACTTCGGTGGCTTTGAAATGTTTTCGCGCAAACGTCGATTTGCCCGAACCCGAGATTCCGACCATAGCCACCAGTGCAAATTCCGGTATCGTCAGCTTCATCGCCATCAGCGAGATTCAGAACAAACGAAATGAAGCGAAATGAAACGAAACGAAATTACGGAATAGGTGGATATTTCCCTAGTTTCCGTCTTTTTTCGTTTGTTCCGTCATCTCTCTTCCATCCTTGTTTTCACCGCGAGGCGGTCGCACCGCCCGGCTTCAGCCACTGGTCGAACCAGTCGAGCACGGTGCGGTACCAGAGTTCGCTGTTCTGCGGCTTGAGTATCCAGTGTCCCTCATCCGGGTAGTAGAGCAGCTTCGAGGGCACGCCCCTGCGCTGCAGCGTCGTATACAATTGCAGCCCCTCGCCCACCGGCACGCGGTAATCCAGTTCTCCGTGAACTACAAGCGTCGGCGTCTTGAAATTCTTCGCGTGCAGATGCGGCGACCACTTCGTATAAAGCTCGGGCTTCTCCCACGGTACGCCCTTGAACTCCCACTCTACGAACCACAATTCTTCGGTCGCGCCGTACATGCTCGTCAGGTTGTATACGCCCGCGTGCGAAACGAAGGCCTTGAATCGATCCGTGCGCCCAAGCATCCAGTTCACCATGTAACCGCCGTAACTGCCGCCCGCCGCACCTATGCGCGCCGGATCTACATACCCCGTCGCAATCATATGATCGACGCCCTTCATCAGGTCTTCATACACGGCGCCGCCCCACTCGCCCGATATCTGTTCGGTGAACGCCTGACCGTATCCGGTCGAGCCGTGCGGGTTGATGAGCACCACGACGTAGCCGCGCGCGGCCCACATCTGCGGGTTCCAGCGATAGCCCCAACTGTCGTGCCAGGCGCCCTGCGGCCCGCCGTGTATGAGCAGCACCATCGGGTACTTTCGCCCGGCGTCGAATTGCGGGGGCTTGACTATGAAGCCGTGTATGCGCGCAGTGCGGCCCGGACCGAGATCGGTAGAGGTTCTGAGCCGGCCGAGTTTCACCGAGCGGTTTACCGCGGTGCGCGAGCCCTCGTATTCGAAATCCTCGGCCGGAGCCAGATCGAGTTGCGAGAGCAGTTCGGAGTTCAGGCGCGTCAACTGCACAGCGTTCGCCCCCTCCGAAGAGGCGGTGAAGACTTCAGCAGGCATCATTATGCTCGACCGCGTAAAGGCAAACGTGCGCCCGTCGGAAGAAAGCGTCAGTCCGCTTGAAGAGGTCTTTTCTATGAGCGGCCGTATACCCCCATCGATCGAGACGACTCCGATCATTTCGCGCCCGCGATCCTCGGCCACGATGAATATTCGCCCGCTGTCGGGCGCCCATACGAGCTCGCCTATCCAGCGGTCGAAATTCGTCGAGAGTTCTTTTACTGCGCCCGACTGCCGGTCGTAGAGCATCAGGCGGAAGCGGTCGGCTTCGTAGCCGTTTCGCGCCTGCGAGCGGTAGGCGATCCAGCGTCCGTCGGGCGAATAACGCGGCGTGGTATCGGAGCCGGGATTTCCGCCCGTTATGCGGCGCGCTTCGCCGCCCGAAAGCGGCACGATGAAGATGTCGTTGTTGGTGCTTGTAGCCTCGACAGTCTCTGTATTGCGAGCGAAGGCGAGTTCCCTGCCGTCGGGAGAAACATCAAATGCCGTGGGATCGCCCAGAGAAAACGGCGGCGCATCGTAATCGCCCGGCGTCAGATCGCGCGCATCCCCGCCGTCGGCCGATACTACGAACAGATGCGAACGTTTCCCGTGTTTGAACGCATTCCAGTGACGAAACAGGAGCCGGTCGGCGATTACGGCCTTGACCTTGCTCGATTCGGCGGCTTCGGAACGCTCGGCCGTGCATTTGAGCGTCGGGCAATCGGGATAGACATCCGTAGCGAATACGAAATTCTTTCCGTCGCCCGACCATACGAATTCGGCTACACCCTCGGGAGCAGAAGTCACGCGGCGCGCATTCGAGCCGTCGGCGTCGGCCAGATAAATCTGCGGAGATCCCTCGCGCGAAGAGAGAAACGCCAGGCGGCGGCCGTCCCGGGACCATCGCGGCGTATCGTCGTTGCGATCGGAGGTGATAAGTTCGCGCGCATCGCCGCCCGCAGTCGGAACGGTCCATATGGAGCGTTTGCCGCGATTGGCCGTTTTATCGACTACGGTGACGACAAATGCAATCCGCCGTCCGTCGGGCGATATCTGCGCATCGGCTATGCGCTTGACGGCTACCAGATCGTCGAAGCTCATCGGCCGCCGCCCCTGCGCCAAAACCGTGACTGCCGATGCAACTACAAACACGATGAGAACAGTGTGCAGATAGAATCTTTTCATGGCACCTCCGAAGGCATACTGACCGCGCAACACGCGGGATAAAACGAAAATCGCGCAAAGAATACCACTCTTTGCGCGATTTTCGACTCTTTCGAGCCATTGCGGCGGTTTTCTTCTTCGTATTGACCGCCGAGCAGAGCGCCCCGTATAATCGCGGTCGATTCGGGGATGTGGCGGAATTGGTAGACGCGCGGGTCTCAAAAACCCGTTACCGTAAGGTAGTGTGGGTTCGATTCCCACCATCCCCATCACTATTCGTTCACTTTTTCTCCCAAACACTCACATTTAACACGAATTGAATTGAACCTCCCCGGTTTGTCGGAGAGTCCAGCGCTTGAGAGGAAACGCAGTCATAAACACAACACAGAAGTATGCGCCGAAGTTTCGGAAGCGATCTGTTCACTGGTGATAGAACACCGGGCGAAATGCCAGTCACACTGGTCAGTAATCCTCTCAATCGCCGACTTCTGGAATCCCTGGTTAAGATTGCGCTGACAGAACTCGCGTTGATGTATTATGGCACACTTTGCAAGTCAGCTACCGCAGCCTGATTCAAGCGATTTTGTCGCCGGGTTTCCCGGAGTGCTTCAGCTCCGTTGCGAAAAAGGCGGACTCAAAACTCCTGTTTCACCGTTGCGATGCCAAGAGGGGTAAATGGTCTTCCAGCCAATGCCGCAAGTGCGCTTGCACCACCGGCGACAAGACCAGCACAAGGTGTACAAAACTCAGCGTCTCAAATATCTCAAAAAAACCGCCGGCGTAGACGATCACGTGCGTACGGCGTGTTTTCAGTTGCTCAAAAGCGATCGCTTGTCGGGTCTGATTGGCAAAGCGCGCTCCAGCAGCCGTATTGGCGAACAGGTGATAGAGGCTGTAACTGAGGACGACTGTGAGCATATAGAAGACGATCTGACTATAACGTGTGCTGGAGAGTTTCTTCAGAAACCAGCCGCCGCTTTTAAGTTGCTCATAATCCTGCTCAACCTCCGGCCGCTGCTCATAATGCTTGACGATCCACTTGGCATTCAGGCCAAGGTCGGAGGTCACCAGCACGATGTAATCAATCGCTCGCTTCTTCTCGTTGAAGAAACGGATGACGCAGGCATTGAGCGCCACTTCGCATTCATCCCAGATGTGATCGACACCGGCCACAAAGGCGATTTGCTGATTGGGTCGTGTTGGGTGAGACTGCCATTTGCCAGCCATTTCAGCTAAGTAGAAAGACAAAAGTTCTTTCACAAACAGATCAAGTGGTCAACCAGAAGTTGCCCGAGAGGATGCCCGCTTTACGCAACCGTTCCTGAGGTGACATCTCAAGAAGGTAGCGAGCAGCGGCATCCGCAGAATGATCAATCGAGACAGTTTGGCGGTTTGCTAATCCGCGCCCTTTGACAAAACGAAAGATATGATCCATTGCATTCAGTTCAGGAGTGGCGCGTGGCAAGAGGCGAATTTGAATCCCGAACGCCTTAGCCAACGCCATCGAGTCTTCTGCAGTGTGTGGCGTTCCCCGATCCTCAAACAGGATGATGCGCCAACCGCGCCAATGGGCGCGAATCATCTGCAAGAAGCATTGATGAGTCTGGGCGTCCCATACTTCTGTGACAAACAGAAGTATGGTTCCGGTCAAAACATTGATCACCCCGTGCAAGATCCTCTTTGCGCGATTGCCGGTGATTGGCACACAGACTTGCCGACCGCGTCGCCCGTAGCATCCATTGAGCGGAGGCGTCTCGGTTACGATGACTTCGTCCAATATCAAGACGACCGTCCGCGAGTCTTGCCAGGGGCAATGTTTAAGCCCCCTTTAGCTTGGCGCCAGTGAGGATTGCGTAACGCGAGTTGGTAACGCGGGCGCTTCCAGTCGATCTCGAGCCGGTCGAGCGCACGCCTTACGCTCTTACAACTGACGACGATTTGGTGCTTATCGCTCAGGTAAGTCTGCAACAGTGGGGCAGTCCATACTGTCGAGCGATAATCGAAGTCACGAGGGTCGCTGTCGATCACCAAGTCGATCAGTGGATCGATGATCCCCTTCGCCGTGGCCGGGCGGCCACTCCGCAGGCCATCGGCGACTCGTGATGTGAGATCCGCATCGGCTCTTTGCTCGAATCGGTAGATCCAGTTGTAGATCGTGCGCCGGTCTACACGAAGTCGTTCGGCAATTTCGGTAGCGTTGTCTCCCTCGCTCAACCAAAGCAAGGCTTGTGCGCGCTGAAATTGGCGAACATCATCGGTGGTCTTCAAAACGATCTCTAACTGCGCCACTTCGCCCTCATCAATTTTGATCTTTTCCATCGTTTCCTCCTGGCTATTGCCAGGATAGCGCGACGGAAAGAAATTGTGAAAGAACTTTTGTCTACCTACTTAAT
>JAHBSF010000125.1 GCA_019639255.1 Acidobacteriota bacterium | reverse complement strand
CTATTTCCGTTTGTTCCGTTATCTCTGCTTCCATCTTCACGCGGTCGGCGCCGATTGCGGGCGACCGTGAAACTTGATGGTATCGTAGTCTTCGGCTTCGATGGTGAACTCGTAGCCGCGTGCGGGTTTATATTTGCCGATCATCTCGTTGAACTTCACGATCAGAGGTTCGACGAAATCGAGCATAAAATCACTCTCTTCTACGGCCTTGTGCTGCTTGTGCGCAACATCATCCTTGCTGATACCGATATGATGCAGCAATCGCAGCGGCAGATTCTTTGCCTCCATTACCCCCGTATCGACGAAGTATTCCTCGCCTCGGGATTCCATCTCCGCCAGCAAATTGTAGAAAGCATCGTTGTCAGCGAAAGGAATGTGTTTCTCCATAGATAGTCCTCCCGTTGATCCGGAGCCTTTGAAAGCTCTCCCGGAAAATCCCGGCCTGTTGCCAACCGGGCGTATGATCCGATTCGGAAGCCTGCACGGCAAAGCCGCCGGCGGTAGTGGTTAAAGGGCAGACTTTTGCAATATGGATCAGGACGAAAACGCATTCACAGGTATCAACGGCAAAGTAAAACACGCCGGCGATGATTGTCAACGTCCGCTTCCGGCTTGTCGCATACGGCGCTGGCGAATCCTCATCAAAAGACTGGCGCCCACCGCCGCCGCCGCAATAAGCGCGCACGCACGGGCGAACAGATCGCCGCGCAGCGTATAAAACGTCCGCCCGCTTCGCGCCTCGGCCCGCCACGCCTGCGTCGCTGCAACAAAACGCGGCATAGGATCGATCACTTCCCCGCGACCGGTAACGAGCGCCGAAATCCCCGAATTGGTCACGCGCACGATGTCGCGGTCGTTTTCGATCGCGCGCATAACGGCGTGCGCCAGATGCTGCTCCGGCCCTGCCGTATCCCCGAACCACGCATCGTCGGAAACATTGACCAGCAGCGTCGCACCCACCCGGACGAACTCACGCACCACATCCGGATACGCAGCCTCGTAACATATGAACGCCCCGACGCGGATAAACTTCGTCTCGCGCTCGATCTGATACTGCGGCGCTTCCCCATCCGCAACCGCAATGCCCTCGCGCTGCGATTCGAGCTTCAGCACGTTCACTACGGCCTCGCCGCCCGGCGTAAAATTCCCGACTATAGCGGGCACAAACCTGCCGAGCAGCCACTTCCACGGCACGTATTCTCCGAACGGCACCAGTCGAATCTTGTCGTAACGCCGCAGCGGCGCTATGGGACTCGGCGGCCCCGGCGCCGCAATGTTTACGCTGTTGAAATAATCCTTGCCCTCGCGTCCCACAGTATTCATCAGCATATACGCGCCCGATGAGCGCGCATCGGACTCGACGGCCGCCCTCACACCGGGATCGGTGTCGTAAAAAAGCCCCAGCGGAGATTCGGCCCATACGACCAGATCCACCTTTGCATCGTCCCCCTGCTGCACCGCCTGCTGCTTGGCCCTCTCTACGCCTTCGGCCGTAAGAGATCGCACGCGCGCGAAATTGCGCGAGAAATCTTCGGGACTTTCGGCGTCCCTGAGTCCTATGTTCGGCTGTACGCCCAGCACTGCAACCGGAGCGCCCGACCGGTTCGCCGGTTCCAGCGGATCGGTGGGCGGCTGAAGGCGCGCCGGAAGCGGAAGGGTAAAGGGCAACAACATCTGCAATGCGACGACGGCCGCAGCCCGCCTCGCCTGCGGATTGCCCGCCTTGAGCAGCAGCACGGCAAACGCGCTTGCGCCCGCCGCTACCCAACTGACCAGATACACGCCGCCGTATTGCGAAAGCCTCGCTACGGCGTAATGTTCATACTGCGAAACGCCGAGCGCATTCCACGTAACTCCCGTCACCGCCTGGCGCAGCCATTCCGACGCCGCCCAGAGCAATGGAACCAAAGCAAGCGCCCACAATCCCAGACGCGCGCGGAGTTCTACGAATGCGGATGCAAAAAGCGCGGGAAACAGCGCCAGTATCGAGGCAAACAGCAGCGCAACGAGGTATGCCGCCGCCGTCAGCATACCGCCGTAAACCGTCATCGAATGCGCGATCCAGTTTTCGGCCAGGAAAGTGAAAACCAGTCCCGTCAACCAGCCCAGACCGAAGGCCTGCAACCGGCTCACGCCCTCGCCGATCAGGGCGAATATGAGCGGAGCAAGAGCAATCCATGCCGCATACTCCCACGACAGACGCGGGAAAGAGACCACCAGCAGCAGCGCGCTTGTCAACGCCAGTCCGACCGGTTTTCGCCAGCCGCGAGATTTCAGCAACGTCATCGGATTGTTCATATGGATCGGGTCGCCTCAGTTTTGCACAGAACTCAGTCTAAACTATCGACGACTTTCCGCCTTCTGTTTTCTTGCAGAATCTACTACCGACCCGCAGAATAGGCTCGCACCGCAACTTCGTAGCCGGCAGCGGCGAAGCGCGGTTTGTATCTGATGAGCGCGGCCGTGTGGAGGAAAGAGAGATAACGGAACATACGAAATGAAACGAAAATTACGGAAAAGTTGAAATTTTCGTCTGTTCCGTCTTATTTCGTTTGTTCCGTCATCTCTCTTTGTAGGGGATCCGGCGGTCAAGCGCGAAATTACAAGAGGAGAAACCACATGAAAAAGCATTCCGCACCGGCGCACACGCCGCGCCGCGACTTCCTGAAAAAGACCGCCGCCACGGGCGCCGGACTGCTCATCGTTCCGGCTGCATCGGTTTACGGCACACCGGCCAACTCATCGCTCGGCCTCGGCATCATCGGATGCGGCGGGCGCGGCAATTACGACGGCGGGTTATTTGTAGAACATACGGAAACGCGCGTCACGGCGTTGATGGATCCGTTCGAGGACAGGCTCGAATCGACAAGGGCGCGGTTCGACAAACTCGGCGAGGGCAGAGGACACGCAAAGATTGCGAATGAAAACATCTTCAAGGGCGCACGTGCTTACGAAAAACTCGTGCAGTCAAAAGACGTCGATGTAGTGCTCGTTACAAGCCCCCCTTATTTTCATCCCGATCATCTCGAAGCAGCGGTCAACGCCGGCAAACACGTCTACCTTGAAAAACCCGTGGCAAGCGACGTGCACGGATGCAAACGCGTAATGAAAATAGGCGAGCGGGCGCGCGGCAAGGTCAGCATACACGTAGGATTTCAGAAACGCTTCGACGCCGGGTATCGCGCCGCCGTCGAGCGCATACACGGGGGCGAGATCGGCGACATAGTTCTGGGGCAGAGCTTTTATTACACCAATGACCTCGACCGGCAGAACAAGCCGGGGATGTCGGATCTCGAATCGAGGGTCAGAAACTGGGTCTTCGATATGGCGCTTTCGGGCGACATCCTCGTAGAGCAGAACATTCACATCATCGACGTCGTTAACTGGGCGATGAAGTCGCATCCGGTGAAGGCCATAGGCAGTTGCGGGCGCATGGTGCGCAAGCAGGTAGACGGGATTCCTCCGGGGATGCTGACGCACGATTTTTACATGATGACCTACGTCTATCCCGGGGATGTACACGTCAGCTTCAACTCGAATCAGTTCCGCAACAAGGGATACCGCTCGCAGGGCGAACGGTTCTTCGGCACGCTCGGCGTAGCGGAAACGTTTCAGAGCGGTCCGGCGCAGATAACGCTCAACAAGGAAGGCGCGCAGAGGCAGGACGCCGGGCCGGTCAATCTCAATAAAGCCATGGCGACCAAGCTCAAGGCCTTTATCGAGGGAATCAGGGAGGGCCGCTTCGAGAACGAAACCGCGCAGGGCGCCGAGACGACCTTATCGACCGTACTCGGCCGGATGGCGGCGACGAGCGGACGCGAAATGACTTGGGACAAAATGATGCGCAGCGATGATAAATGGGATCTCAAGATCAACCTCGATGCTCTAGGATCGAACGGAACGGTGTCGATGAAGTAATGAGAGAAAGAAGATGACGGAACAAACGAAATAAGACGGAACAGACGAAAATTTCAACTTTTCCGTGATTTTCGTTTCATTTCGTTTGTTCCGTCATCTCTCTTCCCTCCCAATGCAGGGGAAGGTATTCGCAAAATGTTCAACCAGTATGTGCTCCTGCGCCTGGCAGGGCTGGCCTGCGTGTTGTTGCAGGCGTCAACTGCCGGTTACGGGCAGGACCTCGTCTGGCCGCAGTTCCGCGGGCCGGAGGCGAATCCGGTAGGGAAACACGCGCAACTAGCCGATCGATGGTCGAAGACCGAAAACGTCGAATGGGCGCAGGAAATCCCGGGACGCGGATGGTCCTCGCCCATTGTCACGGGCAACCGGATATTTCTGACTACCGTTGCTACGGACGGCAAATCCAAGCCGCCGCAAATCGGAACCGAATACAGCAACGAATACGTCGCGGAGCTGCGTAAACAGGGCCTCCCGATGGATAAGGTCATCGAGCGCGTCACCGAACGCGACATCGAATTGCCGAACGAAGTGATGCTGCATTACCACCTCTATTGCCTGAACCTCAAAAGCGGCAAGGTGGAATGGACGCGCGAGTTTTACGCAGGGCGCCCGCCGGGCGGCCGTCATCGCAAAAACAGCTTCGCATCCGAGAGCCCCGTAACAGACGGGAAGTTCGTTTACGTTTACATAGCGAATCTCGGACTATGGGCGTTTGACCTGAAGGGGAAGCAGGTATGGTCAACACCGCTCGAAGCCAACCCCATCTATCTTGATTTCGGGACCGGGAGTTCGCCTGCGCTCGCCGGCAACCTGCTGGTAATCGTGAGCGACAACGAACGGCAGCAATTCATCGCCGCATTCGACAAACAGACGGGCAAACAGGTCTGGCGTACAAACCGGGATCTGGGCGGCCAATCCCAACCCGTTCAGCGTTCGGGGTGGGTAACGCCCTTCGTCTGGCGGCACGCGCTGCGCACCGAACTCGTTGCGGTCGGACCGGACGAGGTAGTCAGCTACGACCTGGCGGGAAAAGAACTGTGGCGAATGTCGGGTATGTCGGCGACGCCGATTCCGATGCCCTTTGCTTACGACGGATTGCTCTATATCAACGGCGGGCGCGGACGACCGCTGTTTGCAATCCGCCCCGGTGCGGCGGGCAACATTTCGCTCAAAACCGATGAACGCTCGAACGAATACGTCGTATGGTCCGAAGCGCGCGGCGGGACGTATCTGCCGACGCCCGTAGCCTATGACGGAGCAATATACGCGTTAACCGAAACGGGGATCCTCAGCCGATACGACTCGCGGACCGGGAAGATGACCTACCGCACGCGAATCGATCCGGCGGCGACGGCATTCACTACATCACCCTGGGCCTATAACGGCAAGCTGTTCTGCCTGAGCGAAGAGGGCCAGACTTTCGTGATCGCAACGGGCGAGAAGTTTCAGTTGCTGCACGTCAATGAACTCGACGATATGGCGCAGGCATCGCCGGCTTTGGTGGGGGATCGCCTGTTGATACGAACCGAACGCAGGCTTTACTCGATCCGCCGCACAAAATGAACCTTTTCGCGCCTTCCGCGTCCTTTTGTCTGCGTCTTGTGCGGTTATACTTTTCCGCGTCTTGTGCGGTTTCGCTTCACCATCGTGCGATCCACCCGGCGAACAACTGGCACAAAATGGCCCCGACCACCGTCATCGCCAATCCCCACAGCAGCAGCCGGCGAAACAACCGCCGCGCCTGGTCCGGCTGCTCTATCGTGGCCACGCACAACGCACCGAGCGTAGAGAGCGGCGAGACATCCACAAGCGCCGAACCTACGTTGATGCTCAAAGCTACGGCAAGCGCATCGCCGCCGCCGAGCCTTTCCACAAGCCCCGGCGCCATAGGCAGAAACGCCGGAAGCACGACGCCCGATGTGCTGCTGTAGCTGGAAATCGCGCCGGTCAGAAACGCCATCACGCCGTTGACCGATCCGGGCGTTGCAAGCCGTGCGAGCAATCCGGTAAACAGATCTATACCGCCCGTTTTTTCGAGCAATGCAACCAGCAACGACATTCCGGTAACCATCAGCACCACGCCCCAGGGAATCCGGCGCACCGCGCGCGCTTCATCCGTCGATCGCAGCACGACGAGCAGCGCCGCCGCCGCAAACGCACTCAACCCCAGGCTCAGCTTTGCCGCAAGCACTCCTGCGATCCATACAAGGATCACCGCAATCGTGAGCATCTGTCGCCGGTCGAGCGGGACAATTGAATCATCGCCGGGCGTTTCGGCTTCGGCGCGACTGAGTCGTCTGCCGCCGAAAAACCAGTAAGCCGCAAACGCGACCACGGCGTGTGCAATGAAGTTTGCAAACCAGACCCGGGCCGCGTTTCCGCCAAGACCGGCTTCAGCCATTTTCGTATTTGCTATAACGCCGACCGAACTGATGGGCGAGAGGTTGCCGGCGTTCGCTCCGTTGGCGACCATCAATGAAGTCAGAAACGGCGGAATCCCGGATCTCTGCCCTATGACCATCGCCAGCGGTATGACCAGAGCGACGCCGGATATCGCGCCCGGCCCGACAGTGGAAATAAAAAATGCGAGCAGGAAAAACAGCACAGGCAATCGCCTGACATCGCCGCGCGCAAGCCGCACCGCGCGCCCGGCAAGCCTTTCAAGCGTCCCGTTCGCTTCGGCGCAGGCAAAAAGAAGCGTCACGCCCGCAAGAGTCAAAAAAAGCGTGGCCGGAAATCCGCTCATCACGGCGTCGGGACTCAGTCCCGCAATGTAAACGCCGACGAGCCACGACAACACGATCGCCGCTACGCCCACGTTCAGGCGCGAAGTCATCGACAGAACGATCGCCAGCAGCAGGGCGATCAGCGAAGCAAGCGCGGCGTTCATCGAATTGGCCTCGTACCGGAGGATAAGAGAGAGAACGCAACAAACGGAAATAGACGAACAATACCGAAATCATCAAACTTTCCGTGGTTTCCGTTTCATTCCGTTTGTTCTGTTATCTCTCTTATCGGTGGGAGAAGATGTTTCTGGATTTTGCCGAGCGCCGTGCGCGGCAATGTATCGACGCGAACAAAAGCACGCGGCGCCTTGAACGATGCTAGCGCGCGCCGGCAGGCGGCTTCGAGTACGGCCGCATCGAAAGGATCGTCGGCGACGAGATACGCTACCGGCACTTCACCGCGCCTCCGATCCGGCACGCCGCATACGACCGCCTCGCGCACGCCGGGGGTTTCGAGCAGTACTTCCTCGATTTCGCGCGGATAAATATTGAAGCCGCCGCTTATGATCAGATCCGTGCGCCGGCCTCGCAGCGTGTAATACCCGTCGGCGCTGCGTTCGGCCAGATCCCCGGTCCTGAACCATCCGTCGATAAACGCTTCCGCCGTGGCTTCCGGTTGCCGCCAGTATCCCGCGCATACGTTCGGCCCGCGCACATACATCTCACCGATTTCGCCCTCGCCTACGGAATTCCGATCAGCGTCGAGAATCTTTACGGATACGCCCGGGAACGGAAACCCGACCGATCCGGCGCGGCGCTCGCCCTCGTATGGGTTGCCTGTATTCATAAGCGTTTCGCTCATGCCGTAACGTTCGAGAATGGTGTGATTGAAACGCTCGCGAAAGGCTTCGTGCGTGTGAGCGGGGAGCGGCGCCGAGCCCGATACGAACAGCCGCATGCGCGAACCTATGCGAGTTGCGACGTCTCCGGGCAGTTCGAGCAGACGCACGTATATCGTCGGGACGCCGAAAAACAGGGTCGGTTGAAACGTCTCGAACCAATCGGCGGCGCGCGCAATATCGAAGCGATCGACCAGCTTCATACGGCATCCGCTCAGCAGCCACGAGTGAATGCCGTTGCCGAGGCCGTGTACGTGAAAAAGCGGCAGCACGGCAAGGTAGCGATCCTCGCTCGTAATGCGCCAGCAGGCGGCGATGTTGACGGCGTTCGAGGCAAAGTTGTTGTGCGTAAGGACTGCGCCCTTCGAGCGTCCTGTAGTTCCGGAGGTATAAACGATCGCCGCCGCGTCATCGCCGTCGATCGGTGTTCGGATCTTTTCCGAAGCGCAGCTAGACGACGACAGCGAAAGTTCATCGATATCCCAGATCAAGGCTTCATCGTTTATGAACGGCGCCAGTTCTTTCACCGTAACGACGGCCTTCGGTTCGGAATCGCCCAGGATATGAGCGATCTCGCGTTCGCGGTAAAGAACATTTACGGGAACTACGATGACGCCGAGTTTGACGCAGGCCAGAAACAGGTCGATGAACTCTACGCGATTAGGCAGAAAAAACGCCAGCCGGTCGCCCTTCGTCAGACCGCGCAGGGCAAGCAGGCGCGCCAGCCGGTTGCTGCGCGCATCGAGATCGCCGAAAGTCAGCCTCACGCTTGTCCCGTCGACAAGGTCGCAATCGAGCGCCGCGGCCGACCGGCGGCCGACGAGCGATGGATCGAACAGATCAGCCAGTTGCATGGGTTGACTCTTTGAAACACAAGAGAAACCGCGCAAGACGCGGAACAGAAGACGCGGAAAACGCGAAAAAAAATCTTCACCCCGCGCGTTGTGCATTCTGTGTGCTTTCTATTTCCAGGATCTCTTCGTCGCTCAGACGAAACTCCATTGCCCCGATCACGCCCTCGACCTGCGCCGCATTACGGATGCCTGCGATGGCGCCGGTCACTACGGGCCTCCGCAGCGTCCAGGCAATCGCCGCCTCGCCTGCCGTGCGACTGTGACGAGCGGCGATTTCGGCGAGTTTTTCAGCAAGCAGCAGGTTTCGCGAAAGCAGCGGTTCCTGAAATTGCGGCGCGCGCCGCCGCCAGTCGTCTTCCGGCAGACCGGCAAAACGTTCACGCGTCATCGCTCCGGTCAGCAAACCCGACCCCATCGGCGAGTAGGCGATTACGCCGATGCCGTGCGATCCGGCGTAGGGCAATATCTCTTCTTCGACTTCGCGTCGAATCAGCGAATAGGGCGGCTGCAGCGAAGTAATCGGCGCAATCCGCCGCACCCGTTCCAACTGCCCGGCGTTGAAATTCGATACGCCGATCCAGCGCACCTTGCCCTCGCGCTGCAGGGAGGCAAGCGTCTCCCAGCCCTCTTCTATATCTTCGTCCGGCTCCGGCCAGTGAATCTGATACAGGTCTATAACCTCTACCTGCAATCTTCTCAGACTTGCTTCGCATTCCGATCGCACCGACTCAGCGCGCAACCGTTTGCCGATCTGTCTTTCTTCGTTCCATACGCGCCCGCACTTGGTGAAGACATAGGGGCGCGGGCCGCGGTACTGCACGAGTGCGCGGGCGACGATTCGTTCGGAATGTCCGAGTCCGTAAACGGCGGCCGTATCGATCCAGTTGATGCCGGCGTCGAGCGCCGCGTGAATGGCCGCTATCGAATCGCGATCGTCTTGTGCGCCCCAGGCGAAAAGCCAGCCCGAACCGCCCATCGCCCATGCGCCCACGCCCAGAGGCGTGATTTCCAGATCGCTGTTGCCCAGTCGTCGTTTCTCCATCCGGTTCCTCCATCCTGCGTTCAATATCCTGAATTCAATATCCTGAATTCAATGTCCCAAATTGAGCTTTGACGATGTCATTCGGTAAGCTGCGATGAAACGCCGCCGATTATCGCACACCCGCGTCATTGCTGACGATCGGGCGCTTACTTATAATGGCGGCTTTCCCTGTGGGATGCATATGATGATTGAGGAGAGAAGAAATTGGCGCTAAAAGACCTGATATCGCTCAACGACCTGACGCCGCGCGAGGTTGAAAAGATTTTCGAAACAACCGCCGCGATCAAAACCAGCCCGCTCGACTTTCGCGAGGCGCTCGCCGGACGCAGCGTTGCGCTGATTTTCGAGAAGCCGAGCCTGCGCACACGCATCACCTTCGACCTCGGCGCAACGCAGATGGGCGCAAGCTGCGTTTACCTCGATCATCAGGGCGTGCGCCTCGGCGAACGCGAATCGGTCAAGGATATGGCTCTCAACCTTGAACGATGGGTCGATGCCATCGTAGCGCGCACCTACAGCCACGAAACCGTAATCGAACTCGCCGCGCATTCCTCGGTCCCGGTCATCAACGGACTATCGGAATTCACGCATCCCTGTCAGGGTTTGACCGATTACTTCACGCTGACGGAAAAAGCAGGCCCGGACCTGCGCGGCTTCCACATCGCGTACGTAGGCGACGGCAACAACACCTGCCATTCGCTAATCTTCGGCGCAGCCAAACTCGGCGCAACAATCTCGATCGGCACGCCGAAAGGCTACGAACCGAACAGCGAGGTGCTCAAAGCGGCGCGGCGGCAGGCGAAGGCAACCGGCGCGAAGATCTCTGTTTTCAATGATCCTTTTGAAGCAGTCAAGGGCGCGCACGCGGTTTACACGGATGTCTGGGCGTCGATGGGCTTCGAGGCCGAAACCGAACGACGGCGCGAAATCTTTTCTTCGTTCAGGGTCACGAAGAAACTGATGTCCGAAGCATCGCGCGGAGCGTTTTTTATGCACTGTCTGCCGGCGCACCGCGGCGATGAAGTAGACGCTGCGGTCATAGACCGGAAGAACTCGATCGTCTACGACCAGGCTGAAAATCGCCTCCATACGCAGAAGGCGATTATGTTGCTGCTGATCCAGGCTACTCAGTAGAGAAGTGCTGAGTGCTGAGTGCTGAGTGCTGAGTAATTGAATACTCTGTAAACAAAATTTTTGAGTTTTTCAGCCGCAGC
>JAHBSF010000124.1 GCA_019639255.1 Acidobacteriota bacterium | reverse complement strand
AGTAATGAAGATATGGTGGAAGAGAAAACACGGGAATGGATAAAAACAGAAGGGAGAGCGTTCCGCCAAACAGATGGGCAAACACATGGGGTTGAAGCAAAAAGACGCAGGGCCGTCGGTGCGAATGAGTGCAGAAGACCGGCGGGAACAGATAATCGACGTAGCGGTAGGGCTGTTTTCCAGGAAGGGATTTCGGGGCACCACGACTAAGGAAATCGCGCTTGCAGCGGAAGTAAACGAAGCGATCATATTCAGACATTTCGCAACCAAGAAGGATCTGTATTCTGCGATCCTCGACCGCAAGGCGTGCGGGCCGGACGCGCAGGAAATGGAATCGGTGATCGATGAAGCGATGAAACGCAACGATGACCGGGCAATCTTCGAGACGCTCGCCTTCCACATACTCGAAGGACACGACCGGGACGACTCATTTATGCGCCTCCTGCTCTACAGCGCTCTCGAAGGACACGAACTCGCCGAGATGTTTTACACCACGCTCATTACTCGCTACTACAGCGATCTCGCCGCCTATCTGCGCTCCCGCATATCCGAGGGGGCGTTGCGCCCGATCGATCCTATGACGGCGGTACGGGCGTTTATCGGCATGGTGGTCTACCACGCGCAGATGAACCGGCTTTTCGGCCGCGATCTGCTCAATATCGACAACCGCGAGGCCGCGCGAGGTTTCACGGACCTGTTTCTGGGCGGCATTTCCAACTGTGCACCGTCCGAACCGTCCCGGAAATCCGCCAGACGCGGCGCACCGAAAATCCATCTGAATTAACTGCAAACGAATTGAACCAAAGGCCCGGAACCAATCTTTAGAACATTACGGATTATGAACGAACCAACATCATTACTGGAGAGGGAGATCGCGGCCGGAAACAAAGACCGGGACCGCGAGACGGGAGGCGGGGGGCTGCGCCGGCGACGCGTGATTGCGGCAGCGATCATTGTTGTAGCCATCCTCGGCGCAGCATTTCTTCTTTTCAGAAAAGGCAGCGCCCCGGCTGCCCCTGTAAACATAACCGGCGCGGTTGCTGTATCCACGACGGCTCCGCAGCCCGTAGAAATAACCACGGCCGCAGCGGTCACCCGTTATACGGCGCAAAGCGTCGAGGTAGTCGGGTCGCTTGCAGCCGACGAGGAAGTGATCGTGGCGGCGCAGGCCGAAGGCGAATTGTCCAGCCTTTCGGTCGACTTCGGGAGTTTCGTGCAGCAGGGTCAGATCATAGCGCAGATCGATGAGCGCAATGCGAAATTCAGGGTCGAGCAGGCGCAGGCAGCGCTTAATCAGACTTTGGCGCGACTGGGCATGAAGGAGGGAGAAAACTACGACCCGCTCGCAAACGCCGATGTCCGAGTCGCCAAATCACAACTCGACTGGGCGCGGCTGGATCTGGACCGCGCTACGCGGCTTGTAGAACAGGGCGACATAGCGCGCTCCGTTTATGATCAGGCGCTGATTGCTCATCGCACGGCAGAGGCTCGCTACCAGGCCTCGATCGATCAGGTCCGCCAGCAGCTCGCCCTCGTCGAACAGCAGCGCGCAGCGCTTGCGCTTGCACGCAAGGAAGCGAGCGATACCGTAGTGCGAGCGCCGATTTCCGGCGCGGTAAAGGAAAAGCACGCTTCGCGCGGAACTTTCCTGACCAAGAATGGACGTATCGTTACGCTTGTTCGAATCAATCCGCTGCGCGTGCGCGCCGAGATTCCCGAATCCTCCGCCGGGGCCGTGCGCACGGGCCAGACAACCAGTTTCCGCGTGGATTCATTTCCCGAGCGCACCTTCAACGCACGAATAGTCCGCATAGGCCCGTCTATGAACGAATCTACCCGGGCGCTTACGATCGAGGCCGAGGTAGGCAACCCCAACAACCTGCTGCGGCCCGGAATGTTCGCCCGCTCGCAGGTGGTCGTGAATCCGAATGCCGCCGCCGTTTACATTCCTGCAAGAGCGGTCCAATACGTCGCGGGCCTGTCGAAAGTCTTCATAATCGAAAATGGGCAGGCCGCCGAGCGGATCGTGAGAACGGGTGAAGTCGACGGCGATATGATCCGGATATTCGAGGGTATAAAGGACGGAGAAACAGTCGCCACGAGCAATCTGGACAAGCTTCAGCAGGGGGCTGCGGTGCGGCAGTAGAGAGAAACCGCGGAATACGCGGAAATGAACGAAAAACGCCGGGTTCAGTCATTCCGTGAATCCTGCGTCATCATTTCCGCGTATTCCGCGGTTTCCCGAGAAACGGGAACGGAAGTAAGTATGCAGAAACTGGCAGAAATTTGTGTACGACGACCTGTCTTCGCCACTATGCTCATCATGGCGCTGGTCGTGCTCGGCATTTTTTCCTACAACCGATTGACGGTCGAACGCTTTCCGAAGGTTGAATTTCCCACCATTACGGTTACGACCCGGCTTGCCGGCGCTGCCCCGCAGGAAGTCGAAACCGAAATTACCGACAAGGTCGAAGAAGCGGTAAACACAATAAGCGGCATAGAAGAATTGCGCTCCGTGTCGGCCGAGGGCGTATCCCAGGTCTTCGTCACGTTCATACTCGACCGCGACATCGACACCGCCGCGCAGGACGTGCGCGACAAAATCAACACCGTATTGCCGCTGCTTCCGCGCAACATAGATCAGCCCACGGTCGAAAAGCTCGACCCCGACTCCTCGCCCATCATGACGGTTTCGGTCGCGTCCAATCGCTCGATCCGCGAAATTACCGAGTACGCCGACAAGGTGCTGCGCAGGCAACTCGAATCCGTTAATGGAGTCGGTCAGGTGCTGATCATCGGCGGGCGCAAACGCCAGATCAACGTAACACTGGACGCGGATAAAATGCGGGCCTACAACCTCTCCGTAGTTCAGGTGAGCCAGGCGCTGCAGGGGCAGAACCTGGAGGTGCCGGGCGGGCGAATCGAGCAACCCGATCGCACGCTGACACTGCGCACGCTCGGCCGCGTGCAATCCAGCGCTGAGTTCAACAATCTGGTGGTCGCTCACCGCCAGGGCTATCCGATCAAGGTATCCGATCTGGGTTACACCGAAGACGGAGTAGAGGACGAACTCACCGCAGGCCGCCTCAACGACAAACCGGCGCTGTTGCTCCAGATTCGCCGACAGACGGGCACAAATACGGTCGATGTAGTCAACGCGCTGAAGGAGCGCCTCGACGAACTGCGCCTGAGCATGCCGGCAGGTTACGACGTAGAAGTCGTGCGCGACCAGTCGGCATTCATCCTGGCTTCGTTCCACGCCATTCGCGAACATCTGATAGTCGGATCGATACTGGCGTCGCTCGTCGTTCTGCTTTTTATGCAAAACGTGCGAGCTACTTTCATCGCCGCGCTCGCAATTCCGACATCCATCATCTCTACCTTCGCCGCAATGGATTACGCCGGCATCACGCTCAACGGCCCTTCGATGCTGGGGCTGACGCTTTCCGTCGGCATAGTGATCGACGACGCAATCGTCGTTCTCGAAAACATTTTCCGTTACATCGAAGAAAAACAGTTCGGACCGTTTGAAGCGGCGATAGAGGCAACGCGGGAAATCGGCCTTGCGGTTATGGCGACAACGCTGTCGCTTGTAGTGATATTCCTGCCCGTAGCGTTTATGCCGAGCGTGGCCGGAAAGTTTTTCAAGAGCGTGGCGCTGACTATGGCGTTTGCGATCATGGTGTCGCTGCTTGTGAGCTTCACGCTGACGCCGATGCTCAGTTCGCGCATGTTCAAGCGCCTGAAGCGCAAACGCGAAGAATACGTAAAGGAAAAATCCGCGCCGGCAACCGCACCGAAACAGCAACATTCGTCGAAGGATTCGCTGATGTTTCGCTGGCTGGACCGCGGTTATGCAAGTCTGCTCAAACTTGCGCTTCGGCATCGGGCCATCGTATCGGGACTTGCGCTGATTGTAGTGCTCTCCACCGTGCCGCTCTTTTTGTACGTCGGCAAGGACTTCTTTCCCCTGGATGATCAGGACGAGTTTGAAATCCTGCTGCGCGCTCCCGAGGGCACATCCATTCAGCGCACGCTCGAAGTCACCCAAAAGGTCGCCGACGAAGTCCGTGCTCTTCCGCACGTCGCTTATACGTTGACGACCATCGGCGACAACCCGCAACGGTTTCCCAACCTTGCGAAGATATACGTAAAGATGACGCCGCTCACCGAACGCAAGTTGACGCAGTTCGATGTCATGGGCATGGCGCGCGATGAGGTAATACCGAAGTTTGCCGGTTACAACCTGAGAACCTCGGTAATGCCGGTGCCTGCATTCGGCGGCGCGGCGGCGCAGAACTCCGATATTGCGCTCCAGATGACGGGGCCGGATCTGGAACGCCTCAACGAGTACTCTCAAATATTCCTCGCCAAACTCAAGGAAATGCCGGGCATAGTAGACGCCGACACTTCGCTCGTATTCGGCAAACCGGAACTGCGCGCTACGATAGATCGTGCAAAAGCCGCCGAAATGGGCGTCAGCGTCGGCGATATCGCGCAGTCGCTCCGGTTGCTGGTCGGAGGAGCCGAAGTCACTAATTACAACGAAGCGGGCGAGCAATACGAAGTGCACGTACGCGCGCAGCAGGGCTTCCGTACGGACATCGCAGGCATCAGCCAACTCAACGTGCCGTCGACTCGCGTCGGCAGCATCGGCCTCGACAACGTGGTGAGGCTGAGTGAAGCGACGGGACCGACGCAAATCGAGCGCGTATCGCGCCAGCGCCAGGTGCTGCTGACCGCCAACCTGAAGCCGGGATTTTCGCAGAGCCAGATACTCGAACTCGTCAACAAGGAGATGGCGCAGCTTAAATTGCCCCCCGACTATCAACTCGCGCCTGCGGGCCGCACAAAGGAGCTCGGCAAAACCATGATGGGATTCATCATGGCGTTTGTCCTCTCGTTCGTCTTTATGTACATCGTGCTCGCAGCGCAGTTCGAGTCATTCATCCATCCGGTGACCGTATTGATGGCGCTGCCGCTTTCGATGCCGTTTGCGCTCGTATCGCTCGTACTGGCCGGACAGAGCTTCAACATGTTCACAGCGCTCGGTCTTCTGGTGCTTTTCGGCATGGTGAAGAAAAACTCCATCCTGCAAATCGATCATGCCAATGGACTCCGTGCAAAAGGCATGGAAAGACACGAAGCACTCATACAGGCCAGCCGCGACCGTTTGCGACCGATTCTGATGACGACGATTTCGTTCGTGGCCGGTATGGCCCCGCTTGCCGTAAGCTCCGGCCCCGGGTCGGGAATAAACCGCTCGACATCCGTGGTAGTCATCGGCGGACAGACACTGTGCCTGCTGCTCACGCTCATAATGACGCCGGTGGCCTATTCGCTGTTTGACGATGCGATCAACTCGCCGATGTGGGGACGGATCGGCGAACGCTACACGAACTCCGTTGCCTGGGTGCGCAGGAAAACGGCTGCCGCCTCATCTTTGTTCCTCGGCTTTTTCAAATAACGGATATGTATGGAAGCAAATCCGTAAGAGAGAAAAAAGATGACGAAACAAACGAAAATAGACGGAAATCACGAAAATGGTCATACTTTTCGTTTGTTTCGTACATTTCCGTCTGTTCCGTTATCTCTCTTTCTTTCTAAACCGGTCATTGCTGGTTTGGCTTAAAAATTATGCCGCTCTATCTGACCGAATCGGACGTTGCGACAGTATTGACGATTGAAGAAACAATCGGAGCGCTGGAAGAAATCTTTCGGCTACAAGCCTCGGGCGCAGCTACGAACGAACCGCGCCGCCGTGTACGCGCCGCGGGTGCAACCCTTCATACGCTGAGCGCCGCCGTGGGACCTTTCAGGTCTTTCCGCGGACTGCTCGGCGTCAAATCCTATTCCGTAACCCGGCGCGGAGCGCGTTTTTACGTGACTCTTTACGACGCCGACAGCGGCGAAATGCTGGCCTTGATCGAAGCCGACCGGCTCGGACAGGTGCGCACGGGCGCTGCAAGCGGCGTCGCCGCCAAATATATGTCGAAACCCGACGCCGGGATCGTGGGACTTTACGGCGCGGGCTGGCAGGCCCGCAGCCAACTCGCCGCAGTATCCGCCGTCAGAAACGTGCGCGAAGTCCGCGTATACAGCAAACGCACGGAAAGCAGGAAACGTTTCTGCGAACAGATGCGCGCCGAACTCGGACTGGAAAACATTCGTCCCGTAGACGAGCCGCAGCGGGCGGCGGACGGCGCCGACATACTGATCACGATTACATCGGCTCGTGAGCCGGTGCTTGAAGGCGCGTGGATAGCTCCGGGCGCACACCTCATTGCAGCGGGCGGTAATTCCCTGCTCCGGCGGGAATTCGACGACGAGGCCCTAAAACGCGCCGGGCGCATTGTGGTCGATTCTCTGGATCAGGCGCGTCTGGAAGCGGGTGAACTCGTTCAGGCTGCGGAAAAGGGATTGATTGTATGGGAGCGGCTGCGCGAATTGCGAAGCGTGGTCGCGGGCGAAGTAACGGGCCGCAATGACGACGACGAAATCACGATCTTCAAATCGCTGGGACTTGCGATCGAAGACGTAGCGGCAGCGGCCCTGGTTTACGAGCGTGCGCGCGAGCGCGGACTCGGCAAAGAAATTTAACATTATGAAAAACGCATGGAGAAGGATCGTTGCAGGCGCGCTTTTGTGCGTGCTTTTATCAACATCGGTCTGGGGTCAGGGCGCAATTCAAAGCGCCGCAACCGGGGATAGGGAAACCCGCGTGGGCGTTGACCGAAGCAAACGCGTGAGGCTGACGCTTCGCGACGCAATAACGCTCGCGCTTGAAAACAACAGGGACATCGAAGTCGAACGCCTGAACGTGCAGTTGAACGAATTCGACCTGCGCGGGTCTTACGGCGCTTACGACCCTACGCTGTCTACGGGCATTTACTACGATAGAAGCCGCATTCCGATCGCTAACATAATTGCGGGCGGGCCGGACGGCGGGCTTCAAACGGACAACATTGTCGGCAACGCTCAATTGCAGCAGCGTGCGCCGTGGCATGGCGGAAGTTTTACGGGGCAGTTCAGCAACGACCGGGCCACGACGACGAATCTGTTCAATGCGCTCAATCCGCAATACAGCACTTCTCTCAGCTTTACCTATACGCAACCGCTGTGGCGCAACCGAGAAATCGACGCGCCGCGCCGCCAGATCCGGATAGCGAAGAAGCGGCTCGATATTTCCGACAGCCAGTTCAGGCAACGCGCCGTGGAAATCATCGCGCAGGTGCAGCGTGCATACTGGGATCTGGTGTTTGCGCGGCGCGACCGTGAAATAAAGGTCGAATCCGTGGAGCTTGCTCAAACGCAGCTTGAGAGCAATCAGCGCCGCGTAGAAGCCGGTGTGCTTGCACCGTCCGACGTCATTTCGGCCCGCGTAGAGGTAGAGCGGCGCACGGATGAAGCCGAAGCTGCGCTGGAAGCAATACAGCGCGCCGAAAACGCGCTGAAGGGATTGCTGCTGCAACCTGAAAATTCCGAGATATGGCAGTCCGAACTCGAACCTACGGAAGTACCCGAAATCGATTCGAGCGTTCGCACTCCGCTGCAGGACGCCGTTCGTCTTGCGTTTCGCAACCGGCCCGAACTCGAGCAGTTCCGTTTGCGCGGAGAACTCAACAAGGTAGACATTGATTTCTTTCGCGATCAAACAAAGCCGCAAATTGATTTGTTTGCGAGCTACCGCACGGCGGGACTTTCGGGCAACATCAGGCCCGAGGAAAATCCGTTTACTGCGGGCAACATCGCCCTGTATTCGCGAATCAACCAGTTGTCCCAGCTTGCCGGACTGCCGCCGCTCGATTTTGGAAACGGCGGAGGCATACCCGACGCCTTCCTCGGCAGTTACGGGCAGAGTCTCGTCAACCTGTTGAGAAACGACTTCCGGACCTGGCGCTTCGGCCTGAACATCACGCTTCCGATCAGGAACCGCACGGCGCAGGCGCAACTCGGACGCGCGCTCGCCGAAGGCCGGCAACTGGATGCGCAGCGGCAGAGGACCGAAACTCAGATCGAGATTGAGGTGCGCAATGCGCTCCAGGCCGCAGAAACGGCGCGCCGGCGCGTCGAGGCTGCAAAGAATTCGCGAGCCAACGCCGAACTGCAATACCAGAGCGAGGTGCGCAAGTTCGAGGCAGGCCAATCGACGAACTTTCTGGTCCTGGACCGTCAGAATGCTTTATCGTCTGCGCGCGGGCGCGAACTCAGGGCGCTGACCGATTACACGAAGGCCGCTGCCGAACTTCAGCGCGCGCTTTCGACGACGCTCGTCAGCAACAGCGTGGAGCTTAAATCAGCCAATCAACACAGATAACGGAACATACGAAATAAAACGAAAAATACGGAAAAGATGATTATTTCCGTCTGTTCCGTCTCATTTCGTTTGTTCCGTTTCTCTCTTTCTTGTCCCCTGATTCGCCGCGATGCTAATATCGTCGTTCAACGCCAAGCCCGAAAGTCGAAGGAGTAAACAAAGATATGCCGGAAGATAATGAAGGAGGATTCAAGGTTACCGATCGCCGGTTGTTCAACCCCGACGGTTCATTGCGCGAATCCGCTGAGCAGGATCAACCCGCGGAGCCGGCTGCGGTCGAACCGCCGCCGGCGCCTGAAAGTGAAGCCGACTTCAGCAACGCTCTCGATCCCGAAAGCGGTTCTCAGGGCGAAATGACGGAGTTTATGGGCGTGGTGATGGAATTCGCCGCTCCGGCGTTCATCCACCTTGGACTCGCCGAGCATCCGGCCACGGGACGGCCGCAGGTCAATCTTCCCGCAGCGCAGCAGTCCATTGAAATGCTGCGAATACTGCGCGAGAAGACCCAGGGCAACCTCACGCGCGACGAAGAGAGCTTCTTCGACGGACTGCTCACGGACCTGCGCATGCAGTTTGTGTCGCTCAAACGCGCATAATGCCGCTTTCGCAAACCGAATCCGTAACGGCAACCTTACTCCGGCCGAAATGAAACTTACGTTCCTTGGAACAGGGACTTCGGTAGGCGTCCCGGTAATCGGGTGCGACTGCATAACCTGCACTTCGAACGATCCGCGCGACCGCAGGCTGCGCACCGGCTTGCTCGTCGAGCACGGCCCGCACACTTTGCAGGTCGACATATCGCCCGACTTCCGCCGGCAGGCGCTGCGCAACAAACTTCGCCGCCTCGACGCGTTGCTCATTACACACTGTCACGCGGATCACGTATTCGGACTGGACGACATACGACCGCTGAACTTCCGCCACGGCCCTCTGCCCACTTACGCAAGCGAATCTACCTGGCGGCAATTGCGCCGCGTATTTTATTATGTGTTCGAAGCCAAAAATACGGGCGGCGGGCTGCCACAACTCATTCCGAATACAATCGACGGTCCATTCAAAGTGGGCGGCATTGCCATCACGCCGTTTACCGTTCTGCACGGCGGCGGCGAAGTGACCGGGTTTCGGTTCAGCGACGGAACCAGCGACTTCGCCTTCATTACCGACTGCAACGAAATTCCCGAGGCCGCGCTTGCGCAGCTTGAAAGTCTCGACCTGCTCGTAATAGATGCGCTGCGCCTGAAGCCGCACCCGACGCATCTGCACCTCGAAAAATCACTCGACTATATCGCCCGTCTGCGACCGCGCCGAGCGCTACTTACGCATATGAGCCACGATATAAAACACGCCGAAGCAAGCCGTCATCTGCCCCCGGGCGTTGAATTCGCTTACGATCAATTGCAGGTCGAATTGTAATGGAGATCTTCAAGGCTATTGATGCCCCGGGGTTGCAGCGCCCCACCGTTGTCACGCTGGGCGTATTCGACGGTTTGCACCTCGGTCATCAGGCGATCGTGAAACAGGTCGTAGAACGCGCACTGCTTGCGGGTGCAACGCCCACATTGATTACTTTCGATCCGCATCCGCGACAGTTTCTGCGCCCGGAAACCGCTCCGCCGCTGCTGCATACCTTTCATCAAAAAATGGAAGGCCTCCGGTTGCTCGGAATGCACCAGGTAGTAGTCCTCCCCTTCAACGCCGAACTTGCAGTGCTTTCCGCCGAAGAGTTTGTACGGAAGTACCTGGTCGAGGGGCTTGCAGCCCGCGAGGTTTATCTGGGCAAGGGTTTCGCGTTCGGGCATAACCGCCAGGGCAATATAGAACTGCTCCGCGCGCTTTCTGCAAAATACGGCTTCCTCGCCGATGAGGTGCCCGAAGTGCAGTTGCGCAACCATCGCATCAGTTCGACGATGATCCGCCGCCTGCTCAAAGCCGGGCGAGTAAATCTTGCGCGGCGAATGCTCGGACGGCCTTACGGCATTGAAGGCGCCGTGGCGCGCGGACGCGGCGTGGGTAAAGAGCTGCTCTTTCCCACTGCAAACCTGGAAATTCAGAACCGCGTGCTGCCGGTCGACGGCGTATACGTCACGCTCACGCTCGTAGACGGGGCCTGGCGCCGAAGCGTAACGAACGTCGGGAAGCGCCCAACATTCGGCGGTGATGTGGAATCTACGGTCGAAACGCACCTGATAGATTTCGACGGGGATCTGTACGAAAGCACGATCCGCGTCCGCTTGCTTCACAGGTTGCGCGGCGAAAAGCGTTTTGCGAATGTTGACGAATTAAGGGCGCAGATTGCACGCGACCGCAACCGCGCGATCCGTTATTTCGACTCCGAGTTCGTCCGGCGCAACTTAAATTACGTTTAGGGCGTATACTGCGGATGAAGAAAGCAGAGCGCCGGAAGTTCCCGGTTTGGGAGGAAAGATAGATAACGAAATAAA
>JAHBSF010000123.1 GCA_019639255.1 Acidobacteriota bacterium | reverse complement strand
ACTGGAAATCACGGATCATATTCAGGTATTCCGGAATTCAGCCTCTCAGAGCATTTTTTTGCCGGTCTGTTTTTCCAGCCACGCGCCCATCACGCGCCAGTATTTTACAGGCATAAGCCTCTGAAGAATCTCGATGCCCTTCGCATCCGGGCCGATCAGTATGCGCTCACGGTTGCGCCGAATACCTTTGATAATACGTTCAGCGGCGGCTTCGGGAGTCGTGCGCGCCAGTTTGTCGAAATCCACGGCGGCCTCGACTGCGTAGGATGCTTCCGCCCCTGCGCCTACGCGCGCGTTGCGCGCAATCGCAGTCTTTACTCCGCCCGGATGTATCGCCGCTACGTGCACGTTCGTGCCGTGCAACTCGTGCCGCAGCGCTTCGGTGAATCCGCGCACGGCGAATTTGCTCGCGCAATAAGCGCCCTGCCCCGGCGGGGCTACGAAACCGAATACGCTCGATACGTTCAGCACATACGCTTCGGGCTGTTGTCTGAGTATGGGCAGGAAGTGTTTGACGCCGTGCACGACGCCGCGAAAGTTGACGCCCATCAGCCAGTCGATGTCGTTTATGGAAAGCTGTTCTATTACGCCGTACAAACCCACGCCGGCGTTGTTGACCAGAATCGAGGCCCGGCCGTGACGCGCAATTACTTCCTGGGCAAACTGCGCTACGCGCTCGCTGTCGGATACATCGACTATGTGCCGGCTAACCTCTGCGCCGTGAGTTTCGGCCATTTGCGCGGCCTGCTCCAGCCCGTCGGCGTTGACATCCGCAAGCGCAAGCGATGAACCCTCGCGTGCGAGCCGCAGCGCAAGCGCGCGCCCTATGCCGGACCCCGCGCCCGTTACGACCGATACCGTGTTGCGATCGATGTTCATGTATGGATGATCCTCAGATGACGAAAGACTACAAAAGACGACGAAAGACGACAAGAGATGACGCAACAAACGAAATGAAACGAAATGAAACGAAAATTACGGGAAAGTTGAATATATGCGTTCAATTACGGCGTGCGAGGGCTGTGCAACGCCGCCGCGTATGCGTAAGATGATCGCAACTTACCCCGGAAGGAGAACATACCGTTATGAAATCAGGAGCATGGTCGAAAGTATCGTTGATATGTCTTGTAGTGATCGCAGCGTCGGCGCTGATCGTTGTCCGGGGCGTTGCGGCGCAGCAGCGCACCGCGCCTCCCGACGACGGCCGATTGCGAATCATCGCCTTCGGCGCGCATCCGGATGATTGCGAATTGCAGGTGGGCGGAGTCGCAGCGATGTGGGCTGCACGCGGGCATCACGTAAAGCTCGTATCGGTTACGAACGGCGACATAGGGCACTGGCGCGAGGCGGGCGGGCCGCTTGCGCTGCGGCGCAAGGCCGAAGTCGAAGCCGCGTCGCGCATACTCGGATCGACGGTTGAAGTTCTGGACAATCACGACGGCGAACTGATGCCTACGCTCGAAAACCGCCGCGCCATCATCCGCCTCATTCGCGAATGGAAGGCCGATCTCGTCATAGCGCCGCGCCCGAACGATTACCACCCCGATCACCGCTACACCGCCATACTCGTGCAGGACGCAGCCTACATGGTAACGGTTCCCTTCATATGCCCCGAAACGCCGCCGCTCAAAAATAATCCGGTGTTTATGTACTACACCGACCGCTTTCAGAAACCGAATCCTTCGGCGCCCGACATCATCGTATCGATCGACGGGGTGATGGAGAAGAAGCTGGATGCGCTGGCCGTGATGGAGTCGCAGTTTCTCGAAGGCGGCGCAAACGGCCACGAAGGCTTGATGCCGAAGAATGCGGAAGAGAGAAGTCGGCGCGTAGCCGAGGTGCGTTCCGGGCACGCCGCGCGAAACACGGCGATCGCCGACCGGTTCCGCTCGCTGCTCGGCGAGTGGTACGGAGCAGAACGCGCAAGGAGCGTGCGTTACGCCGAAGCGTTCGAGATATGCGAATACGGACGAAGACCCGACCGGTCGGAACTCAAGCGGCTGTTCCCGTTTTTTGAGTGAAGAGAGATGACGGAACAAACGAAATAAGACGAAAACTACGGAAATACCAAACTTTTCAGTGATTTTCGTTTCATTTCGTCTGTTCCGTTATCTCTCTTCACTCAAAAAACGGGAATTGCTGGGAGAGAACGCGGATAGCGCGGAAATGAAGACGCGGAAATAAACAGGGGTAATAAAGACAGGTTTTTCGTTATGCCTACTACACTGGCCGACATTGCGCGCGAACTGGGCGTCTCGAAGATGACGGTATCGCGCGCCATCAACAATCATCCGGAGATCAGCGCCGAGACTCGCAAACGCGTGCTGGAGGCGGCGCGGCGGTTGAAGTACCGTCCGAATCAGCACGCGCGCGCGCTGATTACGAACCGCTCAAACCTGCTGGGTATGGTGGTGCCGGATCTGATGCACTCGTATTTCGCCGAGATATTGAGCGGCGTCGAATCCGTGGCGCGGGAGGCGGGGCTGCAGATTGTGATCTGCAATACTTACGAAAACGCCGCATACGAAATCGCCGAGGTCGAAGCGCTGCGCCTGCGCACCGACGGACTGATCGTCGCTTCGGCGCTGCCGCCCGGCCGCGCGCAGCCTTACCGCAAGATGATACGGGACGGATTGAAACTCGTGCTCGTAGACAGGCGCCTGGAGAGGCTGCGCTGCCCAGTCGTGACGACCGACAACGTAGTTGTGGGCGAGATGGCGACCGGACATCTGATAGACCTCGGATACAGGCGCATAGGGCACCTGCGCGGCGCCGCCGCATCGGTAGCCGACGACCGCTTCGAGGGGTATAAAAGGGCGCTTGCGCGGCGCGGCCTGAAATTCAACCCCGCACTCGTGCGCGACTGCGGATTCATCGAAGACGACGGCTACCGCACGATGCGCTCCTGGATCGCCGAGGGCGACTTGCCCGAAGCCGTCTTCGCCGCCAACGATCCGGCCGCCATCGGCGCCATACACGCCCTGAACGAAGCCGGTCTTCGCGTGGGGCCGGATCTGGCCGTAGTCGGCGCCGGCAACGTCCATTACGGCGATATGCTCGCCGTGCCCCTGACTACCGTCGCCTGGTCCACCGCCGAAATCGGACAGCGCGCAGCCGAATTACTCATCGCCTCCATCGACGGCTCCTCCACACCCATCTCGCCCGAGTACATCGTCGTTCCTCCCCGCCTCCTCCTGCGCCGCTCCTCCCTCGCCGCATCCCGCTGACCCCACCCCCCGATTTTTTTTGCTCTTGACATCGTTATCGGTAACGGTATATAAGCCCCGTTACCGATAACGCTGGAAAATAAACGACGGCGACATGGAGTGCGCGGGGATCAGGAAGGTTGGGGAACCGTTCCGGGTTTTGAGCGATTTCCGGTGTTTTCCGTACATTTCGCGGTTTGGTTTGAGGGGCGATCGAGAAATTGCGGTTTTCGAGCTGGAGGTGGGCGATGAGGATGGCAGGTACACGCGTTTACAAAATGGCGGCCGGGGTATTGGGTGCGCTGATGATTGGGGGAGCGGTTTTTGCGCAGACGATTACGGGGACGATTTCGGGGGTAGTCATCGACTCATCGGGGAACGCGGTAGCGGGGGCTGCGGTGACGGTAATCAGTGCGAAGACGGGCGAGAGGCGGATGGCTGCTACGAACGATTCCGGGGTATTCAGCGTGCCTGCGTTGCAGCCCGACGTATACACGGTGAGGGTGGAGCAGCGCGGATTCCGCGTTTTGCAGCGTCAGGGCAACGTACTGAGTGCGAACGAGAATCTGGGGTTGGGGCGGTTGGCGCTCGAAGTGGGCGAGGTGACCGAGACCGTAACGACGGTGGCCGAAGGGGCGATGGTAGAGACGGCGAGCAGCGATCTGACGGGGAGGCTTACATCGGATCAGATTGCGCTGATTTCTACAAAGGGGAGGGACATCACGTCGCTTTTGCGGCTGGTGCCGGGCGTATCCTACATCGACGACGTAGAGAGCGTGGGCGACGGATTCGGCACGGATCTGCCGAACGTATCGGGGCAGCGCGGGCGCTCGACGATTGCGACGGTCAACGGCCTGAATGCGAGCGAGCCGAGCGGGTCGAACAAGGTAAGCATGACGACCAATCAGGACGCGATAGCCGAGGTCAAGGTGCTGCGCAACAACTACTCGCCCGAATTCGGCAACAACGGCGGCGCGCAGATAAACATCGTGACCAAGAGCGGCAAGCAGAATTACTTCGGCACGGGGTATTACTTCCTGCGCAACGAGGCGCTCAACGCCAACAGTTTTTTCAACAACCGGCAGAACCTGCCGCGCGCGCGTTACCGACACAACATATGGGGCTTCAACTTCGGCGGGCCGGTGCAGGCGCCCGGCCTGTATCCGAATAGGAGCAGGGAGAAGCTGTTCTTTTTCTATTCGCTGGAAAAGCCGCACACGATTACGCCTTCGGGCGCGAAGTTCGTCACCGTGCCCACGGCGCTTGAGCGCGCCGGGGACTTCTCGCAGTCGTTTACGGGAATTTCCGGGGGCAATCCGGTCAAGGCCTACATACGCGATCCCCTGCTTGCCGGCAACTGCAACGCTTCGGATCAGACGGCGTGTTTCCGCGATCCGTCTCGCGCGACGGCGGACAATCCGCTCGGGCTCAACATCATTGCGCGCTCGCGTTTCAATCCGAGCGGCGCGGCGATGCTCAACTACTTTCCGCTGCCGAACCAGCCCGGCGGGCGCAACGCTGCGGGCAATGCCTTCAACTACGTAGTCCAGAGGAGCGTGGATGTGCCGAAGCGCAGCCAGGTAATCCGCGTGGATTTCAAGCCCACGCAGAAGGACAGTTTTTTCGTCAACGCGCAGTGGTGGACGGCCGACAACGAGGGTTTCGACACTTCGGGGTGGCCCGGGGGCGACAACAACCGGTGGGGCATCAGTTCGCACTATCTTTACAGGGACAACGGAATGTCGATCAACTGGGTGCGGCTGATTTCGCCCGCGATGGTCAACGAAGTCTCGCTCGGGCTGCGGCACGATTCGGAGGGGTTCATTCCGTCGGACGGCGAGCTGGAGCGGTTGACGCGCGCTGCGCTCAATTACACCGCGCCGCAGCTCTTCCCGGCCAACAACCGTCTCGGCGCGATTCCGCGCGCCACGGGCTGGGGGGGGCTTGCGCAGCAGGCGGCGGTAGCCAACATAAACTGGCTCGACCGCTGGGGCGAGGTCGGCAACGACTATATACTGCCCTCGATTACCGACAACTTCACCTACAACCGCCGGAATCACACCTACAAGGCCGGAATCTACATCGAGCGCATAAGGAACGGGGAAGCGCCCGGAGGGAACTGGACCGGTACGTTCAACTTCAGCGGCAACGACAGCAACTTCACCGCCGCGCAGGGCAACACCGGACATCCTTACGCGAATGCGCTGCTGGGGAGTTTCCGCAGCTACAGCGAGTCCTCGGCGCGCCCGCACACGGATCTGGAGCGCGTGCTCGTACAGTGGTACGTGCAGGATCAGTGGAAGTTCAACCGGCGGCTTACGCTCAACTACGGCGCGCGTATGGGATGGTTTTCGCAGTGGACGCAGCGCCGGCTCGACGCCTCGAATTTTGATCCCGGACGTTTTGATCCTGCGAGGGCGGTTGTGTTGTACCGGCCGTTTTGCGTAGGCGGGACGCCGGCCGCGGCCGCGTGTGCGACGGCCAACCGGCGCGCGCAGAATCCGGCGACGGGCGAGTTGCTGACAAACGTGAACCTTGTAGGCACGTTTGTGCCCGGAGTGGGCGACCCGCTCAACGGGATCGCGGTGGGAACCGATGCGGGAACTCCGCGCGGATTCAAGCTGCCTGCGCCTGTACAGTGGGAGCCTCGTTTCGGATTTGCGTGGGATATGTTCGGTACGGGCAGGACGGTTTTGCGCGCGCACGGGGGCGTGTATCATAGCACGCGCACGGGCGGCGGCACGACGGGCGGGAATCTGGTGAGCAATCCGCCGTTCCAGCGCAACGTGACTATAGATTTCGGAACCATAGACAATCTGGTGAATCTTGTGGGCACGGCGCTGGGGCGGCCCACGGGTCTCAACGCCGTAGAGGTGCGCACCAAGACGCCGACGATCTACAACTTCTCCCTGGGCGTACAACAGGATATCGGATTGGGAACGATCATCGAAATAAGCTACGTAGGCTCGCTTGCGCGGCATCTGGGCGAGTTGCGCAACATCAACACGGTTCCGGACGGCGCGAGGTTTCTGGATCTGAATCCGCAGAACCGCAATCCGTTCAGTGCGCCGAGCGCGACCGCTACCGGGGCGCTGCCGGACGAATTCCTGCGCCCCTATCAGGGCTACGGCGACATCAACGTCGTAATGGGTTCGGGCGCGTCGAACTACAACGGGCTTCAGGTGCAGATCAGCCGCCGCTACGCGCGCAGCTTCCAGTACGGCATCGCCTACACCTGGCACCGCACGATGGATTACGCCAACGACGACAGTTCGAGCATCAACTTCCCGCGGCCTTATCGCGAGTTCAACTACGGCCCTGCGGATCACGACCAGACGCAGATCTTCACATCCAACTACATATGGGATCTGCCGGGGTTGGGGCGCAAGCTGAACAACCGGGTGCTGGGCGGGGTATTCGACAACTGGCAGTTGTCCGGGACTACGTCGCTCGTTTCGGGGCGGCCCAAGAGCGTAGCGGTATCGTATGTCGGCGGGTTGACCGACATCACGGGCGGGTCGTTGAATGCGCGTCCGCTGGTGTTGTGCAATCCGAACCGCAGCGTTGGGAGCGCAGCAAACGGCACGCCGATTTTCGTCGATGCATCGTGTTTTGCGCGTCCGACGGCGAGGGGGGAGATAGGCAACGCGTCGAGGAACATCATACGCCGGCCCGGGGTGATCAATTCGGATCTGGCGATGTTCAAAAACGTACGCATACGCGAAAGCCTTCAACTGCAATTTCGCTGGGAGACGTACAATATTTTCAATCACACCAACTTCAACGACATCGACACCAACCTGACGCTGAATCTGAACACGGCCACCGGGCAGGCGACTCAGACCAACGCGACGTTCGGCCAGCCCATCACGGTGCGTTCGCCGCGTGTGATGCAGGGGTCGTTGCGGTTGAGTTTTTAAGCGAAACCGCACTCGACGCGGAAGAAGACGGAACTCACGGAAAAACCGCGGCAATCGTTTTGAACCGGGCGCTCTTCAAGGGAGAAAAAAGACGACTAAACAAACGAAAATGGACGGAAATCACGAAAATGATCGAACATTTCGTTTGTTCCGTTTCATTCCGTCTGTTCCGTTATCTTTTACACCGAGAATTGCCGGAAGAACCCCGGAAAAACCCCGGAAAACCGCGGATTTCGCATCTTCCGTTTCATTCCGCGTCTTGTGGGGTTTGTTTTCAATGGGGAGTTGAGCATGACCGACAAGACCGGTTTCAGCAGACGCGATTATCTAAGGTTGCTCGGGGCGGGCGCAGCCGCAGCCGCCGCAACCACAGCCGCCGACCATTCCGCTTTCGGCGCCGCACCGATTTACGATCAATCAGCAGAAGACAGGATTCGCCGTATGAAATGGTGGCACGAGGCCAAATTCGGGATGTTCATCCACTGGGGGTTGTACAGCATCCTCGGCCGGCACGAATGGGTGATGGAGATGGAAGGCATTCCGGTTTCGGAATACGAGCAGCTTGCACGGCGGTTCAGGCCGAAGCCCTCGCCTGCGCGCGAGTGGGCGCAGCTTGCGCGGCGCGCCGGCATGAAATACATGGTCATGACGACCAAACATCACGAGGGTTTTTGCCTGTTCGACACAAAGACTACGGATTACTGCGCGCCGCGCCAGGCTGCGGGGCGCGATCTGGTGCGCGAGTACGTAGATGCGGTGCGCGCCGAGGGGCTGCGCGTGGGTCTGTATTTTTCGCTTATGGACTGGCATCACCCAGACGGCGCGCGGTGCCAGTTTGACGAAGCGGCGCGCAGGCGTTTTGTGGATTATACGCACGCGCAGATACGCGAACTTATGACCAACTACGGCAAGATCGACATTCTATGGTACGACGTGCCGTGGCCGCTCGACGTCGGCGGCTGGGAGTCCGAGCGTATGAACGAGATGGTCTTCGGGCTGCAGCCCGACATCATCGTCAACAACCGCAATGATCCGCAGAAGCAGATGGGGGATTTCTTTACGCCCGAGCAGCGCATAGAGGCCGCGGCCGAAGGCAAGGCGTGGGAAGCGTGTATGACGATGAACGACAGTTGGGGGTATCACGCGGCCGACGATGCCTGGAAGGCGCCCAAACAGGTCATACGCAATCTGATCGCCTGCGCGCGCGACGGCGGAAACTACCTCATCAACATAGGGCCGGAAGCCGACGGCTCGGTCCCGCAGCGATCCGTAGAGATTCTGAATACGGTCGGCGCGTGGATGGACAAAAACGGGCGCTCGCTTTACGGCGCAGATCGTTGCCAGCCGACGCGCTGCCGGTTTGCGAGTTTTTCGCGGCGCGGCGCTACGCTTTATATGCACGTGCATTTCTGGCCCGGCGAAACCGTCGCGCTGGCCGGATTGATGAACAGGGTGAAATCGGCAAGATTGCTGGCCACGAATGAAAACGTAAAGTTCGAGCAGGACGATTACCGCGTGCGTTTTACGGGGCTGCCGGTGAAAGCGCCTGATGCGCCGATTACCACGATCGCCATCGAGTGCGATGGCGAGCCGAAGCAGGATCAGTATTTCGTGCGAAGGCGTGAACGCGGACAGGTATGAGAAGAGAACAGGAAACCGCGGGAGACGCGGAGATGTTGATGCGGAAAGCGCGGAATGATATTTCCGTTGCTACGAGAAACGCCTGGTCGCGTCGTGTGTTTCTTTCGACGGCGCTGGCGGCGCCGTTCGCGCCGTTCGCGGCGGGTGCGGCGGGTTTTCAGGAATCGGGGTCCGAAGTCGCTAGCCCGGACCGCAGGCTTGTGCTCAGGTTGATGAAGGATGAAGCGAGGCGATTGAGTTATAGCATAACATTCGGGAATCGGGCGGTAATTGAAACTTCGGCGTTCGGAATGAGCGTCGATGGCGAGGAATTGTGCGCGGGCGTCGAGGTCGGCGCAATCGAGCGTTACCGCGTAAATGAGCGCTATGCCTGGCGCGGCAATCACTCCGAAGCGGTCAACCGGTGCAACGGCGCGCGACTGCGGCTGCGTCGCGTGCAGACGGGTGCGGATTTTACTCTGGAGGTCCGGGTCTTCAACGACGGCGCGGCTTTTCGTTTTATCGTTCCGGGCGCGGGCGGCGGCAAAGCTCGTGCGCCGGACGAATCGACCGCGTTTGTGATTCCGGAGGGAAGCACGGTCTGGCATCACGATTTCGAGGGGCACTACGAGGGAATACACGCACGCAGCGAAATCGCCGGGCTCAGCGCCGGCGAGTGGGCGGCGCCGCCTCTTACGATCAGGCTGCCGCGTGGAGGCGGATACGCATCGATCACGGAGGCGGCGCTGATTGATTACGCGGGAATGGGGCTTCAGGCCGACGGGCGGCGTGGATTCGGCGTGCGGCTCGGGCACGCCCATCCGGCGAGTTATCCCTTCCGGTTGCGTTACGCCGCGGATGTCGAGAGGTTGCAACAGCCGGCGGCGATTGAGGGGGAGATTACGACTCCGTGGCGTGTAGTAGTAATCGGCGCGGATCTCGACGCGCTGGTCAACAGCGACATCGTGCACAATCTTTCGCCGCCTCCCGATCCGAAGCTGTTTCCCGCCGGGATCAAGACCGGGTGGATCAGACCCGGCCGTGCAGTCTGGAAGTATCTGGACGGGGGCGAAAACACGCTTGAGGAGGTAAAGAATTTTTCGCTTCTGGCCGGGCGGCTCGGCTTTGAGTATCAGGTAGTCGAGGGGTTCTGGTCGCGGTGGAGCGAGGCGCATCTGCGGGAGGCGGTTGAGTATTCGAGGGAGCAGGGAGTGGGGCTGCTGTTGTGGAAGCACAGCCGAGACCTGCGAACGAAGGAAGCGCGCCGCGAGTTTTTTGAGCTGTGCAGGCGCGTGGGCGCGGTCGGCGCGAAGATAGATTTCTTCGATCACGAAGCGAAGGAGATCATCGACCTGTATCAGACGATGTTAAGGGATGCGGCCGGGCACGGGTTGATGCTGAATTTTCACGGTGCAAACAAACCCGCGGGCGAGGCGCGTACATGGCCGAACGAGATGACGCGCGAGGGAATCTACGGCCTGGAGCACAGACGCACTGAAGCGTGGGGACCGATAAATACTACGCTGCCCTTTACGCGCATGCCGGCCGGGCACGCCGACTACACGCCGATGCATTTCGGCGAGCGGCGCAAGGAGACTTCGTGGGCGCATCAGATTGCGAGCGCGGCGATTTTCACCTCGCCGCTTCTGGTTTACGGCGCGCACCCGAAAAACATTCTCGCCAATCCTGCGGTAGAGATGATCCGAAGCATTCCGAGCGTGTGGGATAAAACCGTAGTATTGCCGATGAGCGGGATCGGCGAGTTGGCTGCATTTGCGCGGCGGCGCGGGGATACGTGGTTTCTGGCGATAATGAACGGCGCGCAAGCGCGCAGGATCGAAGCGCCGCTGGGATTTCTCGGCGGCGGCAGGTATGGGGCGTTGCTTGTGCGCGATCGGCTCGACGAAGCGGCGGCGGTTGAAATCGGGCGTGCGAGGCTTGGAAGGGGCGATTCGCTGACCATCGAGATGAGGGGCGGAGGCGGTTTCATAGGGCGGTTCGAGAAATAGAAGAGAACGCGGAAAGCGCGGAAGAGAAGCAACCGAGAGCGCGGAAAGAATTTTCTGTTTTCCCGCTTACGTTTCATTCCGGGTGTAATTCAAAGTGCGACGCACAATCCAGCAAGAACTTGACAAATCGGAGTCACTCAGCCGCTTCGCCGGCTCAGGAGCGGCGACGTTGTGTCGCACTTTGAATCACACCCCTAACGGAGGGTAAAGAACTAAAGCTTGACAGCGATGCTGTCTGACACTATAG
>JAHBSF010000122.1 GCA_019639255.1 Acidobacteriota bacterium | reverse complement strand
GTGCAGATCAAGGATTCGGCGTCGAGGAAAATTTCCTATCAGAATATAGGCGTAAATGGCCTGCCCGAAGCCGTAGCGCGCACCTACCTCTCAAATCATTTACTGTTCAAACCCGATTTATCCGTAGGGCTTTACCCGAAACCGAATCTCGTTGCGCCGGACTGGAAATGGTTTCGGATCTTTTTGCACGGGCAGGATCGGAAGGATTTCCGGATCGCATTCGGACATCAGGCGACGCTGCTGCCCTGGTTGGCCGAGTCTTCCGCCGGAGCGCCGAAGTATTTCTCTGTAGCGTCGAATTCGGGAGACGCCGGAGTGACATACGCCGGAACGGGCGCCTCGCAGCCCAGGTCGTCGCAGTCGCCGGTCGATCTTTACCTGGGAATAGATTTCGGTACTACGAACACGATCGTATATTTTCTGCCGCCCGGTAAAAAATTCGACGACCTGATGAGCGTCCCCACGGAATACTGCGTCGAGCCCGGAAAGTTCGTCGAGTTGATCGAGTGGATGGCGAAAGGTTCTTCGGACGATAAATCCGCAGTGGGAGATTTTTTGCCGGAGGCGAATTACGGAAGCGAGGACAGCCAGCGCTACATAATTCCTTCGCTGCTTTGGGATGTGGAAGGCGGTCAGATTATCCGCTGGAATCCGCAGGAACCTGTGAATGGAGCGAGGGCGCTCAAAAACTTCAAGATCGATGTCGAGAGCGATTATGGACTGCAACGTTATGCTTTTGTGCGGGAGGCATTGCTGCTCGCGCTGCCCTTGATACTCGCGCAAGTCGACCGGATGACGATGCTCACTTCCTGGCGGATACAGTGCCACCTCGGCTTCGCCTTCCCGCTTGCGCTGCGGGGCGAGGCCCGGGAGAAGATGCGCAACCTTGTTCATCGCGTAAGGGATGAACTGAAGAAAATGACCGGGCTTGAGTTCGATGCAAACGCGGTCAGCGAATCCTCCGCCTGCAAGACAATCCTGGGAGATCCAAACAGCACGGATGCGTTCCTCGTCGCCGATATGGGAGGAGGTACGATGGATCTGGCGTTGTTCACCGGCAACAATGTGAATCCGGATCAGATCGGATCAATCCTTTACGCCGGAGAGAGTTTCATCAATGCCCTGGCTGAAAATAAAAGCACCAGTTCCCTCAACATCGGAGACCTTATACGACAGTCTCAGTTCAACAACCGGTTCGGACAGGATAAAACCGCGCGCAAGATCCTGGATCGGTTCTGGGCCTGTGCCTTCGAGTATCTCCGCACGATGATTGCCGCGTATCGCCGTCAACGTCCCGACCAGGCAATACATCTTGTGCTGGCCGGCAACGGCTGGCATCTGGCCGAACACTTCATCGGCCAGTCCGGAGATACCCGATCCCAGATCTATCGCGATACTTTCGGATGGCTTGTCAAAGCCATAGGCGATGAGAAACTTCAACTCTCCGATCGCCACCTGCATCTTCCAAGTTCGAAGCATCTGGTAGCGGTGGGGGCTTTGAAGCATGCCCGCAACCAGGAAGACGATCAGCTTGACCCGAACGCTCCTACCAGATCGAAACTGCCCGCAGGGCGGAAACTCATATTCTCGCAGCAGGGAGATCAACAGAAGCGATTTGTCGTCGAGTGGTTCGATCTGGTCGGGGAACCGGTTTCATTTCAGGTCACTGGGCCAAGCGCGCTCAAAGGAATGGATCTGGAGATCGGCTTCAACGACATGCCGGAACTCACGGGTTTTTGGCGCGAGTTCTTTCTTCAGAAACTCGATATTACACGGGAAACGGAGATTCCATATCCGTCCGAGATGCTGCTGCGCGACTCGCTCAAACAGGAAATTCAGGGCCGGCCGAGCACCGAATTGCAGAAGGGGCCGCTGCAACTGATTCTCGAAAACCACTGGGTTCGATGGCTCGGGAGGTAAACGCGAATGGATAGCACAATCGGGCTGCGGCCCCGCCTGAATTTCTTGTGTTGGCTGGTATCGGTGCTGCTCGTAACCGGAACATCTTTGTCGTGCCGGCGCGGGAACGGGATTTCAGCCGTAGAGCATCCGGTAGAAGCGGGGCCCGTGCTGCTCGAAGAGCCGATTACCTACTGCTGGGAGCGCCCGCTGCGCCCCTACCGCGGTCAGGTGCAGATCCTAATAGACAGCTCCGGTTCAATGACGGGCTTCCAGCAAACCGTTCCCAATGTCGTGAACTGGCTGCAACACGGCCTGAGCCAGCTTAAAACTTCCACAATGGATGTGCAGGGTTTTCGCCTGTGTCAATTCTCTCAAGGAATCGCTTCCGGCGGCGGAATCGGAAATTGCACCTCCGGACAGAACCTTGCTTCTTACAGACCGTCGGCAAATACGAATATTCATCAAGCCATAAGGTCGGCGGGCGAGTACGGATTGAGTCTGATCGTCACCGACGGGATTGCGGCTACGGGCGGGCGCGGCGCAAGCGACTGCGCGGCGGGCGTCGATGCCTCGTGCGTTGCGCGGTCGCTGCGCGACGCTTTGAGCGCACAACCGCTCGACGGCGAGAGATCGGACTGGGGTATATGGCTGGTGCCCCTGGTGGCGAGCTACCAGGGAACGTTTTATTCCGAAGAACCCGGCGACCCAGCGAGCTTCCGTCCCGAAGAGGTGTTGCAGCGCCTTCGCGCCGATGTAGGTGCACAAGCGGGTGCTGAGGCTCTGGTGCAGGGGGCAAGATCGGGTTCGGACGGTACGCTGACTTACCAGTACCGGGGGCCGCGCGCACTGGTGCTCATCGTAATCGCAAGGTGGGCCGACGCGGGACGCGCAGCGGTTCAGGCGCTTTGGGAGCAGGCCGGAAGCAGAGGTTTGCAGCGGATAGACCATTTGAAGGAATACGCCTCGGATCTGGCCTGTATGAGACCGATCGAGGTTTATCCTGGGTTCGTCAATGCAGTTCAATGGGAGGACTTGAAGGCGCCGGAGTCGATAAAGGATGTCCGGGGGACAATTGATGCATCGCTCGATTCCCGCAGTGATCCGGCAAGAATAAGCGTGTCGTGTCCTCAAGGCAGCTCGGGGGAGGGCGTATACACGCTGACGGGCAGAACCTCGGTCTCCAATCGATCCTCGGGATGCGTTTCCATCAGTTTGTTGCCCGCAGTTGCTTTCCGGTTGCGCGCTGTGGAGGGAATTGATGCGAAATCGCTGGATCTGATAGTAAAGGGCAGCAGGGGCGAAAAATCCGACCTCACACAGATAAGAATGGGATTGAACTGCGAGTCGGCGATCGGTCAGGAGTGCGGCAAACAAAGCGTAGATGCGCAGTGGGCCGCCGAAATGGATTATGGAAAAGCCGCCGATGGATTCGCCGCAACGGATGAAGCCGGGGCTGCACACAAATACATTCGCGAGTTGTCGACCGCACAGCCGAGCCGCGAGCCGCATCGCATCCATTCGCTTGCATCGATGCTCGAAAGTTTTTACCGGGAACTGGGTAGGGACAAGCGCAGCATCGCGCTTTCGAGAATGCAGTTCTGTTACAAGCCCTGAAGCCCCGAGGGTATTTGAGCAATGCACATCTTCACCGATCTCATCTGGCTGCTTGGAAACATAATCTGGAAATATGTTACGGAAGGCTGGCTCTTTTTCGGCGCCCACCTGTACATACTTTACATTTTGTACAGGAAAACGTGGCTCGTAAGAATGAGGCAGGAAATCGCCGCTCTTGAAGCCTGGCGCCCGTATGATCCGGCGCCGCCGGCAGAACCTGATTCCGCCGGGATTACCGCCGCCGCGTCAAACACGATTTCCGCCAATACCACCACGGCTACTGAAACTACAAAGATCCTCAATGAATATGTAACCGAATGCGAGAAGCTCGGCTCGCAGGGGCTCTTTATCCCGATGACGGATTATTCGGATCGGCTCGATTCGATCGTGGACGGGATGATAAGCGAACTTCACGACCGGACGAATCTGTTTCTCGTTGTAGGCATCGCAGGCACGCTGTTCGGGTTGTTCGAGTTTGCGTTGAACGCTTATCAGGAACTGCAGGCGGGCGACGGAGGCGCAAGCAATCCGGTGCTCAGACTTGGAGAGCATTTGTCGGGCAGTATGGCGAAGGCGTTCCCGGTCGGATTTATGGGATTGACCTTTACGTTGATTGCGCAGATATGGTCTACCGGACGAGAAGAGGAATTGCGAGTCGCCCTTTCGGGGGCTACGCGTCGCGCCCTTGAGCGCCGCGAAAAAGTGAGTGTTTCTCAGGCGGAAGTAGTTCGTAAGGCCGCCGGTGTAATTCAGAGTTCGATGGAGCCTTTGAAGGATCTGCGAGTGACGCTGACCGAAACGATACAGCCGGTTGTGAATACATTCGGCGCACGCCTTGATGAGGCGTTGAAACTGATCCGCCATCAGGTGGGGCATTTGCAGCAGACGACCGGGAGCCTTCAGGTAGCCATCGCCGAGATGCAGAACGGCGCAAACACTCTCGCACATACCGCCGGACGTATGGAGGGGCTGTTCCAGATGGTTCCCCAGGTGCTCGGTGATCTGAGTCAGATGCAGCAGGAGCAGAAGGAAGCCTCGCGCATTCTGTATCAGAGCCAGGATCAGCAGGCGGCGCAGCTTAGGCAACTCGGCGATCGACTCGATCAAACCGCAGCAAAACTTTCGGATTTGCCGGGGCGGTTGAGTGATGACTTCAAGACGTCATTTGAGACATTGGGAACGCAGGCTCTTGATTCATGGCAGAAAATGTCCGGCGGGTTCAACGACAATCTGCAGCGGGAATATGTAAACTACATTGAGAAACTGCAGGGAGAAGTGGAAAAAATCTCAGGCAATCTCGCTAAGGCAGGCGACGAATGGCAGCGTGTCGGACAGAATGCAACAACAGTTCTTCAGCAGCCGATACTAAATCTAGTCAATGAACTGCGAAGCACCATTTCCGACGACCTGCGCAGTCTGGAGCGAACGCTTGCAACCCGGTATCCGGACATTGTGCAGAATCTTGACGGTTTCATCGGAGGACTTGGAGATTCGGTCGGCAAGACTCAGCAGATACAGAATGCGCTGGACGCCTGGCTTCAGAATGCAACACGTGCGCAGTCGCAACTCGCTGAGATTCAGTCGAAACTCGGCGAGATCAGCGCACGCCTGAATGACGGGCGCTCCCCTGCGCTCGACCCGAAACTTGTAGAGTTGATTAACAACAGTCAGAGTGAACTGAAGAGAATCAATGCCGGGATCTCGGATATAAGGGTAAATCTGCCGCAATCAGGGGACGGCGTCGCGGGTGAGCTGCAAAAAGCAAACCACACTATGGTGAAGATACTGAAAAGTGTGGAACGCCGAGGCCTGCTCGGTCGCTGGCGGCGATCCGGAAAAGAATCATGAAATGTTATATCTCGGCGCTTCAAATTAAATCGGTCAGCGAAACATTGGAACCCTCTGGGTACGCACGCGCCCTCGCGTGCTTTCATTCGCCGCCGAACGCACGCGAGGGCGCGTGCGTACCCAGGCGCTGAATCCGTTGTCTGTAACATTCTCGGGTGGATTGATTTAAGCTGATGCCATCCCACACGATTCAATGCGAGGAATTGCTAAATGAGACGCACAAATCCATGGCCTGCCTTCGCCGATCTGTTCGCCGCGCTTCTCGTCGCCAGCTTCGCCGGTTTCATCATGTTGACGGGAGCCTACAAACAGGAATTGAATCGATACAAAACCGCTGAGAAAGAAACCACGCGTATTCGCGCCGAGGCGGATCTGATCATCCAGCAGATTCGCGGGTCTCTGGATAAATCAAGTTCTTTGCGGGGCGTAATTCGAAAGTGCGGCGACGATACCTGCATCGACCTGAATATTCATTTCGAGAAAAACTACAGCACACTGGCAAACTCCGCAGAGAAACAGGATCTGGGCAGGGCGTGCGAAATCATCAAAAACGCACTCGACGCGCTTCCTCCACAGCAAAAGAAGGATATCGAACTGATTATCGAGGGGCATACCGACAGCCAGCAGGCGCTATCCGTTACAGATCCCCGGGAAAGATATCTCTACAACTGGAACCTGAGTTCGCAGCGGGCGACTTCCGTCGCTTATGAATTCCAGCTTTGCGATCTGAAGCCGCCCGTCCATCAGGTCGTCGCCATCGGCTACGCCGACTCGATGCCGATTTGTCAGCAAGCAACCCAGGATTGTTATTCGCAAAATCGCCGCACGACATTACGTCTTCGCGCCGATACTAGAAATATTGAACAGCGCTTACAATCCGGCGCTCAATGATGGATGCCCTATTTCTTCAGCCACGCATCGGAGACAACGGCCTCAACAATTACAGGAATACGCGTCAAAAACTCCCGCCCCGCCGCAACCATCGCGCCCTCTACGATCCCGGCAACCTCTTCAGCGATCGCTTCTGCGCACTCCACCACGATTTCATCGTGTATGAGATTGACGATCTGCGCGTCCTTTTCCTTCAAACCCGCATCCACCAGCGTCATCGCCCGCTTGAATATGTCCGACGCCGTGCCCTGTATCGGCGCGTTTTTGCCTACCCTGCGCATCTGCGCCATCTGCGCGCGGTCGAATACATCGAAGTTGTAAACCCACAACCTCCCCGATGCCGTGCGGCTCCGGCCCTCCTTCACCGCTCGCTCCGCCGCATCCCTCAACCACCGGTCTACGCCGGGATACGCCGCGAAATACTTTTCAATCAGCACCTCCGCTTCCTGCACAGACGAGTCGATGCGGTTTGCAAGCCCCTCGGCGCCCATGCCGTAGACGATGCCGTAGTTCAGGCTCTTGGCCTGCTCGCGCTGCGCGGGTGTGACGCTTTCAAGCGCTACGCCGAGCATCTGCGACGCCGTAGTCCGGTGCAGATCCGCGCCCGAATGAAACGCTTCTGTCAGCGCCCGGTCGCGCGAAAAATCCGCGAGTATCCGCATTTCGATCTGCGAGAAATCCGCAACAACCAGCTTGCGCCCCTCGGGTGCGCGGAAACACGAGCGGTATTCCACCGTGTGCGGCACCTGCTGCAGGCTCGGCTGCGAACACGTAATCCGCCCGGTGGGCGAGCCTATCTGCCGGAAATCGGCGTGCAGGCGTCCGGTCACGGGATGTATGAAATCCAGCATGCTCTCGCCGTAAGTCGACAGGCTTTTGCTGAGGCTGCGGTATTCGAGCAGTCGTTTGATGACGGCGTGCTCGCGCGCCAGTTTATGAAGCTTCGATTCGCTCGTTCCCTCGACCTCTATGCCTATGCGCGCGAGCGCATCGCGCACCTGCTGCGGAGAGTCGAGATTTATCTGCGGCGGGGCGTCGAACAGGCTCATCTGCGATGCGCCGCGCCCGAGTTCGGATTGAAGCTCATCTGATGCCTCGCGGTGCGCTGCGCGCACGCGTTCGAGTTGCGCGCGCCAGCAGCCCGAGTCGAGATAAAAGCCCGCAAGCTCCATTTCAGCCATCGGCAGCACGCATTCGAATTCGATTCCCGCTGCTACCATCAGATCGAATTCATCCAGCCGCTCCAGGATTTTTTCGCGCAGCGGCAGCAGTATCGCCGCATCGCGCGCAGCGTAATCCAGTTGATAGCCGACGAGTTCACCCGACCAGTCGCTGACCTGCGCGGATTTGTCGAGTTGAATGCCGAGATAGCGCTGGACTACGGCTTCGAGGCTGTGGCGGTCGCTTTCATTTCCGGCGCTTGCCAGCAGGCTCGCAAGATATGTATCGAATATTCCTCCCAGCCGCACGCCCGCGTGTTTGAGCAGAAACTTCGCGTCGAACTTTGCGTTGTGGGCTACCTTGACCGGATGCGGCGCCGCGAGCAGTTCGCGCACGGGACCGAGCGCGCCGGCGGGGAAGTGAAACAGGTCGATGATCCAGCTTCGTTCAGGCGTTCCGAGTTGCAGCAGCCGCAATCGCGATGAATGCGCATCGAGGCCCGTGGTTTCGGTGTCGAGCCCTATGACGGGCGAGGCCCACAGCGCCGCAAGCGCGGGAGCGAGTTCATCGGATTTTGTGATGAGTTGATAATCTGGGGCGTCCATTTGCTGAATCCGAATCCGGGAGAAATCCCGGCGATTCCCGGTTTAGAAAGAAAGAGAGATAACGGAACAAACGAAATAAGACGGAACAAACCGAAATATTCGACTTTTCGGTAATTTTCGTATCATTTCGTATGTTCCGTTATCTCTCTTACTTTCTAAACCGGGAATAATCCTGGTCGTAATGGCGATCTCTATATCGACTGTCGGGCGGCGGATTGCGGAACAGGAATACGAGAATGACTCCGGCGACGAATCCGCCCACGTGCGCCATATAGGCCACGCCGCCCGATTCCGCCGTCTGCGCAATCGATCCGATTCCGCTGAACAACTGCAGCGCCGCCCACAACCCGATGACTATGATCGCCGGCATTTCCGTTATCCGGCTCAGAAAGCCGAGCGGGATCAGCACGCGCACGCGCTGGTGCGGATACAGTATCAGATAGGCTCCCAGCACACCCGCTATCGCGCCCGAAGCGCCGAGGCTCGGTATGCGCGATTGCGGCCCGAAGGCTATGTGGGCGCCGCTTGCGAGAATGCCGCACAGCACGTAAAACATCAGGTATTTCGCGTGACCCATTCTATCCTCGACATTATCGCCGAAGATCCACAAATAAAGCATGTTTCCGCCGATATGCATCAGACCGCCGTGCATAAACATCGCCGAAAGAAACGTCAGATATATCGGCGTGGGCCCGGGCGCCTGCGGCGGCGCAATCATCCGTCCGCTGCGGTCGTATACGGCCGCTCCGACCAGATCCACGCCGCGCGTGATTTCGTAGGGAACTACGCTGTAACCGTAGGTGAAGGATTCGTCGGCGAGTTGGTAGAGAAAGACGAGGATATTGGCGGCGATCAGAGCGTAGTTTACCAGGGGCGTAATCCGGCGGTCCGAATTGTCATCTCCGATCGGAAACAGCATATCTCTCCTTCATTTCGGTGCTCACATCGTTCCCCATTTCAGCTTCGTGCGCAATACCTCGAAGTAATCTCGATTGAGCGGGCGCAGCATGCGGAATACGACCTGGCTTCGTAGCAGCACCACCTGGTCGCGCGGTTTGAGCGGAACGACGAGCTGCCCGTCGATGGTCAGGCAGATCTCTTCGCTTTCGCGTTTGAATGAAATCTCGACCACGCTGTCGCCGGGCACAAGCACGGGCCGGTTCGAAAGCATATGCGGGCAGATAGGCGTCAATACTATGGCCGAAAGGCTCGGATGCACGATCGGGCCGCCGGCGGAAAGCGAATACGCCGTAGACCCGGTGGGTGTGGCGACTATTACGCCGTCGGCGCGAAACCGGTTTACGAAGTAATCATCGATGCGGCATTCGAATTCGAGCATGCGCGCCGCGGCGGCTTTCGTTATTACCGCATCGTTCAGCGCACGATGCAGGACTATGGTTTCCTCGCCTCGCCGCAGCCCTACATCGAGCAGCATTCTCCGGTCGATCTGAAAGCGTCCCGCGCGCACGCCTTCGAGCGCGGAAAAAAGTTCGGGCAGCGTGAATTCGGTAAGATAGCCGAGCCAGCCGAAGTTGACGCCGAGTACGGGCGTATGGCGCTCGCCTATGAGGCGCGCGGCGCCGAGCATAGTGCCGTCGCCGCCGAGTACGACCATAAGGTCGAGGTCTTCCGAGAGTTGGCCATTCGTTACCGAGTAGTGCGGGCAGGAGACTTCATCCGAAATTTCTGTGGGCGCAAGCAGTTCTATGTCGCGTTCGGCGCACCACGTGCGCAGGTCGCGCACCACGCCGACCGCTTCCGGTTTCTGCGGCCCCACGACCACCCCGATTCTGTTCAGCTCCCAGGAAGGCGACACTCTCGGGCCTCCAATTCGATATCCTGAACCTCAGGCTTGCCCTTCATCGACGCGCCGTGATTCTACACACAGCCCGCTCGATATGGAACCGGTACGGCAAACTTCAGCAACTACGCCGCTGAATCCGGAGGCGAATCTTGCTGCGGCGGCAAGTTTCGGGTTGCCGGGAAAGAGAACCGCTGACCCCTCGCACCAAAAGAAGCCTTGCAAATATAATCCCGCGTCTGGGAGCATACGGGCATGTCGGACAAAGCACACTGGGAGCACATCTACGAAACGAAGGACGCGAGGCATGTGAGTTGGTATCAGGACCACGCAGTGCTTTCGCTCCAGTTGATCAAATCGACAGGTATCGGGAGTGCAGCGCCGATTATCGATGTTGGCGGAGGTGCATCGACGCTCGTCGACGACCTTCTGAGCGCCGGATATGGAAACATTACCGTACTGGACATCTCCGGGACGGCATTGCAACGCAGCCAGGATCGACTCGGTCAACTCGCGAAGACCGTGACGTGGGTCGAAGCGGACATCACACTGGCGGATCTGCCCGAGAACTATTACGACGTGTGGCACGATCGGGCGGTCTTCCACTTTCTCACCGAGGAAGCCGATCGGATAGCGTACGTGCGTGCGGTGAATAGATCTGTGAAGATGGGGGGGCACGTCATCGTAGCCTCATTCGGGCTCGAAGGCCCCGAGAAATGTAGCGGGCTGAATGTTGTTCGCTACAGCCCCAAGAGCATGCACGACACCTTTGGCGAGGAATTCAGGTTGATCGACTCTGCAACCGAAATGCACCATACGCCGTTCGGTACGGACCAGGAGTTCGTTTATTGCTATTGCCGCAAGGTCTAATCCAAACCGCACGACATTGGGATATAAAAGAGAGATAACGGAACAAACGAAATTAAACGAAAAACACGGAAAAGTTGAATATTTCCGTAGTTTCCGTCTCATTTCGTTTGTTCCGTTATCTCTCTTTCTGTCTCACGCTTTGTACCAGTCTCGTAAGGATCGATTTAATTGGTAAGGGGCGCTGGCGAAGCTCAAAGGCCGCGCCGCCATCCGTCTGCCGGACGGAACAGATCGGGTGGCGGAACTCCACTGGTTTGAAGCACACGGGATTGGGAAAAGGATGTTGCGCATCAAACGTTTTCTTGACTGAAGTTCAGTAGAAGTAAAGTTATTACTCTGTAAACAAAGTTTTTGAGTTTTTCAGCCGCGGTAGCGGCGAAAGATCTGTAGCCTGGTGC
>JAHBSF010000121.1 GCA_019639255.1 Acidobacteriota bacterium | reverse complement strand
AACTCGTATCGGCCTCGTTAAACCGGTGAAGGCGGCCGAGATGCCGGATAAGCCGAAGCCTAAATCAGACCACGTAACATTGGGACACATGCCTGGGAACGCACGCGCCCTCGCGTGCTTTTATTCGCCGCCGAAAGCACGCTTTGGCGCGTGCGTACCCAGTTGCGGACTCCGTTATGTGTACCATTCTGCTGTGGTCTGATTTGGCCTGCGTGTGTCTTGCGACGAGAGTTTTCAGGAAAGCCGGATGCGGGAAATCCGCATGTCCGGTTTGACGAGGGGGGAGGCGATTATCCCTCCCCTACTCTACTTGTTTCTCTTAATGCTTCCACGGCGCGCGCAATTACCCCGTGAGATCGCGCAATCGCCGCCTGAGCCTCGGATCTTTCGGCGCCTGTCCTGTGCATCACGATTGCCGTAGGTACATCCCACCCGGCGCGTTCAAGAAGTTCGCGCGCGGATGTTTCATCCAGACCGCACTCGTCGCCAATGATGCCCACGGCGCGCTCGCGCAGCTTCGCGTTGCGCGGCGTGAGGTTCGACATACGGTTGCCTGCGACGTAACCGAGCCGCACCATTGTCATAGTCGAGAGCATATTGAGCACGAGCTTCTGCGCCGTGCCCGATTTCAGACGCGTGGAGCCCGCAATGACTTCGGGGCCCACTACCGCCTCGATGGGAATCTCGGCTGCTGCGGCGAGTTCGCTCCCGCGATTGCACGTCACGCACAGGGTCAACGCTCCCTGGAGGCGGGCGTATTCGACCGCGCCTATGGTGTACGGAGTGCGCCCGCTTGCAGCGATTCCCACTACGGCGTCGAGCGCGGTTACATTGCGCACGCGCATGTCTTCGGCGCCCGCATCGCGGTCGTCTTCGGATGCTTCGACGGCGCGGTGACAGGCTTCGTATCCGCCCGCGATCACGCCCTGCACCATATCCGGGGGAACGCCGAAGGTGGGCGGACATTCCGATGCGTCGAGTATGCCGAGGCGGCCGCTCGTGCCCGCGCCGACGTAAATCAACCGGCCGCCGCGCGCGAGTCTTTCGGCTACGGCATCGACGGCGCGCGCAACCGCAGGCAATGCTTCGGCTACGGATTCGGCTACTTTCTGATCCTCGGCGTTGATGATGCGCAGCGCATCGAGCGTCGGAATCCGGTCGATTTCGGCGGTAAGGGGATTGGTCTGTTCGGTAGTATGCATTGATTGACAAGCCGTGATTGACAAGCCGGGATTCCGTATGTGGAGTTATGCGCCTCAACCGACGAGTTGCGCGTTTTGCGCATAGCCTGTACGGGCAAGGTGCGCCGCGCCGATCTCGGGCGGCAGCAGCGGCGGCGCTATGAAAGCGTGCGGCGCTACGATCCCTATCGCCTGTCGGATGGGCGCTATCATCAGTTCGCCGGCTTCAAAAACGCCGCCTACACAGGCGATGCGGAAAGTTTCGTTCTGCAGCTTCAGGCGTTCTATTACGGCAGTCACTGCGCGAGTGAGTTCAAATGCGGCGTCGGCCAGTATGGCGCGCGCGGCCTGGTCGCCGTTGCGGGCTTCGTTTACGGCGATTTTGGCCAGTTGCGCTATCTCGCGCATTATTCTTTGCGGCGCGTCATAGATTGCAGCGGGCAGTTCGGGCGGCGAGGCGACGCCGAAATGACGGCATACGGGTTCGGTCATGCTGGTAGCGGGAGAGCGGTGATCCCAGGCCGAGACGACGGCTTCAAGGGCGCGCCGGCCGATATAATAACCGCTTCCCTCGTCGCCCATCGCCGGTCCCCAGCCTCCGGCGCGCGCAAACTCGCCGCGTGCGTTCATTCCGCAGGCTATGGACCCGGTTCCGGCGATGATGACGACTCCGGGCGCCAGATCCGTCGCCCCGGCAAGAGCCACGCGCGCATCGGTTTCCACCTTCAGATTTGCGATGCCGAGCGCCTTGCCGAGCGCGTCGTGCATTCGGCGGCGATGTTTTGCATGGCCCACGCCGGCCAGCCCGCAAACCGCACCCGCGATCCGTTCGCGCCCTACGCCCGCCGACGCACACGCGGCATCCACCGCGCGTACGATGTTTGCGACCGCCGTATTGATCCCTACACGATGAAAGTTCGCAGCCTCGGCCCGCCCCTCGCCGCGCAACCGCCCTTCGGAGTCCAGAAGTGCAGCGCGCGTATGGGTGCCGCCGCCGTCTATACCCAGCCAGAGCATGTCTTTGCTCTCGGCATCGCTCTCAGCATCGCTCTCAGCATCGCTCTGAACATCCCTCTCAGCATCATTCCCAGCATTGCCCTCAGCATCACCCTCATCGTTGATTTCATTTTTGCGGGTTTTTACCGTCTCCCGCTCCTGATCTTGAGTCGATCCCATCCAGTCATCCCTCCCACAGGGGACAGCCAAATCTCATCTTTACAACACGGAACGGTCATCATACACTCCCATTGTTGATAAATATAACTAAAAGTTCTGATGATTCTGATAAGCGGAAATTATCCGAGTGCGGCGTTGAGGCGGGATGGAACTGAGGCAGTTGAGGACATTTCAGGCGATAGCGGAAACGCGCAGCTTTACAAAAGCGGCGCAGCGCGTGCATTTGACGCAGGCCGCGGTGAGCGCGCAGATCAAGGCGCTGGAAACCGAGACCGGGACGCCGCTGTTTGCGCGGATCAACAAGAAGGTATATCTGACCGAAGCGGGCGAGGTGCTGCTCAGGCGCGTAGAACGCATACTGCGCGAGCACGACGAGGCGCTTTACGATCTGGCGGAGCTCGGGCAGGCCGGGCGCGGGCGTTTGAGATTGGGCACTGCGTCTACGATGGCGAGCCATCATCCGTTGCCGCAGATTCTCTCCGAAATCAAGCGCGAGCATCCGCTTGCGCAAGTCACGGTATTGCGCGGCACAAGCGACGAGATAGTGGCGAAGATACTGGCCGGAGATCTGGACCTGGGGCTCGTATCGCTGCCGGTGGATTCCTCGGACATACGGACGGATCTGCTGTTGCGGGATCAGCTCGTAGCCATCGTACCGCCCGATCACAGATTCGCCGGGCAACGCAATGTCAGCGCGGCGCATCTCGCCGCCGAACCGCTGATAGTCGGCGAAGAGGGAGGGAATACGCGGCGGAAGATAGACCTGTTTTTTGAAAAGGCCGGGCTTCATCCGAAGATCATCATGGAACTCGGCAGCATGGCCGGACTCAAAAAGATGGTCGAACACGGGCTTGGCGTGAGCATCGTTCCGCAATCATCGGCGCGCGAAGAAGTCTCATCGGGCAAATTGCGCGCCGTGCCCGTACGCGCGATGAACCTTTCTTTCGAGATCGGTCTTGCAGGACTTAAGAGTCATTACATACCCCCGGTTCAGCAAACGTTTCGCCGATTGTGCAGGCGGTACTTCGCCGCCTGAAACGTCAAGAGAGATAACGGAACAAACGATATGAGACGGAAACTACGAAAATATTCGACTTTTCCGTACCAGCCTGCGCAAAAACGCATCGCGCATATACAACCGCGGCGAAGCCTCATTGCGCTGCTGGCATTATTGCTTGGCGCCGCTCCCGCATCCGGCGCATTTGCGCTTCCGCAGCGCGAGCGCCGCCCGCCGGCGCGTCCTCCCTACGTAGGGGCAAAGGTTCCCGCAAACGGAATGACGATTCCCGCCGGAACCGTAATCGTGCTGCGGCTCGAAACGCGCCTCGATTCGGGTTCTTCGCGACCGAGCGATCGTTTTCGCGCGCGCGTCATAGAGGCGATAGTCAGGGACGACGGCAGGGAACTCGTCCCTCAGGGCGCAACCGTCGAGGGATTCGTCGAATCGGTCGAACCGGCGCAGAAGCGGCGGAGGTCCGGAGTCATTGCGGTGCGCTTCGATACGCTGCGATTGCCCTCGGGCCGCGCCATACCGCTCGAAGGCTCGCTCGCCGCAGCCGATCCCGACGATCGGCGGCGCATAGACGAAGAAGGCCAGATTTCGGGCGGTTCTACGAGAACGCAGACCGTAGTGTTCATAGGCGGCGGCGCGGGCGCGGGCGCAGCCATCGGGGCAATAGCGGGCGGCGCGGTTTTGGGTGCGGGCGTGGGCGCTGCGGCCGGCGTATTCGGCGCGTGGCTCGCCAAGGGCAAGGAAGCAGTCGTTGCTCCCGGCACGCGCCTCGGCGTTCAGCTTACGAAACCCCTCGATGCAGGACTCGGAGGCGAGGGAATCACTCGCATCGAGCCGCGCCCGGCCGCGCGTCCGAGCGCGCCTCCGCCGTCTCAACCCGAGCGCGAGGGAACGGAGCGAAGAGAAGAATTGCAGCGGTCGCGTCCCGAGGGCAATCCCCTGACCGAGGGCGTGCTCGTGCGCTGGAGTTCGGTTTTCGCCGAACGCGCCCCGAACGGCGCGGTGCGCGTTTCCGTAACGGCCGAAACGCCGAGCGCGGGCTGGCGCGTATACGCCGATCACGCAGTAGACCGCGAGACTCTGGAAATATGGCTGCGCGGCAACCGTCCTGCAGGCATGGCTGCGCAGGTAATTTCATACCCGACCGTTTCTTTAACCGTGCCCGACGACAGGGGCGCAATCCGCCGCGTGATGGTGCACGGAACCAACGGGGAACGCGTTGTAGCTATAGGGCCGCCCGAGGGCGGGCGCGGGCCTGCCGAAGGCGCGCTGGGTGAAACGGCGGCGCGCATAGCCGACAAAGTCGATGTGCTTGTGAGCGATTACGCGGCGTCTGCAGGCGCGCGGCGGCAAAGCGACGGGCGGTATGAGTTCGATCCGCAGCGCGCGCCCGAAGACGGGCAGATTGAACTGCTCTTTGCGCTCAGCAATCTGCTGGATTCGGCCCGGTTGCTGCGCGGCGTGCTCGGCGCCGAAGCTACGCCCGAGAGCCGAAGGAGGGGCGCCGATCGCCTCGCGCAGCAATCCGATGAGGTCGAACGGCGCCGCTCGGCAGTGCGCGTCACCGAAGCCTTCGACCGCAAATGGCGGGCGCTCAGGGCGGAAATCGGCGCTTTCGTCGCCTCGGTCAGATAGAAGAGACGCCGCGGAATACGCGGATGCGAAGGCGTGGAATTCACAGAGTACTACTCTCTTTCCGTGCTTTCCGTCTTCTTCCGCGTGTTCCGTGGTTTCTCTTGTCTTGCCTTCTCCTTTCCTGTTGTGGGAATCTACGCGCACACGAAATTTCATCACCCGAGGACTCTGATGAATCGCTCCGCACGATTATTAACGCTCGTCTGTTTATTGTTCGTTGCAGTTGATCTCCGGTTTGATGCTGCATCGGCGGTTCAGGAAAAGCCGCTGCGCATCGGCATAATCGGCCTCGACACATCGCACGTCACGGCTTTTACTGCGCTGCTCAACGATCCGGCGCGTCAGGGACACGTTCCCGGCGGGCGCGTGGTTGCGGCGTTCAAGGGAGGCAGTCCCGACGTGGAGTCGAGCGCAAACCGCATAGACGGTTTTACCGCGGAATTGCGCGACAAGTGGGGCGTAAAAGTAGTGGATTCGATCGAGGAACTCTGCCGCGAAGTCGATGTAGTTATGCTTATGAGCGTCGACGGCAGGCGGCATCTGGAGCAGGTGCGGCCCGTATTTGCGGCGCGCAAGCGGGTCTTCATAGACAAGCCGTTCGCCGGAAGCTTTCGCGATGCGGCGGAAATCGTGCGTCTGGCGCGCGAATCGGATACGCCGTTTTTCAGCTCATCCAGCCTTCGCTTCGTCGAGGAAGTCCAGAGTCTGCGAAACGATCAGGCGCTGGAGGGGATTCTGGGCGCCGTAGCCTGGAGCCCCTCGCCTACGGAACCGCATCATCCTGACCTCTTCTGGTACGGTATACACGGCGTGGAAATGCTCTACACGCTGATGGGACGCGGCTGCGAGTCGGTAACGCGAACCTATACGGACGGAACCGACATCGTTACGGGACGATGGAAGGACGGGCGCGTGGGCACGTTTCGCGGCATTCGCGACGGGCAGCGTACTTACGGCGCGGTGGCTTTCGGCCGCAAGGCGGTGCGCGGTACGAGTGAGAAGATGAGGGCCGATTACCGCGGTCTTGTCGTGGAGATCTTGAAGTTTTTCCGCAGCGGCGCGCCTCCGGTTGCGCCCGAAGAGACGCTGGAAATGATGGCGTTTATGGAGGCGGCCGACCTGAGCCGGGCCAGAGGCGGCGCGCCGGCGGCGCTTTCCGAAGTGCTCAAGTAACCGGGAGGAAATCGATGATGCGCAGAAATCTGTTGATCGCGGGCGCGCTCGCAGCCGTAACGGTTGCGGCCTGGATTGTCGCGGGGCAGTCGCCGGGGAAAAAAAGCATGCAGGAAGTACGGTTGATGACGCTGGAACCGGGCCATTTTCACGCTGCTCTGATTCAGAAGGAAATGTATACGGATGTTTCGCCGCGCGTGCACGTATACGCGCCGCTCGGTTTCGATCTGACCGAACATCTGAACCGCATTGCGCGCTTCAACCTGCGCGCCGAAAAACCCACGTCGTGGGAACTGGAAATTCATACGGGCGCGGATAGCCTTGCGCGCATGCTGCGCGAGCGGCCGGGCAACGTCGTAGTAATTTCGGGCCGCAATCGCGGCAAAATCGACCGCGTGAAGGCATCGGTCGACGCCGGGCTCAATGTGCTGGTAGACAAGCCGTGGATCATCGATGCGGCGGACTTTCAGAAACTCGACGCCGCGCTGCGCTCGGCCGAGAAACAGAAGCTCATCGCCTACGACATAATGACCGAGCGTTCCGAAATCACCACGATCCTGCAGAAAGAACTCATACACGACCGCGAGGTGTTCGGCGAACTCACAAAGGGAACCGAGCAGGAGCCCGCGATCTTTATGGACAGCGTACATTACATACTGAAGCTCGTCGCCGGAGCGCCGAACATACGGCCGGGATGGTTCTTCGACGTGCGCGAACAGGGCGAGGGCCTCGCCGACATAACTACGCATCTGGTGGATCTGATTCAATGGATGGTCTATCCGGGGCAGGGCATCGACTACCGCAAGGATGTAGATGTGCTGGCGGCCGAGCGTTGGCCCACCACGCTCACGCGCGAACAGTTCCGCCGCGTGACGAACGAGCCGAATTTTCCGGCTTTTCTGGCTTCCGACATCAAGGACGGGAAGCTGGAGTATTACTGCAACGGATGGGTGGCGTACCGGCTGCGCGGCGTGCACGCGAAGATAAACGTCATATGGAACTACGAGGCGCAGGAGGGCGGCGACACGCATTTTGCAGTTTTTCGCGGCACGCGTTCGCGCGTAGAGATCCGGCAGGGCAGAGAAGAGAAGTTCCGGCCCGAGTTATATGTAGTTCCGAACGGGGCGGCTGAAAAGGAGGCAATACGCGCGGCTCTCGAACGCCGCACCGCAGCGTTGCAGTCTTCGTGGCCCGGCATAGGCGTCGAGGAGCGCAACGGGCAACTGATCGTGACGATCCCGGACAAATACCACGTCGGTCACGAAGCGCATTTCGCCGAAGTAACGGCGCGCTTTCTGGATTATCTGCGCGATCCGCGGCGGTTGCCTTCCTGGGAGCGCGAAAACATGCTGGCCAAGTATTTCGTCACGACGCGGGCGGTGGAGCTTAGCCGGCGGAAGCAAGAAAGATAACGGAACCGACGAAAAGAGACGGAAAAAACAAAAGGAGCTTTGTTTTTCGTTTGTTTTGTTGCATTTCGTTTGTTCCGTCATCTCTCCTGTTTACGTGAGCAGAAATTATGGACTACAAAAACAACATCCTTGAACTCGTCGGCCGGACGCCGCTTGTCAGGATCAACAAGATGTCGCGCGGACTCAAGCCCCTGATGCTCGCCAAGATGGAGTCGCTCAATCCGGGCGGAAGCGTCAAGGATCGCATCGGAATGGCGATGATCAACCGCGCGGAAAAAAGCGGGGAACTCAAACCCGGCGGAACGGTCGTCGAGGCTACGAGCGGCAACACCGGCATAGGGCTGGCATTGACGTGCGCCGTACGCGGCTACCGCTCGGTTTTCGTGATGACCGACAAATGCAGTCAGGAAAAAGTACGATACCTCAAAGCGCTCGGCTCCGATGTCGTCGTGGTTCCGGCCGCGGCCAAACCCGATTCGCCCGAACATTACGTCAACACCGCGCGCCGCATCGCAAGCGAAACGCCCAACGCATTACTGGCATTTCAATACGGCAATCCGGCGAATCCCGAAGCGCATTACCGGACTACGGGGCCGGAACTGTGGGAACAGACCGAGGGGCGCATTACACACTTCGTCGCGGGGCTCGGCACCGGCGGCACGATCAGCGGCACGGGGCGGTATCTGAAGGAAAAGAATCCCGATATCAGGGTGATCGGCGCCGACCCTTACGGCTCTGTATTCAAGACCTACAAGGAAACCGGCATGCTGATGGAGGCGACGCCCTATCTGGTCGAGGGCATAGGGCAGGAGATAATCCCCGAAAACGTCCATATGAAGTACGTCGATGAGATCATCAACGTAACCGACAGGGATTCGTTCAATACTGCGCGGCGTATGGCGCGCGAGGAGGGGATTTTCTGCGGCGGTTCCACGGGGACGATTGCGTGGGCTGCGCTCAAGGCGGCGGAAGATCTTGCCGAAAACGACGTGATCGTATTTGTCGTGTGCGACACGGGCGAGCGGTATCTATCGAAATTCCTTTCGGACGAATGGATGAAGGAGAAGCGGCTGCTGGGCGTCGAGCGCCTGACGATCGGGTTGCTCAACGAACTGAAGGCGCATTCCGAAACGCCGCACCTGATTGCGGTCGGGCCGGATCAGATCCTGTCCGAAGCGCTTCAGTTGCTCGATCATCACGGGATTTCGCAGGCGCCGGTGCTCGAAGACGGCAATTCCGTGGGCAGTTTGCGCGAGGGGCGCGTGATGGCGAAGCTGCTCAACAATCGCGAACTGCTGCACGCCCCCGTAAGCGAGGTTATGGATGCGCCGTTTCCCGTGGTGAACGAGGGCGTAGAGGTCGAGCGTGCGATGAAGTATCTGAAGCAGGCGCCGGCGGTGCTCGTCGAGGAATACGGCCGCATCGTCGGCATCATCACGCGCCACGATGTGATAGATCTACAGGAGTAGAGCAAAGAACTCGGCGAAAAATACCGAGATCGTCAAACTTTCCCTTTGTTCCGTGCCGTTTTGTTTATTCCGTTATCTCACTTTCCCGTTGATTCGACGGTCGCCGACGGGCAGATCTTCGCCAGCACGCACTCCTTGCATCGCGGTTTTCGAGCCTCGCACACGGCGCGCCCGTGCGTTACGAGCCGGTGCGAAAAATCTATCCATTCGCGTTGAGGCAGCAGTTTCATCAGATCCGCTTCGATCTTTTCCGGCGTCTTTTCACCCGTCAGTCCGAGCCGCTGCGAAAGCCTGGATACGTGCGTATCCACTACCACGCCCGACGCCTTCCCGTATATGACGCCCATCACGACATTCGCCGTCTTGCGCGCCACGCCGGGCAGCGTGATGAGATCTTCAAGCGTATCCGGTACGCGCCCGCCGAACTGGTCGATGATCTTCCTGCACGCGCCCTGGACCGACCTGGTTTTCTGGCGGAAAAATCCCGTGGAGTGTATGTCGCGTTCGAGTTCTGAGGCGGGTACGTTGACGTAGTCTTCTGCGCGGCGGTATTTGCGAAACAGATCGGCGGTGACTATGTTGACGCGCGCGTCGGTGCACTGCGCCGAGAGTATCGTCGCTATGAGCAGTTCGAGCGGGTTTGTATGATTCAGCGCACATTCGACGTGCGGATATTCTTTTTTCAAAAGCCGGACGACCTCGCGCGTTTGCTTGATCGGGTCGATTTCCGGGCGTTTTTTTGCCTTCACGCTGATAAACCTCCGTTTGATTATGCCGCGAATCATGTTGGCTCGGTTTAGGAGGAAAGAGAGACAACGGAACAAACGAAATCAGACGGAACAAACGGAAATATTCAACTTTTCAGTCATTTTCGTATCATTTCGTATGTTCCGTTATCTCTCTTTCCTCCTAAACCGAACCAACATGATTCGCGGCATCACCACCACGAATGAAAATAGAAGACTTGCGCTTCTATTTTCATAAGAGCCACGCGTCAAAAAGCGAAACCGTCACGCGCCGCTCGTCGGTTGCAGCGTTTTGTTGGTCCGTGGCCAACGTCTCGCAACTCATTACGCTCGACCGTGACTTTTTGCTGGAACGCGCAGGTCGGCTGCGAGGTCAGCCTTTGAAAGACCTTGAGTCCGGCCTCCGTCTCGTTCTGGGACTATAGGTGGAGGCGGCTGTTGCCGTTGCGTCTGCTGCTTGAATTCCGATCCATGAACGTTCATTAGCGATCTTCGGTAAACAGGATTTCGCTTGACTGTCGGCCTCAGATGGATGTCAGGCCTCATTCTTGACCCGGTACGTGACGTACACGCACCCATTCGTGAACGCACGGCACTCCTTGAGTTCCAGGTTGATCTGGCGATTCATTGGGTGGAAGAGTGGAATTCCCGAGCCGAGAAGCATCGGGTGGATGTTGAATCCGATCTCGTCGATCAGCCCCGCCTCAAACAATGGCTGCGCCAACTCACCGCCGCCCATCAGGCAGATATCCTTCCCCTCCTCTTTCTTGAGGCCGCGAACGAACCCAACCGCATCAGTGCGGACAAGAGTCACGCCGTCCGGTACTTGCTTGAGCGTATGCGAGAAGACGTAGCTCTTGACCCCGGGATAACCGCTTGTCTGACCGCTTCGAGCGGCCACTTCGTAGGTCTTCCGGCCCATCAGGACAGTGTCGATGGTCGTCCAGAAGTCCGCCATGACGGCAGCCGCCTCGTCACCCCACATCAGCCAGTCTACGGAATGATCGGGGCGAGCAAGATAGTTGTCCAAGCTGTTCGCACCGCCAAAAGTGATCCTGCGCATGTCAACGCCTCCGCGGTTCCTGTAGGCCGAACGCACTGCTAAGCTGCGGCGCTTGCTTTTCGCACCGTCAGCTTTAGCGGGTAGTTAGTACTCAGTAAACAAAGTTTTTGAGTTTTTCAGCCGCGAAGCGGCGAAAGATCTGTAGCCCAGGGCGGCGAGCCCTGGGTGGGTGTAGAGAAGCGGCGCCAGCCCCGGAGGGGCGGAAGATCTTTCGCCCTTTCAGGGCTTGAACCTTCTTTTACTGCTGACCTGGCGCTTACGCACCAGGCTACAGATCTTTCGCCGCTCCGCGGCTGAAAAACTCAAAGAACTTTGTTTACAGTGTACTCAGCACTCAGCACTCAGCACTCAGCACTTCTTCTCGCACTCAGCACTT
>JAHBSF010000120.1 GCA_019639255.1 Acidobacteriota bacterium | reverse complement strand
GCTCTGCAACGCGGTTAGTATCGAGAACTCATAGACCGGACGGCCGGGCATATGGTACAGTCGCGCGCCATGCGCCCCAGAATTTTCGTAACACAGCAATTGCCCCAAACGGCGCTGGATCGCCTGGGAGACTTGTGCGATTACCGGACCGGCGCAACCGGCGGGCCGATTTCCAAGGAGGCGCTGATTGAGGGACTCCGCGACGCCGATGGCATGATCTGCCTTCTCACCGATCAGATCGACCACGACGTAATTGTTCAATCCCCGCGCCTTCGCGTTATCGCCAATGTAGCGGTTGGCTATAACAACATAGATATTTCCGCGGCCGGTGCGCGCGGCGTCGTCGTTACAAATACTCCCGATGTGTTGACGGATGCTACTGCGGACCTGACCTGGGCGCTCATTCTCGCCGTGACGCGGCGCGTTGCGGAAGCCGACCGTTTTACGCGCGCCGGAAGATTCACGGGCTGGAGCTTCGATCTTTTTCTCGGGACGCAATTGACCGGAAAAACACTGGGCATTATAGGATACGGCCGCATCGGTCGCGCCGTTGCGCGGCGCGCATCAGGGTTCGGCGTATCCATTCTGTATTGCGGGCGCGATGAGATTGCGTTTCGCGACGATCCCCCGCGGCCAACAGCCCTGAATCAACGCCCCGGCGAAGGCGCTGCACTGAGCGCCACCGCCCGCCTCGACGGACTTGCCGCCCGACGCACGTCCTTCCATAAACTGTTGGAACAGTCCGATATAGTTACATTGCACGTGCCTCTAGCCACAGCGACGCGCCACCTCATAGACCGCGCGGCGCTGGCCCGACTCAGACCCTCCGCCTATTTGATTAACACCTCGCGCGGCCCCGTGGTAGATGAATCGGCTCTGGCCGAAGCGCTCTGTTCGGGCCGAATTGCAGGAGCCGGACTGGATGTCTTCGAAAATGAACCGGAAATCGCTCCGCAACTTCTCGATCTTCAGAACGTAGTGCTGCTGCCCCACCTCGGCAGCGCTACGCGCGAAACCCGCACCGCTATGGCGATGCTCGCAGTCGAAAACATAATCGACTACTTCTCGGGCCGAACGCCGCGCAACGCCGTTTGAAAACGCAGTAAAATTCTCTCGCCTGTCGTATAAACGCTTCGCCCCTTGATACCGCCCGTCCACACTGATTCAATATCCGCAATCGCGTATCTCTCGGTTTACAGTCATCTTGCACCGTGCCGCAGGTTTTGGCCCATGGCTTGCAACAAAGTGAGGCGTTGTGAAAGAACCGATCGTGTTTATTTTCAATCCTGCCGCCGGACGGTTGCGCCGCGATCCGAAACTCGTCGACCGCGCGGTAACGGCGCTCGGCGCAGCAGGACTCGCAGTAACCCCACGGGCTACAGCCGCGCCGGGCGATGCAACACGTTTCGCACGTGAGGCTGCAGAAAAACATGCTCAACTCGTGATCGTGTGCGGCGGCGACGGTACTATCAACGAAGCGGCGCAAGATCTCGTTCACACACAAACCGCACTTGCCGTATGGCCGGGCGGCACCGCCAACGTACTTGCCGCGGAACTTGGGTTGCCGCGTTCGCCGCAAACACTTGCAGAGTTGATTGCCGGTAATCAATGCCGCGTAATCAGCGTCGGCCGGGCGTTTAACGAAAAAACCGGGTGGCAGCGATATTTTCTACTGATGGCGGGAATCGGCGTTGACGCCGAAATCGTGCGCAACGTTCGGCCCGGGTGGAAGCGATGCTCCGGATATGGAGCCTTCTGGGCCTCGGGCATTTCGTTTCTTGCCAGACTTCCGCTCACACCGTTTACGGTAAATCTGGACGAACGGAGCTACAACGCAACGTTCGCCTGCATCGCAAATGCACGGGGCTATGGAGGCGGATTCCGCATCGCGCCGCGGGCGGATATTTCCGCAAACGAACTTGACGTGTGCATACTCGACGCTAGTACAAGGCGGGGATTGCTCGCTCACGCGGCTCTGGGACTGACGGGCCGACATCTGCGCAGCCGGAACGTTGTATACGGTAAAACGCAATCCGTTTCCGGCAATTCCAACCCCAATACTCCCGTGCAGATTGACGGCGAATATGTAGGCACTCTGCCGATGAGATTTGAGTGCATACCGAACGCAATTCGCGTCGTCTGCGCACGGACCTAAGAGAGATAACGGAACATACGAAATAAGACGAAAATTACAGAATAGGTGGATATTTCCGTAGTTTCCGTCTAATTTCGTTTGTTCCGTTATCTCTCTTGCCGTCTCGCGCCTCGTCCCAATCTCAACTAGATCGCTTTAGCGCTGTGACCTCTTCATCCGTCCTTCGGGGTTTTCCGAAAATCCAGACCACGAGGATGCTGAAGAAGTAAAGACTCAGCATCGGCGCGGCGAAAATCATCATGTTGAATGCATCGGCCGTGGGCGTAAGCAGGGCAGACAGAATCGCAATGATTACGATTGCATAACGCCAGGAGCGCCAGAGCATACCCGGAGTTATAAGCCCTATTCTTCCCAGTACGAAAGCAATCACAGGGATCTGGAACACAAGTCCCAGGCCCAGCATGATTATCAATATAAGGTCAAAATAATCCTCTGCGTTTATGAGCGTCTGGAACCCTCCGGCTATCTGCAATCCTATGAGGTAATCGCACGCTGCTGGAAATGCGATCTTGTAGGCAAATGCCGCGCCGAGAATGAAGAAAAGGCTGGAGGTAACCAGAACCGGAACGATGTATTTTTTTTCGTGGCTGTAAAGCCCGGGGGCGACAAACGCCCAAAGCTGATAGAACAGAAACGGTACGGCGAAGGCTATGGCAGCGTAAAGCGCTACGCGCATATAAAGCGTAAACGCCCCCTGCACGGTTGTGACGATCAGTCCGTTCAGCCCCGGCGCAAGGACGGCTTCCCCGAAGACTGAGGTAATTTCGGTATCGGCGGGGATAAGACTTTTGTTGACCACAAGCGGTTGAGCAGTAACGGCTGTAAGCCTGCCATCCCTGCTTATAACTCGTGCGGGCGCCGACATTCCAACCGGGATTCTTACGCCACCGAGCAGTTCGTCCTGCGCAAGGACATAAAGGAACTGGTCGCCTTCCTTTAACTGATCCAGATTCGGTGCGCCGCCGAGGGCGCGCCGGGCTTTCTCGGCCTTTTGCACCTGTACGCCGATCGGGATGCTGAGGAAATCGAAGATATAGCCAGACAGGGCAAAACAGACGACAAATGCGGCCCCGATCGCCATTACTGAATAGACCAACCGCCGACGCAATTCATCGAGGTGATCGAGAAACGACATTTGCAAACCGTCTTCCGAGTGCTCGTCACGCATCTTGTACTTTCCCGCCCACAACAATATTCCTCATACGATTCCCCATTCGCCGCATAAAAAAATTGGTTGACCGGAGCGCATAACTCGCGGCAACCAATCCTGTCGCCGGAGAAGGCCCGGCGCCGAACTTTTGGAAAGCATCAGATCCAGTGCTCGCTTCGCTGGGTTTCGGTCGAATGCGCAACGGCGGCGCCGGCCGGTTCCGGACTCGACTCGGCAATCTCTTCGCTGTCGTTCGAATCGGTTTCGCCGGGCTCCGAACCGTATGAATTCGAGGCCTGATATTCCTGATCATAGCTCACAGATTCACCCGTAGACTCTATATCGCTTTTGATCTCGGACAGCCGTGTCTTTTCCAGTTCGACTTCCTGTTCCCATGAGCGCTTGAAATCATCCGATGCTCTGCGGAACTGCGCCATCGCCTGCCCGAGCGACTTGCCGAGTTCCGGCAATTTGCGCGGGCCGAACACGATCAGGGCGATTACCAGAATTATGATAAGTTCTGTTGGACCGATATTCATATGCCGGTTGCTCACTTCTTCAGCGGCACAGCCGCAAATTCATCGCTTCGAACTATAGGTGAGCCACTCTGGTGAGTCAAGCATCCCACTTGTGCACTATGCACGCTACAACCGCTCCCTTAACTGCAGACCCACTCACCTGTCCTTGCGCGCATAATACCCCTGCCGCGCGCGTACAGAAAGCTCCATTCGCTTTACATTAACCTCGATTGCCCGCCACTTGCCGTCATTCTTTTCATTTGTGGACTCATAGGCGAGTGTATACTGGTTGCGCAGTTCCTCGACTGTTTGCGTAAACGCATCGCGCAGTTCCCTGCCGCCCGGAGACCTGAAAAACCGGCCGCCGCTCTTTACCGCTAACGCTTTGAGTACGTCCGCACCGGGAGAGCGGAGTCCGCCCCGATAAAGCGCCGCATCGCTCAAATCCACTGCATAAACCGAAATCTCGGCGTCTATGACCCGGCGCATTGCCTGATCAAGACTCGCCCTGCTCGATGTATCGGCTCCGTCCGAAACTATAAGTATGGCCCGCCGCCGCTCAGCCCGCGCCGCAAGCGCGTCAGCCGCCGTCAACACGGCATCGTAAAGAGGCGTCATTCCTTCGGACCGCACATCCCAAAGCGCATCGTTAACTGTGCGAATCTCGCCGAAGTCCTGGAGCATTTTCACCTTCGTGCCGCCGAAAGTATAAATTGCAAATACATCACCCTCGCGAATGCCCTCAACAAAACGTGTACAGGCGGCGCGCGCAAGACTCATCCTGGACTCCATGCTGCCGCTCGTATCGACGATAACCGCAGCTGCAAAAGGCATCTCGCTTGCAGTAAAACTCGCGATCCGCTGCGGCTTGCGGTCTTCAAACAACCGGAAATCCGAAGCCTTGAGTCCGGTAACGAATCGCTCTTGCGCGTCGGTTACCGTGACGTTTACCACGACGAGGCTCGTATCGAGAGATATTACGTCCGCACGCTCTTCAGGTTTGGGTTCAACGGGTTTTTGTTCGGCGGCTTTGGGTTCGCCGGACTGAGGCACGATCGGGATCTGGGCGCGGCCGACCGCGCCGGCAAGATGCACAAACACCACGACCGCAACAACCGCCGCCAGACTAACAACCCGGGAGGAATGGATAATCATTTGTCAATTGACATAACCACGCAGGATTCTGGCGAGCGCGATGATTTCGGTTGCATCCGATATGACGCCTGCGGACACAACGCGTCGGGAAGTTTTGCTCATTCCGGTCTTCAATCGCTCGCTCAGGTCCTGCAACTGACGCAATGCGTCTGAAAGCGATGCGGGTTTTTCTTCAAGCGGGGCATCGCCGCCGCCGCCGAACTCGGTGCGGATCTGTTTTGCAAACTTCTCTATATCACGAATTTTTTTGTCCTGGCTGCGCGGCAACCGCCCGGCCTCAGCTTTGCGCAACAGATCGCCTGTGAGATCAGCAATCTGTTCGGCTTTATCTACGAGTTTCTGGTGTTGCTCCTCTTCGCGCCGGATCTTCATCCGTACAAGCGTGTCTCGAAATGTTTCAGACTGTTCAACCGCCGGCGTTAACCCCGGATCAGCCGCCTGCGCACACACACAGATTGATGCCGATACGACCAGAATCGCACAACCCAGGATCCGAATTGGAAGATGATCCGACTTCATCGATCAACAAATCAAAAACGGAATTGAATCAATATTCGCAGTTGAGCAACCGCCGTTGCCCCTTTCCTTTCAGGCTTAAATCCAGACCCAGGATTTTTCCGGCCAGCCCCCGCAGCACCTCGTCTTCAAGAGTCCCGTTCGATGTCGCGTCGACCCATCTCTCGCCCTCGGCAATTCCTCCAAGTCGGCCCTGAATCCGCCCCGACACAAACAACTGCACCCTGTTTTGATCGAGCGGCAGTGCCGTTACTTCAAGGCTGTAGCGCCCCTGCAACCAGTTGCGAACGTCGCCCGCAGGCAGGGTTGAAAGATGTTCCAGATCCGACTTGGCCGTAACCCCGCGCGTGTACACCAAGGGTTTGGTTACGATCCGCCCTTCATTGGGGCTGCTGGCCGCTTCGTCTACCGGAATCTCACACTTCCTGAATACTTCCAGTATCGTATTCAGAACTTCTTCGCGCCGTCCCCCGATCGTATATGGATTGGGCAGCGGCCCTTCAGTCTTCGGCTTGTCGAAGGTCAATTGAGCGTATGCCCCGCCCGGACAAAATACCAACCACAAAAATGTCAGTGCGAGCGATGCAAAACACGATCTTGAAATGCGGAATAGTTTCATGCGGATCTGTACCTCTATCCGAGCCAGCAATGCCATCAGAGTAGCAGGCTAAAACAGTCACATCAAGTGCGCTTCCCCGCCGAATCAGCATATGAGCGAACCGCTGCGCTCCGGTAAGCCTTTGGAAAAAGCTCCGAATAGTTCTACGATCCTGAATCAGACGCACGACAATGGAACAACACAGAGATAACGGAACAGACGAAATTAGACGGAACAGACGGAAATACACAGTCTTTGAGTAATTTTCGTTTCATTTCGTTTGTTCCGTCATCTCTCTTGAAGGAGGGTTGATGAAGCAAAAAACCAGAATGATCCCAATGCTGATCATTGCGCTGAGCCTCATCGCCGCAGCAACGGCGCGCACCACACAACCGGCTGCAGCTCAACAATCCGGGAAAGGCAGCACCCGAGAACATATTCCCCCGTCCGACTGGCCGGCATACGGTCGCGATCCCGGCGGTTCGCGCTACGCCCCTATAGCCGAAATCAACCGCGAAAACGTCAATGACCTCAAAGTCGCATGGTCATACCGCACCGGCGCATCCGAAGTAAAAGCCGCTTCTGCAAATAATGCGGCATTCGAAGCGACGCCGATTCTCGTAGATGGCGCGCTTTTTCTGAGTACGCCTTACAGCCGCGTCATCTCGCTCGATCCAGCAACGGGGGGGGAACGCTGGACCTTCGATCCGCAGATCAACCTCGAACGGCGCTATTCTGAAATGACATCGCGCGGTGTATCTGCGTGGCCCGGGCCTGACCAGCCCCTGAGTCGCGAAACTCGGCGAATCTTCGTTGCAACCATCGACGCCCGGCTTATTGCTCTCGATGCGGCTTCGGGCAAACCGGTTTCCGGGTTTGGGGACAACGGCGAAGTAGACCTCACGCGCGACGTGCGTCTTGTGGAAAGAGGCAACTATCAGGTTACTTCTCCACCGGCAATCATAGGCGACATCGTAGTGGTCGGATCGGCAATAGGGGACAATCGCGGCGTAGAACTCGAGCGCGGCGTGGTGCGAGCCTTTAACGCACGCACGGGCAAAATGATCTGGAGCTGGGACCCGATTCCGAATAATCCCAGGGACAAGGCGCGCAGAACCTGGGCAGGCGAAAGCGCCGAACGCACGGGCGCCGCTAACGCATGGTCAATCATTTCGGCCGACCCCGCACTCGGGCTCGTATACGTACCAACCTCAAGCCCCAGCCCCGACTATTACGGAGGTGAACGCCTCGGCGACAACCGATACGCCAACTCGGTCGTTGCACTGCGCGCGGCAACGGGTGAAGTAGTCTGGCATTTTCAGGTCGTTCACCACGATTTGTGGGATTATGACGTCGCTTCTCAACCGCTTTTGCTCGATGTAAAGGGGAAACCGGCTGTTGCGATCGGAACCAAGATGGGGATGATTTTCGTGCTGGACCGGCGCACGGGCAAGCCAATATTTCCAGTACTTGAGCGCAGGGTTCCGGCCTCCGACGTTCCGGGTGAAAAGGCCGCTGCGACTCAGCCCTTTCCTATATTGCCGCGCCCGCTTGTTCCGCACACATTGAAAACAGATGACATATTCGGGATTTCGGACGAAGACCGCAAATCGTGTCGTGAACAACTCGCTGCACTGCGAAACGAGGGCATTTATACGCCCCCGAGCCTTAAGGGAACGCTCGCGATTCCGGGCAATGTAGGGGGACTCAACTGGAGCGGAATGTCGATAGATCCCGTGCGGGGATTGTTGTTCGCCAATACAAACCACCTGCCCGCCGTAGTCCGGCTGATTCCCCGCGCAGAATTCGAGGAGATGCGGCGCAGCGGCGAAGCAAACCGTATGAGGGGCGAGTTTGCGAGGCAGACCGGCACTCCGTATGCAATGTATCGGGAAATACTGCGCGGACCGAGTGGTGCGCCGTGTGCGCCCCCGCCCTGGGGCAGGCTCTCGGCGGTAGATCTCAAAACGGGAGAGCTGAAATGGCAAGTCCCTCTCGGCCGCGTGCCGCAGCTTGCTCTGCTGCCCAAATCCGTCGAATGGGGATCACCAAACCTGGGAGGATCTTTGGTTACGGCCGGCGGACTGGTTTTCATCGCCGCCTCGATGGATACGAAACTGAAGGCGTTCGATGCAGAGACCGGCAGCGAGGTCTGGACCGGCGACTTGCCGGCAAGCGCGCAATCTGCGCCGATGACCTACACCGCAGCGGGCAAACAGTTTGTAGTCGTCTGCGCGGGAGGACACGGCAAACTCGGTTCAAAGATGGGTGATTTCGTCGTGGCGTTTTCTCGCTGACGGGATAAAGAGATAACGGAACAAACGAAATAAGACGGAATTTACCGAAATATTCAGCTTTTCGGTGATTTTCGTTTCATTTCGGTTGTTCCGTTCTCTCTCTTAAAAACCCATGGTAGAAAGGCGACGGCTATTGTAAGCTATCGGGGATTGGGGAAGTCCTTTTACGAGCAAATACAATGTCTACCCCGACACTGGCTACCAAGTTGTCTGTGCCGCCGAGGCGAGCCGACTGGGTTCTTCGTCCGCGTCTGATCCGCCAACTGGATCAGGGGATGGAGCGACGGTTGACGCTTGTTTCGGCCCCGGCCGGATTCGGTAAAACAACGCTGCTTGCTTCCTGGTTGCACGCACTGGGCGATCGTCCGCAACCGGGGCCGCGTGTTTCCTGGCTTTCGCTCGAAGAAGACGACAACGATCCTGTGCGCTTTATGGCGCATTTCATCTCGGCGCTGCAGATCATCGACCCCGCGTTGGGGCAGCGCGTGCGCCCCTTTCTGGATACGCCCTTCGTCCCGGAACTGACCAACCTGATGACGATGCTCATCAACGACCTGGCGCAGTTTTCGGGCGTGAGCCTTCTGGCGCTCGACGACTATCACGTAATACGGAATCCCGAATTACAATCGGCCGTATCCTTTTTTCTCGAACATCTACCGCCGCACAGCCATTTGATCCTCGCCACGCGCGAAGAGCCGCAGTTGCCGCTGCCGCGGCTACGAGCGCGCTGGCAGGTTACGGAGCTGCGACTTCACGATTTGCGATTCACTCGCGAAGAAACCGCAACGTTTCTCAATTGCACGATGGGGCTGGAACTAACCGAAGAGGCGGCCAGAGCCCTCGAAGACCACACCGAAGGCTGGATTGCGGGATTGCAAATGGCGGCGCTTTCACTGCGCGGCCGCTTCGCGTTCGAGCCAAACGATGACGAAAAACCCATCGACATCCACGCAATCGACGCCGTGGGCGACGGGCAGCGCGAGATCATCGATTATCTTGGAGCCGAGGTTGTAAGGCAGCAAACCTCCGAAATCCGCGATTTTCTCAGAACAACGGCAATCCTCGACCGATTCAACGCCTCGCTTTGCAACGCCGTCACTGGACGCAATGACGGTGTGGCGATGCTTGATCGCCTGGAACGAGCAAACCTGTTTTTGATTCCGCTCGACCATCAGAGGCAATGGTATCGTTACCACCATCTGTTTGCAGATTTCCTCCGCACCGAAACCGACGAAATCGAGCGCCGGCTCCTGCACTCGCGAGCCAGCCACTGGTTTGAACAACACTCATTGATGTCAGAGGCGATTAAACACGCACTTTCCGCGTGCGATTACGACAACGCCGTAAGGCTCATAAGACGCGGTGCGGAGGTATGGAACTGCGACGGAGGTTTCGGCACGCTGCTCGGCTGGGTCAACGCGCTGCCCGAAGAAATCGTGAAGGCGCACAGCGATCTTCTGGTGCACAAGGGCTGGATTCCATACCTTCGAGGTGAACTGCAAACGGCCGAACAGTACGCGGCTCTGGCCGTAGAAAGACAGCGCCCGGACGATTCGCCGATACACAAAGGCATGCTGCTCGGCTTCCGCGCGCACCTTGCGATCAACCGGGATGAACCTCTGCAGGCGCAACGCTTCGCTGAGGAGGCGCTCGAACTGCTCGGCGACACCGAATCCTTTTATCGCACCGTAGCGCTCAGCCACCTTGGAAAAGCTCAGCGGCTTGTAGGCGACCGGCAGGCCGCAATACAGACATTGCGTCAGGCCATTTCACTCGGCCAGCGCCTCAAACATCATCTGATTACTCTCGAAGCACTCGGCTACCTTACACACCTGCTCTATCAGCAGGGCCATCTGCGCGAAGCAATCATTTCCTGCGAAGAGGCCGCACGCCGTTATATCGATGCGCGCGGCCGCCCTCTGCCCGTGGCCGGAATGGTCTACGTCCCGCTCGGCATGCTGTATTACGAAATCAACGATTTGCAGCGCGCAGAGTACCACCTGACTACAGGTATAGACCTGTGTCGTCGAATGGGAACCGTATACCCTACACTGATCGGCCAGCGGACACTCGCAAAGTTGTATTTCGCCTTCGGTCGCCTCGAAGCGGTCTGGGAAACGCTGGCAGAGGCGCGTGAACTTGCATCCAGATCGCAGAACCCGAGACGAACCAGACTCGTCAACTCCGTTACGGCCGAATTGCAACTGCGTCAGGGACACATCTCGGCGGCTGCCATGACCTTGCGCGATCTGCCGGCCTGCAACCGCGATCGATCAGAGCAGGAAAATATCACCTACGCGCGGCTGCTGCTCGCACAGGGACAATCGGATGCGGCTCTGCGTCTGCTCGGGCAGCTAGAAAAATCCGCATTGCGCCAGGGCCGTCAGGGCAGCCTGATTACCGTTTATCTGCTTCAGGCGATAGCCCACCAGCATATGCACAACGATACCGACGCCGTGCGCTGCATCGAACGATCCGTGTGCATGGCGGCGCCCGAAGGATATCGCCGCACTTTCCTCGACGAGGGATCCTCCGCCGAAACCCTCCTCGCCTCCCGGAACCATATCGCTCCGGATTTCGTCCCGGGCCTGCTCGAAGCTTTTGCAGTAACGTCGTCGGGACTGACCGGCCGGTCGGTCCAACCACTTGTAGATCCGCTCAGCCGAACCCAACTCGCAATTCTGCGCCTTGTCGCCGACGGCCTTTCAAACCGTGATATCGCAGCACAAGTCCATATTACGGAAGGCACTACAAAGTGGCACCTCAACCAGATATACGGAAAATTGAACGTAAACAGCCGCACCCAGGCCGTCGCCCGCGCCAGAAGCCTCGATCTGCTTTGATAACGAAACTAAAGCAGTTTCGTTATTGGTGTTCAGCACTCAGTAAACAAAGTTTTGAGTTTTTCAGCCGCGGAGCGGCGAAAGAGCTGTAGCCTGGTGCGTGAGCGCCAGGTCAGTAGAAAAAGAACGTTT
>JAHBSF010000012.1 GCA_019639255.1 Acidobacteriota bacterium | reverse complement strand
CATCGATCGAAGCGGATTGGATGATGAAATAGCGGATATTGGAACAGTGGTGCAGTTAACCACGCGTGAACCTGGGAACTCATTAACAAGCCCGAAAGATATCTTGCATGAAATATTTGAGATTGAGTTGCCTCCTAATGATGAAGGTGGGGGCGGTGGGTCGCCTGTGTCGTTTATTGATCAGGATAAACAGCGTCGGGACGCTCTCAAATCAGCTATGAAGTTGGCTCTTGACGCGATTAAAAATCGAGCGACCTGTAGAGCGGCAATAAGCGGACCAGCACGGTATGGACGATACCCAGACCAGTTACTCCAAAAGCTCGCAAACGCGAATCAAATCATTTTTGGGGACGGGTCAAAAACTGCCAATGTAGGACTAGAAGCAGTAATACAACTGGACAAAGATCTATTCATACATCATTCGTTACCACTTTCGATGTGGATCTCGCACCTGACAACAGACCTCGCAATTGCGCAAGCCGTTGAATTATTGCATGAATTGTCGCACGCCACGGGCGGAACCACCCACGAAGGATTCACGCCGCGGTTTTCCTCTACGGTCAAACTGACACCACGTGAGCTAAACGAACGTATCTTTAATGCCTGCTTTGGGCCTCAGCCTAATCGGGCGATAGGGCGTAAAGATGAGGATTAGCATCCCATTTGTCTGGAGAGGGCATTTGATTGCCATCGTAGGCGTTTGCGTCTTGATTGCGACCGTTTCTTCCGCGTTCCCACAGGATACGCATGAGCAAGAGGACTTGTACCCGATCTCGGTCAAGCGTCGTTATGGATTTATCAATGGCCAGGGTCGTATGGTGATCCGTCCCCGGTTCAAATGGGCGGGTGAATTTAGTGAAGGGCTGGCGCCGGTTCAGGTAGGGGATCGGTACGGTTTTATCGATCGCTCCGGCAAAATCCTGATTGCTCCACAGTTCGATAGCGTTGGTACTTTTTCTGACGGTCTGGCGAATGTTGAACTGGCCAAACGCTGGGGTTATATCGACAAAACAGGGAGTATTGTCATTAAGCCGCAGTACGAATCCGCTTCAGTATTCTCCGAGGGGCTGGCTGCCTTCTACATAAACAGGAGAATGGGTTTTATCGACAGGACCGGAAGCGTCATTGTCAGGCCGCAGTTTGCCAAAGCTTTCGATTTTTCTGAGGGCCTGGCGGTTGTACTGACCGAGCAGCAGCTTTTCGGATTCATCGACCGATCGGGTGCGATGGTATTACCCGCAGTGTATGAATATGCGGACAAATTTTCAGAGGGACTGGCCAGGGTCGGCGTTCGCGGGGGCAATGGTGAGATCGAGGTTGATTTCATCGACCGGAATGGCAACTTCGTGACGCAACTGGCAAAGGGGAAAACTCGAATTTATGCCCTCGACAATTTCTCGGAGGGGCTCGCAGTGGCAACTACTAAAGGTGGGAAGGGGTACATAAATAGGAATGGGGAGATAGTTATCCCACTTAGATTCGAGTTCGCTTATTCATTCTCTGAGGGGTTAGCATCTGTTAATATCGGAGGGAAAAAGGGATACATCGACAAAAGCGGCCGGCTGGTGATCGAGGCAAGATTTGAATCTGCGGGGGAATTTAAGAATGGTTTGGCTAGGGTGACAATTCGGGAAAAGGGAATCTCAAAAGAAGGTTATATCGACCGACGTGGCCGATATGTGTGGGCGCCGACAGACTGAGACGGGAAGAGAGATAACGGAACAAACGAAAAAAGACGGAACAGACGGAAATAATCTTTTCCGTTCTTTTTGTTTTATTTCGTATGTTCCGTTATCTCTCTTTTTTCTTACTCTACGCTCCACAGAGCAAGCGACTGCGCATCCTTCACCAGAATCCGGTTTCCGATAATTACCGGGTGCGCCCACGTCGGAGAATCAGCCACTTTGTACCTGGCAAGATGCTGCGGGATTTTTGCGGAAGTCGGCAGCACCGTCAGATCGGCGTCGCTGTTGAGCGAAAGTATCAGATCACCGGCCAGAAGCATTGAAGCGTTGTCGCCCTGGCGGCCGTCGCTTGTCCATAAGGTTTTTCCCGTAGCGGCGTCGAGGCAGAAATACTGCCCCTTGTTGCGGTGCGACAGGCCAAAAAGCATATTGCCGCGCAGCACGGGCGAATTCATATACATCGATACTTCCTTGTTCTCCCACACTACGTCGGCCGACCAGCCCAGCCCTTTTTTCACTGGACGATACGCCGTCACGCCCTTGTTTATCCCTGACATAATCACGAGATCTCCGACCAAGATCGGCGTGACTATGTTCTGATGATATTCAGTCGTGAACGGAACTTTCCACAACAGCGCGCCGTTGGCTGCCGCCACGCCGATGAGGTTCGCCTGCGACTGCGTGATGATTTGTCGCACGCCGCCGAGTTCTGCAACGACGGGCGATGCATAGCCGGGGCCGTCGCCTGTCCACTTCCACTTTACCGCGCCCGTGGCGGCGTCGAACGCAAAGAGCGCCCCGTCGTCGTGGCCGCCTGCGTGTACGATCAGCAGTCCGCGATCGACTACGGGGGACATCGCCGTGCCGAACAGCGGCGCGGTTTGCTTGAATTGACCGGCGAAATCCTTTCGCCATTTCAGCGCGCCGCTTGCGGCGTCAAAACAGGAAAGCACGCCCGTGATACCCAGCGTATAAAGTCGGCCGTCGGCGAGCACGGGCGTCGATTTCGGTCCCTTGCCGTGACCCATAGCCGCCGGGTTCATCTGATAAGCAACAGCGTAGCCGTTTTTCCAGATTTGTTTTCCGTTTGCGAGATCGTAGGCGGCTACGACTTCGGTTTCGCCCTGACGCGCTATGACGTAAACGCGGCCCGCGACAACAACGGGCGTCGAATGCCCCTCGCCTACCTGAATCTTCCACACCTGTTTCAACTGCGCGGGCCATTTTTGCGGCGGGCGGAAACCGGTGATAACGCCGTCCCGATTAGGCCCGCGCCACTGCGCCGCGTCCTGCGCCGCAACGTCGGTGTACGCAGCAACTACGCAGGCAAATAAAAACAGCGTAGCCGTAATCGCAGACTTCCAATTTCGATGATTCAAAACCATTGATTGCGCATTCTCCCGTAAAAAATAGTTGCCTGTCGCCGCATTGATCGACAAGGCTACATCAAACCACAGCAGAATGGTATGCACAACGAAGTCCGCAACTGGGTACGCACGCGCCCTCGCGTGCGGACGGCGGTGAATGAAAGCACGCGAGGGCGCGTGCGTACCCAGGAATGTGTCTAAATGTTTCGCGGTCTGATTCAGGAAACGTATGGTTCACTCGGAGCGGAGCGCTGAAAGCAGTCCCGCCCGGCGCGCCGCCCGAACCGCGATGAGCGATGCCAGCATTCCGGTAACGAGCACCGCCGCAAGCAGCAGTATAGATCGCGCCGGAGGAAATCCCCCGCGAGTTGCAAGCGCGGGCGCTATTGCAAGCACGGCGCACGCGTATCCCGTCAGTAATCCGCAAAGAAGCAACAGCGCGTTTTCGGCGACTACCATAATCGTGAAAGTCGGCGCTGGATAACCAACCGCGCGCAGCAGCGCCAGTTCGCGCCGTCTTTCTATCACATTCCTGACAAGCACAGCCGCAAGCCCGAAAGTTCCGAGCAGCAATCCCAACCCGCCGAGCGTCTGGAATGTGGATAGGTAGGTGTTTTCCACCTGATGAAATCCCGCAAGTTTTTCTGCCGTGCTCGCGGCATCGAAGCCGTAATCGGACAGCCTGTCTTCGAGAAGCGCCGAAACCTCATCGGTTTTTTGCGCCGGCGCATCCACCAGAAATAATCTGAAACCTTCCTGCGCAGGAAACCTTCGGACGAAATTCCTTTCGGACATAATCAACTCGCCCTGAAAGATACTGTCCGAAAGCGCTCCGACTACTTTCATCCGCAAAGCTTCGCCCGCATCGTCGCCGACGGTCAATTCATCGCCGAGTCCGATATGCAAAACGTAAGCGAGCGAATTGGCATCCGCAATTACGGGAATCGCGCCGTCTTCAAATTCGCGATCCAGCAGAAGCCACGGGTTTTCGCGTTCCGCATCGTTTTCTGCAAGCGAACCCTGAAAGGCAAACCGTCCCGAGCGCGTAAAGGCCTCCGACGCACCGAGTATTCGCGGATTGCGCGGCTGATACAGGTTCAGACAACTAGCATCGTCGCCCGGTCGCAAGCGGAATCGGGTGAGCGTTACACCTTCGAGAGTTTCTTCATAACCGGAAAGATTCAGATTTTCACGGCCTTCGCTTCCGTTCGGATCGTGGACTATGGGCAGAAGCGATTCCGCAATCAATGAATAACCGCCCGTGCCTGATTTTGGATCGAGCGACGCAAGTTGCGTGTCGCGACGAAACGCATCGACCGCAACGAGAATGAAAGTAGCCGCAGCAACCAGCGCGATACACAGCACGCTGCGTCCCGGTCGAAACGTAGCATTGCGAAAGCCGAGGCGGATCAGCGTCCACGCGCCCTGTCCCGAAAGCAGGGGCCTGTTTTCGCGTTGCAGCCATATGGACCACAAACAAAGCCCCGCAACCAGAAGCAACGAGCCGGCGCCGAAAAACCCTCCAGCCTGACCTATGACTTTCAGCATTCCGGCAAAAAGCAGGGCCAGGCCAGCCGCTCCGCAAACCAGGGCAAGGCGTTTTGCCGAGAAAAACTTTCTGATCGTTCCGCGAGCGGTCGAGCGTGAAACGTTTTCGAGTGAACCGGTGAGCAGGCTTCGAGGAGATGCGGGCAGCAGTCCCCTCAGCGTCAAAACGATGCAAAGCGCAGCAGTTATGATTCCGCCCGTTGCCCCGATTAAAAGTGAAACAATTGATACGTGAAGTTCTAGCGCGGTAGTTCCTACGGCTCCGACCCAGAAGGTTCTGAGTCCATACATCATCAGCCACGCATAAGCTATTGCTCCAAACGCGCCGATTGCGCTTCCGGCTACAGCGAGCAGCACACCCTCGCGCAGGTAAAGGTTGCGCACCTCGGCAGGCGGAAAACCCACCGCTCGCAGCAAACCGATCTCCCTGAGCCGCTGCTCTACGTTCAGACGGAAAAACAGCGCCGCAAGCAACAGCGCCGATACAACCAGAAAGAAGCTGAAATAGGTGAAATACTGCCCGAAATCCGTGCCCCCGCGCGACGCTGCAAGGTTTTCGCTGCGCACGGATGCGACGGTCAATCCGTTTGTAGTCGGATCGAGCGCTGCGCGAAGCTTTGACGAATATGCGTCTTTCAGTACGGCTAAATCAGCATTTTTATCCTCAGGATCATTCGGGTAAAAGCGAACCGAAGTCAGGCGGCCGTAGCGCGTTTGCCACAAACGCTGCCCGTCTTCGAGCAGGATAAAGGCCTTCGGCGTAGTCCTGTACTTATCCCAGTAATCTTCGTCCCTGGGCCGAATTCGCGTCAGATCCACGGGAAACGGCGGGTCCCAGTCCGACAGATTTTCCGCGCCCGTGATGCCCGGATATTCGGGAGAATAGTCGCGGTCTTCGGCTGCACCGCGCAATGGAACGGTTGCGTCGAGGCGAAATGTTGATCTCGCCGTATCCAGCCGGCCCTCTTCGCGCCACAGATAATACTCGAGTTCTACCTCGTCCCCCGGTTTCGCCCCAAGATCCGAGGCGGCCCAGTCGTTCAGAACGAGCGGCATATTTACCGATGCCTTTTCACCTGCGCCGCCTTTTATTCGCTGATAATCGAAGGGCGTGAGCGATGTGACGAGCGAATAGGGAATTACGCGCCCGCCTATACGTATCGAGTTTGCAAGGTAGGTCATCACGGGCGAGGGTCGTAAACGCAACTCTTCCGCAAAGGATGCGGCGCGGTTTGCAAGCTCCTCGGGAATGATTGCAGTATCGCTTTCGAGCGCAATGCAGCCTGCTGGAAGCGCACGCAGTTTCAAACCGAGATCGGCGAGTTGAAAAGTTTCTTTCAGTGCATTGCGGATTATAGATGCCGCCTGTGCGTCGGATGTTGTGCGGTCGCGTCGCGAAAGCAACAGAATATTCGTCTTGTTTTCCTGTTCTAGGTTGCGCTGCAATCTGGAAAGAGAAATGAATACTGCGCGCACTGCTCCCTGCTGCGGGCGCAGCGAAAACTCTCCGAGGTTTTCGGGCGCAAGCGTCGCTTTGACTAGCGACCGCATGGTGATGCCGAGGTCTTCCTTGCGTGCGTGTATGGATTCGACCGGAATGGCCGAGGGTTTTTCAATTCGCAGCAATATCTGATCTTCGGTATTCGCGCCGATTTCCGCAGCGAGGCCGGGACTGATCAGTACCTCGTTTCCCGCGGGCAATAAATCGGTCGGGCGGTTGTGAAACGCAAAAAAGCTTTCATCCACGCCGTAAACGGCAACGCCGCCCGCGCGCCGCCGGTTTGCGTCGTTTGTGACTGCGCCTTCCAGAGCGATAAACGCGCACACGTCGCGAAATTCCGCGCCGATACCTTCCTGGGCTTTTAGGTCAGCGGCCAGTTGTTGCCGGAAAAATCCGTTTGCCGTGATAACGTCATCGGTTTCGCCGATCCGGTTGAGCGCAAGACTGCGCAGGCTGCCGCGAACCGAATCGCCCACCAGCAATGCCCCGGCAAGCACGGCTACGGCCGCAGCTACGCCGCAAATGACCGCCAGATGGCTGCGCCGGTAATAACCCAGGCTGCGATGTACGAGCGTTGCTTTATTCATGGATAAAGTGGATCAGGATTGCGCTGTCACCGTCGTTCGAGATGCTGTTGGCGCATTTCGTAGCGGACCGGAAAGCGGGATGCCAGCTCCGCGCTGTGTGTGACCGTTATGAGGATTGTCTGCTGCCGGGCGTGCAGATCTATCAGCAGCGAGCCTACGGCTTCGGCGGTGTTCGCATCGAGATTTCCCGTAGGTTCGTCGCACAGCAGCAGCACAGGCCGGCGAATAAGCGCGCGCGCTATGGCTACGCGCTGTTTTTCTCCGCCCGAAAGTTCCGCAGGTCTGTGATCCGCACGATCGCTGAGTCCCACCTGTTCGACGAGTTCACGGGCGCGGGCTACAAACCCGTCATCGCGCGCCGCAACGAGCGTCGGCGCGAGCACGTTTTCAATTACGGAAAGCTGCGGCAGCAGGCAATGGTCCTGAAATATGAAGCCGATTTTTTCGTTGCGAAAGGCTGCAAGTTGGCGTTCGCCGAGGGCGTAGGGATCTGCGCCGTCGAGCCGGACAGATCCCGAACTCGGCGGTTCGAGCGCACCCAGTATGTAGAGCAATGTGCTTTTGCCGCTGCCCGACGGGCCGGTAATTGCAATTGCATCGCCGCGTTTGAGCGACAGGGCGACATCCCTGAGTACGGTCAACTCTCCGCGCGGCGTGGGGTACTTTTTCGATACGTTGGAAACTTCGAGCAACGGAAAATCCTCCACCGGGGAAGAGAGATAACGGAACAAACGAAAAAGGACGGAACAGACGGAAATAGTCAAATTTCCCGTAATTTTCGTCTTATTTCGTTTGTTCCGTTATCTCTCTTTGCTGCTGAACCGGGAATTGCCGGCGTCCTCGTTCCTGCCCGCATTAAATGCGCGCTGAATTTCAGCGTAAACCTCGAGAGCGCGTTCGGACATATTTGCTGCGGTGTAATGCCGGCGCACGCCTATTGCGCCTTGCCGGCCGAGATCGCGCGCCCGTTCCGGGTTTTTCCAAAGCGACGACAAGCCTTCGGCCAGGCTCGTTGCATCGTCGGGTTCTACGAGAATGCCGCCATTCGTGCGCTCGATCATCTCCGGAAACGAACCCCATCGAGGTTGAACGACGGGCGCGCCGGAGGCCATAGCCTCTATTACCGACATCCCTTTGGGTTCTTCATAAGTCGTCGGCATCGAAAATACATCGAGGCTTTGTAGAAAACGGATCTTTTCCTCGCGGTTGAGTTCCCCGCGATAGTTGAATTCCTCGCCGAGTCCTGCCGAGTTCATTTTCTCCCCGATTTCGTTGAAATAACTTCGATGCTCGGGCGCCATATATCCGGCGACTTCGAGCCGCGCGCCGGCAAGCTCTCCGCGCGTCCTCAGATCCCGGTATGCTTCAGCCAAAACGTGAAGTCCCTTTTCAGGAGCAATGCGCGCCAGATAACCGACCGTAAACCGGTCGTTGCCGTTATCGCGCCGGTTGTCGTCGGGGTTATCGTAACCTTCAGGATTTATTCCGAGTGGAACTACGAAAATCTTTTCGCGCGATACCCCGAGCAACTCGGCCATCGAGTCGGCGTAAAATTCGCTTACGGAAATGAATCCGTCAACACTTACTGCGTGCCGTCGTATCAGTTGAACTGCTTCGGTGCGAGCATCTTCGGGCATGCCCTTCAGAAACAGGTCTTCGCCCTGAAGCGTGACGCATACCGGACGACTGAGCTTACGACGGATCGGTCCGGCAAGCGCAATCAGGAGCGCGTTCGGCAGGTTGACGATGTCGGGCGGCGATTGTGCGCCAAGAAAATCGAGCAATTTGAAGAGTTCCTTGCTCTGACGGCCCTGCTCGCCGCGCAGCATCGAAAGCGTCATCTCCGAAAGCGACCCGGGATCGACGGCAATCGAACGTCGGGAAGCGGCCCGGAGCGCAACGCGCGAATCCCACAGCCGGTCGAGCAGACGCGGCGTATGTCTGAACACCGCCGAATGCTGTTGCAGGTACACGCTGATGCCGCCGAAAAACACGCGTTCCGAGCTTACATTTTGTTCATCGGTGCGCGTCGGCGTGTAAAGCGGCAGCAGCATTACGTCGTGGCCGCGAGCCATAAGCTCGGCGGCCAGAGCGTTGTCCCGCAAACAGCTTCCGCAGTACATGCCTGCGGCGCCGGCCGTGATGTAGAGAATTCGCATTATTTCCCGGAACCGGCTGCGGCTCGCTGAAACGCCCTTCGAGCGTAAAGATGCTCAAAGAGGTTTCCTTCGTGCGGCTGATCCCACGCAATCTGCATCGTGGGGATCGGGCCTATGTTCAATCGGTCTACGTGCGGCGAGGCGATCAACCGGTTGATTAACGCCTCGTCTTCGGTAATCGCCGTTACGACAAGCGAAGGCCCGAAAACTTCCGGCATACGTTCCTGTTCTACCTCTACGACGCTTGCAAACGGGAAGAGGAATTCACGGTTCGCAAGCGCGTGCTCGGGCGATTCGCAATGAACTACGGTGGGCAGCAAGTACGTCGCGCCGTCTTTTTCAACCAGACGCTCGGGACGGTATTTTGCGGTGACGTCGGTTGCTCCCTCTTCCTGAAGCCCGGCGTCTACGATCGCCGATATGCGTGCAGCAACCTGAGCGTTTGCAAACGGGGCAATTTGGGCTTCCGGGTCTTCGGCATCGCGCGGGACTATTTTCGATAGCCTCTCGGCCAGTGCTTCGGCGATTTCGCGACCGTGCCGCGGCGCCCATACGCCGGAAGCGTTGATGCACGACCGGCCGCCGTTTTCCGCTATCGAGGCGGCGATTACGTCTATGTATTTCTCCCACTCGTCGATCTGATCCTCGCCGATGACGACCTTGCTGTAGCCGGTGCCGTGCAGTTCTATGCGCGGATCGCTGGCGTATTTGCCTACGGATGAGGAATCGCCGAAAAACATGCCGCGCCCGCAACTGCGCAGGATTTCGTTCGCTCCCGCGTGTTCGGTCGGATAGAAGCAGAAGGTTTCGGCGGGGATGCCTGCTTTTATCATCGCCTGCGCGATGCGATAGGGCGACCATGGTTCGGAGCCGCCCGGTTTGAGTACGAGCGGTATTTTCATCGCTACGGCCGGAATCCAGAGCGAGTGAACACCGGGCGAATTGCTCGGCAGCACCACGCCCAGGCTGTCCGTGCGCGGAAAGAAGCTTACGGCGTGCCCCTCGTGCATACCGTGTCCCGTGTCCAGAATTGAGAGATCCAGACCGCGCGTCAATCCTGCGATGACGCTTTCCATTTCGGCCATAGCGCCGTAGATCTTCTTCATGTTTTTGCGCACGAGAACGTGCGGCATGCCCGTGGTCGCCGAAAGTTGGCGCACGTACTCGTCTGGAGTCTGCGTCTCGTCGCCCACGGGGAGGGTATCGTTCATAAAGTAATCGGCAGCCCGCCGGCACATTTCAAGCAGCACGGATGTTGGAAATGCGGCGAGTTTTTCGCGCACCTCCCGCTGCCGCAGCAGATCGCGCCGAATCAGTCCGGGATTGGCCATGCTCAACTCTACGAAAGGCTCGCGCGTGCGGTAATGCGCTACGCGCTGCGTGTCGATGCTTCTGTAAGGCGCGCCGTGTCTGAGTATCGGTATATGCAGCATAATTCTTCTTTCTGCTTTTTTCCGCGTCCGGATTTCCGTGAATTCCGCGGCTTTTACTTCTAAATTAGACTACGAAACATTGGGACACATCACTGGGTACGCACGCGCCCTCGCGTGCTTTCAGTCGCCTCCGAACGCACGCGAGGGCGCGTGCGTACCCAGTTGCAGACTCCGTTGTGAGTACCATTCTGCTGTGGATTGATTTAGTACACCCCCTCTACAACCGAGGTCTGCAACCGCGAAAACGGGCGCACGTTGCGTACACCGTCCCACGGATAGGTCTCGCACGGCTCCTGGCGCTCGGCTTCGTCGCGTTCGAGAAAACGCGGCATGAAAAATTCCCGCGTAAGCGTCGTCAGTCTCACGCGACCCGTTTCGCCGTATCCAACGAGGAGCGAGGGTTGGTCCGGATCCACTACCTCGATTACGGCGCGGGGCGTCGGCGGGTAATAAATGATCGCGTAGTTGTCCGCCGGGTCAAACGGTTTGTGGACGGCAAGTCCCATAAGGGTATTGCCGTAGGTAGGGGCGAAGTAAGCGCCTTCCATCAGTTCTTCTACGGCGAAGCGGTGGAATTGCGGAGTCATTTCGGTTCCGCCGCAGAAGACTCCGGTGATGCCGGCTTTTTTGAGCGAAACTTTTTCGCAAAGCGCTTCGAGCAGCTTCGGCGTCGTGAACATGCACCTGATGTTGGGATGCGCTTTCAGTATAGTGACGGCCTGATCGATGACGTGTTGCTTGTAGCGTTCCATCATCGCCATCTCGCCCCATTTGATCAGTTTTATGACCCATCGTGGGTCCAGATCCACGCAAAAGCTGATGCCGCCCCTGAACTGCGCCAGATGCTCTACTGCAAGGCGAAGCCGCCTCGGGCCCGACGGTCCCAGCATCAGCCAGTCCGAACCCTTCGGAAAAAATTCGTCCGGAAGGGTTTCGCTGAACAGTTCGTAATCGATGCGGAAGTCCTCGATGCTTATGCGCGACTTGGGCACGCCGGTGGAGCCGCCGGTTTCGAATACGTAAATCGGGCGGTCGGCCAGACCTTTCGGCACCCAGCGTCTGACTGGGCCTCCGCGCAGCCACTCGTCCTGAAAATTGCCGAAGCGTCTCAGATCGTCGTAAGAATGAATTTCGCGGCGCGGATCCCAATCCAGCTTCGACGCATAGTCGAGCCAGAACGGGCAGCCCGTTTCGGGGTTGAAGTGCCATTCGATGATTTCGCGCACGTGGGCGTCGAGCGCCTCGCGCACGGCCTTGCTTCTCGCTGCTATATCGGTTGCTGTCCCGGAACTCACGGTTATTGCCCTCTTGATGTTGATGAAACAGGAGAGACGACGAATGTCTCTCTTTTCATTTGATTTCAGGTTTGCAGAGTGAACGGATTGAAATCCGTTGCGCGGTCGTAGTAATCCTCGTTTTCCGCGCGTTTCAGAAAATTGACCAGTTGATAGGTGACCGGCGTTGCGATCACCTCCCACATAACCTTGAATACATAATTAGTGCACATTACGGCCAGCACAACCTTCGGCGTCCAGATGCCGAGAAATGCCAGCGGATAAAATATAAGCGAATCCACCCCCTCGCCCACAATCGTCGAACCGATAGTGCGCGTCCATAACCTGCGTCCGTTGGTCCATACCTTCATTTTCGCCATCGTAAACGAATTGGCGAACTCTCCGGCCCAGAACGCAAGCAGGGATGCAAGCACTATTCGCGGCGTATTGCCGAAAACGAAATCATACGCCGCCTGATGCGGCCAGTCGGCGCTTGGCGGCATCTTTACGATAACCGTGCTCATAAAAGCGGCGAAGATCAATCCGCCGAATCCGGCCCAGATCACCCGGCGCGAACGTGCGTAACCGTATACTTCGGTGAGCACGTCGCCGAAGACGTAGCTGAGCGGAAAAAACAGTATACCGGTTCCGAAAGTGAACGGGCCGATGGTCGAGACCTTTTGTACACCGATGACCGCTGCGCACAGCAGTACCGTGACAAAGGCGGCCATCATCAGATCGTAGTACTTGTAGGTGCGTTGCGTCGATCCGAATCCTACCGGTTTGTCCAATCCCAATTCTCCTTTGCCCCGGGCGATGTAGAGGCTATTATTCTGCATCCGCGCCGCGGCGGAAAGCGCAATGCGCCTTTCCGGGACGGACGCAGGAGGAAATTGTGCACCAGAATTGTTCGTATTTTGTAACGGAAACCGCGGTTTTCAGCGCCTCCGAAGCTCGACAAATGCACGACGCCACCCGTTATGCCCCGATCGGTCCCGATCATACGTTGACGGGCGAGTTTCGCATGCATCTGAACTTCCGCTCCCGATTCCTGCCCGATCATCGCAATGTACTGATTTATCTCCCCCCCGGTTACGACGATCAGTCTCCGCGCCGATATCCCGTGCTTTACCTCCACGACGGGCAAAACCTCTTCGACGGCGCTACGGCTTACGTCAAGGGACAGGATTGGGGGGTAGACGAAACCGTGGAATCGATGATTGTTTCGGGCCGGATAGAACCGCTGATAATCGTCGGCATCTACAACACGGGAGAATCGCGCGTCGAGGAATATACTCCGTCGCCCGATCCCCGCTACGACCTTGGCGGAAAACTCGATCTCTACGGCCGCCTGATCGCCGAGGACCTGAAACCCTTCATCGACCGGCGTTACCGCACCCGCACCGGCCCGCTTCATACGGCCCTGGGCGGCTCCTCCCTCGGCGGTCTGGCTACGTTGTACCTGGGATTGAAGTTTCCAACCATATTCAGCCGGCTTATCGTGATGTCGCCCTCGGTATGGTGGGATCGCGGCGTGATACTGCGCGAAGTAAAGGCTCTCAGGGTAAAACCATCGCTGCGAATATGGCTGGATGTGGGAACGAAGGAAGGCAAGCACACGGCGCGACAGGTGCGCGCGCTTCGGGATGCGCTCGTAGAGCGGGGCTGGCGACTGGGCGACGATCTGAAGTACTTCGAGGCTCGCGGCGCGCTGCACAATGAGCGCGCCTGGGGGGAACGCATCGGCCCGGCGCTCAGGTTCATCTTCCCGAGTTGATACCGGTAAGAGAGATAACGGAACAAACGAAATAAGACGAAAATTACGAAATAGTTGGATATTTCCGTCTATTTCGTTCTATTTCGTTTGTTCCGTTATCTCTCTTTTCTGACCCGAAGTCGTGTGGTTTGATTTAATCGAATGTCTGTAGATAATCCCTGGCATGTGCTGTCGAATCTCGAGCGCCGGTTGCTTGCTCCGAAATTGCTTCTCAGCCCGCCCCGGGACCGGGAATTCAATGACGTAGAGTTCGATAAGGCGGCTGAAGAATTCCTGCGCGGAATCCGCGACGAATTTGCCGCCGAACCGGAAAGCGAATCGATGATCGCCGAACGATTGCTTACGGTGCGAAACTTCATGGCTCAAACCGGCGCATACAGAAATAGTCTCTTATGGCGCCAAATACAGATGTTTCGAGGTTTCCGCAGCAGCTATATCGAACTCCTCGTCGAAGACCGCGATGAACTTATGCGCGTGCTTGCCGACGCCCGTTACGTAATAAACCGCGAACCGCCGTGGTCCATTCACCGCTTCGACAGCGCGCGCGCGCCGACGAGATTTTCTTCCGAACCGTCGCTTCATTTCGCAAACGATCGTGCGGACGAACCCGGTTACGGTCCGAACTATTTTTTCGTTCACTGGGACGCAACTTCCGTATGGTTCAAACAGGCCCGCGGATGGCTCGGCCGCATACCCGGCGGACACTGGATAGAAAGGCTGCAGGCGGCGCGAAAACACAGGCGCGGATTCGCCGCCCCCGGAGATGTGCGCGGTTATCTCGATGAACTGAATGAAATCGTCTGAGCTGAAAAGAAATAACGAAACAAACGAAAATAGACCAAACACACGGAAAATCATCACCTGTATTGTATGAGCATATACGATCCGCTAATTCACCCGGCACTTCTAGATCCCCGCGCCTGGGGCGATGTCAATCTTTATGAAACCGCGCTGCAAATCGAACGCGAGCCGGTTTCGGGCACGGATCATCACACGCCGGACAGACGCTTCGAACTGCGCCACTTGCGGCTCGACCTGCGCTTTGACGACGAACACGAAACTGTTGCAGGCACGGCCCGATTGACGCTTCGCCCATTTTCTTCGAACTTCACGCATTTCGATCTCGACGCCGCCGAAATGAACGTCGCTTCGGTAAAGCTGCTCGCAGATCAACCGGCGGCGCTGAGCTTTGAAACCCACACGGAACGGCTCGCTGTAGAGCTTCCGCGCGCTTTTTCCCGCGAGGATGAAATTATCGTAGAGATCGCCTATTCGTGCCGTCCGCGCAAGGGACTGTTTTTCATAAAGCCCGACGACGCATACCCGCACAAGCCCCGCCAGATATGGTCGCAGGGAGAAAACGAGGACGCGCACTGGTGGTTCCCGTGCTCGGATGTAACCAATCAGAAAATGACCACGGAACTCATGGCCACGGTTCGATCCGATTTCTACGCACTCTCAAACGGAGCCCTCATTGGCGCAACGAAAAATGCAGAGGAGGGAACGACAACCTGGCACTGGCGGCAGGAGCAGCCGCATCCGGCATACCTTGTCTCGGTAGTCGTAGGCGAGTACGAACACATTGCGGATCGATACGGCGAACTGCCGGTCGATTATTACGTCTATCGGGATTGCAGGGATGAAGGCCGCCGGCTGTTTGCGAATACTCCGCGAATGCTGGAACTGTTCGAGCGGCTGTACGGTGTGAAGTATCCGTACCCGAAATACGCGCAGGTGCTGGTGGACGATTTTCTTTTCGGCGCGATGGAAAATACATCGGCCACTACGATGACGGATCGTGTGCTGCTCGATGACCGCGCGGCGGTTGAGATCAGTTACGACGACATCGTAGCGCACGAGCTTGCGCACCAGTGGTGGGGCGATCTGGTTACGTGCAAGGACTGGTCGCAGATATGGCTCAATGAAAGTTTTGCGACCTATTCCGAGTATCTGTGGCGCGAACACGACCTCGGCCGCGACGAGGCGCGCTTTTGTCTTTTTCAGGATTTTCTCGTCTACCTGCGCGAAGATCAGCGCAGCCATCGCCGTCCCATCGTATGCCGCAGGTATCGTTATTCCGAAGAACTGATGGACCGGCACGCTTACGAAAAAGGCGCCTGCGTGCTGGATATGCTGCGTGCGGAGCTCGGCGACGACGGTTTCTTTTCATCGCTTGCGCATTACCTGAAGAAACATTCCTTCGGCGTTGCGGAAACGTCCGATTTCAAGAATGCGATAGAGGAGGCGACCGGAAGGAACCTGCACTGGTTTTTCGAGCAGTGGATACTCGGAGCGGGCTATCCGGAACTCGAAGTCGAGTACGAATGGCGTCGTGAAGACGCGCAGTTGTGCGTCAGGGTCAAACAGGTCCAGGACCGAACCGACGGCGCGTCGCTTTTTCGATTGCCGGTGGAAATCGAAATCACTACCGATGCGGGGCGAACAAGCTACCGCGTGGTTGTGGAAAAACAGGAGCAGGAGTTTTATTTTGCGTGCAGTGAGAAACCGCTGATGGTGCTTTTCGACAAGGGGCGCCGCGTATTCAAGCTGATGCGTTTCCCGAAATCGGCGCAGGAGCTTGTTTACCAGTTGGAACACGACGACGATATGCTGGGCCGCGTGCGTGCGGCGCGCGAGCTTGCGGCATTCAATACCGATGAAACGGTTCAGGCGCTCGGAACAAAACTCGCGAGCGGGGATTTCTGGGGCGTGCGGCTTGCGGCGGCGACGGCGCTCGGCGAAATCGGCGGCGACGGCGCTCGGAAAGCGATTGAAGCGGAGATCGTTAGGGGCGGGGATGCGCGCGTGCGAAGGGGTTGTGTATGGGCGCTCGGAAGATATAAGGACGAAGCGGCTATAGATCTTTTGAGAGGTGCGCTCGACGATGATAGTTACTTCGTGGGAGTGGCTGCGGTGCGTGCGCTTGCGAATCTTGGCGGCGACAGGGCGTATGATATACTCGGCGCGGCGCTCTCCCGCACGTCCTGGCAAGAAGTGATCCGTGCAGCGGTCTTCCACGGATTTTCAACTGCGAAAGAGAAGCGCGCCGTCGAGGCGGCGCTCTCGCACGCAAGATACGGCGAGCACCCGGCGGTGCGCGTCGCGGCGATTGCCTGTCTGGGCGCGCTGGGCAAGGAGTTGCGCAAGGAAGACCGCGACGATGCGATTGTCGACCGGTTGATCGAGTTGCTGACCGACCGGTCGATCCGGGCGCGTACGGGCGCGGTTCGCGCGCTCGGCCGTGTAGGCAACCGGAGGGCGCTTGGGGCCTTGCGCGAAGCGCAGCGTCGCGAATGCCTGGATCAGTTGCGCGCGGCGATCGAGGATGCAATCAACGCGCTGGAGAAGAAGGAGACGGCGGAAAAGAAGGTTTAGTATGGCTTCCGGTCGGAATTCCGGAACCAATCATTGATACATCCGGAAGGAGCATTCATCGATGAAAATCATCGTTTGTCTGAAACAGGTCCCGAAGAACGATTCGATTCTTCGGATCAGCGAAACCGGAGACTGGATCCAGGATCGCGACCTGACCTACGAAATCAACGAATCGGACGCCTACGCGCTCGAAGAAGCCCTGCAACTAAAGGAAAAACACGGCGGAGAGGTCATAGCGCTTTCGCTTGGACCTGCTCGCGTGCAATCGGTAATCAAGGAAGCGCTTGCGCGCGGAGCCGACCGCGGGCTTCATCTCGAAGATCCGGCGTTCGACAAACTCGATGCTTTCGGCATCGGGGCCGTAATAGCCGCCGCCGCCAAAACCGAACAGTTCGACCTACTGCTTACGGGGCTGCAATCGGACGATTTCGGTTTTGCGCAAACGGGTGTAGTGGCTGCGGAACTGCTCGGCGCGCCGCACGCGACGATCGTTATGGCGGTAGAAGTTGCAGAGGGATCAATGCGCGTCAAACGCGAACTCGAATCCGGTTATTTCCAGTGGGTGACGCTGCCCTCGCCCGCCGTACTTACGATTCAATCGGGCATCAATACACTGCGGTACGCGACGCTCAAGGGCATAATGGCGGCGAAGAAAAAGGAAATCAAAAAACTCGATGCGGCTGCATTGGGACTTGATTCGAATGTGCTTGCGCCGAAGCAGCAGATACGGCGCGTTTACTTCCCGCAGAAAACCAAACTGACCGAGATGCTCGAAGGATCGCCGAGCGAGGTTGCGGCGAAACTGCTTGACAGGCTCGCAAACGAGGCGCGCGTATTTTGAGAGCGTGTTTTGAAAGCCCCGAAGGGGCGAAAGATCTGTAGCCTGGTGCGCAAGCGCCAGGTCAAATCAAGAAATGCGTCGGAGCCCTGAAAGGGCGAAAGACCTATACAATGGGGATCTTCCGCCCTTTCAGGGCTGAAATTGATGTTGGCGTGATACCCAGGGCTTACGCCGCTGGGCTACAGATCTTTCGCCCCTTCGGGGCTTTCAAAACACGCCCTGAGAAAGAGCCGAGTGCGGGGAAGAAGAAGAAAGTGCTGAGTGCTGAGTGCTGAGTGTTGAGTGCTGAGTGCTGAGTGCTGAGTGCTGAGTGCTGAGTGCTGAGTGCTGAGTGCAATTTGGAACTGAAGAACTTCACTTCAAAGTATGTGTAATTAAAGTTCCTGATTTCCAAATTGCACTCAGCACTCAGCACTCAGCACTTTCTTCTTCTCCCCCGCACTTCATTACCGGAGGAAAGATGGCCAGCGGAATTTTAGTATTCATCGAACACGTTGACGGCAAGATCAATCGCGCCAGCTACGAAGCTGTGCGCGCAGCGCAACTGCTCGGCGCAGAAATCGGACAAACGGCTTCGGCCGTGATTTTCGGCGAATCCGTCTCGGACGCCGCCGCCGAAGTCGCTTCAAGAAAACTCGAACGCGTTTATACGGTCGAAAACCAGTGGCTTAAAAGTTATACCGCCGACGGTTACGCGCAAGCCTTCCGTCAGGTAATAGAGCAGCTTCAACCCACGCTCGTGCTTCTTTGCCATACCTATGAAGTGCGTGACTTTGCGCCGAAACTCGCCGCTGCTCTCAATCGCGCGTTTATCGGCGATTGCATCGGCTACAAGGTCGAGGACGGCGCCCCCGTATTCACCCGCCAGGTATTTCAGGGGAAGCTTTCGGCCGATGTCGTTGCAGTAGGCGATGCGCCGCATTTTGCGAGCTTCCAGATAGGTTCGTTTCGCGGCGAGGAGTGCGAAGCGGGTGCGGCGGAAGTTTCCGCGATCTCGGTCAATCTGGATGCCGACATCATAAGGCAGCAGCCCGAGGAGAGATTCAAGGAAGCCAAGGCTGCGGTCGATCTGACGCAGGCGCCGCTCATTGTTTCCGTCGGACGTGGGATCAAGGAAGAGAAAAATATCGAAATCGTGCGGAAACTCGCCGAGGCGCTCGGCGCTGAAATCGCTGCTTCGCGCCCCATCTGCGACAACGAGTGGCTGCCGATGGACCGCCAGATAGGTTCATCCGGGCAGACAGTATCGCCGAAGCTGTATCTGGCTGTCGGTATCTCGGGGGCAATCCAGCATCTTGTCGGAATGAAGGGGGCGCGCACGATCGTGGCCATCAACAAGGATCCGGAAGCGCCCATCTTCGAGGTGGCGGATTACGGCATAGTAGGCGATCTTTTCGAGATCGTTCCGGCGCTCACGGCCGAAGCTGAAAAAAGAAAACGATAACGCCATGCAAAATATCGAACGCGATACTCTCGAAGTCGATGTTCTTTTTGTGGGCGCCGGTCCGGCGTCGCTCGCCGGCGCCTACAAACTGCGCCAACTCATCAACGCACACAACGCTGCGGCGGAAAAATCCGGACAAAAGGGCCTCGGCGAAGTTGTGATCGCCGTAATTGAAAAGGGCCGCGAAATAGGCTCGCACATGATTTCCGGCGCCGTTATGGACATACGCGCTCTCGCCGAATTGCTGCCCGATTACCTGGAGCGCGGCGCGCCGCTCGAATCCATCGTTACGGAAGAAGACGTTTCATATCTGACCGAAAAGCGGAAACTGAAATTTCCCATAATTCCCCCGCCGCTAGACAATCATGGCAATTATGTCGTTTCGCTCAACAAACTCATACGCTGGCTCGGCCCCATCGTAGAAGAATCCGACGTTATGCTGCTGCCAGAATTTCCGGCTGCGGAAACTTTGTTTGACGGCGACCGGGTCATAGGCGTGCGCACGGGCGACAAGGGCATAGGCCGCGACGGGGAGATAAAAGACACCTATACGCCGGGCGCAGACATATTCGCCAAGGTCACGGTGCTCGGCGAAGGCTCGCGCGGGTCTTTGACCAAGAAGCTCGTGCAGAAGCTGAAACTCGACCGGGGCCGCAACCCGCAGGTATACGCCGTCGGGGTCAAGGAAATCTGGGAACTTCCGAAAGGCAGCGTGAAACCGGGTTTCGTGATGCATACGCTGGGCTATCCGCTGCCGGACGATACCTTCGGCGGCGGATTCGTCTACGGCATGCAGAATGATCTGCTGGACCTGGGCCTGGTAGTGGGCCTGGATTACCGCGACCCGTTTACAGACCCGCACAGGCTTTTTCAGCAGTTCAAGCAGCATCCGGCGATCGCAAAGATGCTCGAAGGCGGGAAGATGCTCTATTACGGCGCGAAATCGATTCCCGAAGGCGGGTACTATTCGCAGCCGAAGTATTACGGCGACGGATTTCTTATCATCGGCGACTCGGCCAGCTTCCTGCATTCGCAAAAGCTCAAGGGCATACATATGGCGATGAAATCGGGAATGCTTGCGGCCGAAGCCATATTCGAGGCGCTCCTGGCCGACCGTTATGACGACGAGCAGCTTTCGCGTTTTCGTCAACTGGTCGAAGCGAGTTACATCGAGAAAGAATTGTACGAGGTCCGCAATTTCCATCAGGCGTTTGAAAACGGTCGATTGCTCGGTTTGATGGAATCGGGGCTTCAATGGCTGTTCGGCGGCGTAGGTATTGCCGGCGATCATCTGCACGCCAAACCAGGGCATACACGCATCAGGACTCTGGATTATGTAGTAGGCTGGGAGCCGAAAGACCCGGGTGAAGTGCCCGAACTTCCAGCGGTGAAATACGACAACAAGCTGACGTTTGACAAGGTCACGGACGTATATCGTTCCGGCACCGAACACGACGAGGACCAACCGTCGCATCTGAAGGTTCTGGACGTAAACATATGCATTGAAAAATGTACGAAGGAATACGGCAATCCATGCCAGTACTTTTGTCCTGCGGCAGTTTATGAAATCGAGGCCGAGGGCGGGGGACGCCGGCCGAAGTTAAACTTCTCCAACTGCGTCCACTGCAAGACGTGCGACATCATGGACCCCTACCAGATCATCGACTGGGTAACGCCGGAAGGCGGCGGCGGACCGAACTACATAAATCTGTGAAGAGATAACGGAACAAACGAAAATAGACGAAACAAACGGACAAGCTGCTTTGCGGTTCAATTCCGTTTGTTTCGTCTATTTTCGTTTGTTCCGTTATCTATCTTCCTGCCTGACAGTGAACGTAATCCACTGATCGGCTGAAACTGTTTTGCCCTGCACGGTCACATCAGAAACTATCAGTCGAAGGTGGTAATCGCCCGGCTCAAGTCCCCCCAGCACGAGCCTCCCGCCTATATCCACGGCGCCGTCAGAAGCATCGGCAGCGATTTCAACTGGCCTCGGCGGAGTTTTGTGGACCACCTTGTCGTCGCGGTAAATCTCGATCTGCGAATACAGCTTTCTCGGGCCCGTTGCCTGATGCTGCTGCAAGTAGGCTGCTGCGCCGTACTGCACCTCGGAGTTTTTTGCGAATCTGCGCAGCGAAGGGGAATCGTTTGCATCGCCCGAAGTTCCCGCGACCACGATGCCTGAAAGCGCAATTCTGCGCCTTGACAGATCCGGTACGTCGAGGAGTTGGGAGGATGCGCCCATCCTGCCCGAAGAGATTTCGCGCAGCACGGTGTGGAAATGGTAAAAGCCGGGTTTGCTCAGCGTGAAATCGGACTGGTATACGAGACCGTCGCGCCGTACGCGCTCCAATGATGCCTGATCCAGCGTAATCGTGAAATTGCGTTCCTGCTGTTCGGCCGGCTTGCCGTTGTCGTCAAAAGTGATTGCAATCAGTTCGAGCGTAGTCGAAAGTTTACCGTTTTCGCCGGTTTGAAACGCGAGCGCAGCGGTATCTATCTGAACCATAGTGCGTATCACGGGCTTTAGTTCGGCATCGGCAAAATAAAGCGCCGTGAGTTCTACGGGCAGTTCGCGTGCGGCAAACGGCGAGAAGATCACATCCGTGATTTCCTCATTGCGCGTTTTCGGGCGATCGATCCGTGCTTCATCTGCGCGGCCCAGAAAGCCGCTGCGGGTGCGCGCGGTCAATCCGCGCCTGTTTATCTTTACCTTTAGCGAGCGGAACTTGCCGTCGAAAGTCTCTTCGTCGGGATCGAATCCAATCAGGTAGTAGCTTTCATTGTCGCGCATGAATGCTCTGAGTCCGCCCGGGATGTCGTTGCTTCCGGTAACGGCGAGTCCGCCGGTTTCGCGCGCAAGAAAAATCAATCCCTCGCGCTCCCTGAAAATACGCTCCAATGCGCGGCGTTCGTATTCAGTCGACGGCGGACGTCCCATGGCATTCGGAGAGAATGTGATCGGTCCGGAGTTGGGCGAGAGGGCGATCAATCCTTTCGCTTCGATGGTATAAAACGCAACGCCTCCGCGGAGCGCTTCGTCGGTTACGCGGCGCATCTGATCGAGTGCGCGCGTGCTGTCAACCCCTGGAGTGAGTATCTGAAAGCCGTCGGAAAACAGTATTGCTACTTTGCGCCCCGGCAGGTCGCGAAGCGCGCGCGATACGTGCTGCAGCGCATTCGAGCGGCCGAGCGTCCTGTAAGCGTCCGACTCATCGACCGGGGAAATGACGGACTCCGGCCTTGCGGACGGATCGAGTCCGCCGAGGCCGGGAAGCGGCGACCCGGGCGGAACCCAGGTCAGCTTGTTAATGGCGTGGAGCATGGCGCGGCGATCCGAAGTGAAACGCTGAAGGTTGTTGAACCTTTTGCCGGTCTGGATGATGGCTACGAGGTCGCCTTCCTGCACCTGTTCGTTTATGAACTTTCGGGCTGCATCGCGCGAACGCACGAAGCTGTCGAAGGCAAGAAAATAATCGTCGAAAATGAAAGCGATCGAACGCCTGACCTGATCGGGACGGATGCCGGCGCGCGCAGCCGGCGCTGCCGTGGAGGATTCGGTTCTTCCAGCATTTCGAGCCGTTGAAGCCCGCGCCGGGTTAGCCTCAGTAACAGGTTGAAAATAGCTGATGGGATGCTGCCGGCCGTCAACCTCGATGACGAAATCCTCGGGCTTGAGGTCCGTAACGTGATTGCCTTTGCCGTCGGTGACGATTACATCGATCTGCACGAGGTTGGTGCTGATGCGTATGGTGTCGTCGGGCGGGGTTTGGCGTTGCGTCGAGGGCGTTTGCCCGATGATGTCGGAAGGAATGAGTAACGATGCCAGTACCGCAATGAGTATTGAGGGCGTCCAACGTCTGAGGCCGGGCGAACTGCACAACATCTGATACCTCCCTGGCTAAGGACAATGCTCGGGGCGATGTGCATCTTAAACCAAACCACACGACATTGGGACAAAAAAGAGAGAATACGGAACAAACGAAATAAGACGAAACAGACGGAATATTCAACTGTTCCGTATTCTCTTTCTACCCCCTAAATCGGGAATTGCCGGGGCCGCCGGGAGCAAACCCTGTACTTCGCCCGGACTGTGATAAGATTCATCTTCATCGATGCGGATCATATTTGAGGGAGCAAGATACGTATGCGCCTGAATGCGCGAAACCTGATAATAATCGGCTGGCTGTTTGCCGTAGGTGTGATGCTGCCGATTTTCGGGCAGGGAGGCCTTATCCCGGCGACATGGTCGGCGCGAGTTGAACCGGAGCAGGTCAAACCCGGCGCCGCCGGAAAGATGCTGCTGACGATAAAACTCGAACCGGGCTGGCATCTTTATTCCCTGACCCAACCGCCTCCGCCGCGCGCTCTTCGCATCGCGCTGGAAGAAACACCCTACTTTTCGGCCGCTGGAGCGGTGCAGCAGCCCAAACCGAAAGTTGCGTTCGATCCCAATTTCGGGATCGATACTGAATCCTTCGAGGGGACGGCTACGTTTACCGTGCCCTTCAAGGTCTCCGCCGACGCTCCGCCTGGTCCGCAGAAAATCGTTGCAAAAGTCACCTTCCAGCTTTGCGACGCCGAAAAATGCCTTCCGCCGCGCACGCGACAGTTTGAAGCCGATGTAATCATCACCGCAGCGACGACCGCTGCATCCGCGACCGCTACACCGGCGCCCGCTTCCGCCGCTCCCCTGGCGTCTCCTTCTCCAATCGCAGCCGCAGTTGTCGAACCCGGTACAACTGCAACTCCGGTTGCCTCTGTCGGAGAGGATGACGATGAAAAGGAAACACCCGCCGCAGATATGGATGCTGCCGCGACTACGGGAGCGCCCACGGCCGGCGATCTGCGTTCGCGCGGATTGCTGGCCTACATATGGCTCGCGATGGGGTTCGGACTGTTTGCACTGGTTACGCCGTGCGTATTTCCGATGATTCCCATCACGGTGTCGTTTTTTACGAAAAGCGAACATAAAACGCACGGCGGCGCGGTCCGGCAGGCGCTGGTGTACTGTTTCGGAATAATTTTTACCTTCACGGGGCTGGGGCTGCTGGTAACCCTCATCGCCGGGCCTGCGGGAATCAATCGCATTGCTGCCAGCCCGTGGATGAACATTTTTCTGACGACGCTGTTCGTCGTATTTGCGCTGAATCTTTTCGGCCTGTTCGAAATCCGCATACCCTCTTCTCTGCTTTCTAAACTCGATGCACGCGCCCAAAGCGGAGGCTCATTGGCAGCAACGCTCCTGATGGGGCTTACCTTCACTTTGACTTCCTTTACCTGCACGGCGGCGTTTGTCGGAACCGTTCTCGTTGCGGCTACGCAGGGTGAATGGTTCTGGTCCGCGATAGGAATGTTCGCATTCGCCACTGCATTTTCGCTGCCGTTTTTCCTTCTGGCGATTTTCCCGCGCTGGCTCAAATCGCTGCCGAAATCGGGCGGTTGGTTGAACAGCGTAAAAGTCGTAATGGGTTTTCTGGAACTCGCTGCGGCGTTCAAATTCCTGAGCAATGTAGATCTGGTATGGGGCTGGCAGTTGGTAACGCGCGAGATGGTTCTGGCGGCATGGATCGCGCTCTCGATCGTTACATTCATTTATCTGCTGGGCAAGTTCCAGCTTCCGTACGATTCGCCCGTAGAGCGGCTGGGCGTTGTAAGGATGCTTCTGGCCACGATGTTTCTGGGCCTCGCGTTTTATCTCCTTACGGGGCTTTTCGGCGCCAATATGGGTGAACTCGAAGCCTTTCTGCCGCCGCGCACCAACAGTTCGGCTGCAAACATACTTAATGCGGGCGGGGCGCCTCAAACGCAGCACGGCGCATGGATTGAAGATTACGACGAGGGGATTGCGCTTGCGCGTGCGAAAAACAAACCCGTGTTCCTGAACTTCACCGGAGTTACCTGTACGAACTGCCGCTGGATGGAAAGCAACATGTTTACCGATGCGCGCGTCAAAAGCGAGCTTGAAAAATTCGTACTCGTAGAACTCTTTACCGACCGCGAAACGGAAGCCGACGCAAGAAACAGCGAGATGCAGGAATCGCGCTTCAAAACCGTAGCCCTTCCGCTTTATGTAATCCTCGATCCCGAGGGCAAAGAACTGGCGCAATTTCCCGGTTCCACGCGCGACCGCAATGAGTTCCTGCGATTCCTGCAAGGCGGCGCCGACCGCTTTGCCCAACTCGCCGCGCGTTGAGGGAGAAGAGAGATGACGGAACAAACGAAATGAAACGAAAATTACGGAAACGTTGAATGTTTTCGTAGTTTCCGTCTTGTATAGTATTTCCACCTTCCTGTAATGACCAGGACGCAACAAATCGGCGCCTGGATCGTCGCAACGATTCTGCTTGCTGTGGTTTTATGGCGCAGTTTGTGAACCCGCAGCCGCTCATCGCCGTAGTCGGTCCCACCGCTTCGGGCAAAAGCGATCTGGGAATTGCGCTCGCCGAAAGGTTTTCGGGCGAGATCATCAACTGCGACTCCGTCCAGGTATACCGCGGAATTTACATTGCTACTGCCAAGGTCCCCAAGGCCGAACAACGCGGCATTCCGCACCACCTTATTGATATAGCCGAGCCGACCGTTAATTTCACCGCGATGGACTGGGCCGCGCGCGTCAGAGTTTGCATCGCTGAAATAGAAGCCCGCGGTAGGCGTGCGTTTCTGGTCGGAGGGACGGGGTTTTATCTGCGGGCGCTTGCCTCAACGTTATGCGAAGCGCCCGAAATCGATGGAAATCTCAGGCCGCGATTGCAGGCGCTGCTTGAAAGGCGCGGTCCGGAGCATCTGCACCGCATGTTGCAGCGCGTAGATCCGGCAATGGCCGAAAAGTACGCACCGCGCGACTGGCCGAGAATCATTCGCGCTTTGGAGGTTTACTTTTCATCGGGCCGCCCGCTCTCGAACTGGCAGCGCGAGACCCCGGACGCGACTACGCCGGAGGGCGAGCGTCTGCACTATCTGGTACTGAATCCGCCGCGCGATGTTTTGTATGAGCGAATAAATCAGCGAGCCGATTTGATGGTCGCACGCGGGTTAGTGGATGAAGTCAGGGAATTGATTGCTTCGGGCGTGCCGCCTGATGCCAAGGCGTTCGGCGCGCACGGTTACCGCCGTATGGTTGAATATCTGCTTGGCAAACGCACGCTTGAAGAAGCCGTAGAGCAGATGAAAATCGACACCAGACGTTACGCCAAACGCCAGTGGACCTGGTGGAGAGCGCAGACACGTACATACTGGCTGGACGGATTCGGTTACGAAACGAAAACCATAGAGGCCGCGACAAGGCTGCTGCTGGATATGCAAGAAAGAAGGAGAGAGATAACGGAACAAACGAAATAAGACGGAACAGACGGAAATATTGAATTTTTCTGTAATTTTCGTTTTATTTCGTCTGTTCCGTTATCTCTCTTCTTCCTTCTTGCCGAGCGCGGCGGATTCGGCCGGGCTGAAATTGATCGTGCGCCGGATTGAATAAATCGGTTTATCCTGCGATTCGTGATACGTGCGAACTACCATCTCCGCGACGAGCCCCAGAAGAAAACACTGCACTCCGAATGCAAAAAAAATCATTGCCGCAACGGGCAGCGGCGTTTGGGACAGCCCGGCGCCGTAGGGGATTTCGGCGTACTTCATCAACAGTGCGAAAACCAATGCCAGTGCTGACGCAGAAAAAGCCAGCAATCCCGCCCATCCGAACGCGTACATCGGTTTGGTCGAATAACAGGTCAAAAAGCGTATGGTAACGAGATCGAAAAGAACCTTCACCGTGCGCGAAAGCCCGTATTTCGATTTTCCAGATGTGCGTGGATGATGATCGACTTCGATTTCGGCAATTCGTGCGCCCAGGGCGGCGGCGTATATCGGAATGAAGCGATGCATCTCGCCGTAAAGATTTATATTTTTCAGGATCTCGCTGCGATAGGCTTTGAGCGTGCATCCGTAATCGTGAAGCGGAACGCGGCCCACGCGCGATACCAGCAGGTTTGCAAGCTTCGAAGGCAGAGTGCGCAACAGAAAGCCGTCGCTTCGTTTGCGGCGCCAGCCGGAGACTACATCGTATCCCTCGTCCAGCTTTTCAAGCAGTCGCCGGATGTCGCGCGGATCGTTCTGCAGATCGGCGTCCATCGGGATCAGCACTAGTCCGCGCGCTGCGCGTATTCCGGCCGCCATCGCTGCGGTCTGTCCGTAGTTTCGGCTGAATGAAATTACACGCGCGCGCCTGTCCCGGGCGGCTATCCCGGCAAGTATTGAAAGACCGGCGTCAGAACTTCCATCATCGACGTAGATGACCTCGTAGCTGCGGCCGAGCGCCGCCATTGCCTCGGTGATGCGGTCGTGAAGCGGAATGAGGTTGTCGGCTTCATCATAGACCGGAAGAAATATCGAGAGTTCCGGAACTTCGTCGGTATCGAACCGGTTTGCCGCGTTTTGTGTCATACCCGGTTCGGCCGCCGTGTCGTTCATCATTGGGTTTATGGAGAGAGTTGTAAGGATGCACTTTCAGAAAGTCTTGCGCTCGACGATGTGTTTTTCAAGATCGGCGCGCGTGCGCCATACCGGGCGCAACTCCTGACGCGCAAACAACGGCAACTGATCCGTGCGATGCGGCGAACGGGGCTGCGATGCATTCCCGTAACTCATCAGAGTCTTTGCCCGCACGGGCTGCGAGAACTCTATCGCGGCAACGTAAGAATCTCCGCCCGCAGCTCGCGCCTTGCCGTCCTTTTCCGGAGCAAATCCGACTACGCGGAATATGCCGAGTTCCCCGGGACCGCCGTTGGCGGGCAGGTCATAGCCGTCTATGCGCAGCCGGTTGACCTCGCCCCAGGCCACATCCATCGAACCGTGATCTTTGGTTACACGCGCAGCCGCCGCTGCAAGCGCCTCTACTGCGGTTTTCGGCATCGCCAGCCCGCGAGGAGTCAATCGGGGATTCTTTTCATCCCATGGGTCGGCGAATACGCGTTGGCGGCTGCGCCGGGATATTTCCTGCGAGAATGCCTGAAAAAGGACCGCTCCGCGGCTTGTAGCCTGTGCGCTGCGATCCCAGGCGGCAAGCACGGCTGCTGCGCGTTTAGCTTCTTCGTTATTGCTGATTTTCGCCTCGGCCAGGAGATCATCGAGTATGCGGTCGGCCATTTCCATCCGTGTAGAGTGTTTGTAGGCGATCATCTCGTCGAGGCTTACACTGTCGTCTTCATCGAGCATGCGCGCAGATCGCTGTGCGCGAAAACTCATGCTTCTAGGAGCCATATAGCCGGGGAAACGGTTCGGATCGATCGCGGTCGGAAACGTAGTCGTCCACGGCGGATCGTTTGCGTTTTGCAACCAGCCGCTTTTCGGATCGGCTATAAGGGGAAGTTCTTCAAATGGGTGCGTTGATGTCCAGAGCGTAGCCGGTGTGTTGCCCGGAACTACAGCGCTCCAGTTGTAATCGCCGGACGGGCGGACTGGTGTGCGGCCGCCGAAGAAGTGGAAAATGTTTCCCTCGCGGTCGGCGTACATAATGGTAAACATCGGGATCTGTAGCCGGCGGATTGAGTCTGTAAACTCGCGCAGGTTGCGCGCCCGCGCCATATTCCACCACTGTTCGAGCTGATGCGGTTCGTCGATTCCGGCAACGCGCATCGCTACTGCCCGGCCCTGTTTCTCAGCTATTACGGGGCCGTGGACGGAGCGGCGAACGACGATTTTCTCTTCAGAAACTTTCCCGTCCTTCTCGCGCACTTTCAGCGTATGCGTTTCGGTTTCAAATGACTTTACTCCGCCTTCCCACTCATAGCCGTCGCCGGAAAGTTTCAGTTCATAAAGATCCACGCCGTCGTGTGTGTTTACCGTATGCGACCATCCGAGGTTGTCGTTGAAGGCTATGCCGAGCGTGGGGAAGCCGACGAGTGTAGCGCCGTATGCGTCTATGGATGGGGAAACGAGTTGCGCTTCGTAGAACAGATAAAAATCCGACCACGGCAGGTGCGGGTTTGCAAGCAGCAATGCCTTGCCGCTCGCCGACCGCGACGGGGCTATGGCCCAGGTGTTGGAACCGGGTTGCGGTTCTGCTCTGGGTTCTATGCCGCGTGCGGCTGCAACTGCGACTTCGGGGCGTGTGACGAAGTGGTAATGGATTACGCGCTGCGCGTGTGCGATTAGGTCGATGCCGGTTACCGGAAGCACGAACTGAACTTCGTCGGCGATTTTCTGACGGTTGGTTTTAGCGTACTCGTTTATGCCGCGTGCGAAGGCGTCGAGGTTGCGGCGAAATGACGGCGGCTGCGCGGTATACCACGCGCGGGCACGCTGCGGTATGGAATTGGTGAGCACCCAGCGGTCGGAGTTCAGGTAATCACGACCCCAGTATTCCGATGCGCGGCCGCGCGCCTGACCGTACATTCTGAGTATCAGGTCGCCGTGCGATTGCATCTGCGCCCATCCGAAGGCGCGGAACAGATCGTCATCGTTGCGCGCGAAGATATGCGGAACGCCCCACGAATCCCAAAGCAGTTCGGTCGGCGCGGCGGACTCCGCAGGGTTCGAAAAATAACCGTCGAAATCGATCAGGTTGGTATTTAAAACCGTAAGAAGTGCGGCAAGCGCGATGACTGCGGAATGGCCGAGCCGCGCCCGGCGCCCGTTGTACTTCAAAAGGGGCATGGGGATTCTCCTTCTTGAGCTCCTTTTCGGGCTCCTGTCTGGATACTGTCGGGTTGTTGGGAATACATCGGGATTGTATGAGCGACCGCGCGCAAAGGCAATTCGCGGATTCGCGGTTTCGCAATCTTTCATCTGTATCTGCTATCATTTTGCATCGTCCGATTTCACCTTGGACGAAAAAAAATCTGGACTGGAGAGATTGGGGCAATGGAGGAAGTTCGAATAATCGGCGGCGGCCTTGCAGGATCGGAAGCCGCCTGGCAGGCAGCCGAACGCGGCGCTCGCGTCACACTATATGAAATGCGCCCTGCGCGTTCTACCGGGGCTCATCGCACGGGCAATCTGGCCGAACTCGTTTGCAGCAATTCGCTCAAGTCCGACCTGGAGCATACGGCCCCGCGCCTGCTCAAGGACGAATTGCGCGCCGGATCTTCGCTCCTTGTGCGCATCGCCGCCGACGCGGCGGTTCCGGCAGGCGGCGCGCTTGCAGTAGATCGCGAACGGTTCTCCGCCGCCGTTACAGAGGCTCTTTCCAGACATCCCCGCATAGAACTTCGCCGCGAAGAAGTTGCTTCAATAAATGCGGGAGCCATAACCGTTGTTGCAGCCGGCCCGCTTGCCTCGCCCGCACTTGCCGCGGAGATAGCAGGACTGACGGGGGAGGGCGGGTTGTATTTCTTCGATGCAATTTCGCCCGTGGTCGACGGTGAGACCATAGATTTCGACGTAGCGTTTCGAGCCGCGCGCTACGACAAGGGCGGCCCCGATTACGTCAACTGCCCGTTAACAAAATCCGAATACGAGCGTTTCTGTGACGCGCTGCTTTCGGCCGAAACCGTGCGACCGCACGACGGAATGCAGGATGAAGCGAAGTTTTTTGAAGGTTGCCTGCCTATTGAAGAACTCGCCCGTCGCGGGCGCGAGACGTTGCGCTTCGGGCCTATGAAACCCGTGGGCTTGCGCGACCCGAGAACGGGCCGCGAACCCTACGCCGCCGTGCAGCTTCGTTTGGAGAATTTAATGGCGGACGCCTACAACATAGTAGGGTTTCAATGTCATATTAAGTACGGCGAGCAGGTGCGAGTGTTGCAGATGATACCGGGGCTTGAGCGCGCCGAATTCATACGCTTCGGACAGATGCACCGCAATACATACATATGTTCGCCGAGGCTGTTGAGGGAAACGCTTCAGATGCGCGAGCATCCGCGAGTGCTCTTTGCGGGGCAGATATCGGGGATCGAGGGGTATACCGAAGCGATGGCAACGGGGATGATTGCCGGAATAAACGCAGCGCGGCTCTCTCGCGGGCTGGATGCGATCGCGCCGCCGCGGGAATCGGCTACGGGGTCGCTTGCGAATTACCTGGCCAACGCCGATGCAAGGAATTTTCAGCCGGCGAACACGACGTTTGCGCTGCTTCCGCCGCTTGAACCGGAAGAGAGGAAGCGGGTGAAACGAAAAGCGGATCGGCATCGTATTCAGGTCGAGCGCGGACTGAAGGCGTTTCAGGACTGGCTGAAGCAGGCGGGAGAGGCGGGTTGAGGATGGTAGAGAGACTACGGAACAAGCGAAAAAAGACAGAAACAACGGAAATAATCAACTTTCCCGTAAATTACGTTTCAGTTCGTATGTTCCGTTATCTCGCTTTCTGTTTTTGCTTCGTCGCGCTCGTTGGGTTGCCCGTGGGTGGGCAGAGCGGGCGGACGCGCGACCCGAAGGGCGGCAAGCAGGTCAAGCCGGTTCCTCCACCTCCGCTTCCGCGTCCGAAGGCTGCGGATGAACCTAGAGACGACGCCGGAACGATTCGAATAGCGAGCGATCTGGTTACCGTAGTCACAACGGTGACGCGGCGCGAAAGCGGGGCATTGAGTGAACTCGGGCGCGAGGATTTTGAAATCTTCGAAGACGACGTAGCGCAGGAAATAACGGATTTCGCTCGCGATTCGGAAGCGCCGCTGCGTTTGGTAATGTTGTTTGATACGAGCCTGAGCATATCTTCGCGGCTGGAATTCGAGCGTCGTGCAGCATCGCGGTTTCTGGAGCGTGTAATGAGGCCGCAGGATCAGGCGGCGCTATTTTCCTTCGCAACCGACATCACGCTTTTGCAGGATTTTACAAACCGGGTTCCGCTGCTGACTACGGCCATGAAGCAACTTCGCGCAAAGGGCGCCACCTCGCTCTACGATGCGATTTTCCTGGCTGCGGAGCACCTTAAGACCGCTCCCGGCCGGCGGATAATTCTCATCATTTCAGACGGTGGAGATACGACGAGCAGCAAGGATCTGAAATCCGCTCTTGCGCAATCTCAACTCGCCGACGCCATGATTTTCGCCGTGTTTACGGGCAACGTATGGCCATCGCAGAATGTACGCGACCTGGCCGCCGAGCGCGCGCTCGCCGCGCTCACTTCCGAAACCGGGGGCGAACTCTTCCTTCCGCGTCCGCGCTCCGGACCGGCCGACGCCGCCGCAGACGAGCAGACGCTTGCCGATCTGAACGCCATATTCTCGACGCTTGCCGAACAATTGCGAACGCAATACATACTCGGGTTCTATTCCTCCAACGAAGCTCGCAACGGCGCGTTTCGCAAAATCACCGTGCGCGTCAAGAAAAACGGCTATGCGGCGCGCGCGCGCAACGGCTACTACGCGCCCAAGGGCTGACGCTCGAACCATTCGATGAATTTGCGGATGCCGGCTTCTATCGCGGTTGACGGGCGATAACCGAGCAGTTGTTCTGCTTTGGTGATATCCGCGTGCGTGCGGGGCATATCGCCGGGCTGTTCGGGCAATCGTTCGATCACCGCATTTGTCCCGAGAGCATCTTCGAGCAGTTCGATCAGGTAATGCAGCGGTACGGTGCGCGATTCGCCGAGATTGATTATTTCGAACCGCGTAGAGTCGTAACTGAGCGCGGCCATAACGCCGTCAATGATGTCGTCTATGTAGGTGTAATCGCGTTCGGAGGAGCCGTCGCCGTAAATGGGAATGGGGCGTCCGGCGGTGATGAGCCGTGCGAATTTGTGTATCGCGAGATCGGGACGCTGCCTTGCGCCGTATACGGTGAAAAATCGAAGGCAGACAACCTGCATGTCATACAGCCTGCTGTAAACGTGTGCGAACATTTCGGCCGAGGCCTTCGTCGCGGCGTAGGGTGAAATCGGTGCAAGAGGCGCGTCTTCGCGGAATGGGGATGGAGTATGCGTGCCGTAAACGGAACTCGAGGAGCCGAGGATGAAGCGCGGCAGGCTGAAGCGGCGCGCAAGTTCGAGCAGTTTGAGCGTGCCCTGTATATTGACTTCGGCGTAAAGCGGCGCCTGGTCGAGCGAGGGGCGAATACCGGCGCGCGCGGCGAGATGGACTACTGCATCGAATCTCGCGGCCGAAACCACATGCTCAAGTTTCCCCGTATCGCGAATATCGGCTTCGATGACTTCGAGCCCGGGATTTGCGGCGTGCTGGGCGAGGTTGGCGCGTTTGATTGAAGGGTTATAGAAATCATCGAAGTTGTCGATGACGGTGACGCAGGTATCTTGTTGCGCCAGGAGGCGATCTACGAGATGACTGCCAATGAAGCCGGCGCCTCCTGTTACCAGAATGTGTTGCATAGGCGGCTTATATCACAATGCAGTGCGGTCGAGTCAATTTTCCGGCCGGAGTATTGAAACCTTTTCGGTTCGGATTACACTGACTGAACAGAACAGGGAAGCGCAAAGGTGTTGTAACGTGAGCGGCTCCGGCTGCGGTAACAAAAAGGCCTGAAGGGGAATGAGCAGCGGGACCGCGACGGCGGGACGAAAAGGAATGGCGTTTGGAGAGCTGGCGCCGGGCGTGGTTGCGCGGGCGAAGGATGGCGATGAGGAGGCCTTTCACCTCATCTTCAATCGCTACGGCCGTCCGATCCTCAGCTTCATCAATCATCTGGTGCAGGATCGGGATCTGGCCGAGGATCTGGCGCAGGAGACTTTCGTCCGCGCACACCGCAATCTGAAGGCTCTGCGCGAGGAAGCGCGCTTTTCGACCTGGCTTTTTGGAATAGCGCGCAATGTAGTTTACGAGGCTTCGAGGCAGGCGCGGCGCGACGAGAAACATATTCCCCTTGACACTCCGGAAAGCCAGCGTCTGGAATCGAAGGATCTGCTGCCCGAGGGGATGATGCGAGACAGGGAATTGAACGAAGCCATTTCGCGGGCGCTTGCAACGCTCGATGACGACAAGCGCACGGTGTTCAGTCTGAAGATATTTCACGAAAAGAGTTATGAGGAAATAAGCGAAATTACGGGATATTCGATAGGGAAGCTGAAAACCGATCTGCACCGGGCGCGCGCCGAGATGCGCAGACGCATTGCGCCGTATCTGGCCGAACGCGCTTAAACCGAGCCAAAGCAGATCGGTACAAACCGTAAGGCGAGAGATAACGGAACAAACGAAATGAAACGAAAATTACAAAACAGTGAATATTTTAGTATGTTCGGTCTTATTTCGCAGAGGTGAATTATGAACTGCGAACGTATGCAACCGGAACTCGAAGAGCTTTTTTACGGTGAACTCGACGCGCGCCGCGCTCTGGAACTGCGCGCACATCTCTCCGGGTGCGAAGAGTGTCGCGGCTTCGAGGCTGCGCTTGCGCGCGAGATGGAAGTGTATTCGCGCTACCCCGAAGTCGAGCCGTCCGCTGCGATGTGGGACGCGATACGCGAGCGCATACACACCGAGGAAAGCACCCCCTCGCCGGAATACCGATCACGCTGGAGCTTCAGCCTGCTTGCAGGGTGGCTGTTGCAGCCCGCAGTGCTGCGGCAGGCTGCGGGTGCGCTAGCTTTGATTGTACTCTCGGTGAGCGCCACGATCTATTTTACCAGCCGGCGCGATGGCGGAAATTTGAGGACTGGAGTGCAGCCCTCACCAGTTGCCGATCCGGCGTCGACTCCCGCGCCCGATCCGGTTCAGGTTCCGGCGCCGGATGCGGCCGGGACCTCGGCGTTGCTGGCAGCAGGCAGGCCGGCGCCCGTCAGGCCGGCAAAGGCGAAGCAGTTGACCGATGACGAGATGATTCGAGTACAGGTGGGGCGCGCCGAGCGTGAATACGCCGGTGCTATAAGATTACTCGACCGTGCGATTGCCGAGCGCAAGCAACAACTCGACGCCGGCGTGATTGCGCAGTACGAGTCGAGCCTTGCATTGATCGACGATTCCATTGCGAAGAGCCGCCGCGCGATGCGCCAGGATCCGGGCGATCCGGCTGCCAGGCAGTTTCTGCTTGCCGCCTACGCCCGCAAGGTGGAACTGATGCAGGAAATCGCGCTCAGGTAGGTAACCAGAGAGATAAAGGCTTGCGTTTCTGAATTGAACAAAAAGATGTTCGGAGGTGCGGAAGGTGCGCGGGAAGAAGGGAAATAATAATGGGATCGGATGGATGCTGAGCCTGGTTGTAGCGTGTGCGGCGGTCGGGGGAGCAATGGTCGCCGGTGTATCGGGGGCTCAAAGCGGGGATCTGCACGAGACCTGGGATTTGACGCCGGGCGGCGTAGTAAGCGTTACCAATATAAGCGGGCGTATTCGCGTAACGAGCTGGGATGAGAACCGCGTACGTGTAGACGGGGTCAAACGTGCGGCGCGAGGCGCGGATCCGGATCAGGTACGCATAGAAGTCAGCGCGCAGCCATCGGCGATTCATATCAAAACCGTATATCCGAACGCTTCGCAGCAGAACGGTGCAAATGTTCGCGTAGGTGATCGCAGGATGGAGATGAGAGCCGGGCGGCGTGAGCCCAGGGTCGATGTGTCCGTGGATTACGAACTCAGGGTCCCGCGATCGGCCGTGCTGAATTCGCTTACTTCGGTCAGCGGCGAGATAGTTGTAGTCGGCCCCGTAGCCCAGGCGACGGCGCGCATTACTGATGGATCTGTTACGGTCAACGATGTGCGCGGGGCCACCACGCTGACCGGCGCGAGCGGCAACATTACGGCCAGACGCATAGGCGGCGCGCTCGTGATTAACACCCTCAGCGGGGAGGTTTTGGTCGAGGCGACTGAAGGCTCGGTGAACGCCAATACCGCGAGCGGCTCGATCCGCGGTGTGGATGTGCGGGCGGATGCGGCATTCACCTCGGCAAGCGGCGGCATACGCATCGAAAAATCCGCCGGACGCGTGGCTGCACGCACCGCAAGCGGCCCCGTAACGGTCATCGATGCTGCCGGAGCGGTGCAGGCTGAAAGCCTCAGCGACATCGTAACGGTAGAGAACGCGCGCGGGCGGGTGACGGCGAGTACACTCAACGGCGATCTGATCGTGCGCAATGCGCAACAGGGTGTACGTGCAACGGCCATCAACGGTGAAATTACTCTGACGGGCGTAAGCGGCCGCATTGACGCGGGCACGACAAGCGGGGACATCTCCCTGAAGGAGACCGACAGCAGGGAAATCACCGCCAAAACCACGAGCGGGAACATATCGTTTCAGGGGCGATTGCAGGATGACGGGCGGTATCACTTCGAGAGCTTCAGCGGCGAGATCGTCGCCGTGCTGCCGGGCGACAGCGGATTCAATCTGACGGCGAAGACCTATAACGGAACGATCAATACCGAGTTCCCGATCCAGCTTGCCCCGGGCGCAAATCTGGGTGATGTCCGCACGCTGCGCGGCGCGGCCGGAGCGGGCGGAGCCGAACTCATTACAACCGGTTACAGCGGAAGCATCGTGTTGAAGAAAGCAATCAACGAACGGCGGAGATGACCGCCGGCGTCCGAATACTTTTTTTGCCGATGTTGAAACCCTGCGGCGTTGGTTGACACTTACCCGGCAGGAGGAAATAAAGATATGAAACTTTTGGCGGTTTTAATACTGGCTATGGCGGGGGCGTGGTTTCCGTCGCTCGAAGAAATGATTCAGGGCGGCGAGGTGCGCGAGCAGATAAACCGCTCGGTGCCGCTTACATCGGGCGCGCAGGTGACGATAAAAGGGATCAACGGCGCGGTGACGATAGAGACGCTCGAAGGCGCGGAGACGGCCGAGCTGGATATCACCATAAGGGCGTCGGATCGCGAGGCGCTCGTGCGTAGACCGTTGATAATCGAGGAAGGCGACAACAGGCTCACCATACGCACCGAAGATCAACACGATCGGGGCCGCCGCCGCGAATGGGTAAATCACCGGGTCAGGCTGCGGTTGCCGCGCGATGTCAATCTCGGGATCAGTTCCGTAAACGGCGGAATCACCGTCGGCGCCATAGGCGGCGACATATCGATTGCCAGCATCAACGGCCGCGTGCGCGTCGATCAGGCGGGCAGCGCTACGGAGATTAAAAGCGTCAACGGCGGCGTATCAATCTCGCTCGATCACCTCGGGAATTCGGGTCTGAAGGTATCGAGCGTCAACGGCGGGGTTGAACTCGGGTTCGGTTCGGCGTTAAACGCGCAGCTCGAAGTGCGCGGGGTCAACGGTTCGATAAACAGCGAGTTTCCGCTCACGGTGCAGGGCGAAGTCAAACGCGGAGAACTCTCCGGCGCAATAGGCGCGGGCGGCGCTCCGATTTCAATCACCAGCGTCAACGGAGGAGTCCAGATCCGCCGCCGCTGATACGCAATAACCCCTGACCTCACGATAAGTTCCATAGCGGGCTTCCCCTTATCCGGGGAAGCCCGCTTAATTTTTTAATAGATCCTGGAACTTTCATGCCGGTTAGACGTAACTACGGGTATTGGGAAATAGCCGGGGGGGGCATCCGCCCGATGGTCAATGGGTGCAGCAAGAGTCAGGCAGAGCATACGGGTTGCGCGCACCGATTGGGTTCCGGAATTGGGATTCGGGCATCCCGAAAGCGGACATACGACGGGAGCAGATGGAGTATGCCGAACAGCTAATTTCAGATTCCTCTTGAGTTAAGCCGGATCAGGATTCCGGCACACAAATTGGATACAGGACAAACAGGCTGGTTCCATTTAATGCAGGTTGATGCAGTTGGGAAGTGACATCCTTAATTTCAGTCACAGAGAGTTCGAGAAGAAGTATATGGCGAACGAAGCAGTAGATTTGAATGGCGCACGTCCCGCAATGCAGCCGCGGAAGGCGCTTTCGCTTGTGGGCGCTCCGCGCATACTGTCACTGAATCAATACGAGTGTTTTTCCGGGGTTAGTCCCAACGTCGTTGCGCTCAAGGAGTTCATAAGCGTGCAGGCGGCGCAGGCTCAGCCGGCATTGCTTATCGGAGAGCGGGGATTGCGCCAGGAGCAGGTTGCACGCGTGCTGCACCAGGCGAGCGAACAGTGGGCGCAACCTTTTTTTGCGGTCAACGCACATAGTCTTGGAAGTGATGCGCTGCACACATTGTTGTTCGGCGCGCGCGGCGTGATTGAGAACTGCCACCGCGGGACGATATTCGTCAACGAACTGACGAGTCTGCCGCCGCTATTGCAGCAGCGTTTTGCCGCGCACCTTGAGGAGCAGCGCTGGCGCGCCCGGTCGGGCAAAACTTCGGGACCGAGGCTGATTTTCGCTACGACGTGGAATCCGGCCGACATACGCGCGGAAAACCGCATAGCTTATGGGCTTGTAGAGATGCTGCGTCCGACGAGTTTCGCCATCAAGCCTTTACGTGACCGGAGCGAGGATATTCCGTACCTGGTAAATCATCTGCTGGATCGCATTGTTAGACGGCTCGGCAAGGGACCGCACGAGATTGCTGCGGGCGCGATGAAGGTACTGATGGAGTACCCCTGGGAAAACAATATAGATGAACTCGATGCAACGCTGGAAAGCGCCGTGGCGTGTACGCCGCCGCACCAGATAGACGAATCTCTGCTGCCTTCGCGCATCCGTTATGCAACGCTGAAGGCAATTCCGACAAGCGGCGTTGATCTGCCGAAGATGGTAGACGATTTCGAGCGTAGTCTGATCGAAACCGCGCTGCGGCAAACGCACGGCAATCAGACGCGGGCCTCACAACTGCTCGGATTGCGCGTTCAGACTTTGAACATGAAGCTCAAACGCTTCGCCGAGCATAAAACAGAAATAACGGAACAAGCGAAATAAGACGGAATAGACGGAAATATTGTCTTCAAGGTTCGGCGACAAACCGGTATCCGACGCCGCGCACCGTCAGCAGGTGGCGCGGCGATACCGGATCGTCCTCCAGATGCCGGCGCAACCGGACAATAAAATTGTCGATGGCGCGCGTATCGGTATCCTCGCGCATTCCCCATACATCGGCTAAAAGCGCCTGTCTGGATACTGCCTTTCCCTCGCGGCCGATCAGGTATCGAAGCAATTCCGCTTCCATAAGGGTCAGCTTTACGGTGCGTTCGCCGGAGTGGAGTTCGAGCGCTTCGAAGTCGATGGTCTTGCCCGCAAACGTGAAGCGGCCCGGCTTTGCGTGCGGTTCGGAAGTATGCGTCAACCATTCCCTTCTGCGAAGCAGTCCGCCGAGGCGCGCAAGCAGAATTGTCAGCTCAAACGGTTTAGGCAGATAATCGTCTGCGCCGGATTCAAAGCCGCGCAGCACGTCTTCAGCCCGTCCGCGCGCAGTAAGCATAAGAATCGGAACGAAAATCCCCGATCGCCGCAACTCAGCCGCAACTTCAAATCCGTCCCTGCCCGGCAGCATTACATCGAGCAATACAGCGTCGTATCGTGTGGGCGACGTGCGCAGTCGGTCGAGCGCGGTTTCTCCGTCAGCGGCGATATGAACCTCGTAGCCTTCGGCTTCGAGATTGAACCGCAATCCTTCGGCCAGGTGAACTTCGTCTTCAACTATAAGTACTACGGACATATCAGTTCGACCCGTTTCGTTCGCTCGCCGCGCGCGGAAGTTCTATGGTGAAGGTGCTTCCCAATCCCTCGCCCTCGCTTTCGGCAAACACGCGTCCGCCGTGTTTTTTGACGATTGCGCTGACGATGAAGAGCCCAAGGCCCGCGCCCTTGACGCGCGCCGTCACGCGCAACGGCACACGATGAAAGCGCCCGAATATGCGTTTCAACTGGTCGGGCGGTATGCCTGCCCCCTTGTCGCGCACCCGCAGCGCCAGGTACTTCGGGTTTCGTGCATCGAGTTCGACTCCGATATCAATTTCCTGGACCGAGTACTTGATTGCATTGTCGATAAGGTTTGAAACGGCGGCTCGCAATTCATCCTGATCGCCTCTGATAATGGGCCGGCTATGATCGTCGAGAAATTCCGTATATTTGATCGAGCTTTGATCCAGGTGGGTGCGCGTGCGTGCAAGCTTGATGCATTCGTTGACCAGTTCGCCGAAGTCAAGGTCGGTATGGTCGATCTGGCGGCGCCGGTCTCCGCTGCGACCTGCACGCAGCACCTGTTCGACGGTGTGAAGCAGGCGGTCGGCGTCTTCGAGCATAACGCGGTAAAACTCGCGGCGGCGTTCGGGCGGGACTTCGCGCGTTTGCAGGGTTTCGAGATAAAGCCGTATGGAGGCTATAGGTGTTTTTAATTCGTGTGTGACGGCGTTGATAAAGCTGTCGTGCTGTTCGTTGCGGCGGATTTCACGAACGAGGAAGATGGTATTGAGCACCAGTCCTGCGATGATAAACGGGAAAAATACGATGCCGAGCACCAGCAACGCCACTTCGCGCCAGTTCAGCAGTATCCATCCGATGTTGAGCGCTACGGCAAGCGCGACCAGACAGATCCCGAAGACGGTGAAGAATACTACGGATTTGCGCCGCGTGTTTAACCACATCGACCATATTTTCGTGCAAACAGGGAAGAGAGACAACGGAATAAACGGAAACAGACGGAACAGACGATAAGAAAATGCCGATTGGATTCCTTCCGTCTATGCCGTCTGTTTCCGTTTATTCCGTTGTCTCTCTACTTCAGGCCGCCTTGCTCAAGTTGTCGTCCAAGCCCGGTTTGCCCTTCGGCAGTTCGGCGACGCGCAACGATTTGACGAGGCCGAGCATTTGTAAAAATCGTATGCCGTACCAGTTTACGTCGAATTCATACCAGGCCAGACCGTGGCGCGCCGAGGACGGATGCGCGTGATGGTTGTTGTGCCAGCCCTCGCCGAACGAGATCAGGGCTACCCACCAGAGGTTTCGCGAATCGTCGCGCGTATTGAACCTGCGGCCGCCCCATACGTGAGCCGCAGAATTTACAAACCACGTCGCGTGCCACGAAAAAACGACGCGCATAAAGACGCCCCAGAGCACAAACGGCCAGCCTCCCAGCGCGTACAGGATAAGGCCGACGAAGATCTGCGGGACGAAATGCCAGCGCGAAATCCATACGTGGAAGGGATCGCGCGCCAGATCCGCCGCGTGACGAGCCGTGGATTCCGTTTCGCGATGCAGCGATCGGCCGTTGATGATCCAGCCCATGTGCGACCAGAAGAATCCGTCGCGCGGCGAATGCGGGTCGCCGTCGCGCTCGGTATAAATATGATGGACGCGGTGCGTAGCCACCCACGGAATCGATCCGCCTTCGAGCGCCAGCGTCCCGCAGATGGTCAGAAAGTATTCAAGCCACTTCGGCGTCTTGTAGCCGCGGTGGGTCAGCAGCCTGTGGTAGCCGATCCCTATTCCGAGGCTTCCGGCCACCCACCACATAAATACAGCGACGCCCAGCGCCGACCAGGTGAAGTTAAAGAGGGCTACTACCGCCAGGACGTGAAAGGCCGCCAGAAAGAGCGTAACGCCCCAGTTGAAGCCCATACGTCTGATATCCATTATAATTTCATTACTCATCGTGGCCCTCTCGTTCACAGCCTTTAGCCAAAAAGTTCCGGTTCTGAAAAGATTTGTGCGCATTCATTCGAATGCCGATTGTGAAATCCGGCGGGACTGCCGACCCAAACAATCCTAACAGGGATTTTTCCGGCCGTGTGTAATAGTTCTGTAAGACTGCAAGGGAACGCCCTTCCCCGGGCGGTTAAATTTTCAACCGCCCACGATTCGATTGTGCAGGAACTTCTTGGTGCGCACGGGGTCTGATATAGTACGCGCGTCACCAAACGGCGGAGAAGATCAGGATATGAGAATCACTCAAACTGTATCCCGTAAGCCCCCGGCCGAACGGTCTTCTCGTCCCATATTATTTATTGTTGTCGGATTATTGCTTTCGCTCGCAATGACGCTCACGAGTTGCAGCGCGGCAGGGCGCACACGCGCCGAGCGAGCGGCGCCGGGCGTGTCCAACCCTGCTCCACCTGCTGACGCCGACAGCGACGAGGACGGATTCCCCGACGCGGTCGAATTGAAATCCTACGACGATCGCGCAAACTTCAGACGTTGGATGACCGCAATTGCCGAAAACCAGTTCGAGGAAATCAGCCCGGCGTGGCAAAAACAGCAGCAGGATTGTGCGGGACTCGTGCGGTTCTCTATACGCGAAGCGCTGCGACGCCACGACCGCCCGTGGATAAAGGCAATCGGCGGATTTACCGATCCCGTAGCTCCCGACGTGCGCGCCTGGACTCTGGACCGCAATCCGCTGGGCGAAAAAATCTTTCGCACCGATTACGGTTCTTTTAATGCAGGCGATCTTGCCGGGGGCCGGTTTTCGGAGTACGCCGATGCGCGCACGTTGAAAAACTTCAACACCATTTTTATAGGCCGCAATCGCCGCGCGGCCGAGCCGGGAGATCTGCTCTTTTTTCATCAGCCCTGGGTGCAGCGCTTTCCCTATCACGTGATGATCTTCCTCGGCGATGCGCGATGGAGCGGCGAGGGAGCATCCGACTGGGTCGTATACCACACGGGCGCTTCGCCGGATGACGACGGCGCAATCAAAAAAGTGCGTCTTGCCGTACTCGACAGGCATCCGAACCGGCGATGGCGCCCGCTTGAGGACAATCCCTTCTTCCTCGGTTTTTACAGATTGAAGTTTCTTGATGACGGAAAGCGAGAAAGGTAGTTATGAAAACCCGGAAACTATGGTTTGCAACGGTCATCTATCTGGCTGCGTTCGGACTGGCCGGGATGTTTGCAACCCTGCACCCGCGCGCGCAGATCGACCGCGGCCACCCCGACACCGTGCCGTTGCCGAGTCCATCGGTAAAACCTACTTTCACCCTTTCGACCAATCGCACCTACGGTCCGAATGACCGGCCCCGCGTATGGATAAGCTATCAGGGCGTGGATCATCTGGATTTCCGGGTTTACCGCGTGCGCGATCCGCTCGCTTTCTTCAAGCAGCTCAGCGATCCGCACAGGATGGGCGAGGAGGAAAAAAGCGCAGTTTCAACCGCCTATCGCCGCACTCCCTCATTCCTGGAACGCGTGCGATCGTTCAAAAGCTCGATCTACGTCGGATTCAAACAATACATAAGGCGCCAGCTCCGCCACGATTCCCGCGTGGCATTCAACGATAAATATCGCGGGGGCGAACGTCGTGCGCTGAATCAGGCCGACTATGCACGCGTGCCGCTGCTCAATCCAGATCAGATGGTATCGAGCTGGCGCGAAATGCTCACGCCTCTCGAAAGCGAATGGGATTCGCGCAACGTCCCGCTCGACCGCCAACCGGCAGGCGTTTACCTTGTGGAAGCCGTCAACGGAGATCTTCGCGCCTACACCGTCGCCGTAGTCACCGACCTTACCGTTCTGACGAAAACCGCGCCGAGCGGCGAGTTGCTCGTCTTTGCCGTAGATCGCAAGTCGGGCGAGCCGCAAGCAAACCTGCGCGTCGAGGTGGTAAAGGAGCGCAAACTTCTGGCTTCGGGTCAAACCGATCCGAGCGGCATGTTCAGGACGAAGATTCAGCGCCAGAAGAGTGAAACTCCTGCTCAGCCCGCAGAGGATACAGATCCGGAGGAAGCGCAGGACTCAACGACCTCTGAAGGTTATCTCATTATGGCTGCGGGCGATGATCGGTTCGCAATCTCCGACCTCGAACCTTATTACTTCGGCTGGTACGGCGATGAGGGCGATGAATCGCAACTCACGAGTTACATCTACACGGACCGGCCCATCTATCGGCCCGCTCAGAAGGTTTATTTCAAGGGCATTCTCAGGCAATTGGGCGACGCAGGATATGAATTGCCGGCTGCGCGTACGGTTTCCGTTTCAATAGAAGACCCGAAAAACGGCAAGATCTACGAAAAGGATCTGCCGCTATCGCCGCGCGGCAGCTTCAGCGGCGAAGTAGACATCGCGGCCGGCGCGCCTCTGGGCGGTTATCGCATAGTTGCGCGTGCGGGCGAGGCGCAGGCGGGGAAATACTTCGAAGTTTCCGAATACAAAAAACCCGAATACAAGGTCACTGTAAAAACGCCGAAACAGTTCGTTGCCGTCGGTGAGAAAACAAAATTCTCGATCGAGGCGAATTACTTCTTCGGCGCGCCCGTCGCCAATGCCGATGTGCAGTATTACATCTACCGCTCTCGCTATTACCACTGGTGGTGGACTCCGGAAGACGACGGCATAGGCGCAGGCGAAGACGATGAAGAAAGCGGTTACTACGGATACGGAAACGATATGGTGAAGGACGGCGAAGCGCGGCTCGATGCGCAAGGCCGACTCGAAGTCGAGTTCACCGTACCTCCTCCTGACGCGAAAGCGCCGCGCGATTACGTATACCGCCTCGAAGCGCAGGTCACCGATTCATCGCGCCGATCCATAGACGGGCGCGCAAGTTTCGTGGGAACGCGCGGCAATATCGTCGCCGCGGCCGATCCCGAGCGTTACGTTTATTACCAGGGCGATACCGCGCGTATACGCGTGCGCACATCGGACTATGAAGGCAAACCTCTTTCCGCAAAAGTCGCCTTGCAGTTCATTCAGCAGACCTGGGTGCGCGAAGAAATCGACGGCGACGGCAAATATAAACGCTACGACTACAAACTGCGCGAAACCGAAATCGCAACCGGTGAAACGACGACCGACGCTCAGGGCGAGAGCCGTTACGATTTCAAGGTTCCCGTTACGGGCAGCATTCAGATAAGAACGATCGTGGATGACGGTGGAAAGAAAGTAGCGTCTCTGGGCGGTTACATGTGGGTAGCCGACAGCAGCGATAAATGGTCTGATTTCGCCTATCAGGATTACGGTTCGATCAAGCTGATACCGGACAAGAAATCCTACCAGCCCGGCGATACGGCCCGTGTGCTCGCAATGTTGCCCACCGACAAGGCGCACCTGCTCGTCACTACCGAACTCGCAGGCGTTATCACCGCCCGCCACATTTCTTCGGCCGGGCGCGCAGCGATGATAGAAGTACCGATCGAGGCACGATATGCTCCGAATGTTTACCTGAGTGTTGCATACGTCAGGGACGGCGAAATGTACACAAGCGACAAGATGCTCGCCGTACCCGCGCGCGACAAATTCCTGAGCATCGAAATACTCGCCGACAAGAAGGAATACAAACCGCGCGACGTGGCGTCTTACACCGTGCTTGCGCGCGGAGCGGACGGTGCACCCGTGCCGGGCGCCGAGGTCAGCCTCGGTGTAGTCGATGAGGCGATTTACAGCATCAGGCCCGAAAATTCCGGCGATATTCGCCGCGCTTTTTACGGCAGGCGCTACAACCGCGTCAATACGTATTTTTCGACGAGTTACAACTTCACCGGGCATTCGGCGGAAAAAGCGGTAAAGCTCGCCGGGCGCAGGCGCGGGTTTCAACTCGCGGATTTCAAGAATGAAGCGCAGTATGCCGAGCCGACCATACGTAAGGACTTCAGGGATACGGCGCATTGGCAGGCCAACCTCGTTACAGGTGCGGACGGTCGGGCTACGGTGAAAGTGAATCTGCCCGACAACCTTACGACGTGGCGCGCAACGGCTCGCGCCGTGACTGCCGGTACAAGGGTCGGCGGCGCGGTATCGAAGGTGCTATCGCGCAAGGATCTGATACTGAGACTGGAAACACCGCGTTTTGCAACCGAGGGCGATACGGTGACGCTGTCCGGCATAGTGCATAACTATCTGGACTCGGACAAATCCACGCGGATATCTCTTGAAGTTGCAGGCGGGCAGTTGCTCGATTCACCGACGCAAACCGTTACGGTTTCGAAACAGGGAGAGCAGCGTATTAACTGGCGGATATCCGCAGCGCAGGCAGGCGAAATCAAGCTGCTCGCAAAGGCGCTTACCGACGCCGAATCGGATGCAGTGGAGCTGCCGCTGCCCGTAGTTCCGGCGGGTCTCAAGGAAACCCGGGGTGCGACCGAAACGCTTACGGGCGAGAGCGGCGAGCGCACACTCACGCTCGAAATGCCCGCGAATGCAAACAGTCACGCCAGGACGCTCAGGATCGAAGCCGCTCCTTCCATAGCCGGTACGCTTTTCGGCGCGCTCGATTACCTGACGAGTTTTCCCTACGGCTGTACGGAGCAAACGATGTCGAGTTTTCTGCCTAACGTCGTAGTTGCGCAGACGCTCAAGGAGGTCAACACTACTTCGCTTCGCGCGACGAACGATCTGGACAAAAAGGTTCAACGGGGGCTGGATCGGCTTTATGCATATCAGCATTCCGACGGCGGATGGGGCTGGTGGAAGGACGATCAGACAGATCCGTTTATGACGGCTTACGTGATTGACGGGCTTGCGCAGGCGCGCCGCGCGGGGTTTGCCGTCGAATCGTGGAGAATCAATCGCGGACGCGAAAGCATACGCACACTGCTCGATGCGGGCAAAAACGAACGCGGGCGCGGCATAGACGCCGAAGATCGCGCCTATCTGGTTTATGCCTACGTGACAAGCGGAGAGGCCGACGCAAAATACATCAACGACCTGTTTGCGCGCAGGCAGGAGTTGCAGCCTTACGGGCGGGCGCTGCTTGCGCTCGCGCTCAAAGCGCGAAACGACGCGGACCGCGCGCGCCAGGTTGCGGCGGAACTTGAGAAGCTCGCAAAGGTGAATGATTTCAATGCGCACTGGGAATCGCAGCGCCGACCGATGCTCGACTTCTCGGTGCAAAACGATATCGAAGCGACAGCATTCGGACTGAAAGCCCTCGCTGCACTTACGCCCGAAAGCCCGTTGCTGCCTAAGCTCGCACGCTGGCTGGTAGCAAATCGTTCGCGCGGTTATTACTGGGCTTCGACGAAACAAACCGCATTTGCGCTGCTCGGGCTGACCGATTATATGAAAGTGAGCAGGGAACTCGCGCCCGACTACACGATTCAGGTTTATCTCAACGGCGAGATGGTGATGGACGGCACAGTCACGTCAGCCGATGCAACGAAGGGCACTACGTTTGAAATCGGGCGCAAGGGCGCTGACATTGCGGGCGCCAACACGATTCGCGTAGTCAAGCAGGGGCGAGGGGCGCTTTATGTATCCGCTACGCTCGATTACTTCACAAAGGACGATAATATTGCCGCGCAATCTACACCGGAGTTAAAGCTGACTCGCGAGTACCTGAGGCTGAATGTGACGGAAAGCGGCGGAAAATCCCGATGGGCTGTGGAACCGCTTACGGGCGAGTTGCGATCGGGCGATCTGATCGTATCGCGTTTGCGCGTGGAGGGCGCGCGCGGGCAATACCTGATGATCGAAGACCCGATACCTGCGGGTTGCGAGCAGGTAGAGCGAGTAAGCGGCATCAACCTCGATTATTCGGAAGGGAAGTGGAGCGACTGGTACAGCGCGCGCGAGTTCCGCGATGCGCGAACCGCTATTTTCGTCGATTATTTCAGTGGAAATTCGACGTTCCAGTATGCCTTGCGTGTAATTACGCCGGGGGAGTTTCGCATCGCGCCCGCGCGCGCCGAGTTGATGTATCAGCCTACGGTTCAATCCAACACATCGGGCGGGCGGTTGACGTTTATGGACAGGAAGCAGGAGGGAAAGTAACGGAAACTACCGAAATATTCAGCTTTTCCGTGATTTTCGTCTCATTTCGTTTGTTTCGTTATCTCTCTTTTATCTCCCAAATTCGTATGATTTGGGAGGAGGTGACCGATGCTGAAAAGCGTATTGAGCGCGATTGGCGGTGCAATGCGGGCGATGGCTGTGCGCGCAGGAGCCGTGATTGCGGCGTTGGCCGTTTACGTGGCGATGATAGGCGCGGTTTATGTTTTCATAACGACGCGCGAGGCGACGATTATCGATCTGTTGCTGACTTTTTCGCTGCCGGCGGCGGCCCTGGTGTTTTTCTTTTTCATTCAGGCGGTAGGCGTGCGTTACGCGGGAGCGGCGGAATCGACCGCGGCGGTGCTGCGGGGCGCGCTGCGAGATACGGGAAAGCTCCTGGTTGTGAGCCTGCCTCCGGCGCTGCTCGCGATACTTGCGGTGCTTTTGCTGGGATTGATCGCCTACTGGTGGCGCGGCGAGAATCAGTACGACAACAGCGGATTTGTTTTGGAGTACCTGTTGCCATGGGTGAGGGCGCTAGTGCTTTATTTTGCGGCTCCGCTGCTGGCCGTACGGTTGTGGATCGCAGCATCGCGCGACGGGGTGACGAGCGCATTCCGCGCGCTGGGACTCCATTTCGTCAGTGCTTTTGCCCCGCGGGTGCTGGTGGTATACGTGTCGCTGCTTGTTGTATTCGGCTCGATCGTATGGGCGCTGGTTGGAATTAAAACACAGTATGGCGGTGCGGGGCTCGAAATCGGATTACTCACGGCGCGGCTTGCGGCAGCCGGATTGATGATTTTCATCGGGTGGTTGCTCACAATCGGCGCCCTCAGGCGAGTCTCCGATGAGAAATGAAAACAAAAGGGCATCAACCGCGGAATAAACGGAATGAGACGGAATACGCGAAATGTTTTTCGGTTTCTGTTTGTTCCGTTCCATTCCGATTATTTCATTTATTCCGTTGCTGTTTTCTGGCGATCGCAGTGCTGTGTGCCGCGTGCAGCGATCGACCAACGCAATCTCCGGCAAACGAATCGCTCCCTTCGGCGCCTGCCGCCGGCGACCTCGTGAGGGTTGCAACAGAAGCGCTCGGCGAGCGCGAAGGCGCGATACTTGTAATCGATCCTCAAACCGGGTTTCTGCGTGCGGTCGTCAATCCCCGTCTTGCATCTGGTCAGGCCCATCCTCCCGGATCGGCGATCAAACCCTTTACTGCGCTGGCTGCTCTTCGTTCCGGCATTCTCACTCCCAGCACGCACCATCTGTGCAGCGGACGGTATGTGCGCGAAGATTTTTCCATCGAATGTTCTCACAAACGAAGCACCGTGCCGTTTGATCTGCGGCGGGCGCTTGCATACTCCTGCAACGATTATTTCGCGCGCGCAGGCTCGCGGTTAAGCTCGAGCGCATTTGAATCCACACTTGCTTCGTTCGGTTTCGGCGAGCGAACGGGAGTCGATTGGGCCGATGAAATTCCGGGCAGGTTGCCCGATGGGGAATTGACGGAACAAACAGCATTGGGCGATGGCGAAAAACTGCTCGTCACTCCCGTGCAGATGATTTCGGCGTATTCGGCGCTTGTAAACGGCGGGCGCCTATACCGCCCTCATTCGAACGAAGGCTTGCAGCCCGAACCCGTTCGCACGCTTGCGATTTCCGGGCAGCACAGAGTGGCGATCCTGGAAGGTATGAGCGGCGCAGTGGAATACGGCACGGCAAGTTCGGCCGGCCCCTGGCCCGTTGCTTCACAGGGAGGTAATGCCTGGTCGGTTTTTGGTAAAACGGGCACTTCTACATCCAGCAACGGTTTTCGCACGCAGGGCTGGTTCGTCGCCTTTTTGGGCGAGGGACCAAATCCGCGTCCCGAGCAGATAACAGCGGGCGTGGTTGTGTTTCTCAAACGCTCGCAGGGCGCGGTTGCCGCGCGTGTTGCGCGTCCAATAATAGAAGCGTTGATCGATGCGCAGCATCATCCGGCTGTTTCGAATGCAGTTCCCGGCACGAAAGGCAGGTCAGTGAGGGTAAGGATCGTCGGCAGGGATCTCGTACTCGAAATGACGGTGGATGAGTATTTGCGCGGAGTCGTTACGGCCGAAGCCGGAACCGAAACAGAAATCGAGGCGCTCAAGGCATTGGCCGTCGTTGCGCGCGGCTATGCGTTATTCAATGGCGGCAGGCACGCGGGCGATGGATACGATTATTGCAGCACTACTCACTGTCAAAGATACGTAGACGGATCCGTACGGGATGCAGTGCGCGAGGCGGTTGAGCAAACCGCAGGGACGGTTCTTACCGATGACGAAAACAATCCCGTAGAAAGTTATTTTCACGCTTCGTGCGGCGGCGCTACTTCCGATACGGAGGCGGTATGGGGAAGCGCATCGTCAAACAGCGTGCGCGGTATACGCGATGAGTACTGCACGGCGAGCGACGCCCGCCGATGGTTGGACCGCATATCGGCAAAGGATCTGGCGCGGGCCTTGAGGACCGATCCGAGAACGGATGCAGGTGCAAGGATTGAAGGAATAGAGGTCACAGAGCGCGATGCAAGCGGAAGGGTGAAGTGGCTGACGATAGAGGGCGCCGAGAGGCGGCGAGTGCGTGGCTGGGATTTCAAGATGATCGTCGGCAGGGCGCTTGGCTGGCATTTGATCAAGAGCACGAAGTTTGAGGTCGTGCGCGCTGGAGCCGAGTTTCATTTCCGGGGCAGCGGGTTCGGACACGGGCTGGGACTTTGTCAGGACGGATCTCATACGGCGGCGCGAAGGGGCGCGGATTTCACACGAATACTTGCACATTATTTTCCGGCGGCCAGGATCGCCAGTATTGATCGGATCGAAAATGCAGGCTTGAAGAACGTCGTTTATCGCAAGCAGGCGCGAGCGCGGATCGGCAACCGGCATTTTCTGATTACAACGTCGCGCAGCGGCGCCGATTTCGATGTCGAATTGATTTTGAAGACTCTCGATGAGTCGCGCGAGGATATCATCCGCAGGGTACGCGCCGCAGGATTGCCGTGGAAGGACAGCGGCAGAATCGAGGTGCACGTGCACGCGTCTACCGCCGAATACATAGCCGACACGGGGTTGCCGGGATATACGGCGGCGGCGACGCGCGGCGACCGCATTGCATTGCAGCCGCTGGAAGTGCTTAAAAGAAGGGGCGTGTTGATGGAGACGCTCCGGCACGAATATGCTCATGCGGTAATCGAAGCTATGGGCGGCGGGCGCGCGCCGCGCTGGCTTGCCGAAGGATTGGCAATTCATTTTGCGGGTGAGGGGCCGAAGTATACGAGATCAATGTCGCGCGCGAAGCTGCCTGTTGATGAAATCGAGCGACGTTTGGCGCGCGTGTCATCGAGCGAAGAAATGCATGCGCTGTACGCAGCTTGCTGGTCGGCTGTAAGGGAATTGATCGAGCGTGACGGTGAGGCTTCGGTCTGGCGCCGCGTTACATTCAGCAGGGAAGAGAGATAACGGAACAAACGAAAATATACGGAACAAACGAAAAAGAATATACACTTCCGTTTGTTTCGTTTATTTCGTCTGTTCCGTTATCTCTCTTCATGTGGTTTGATATAGGAATTCAGGGCATCACGGGGCAGAATGCCCGATGGAGGCGCGATGACCGGCAAATCCCAGCAGGAGATCACCGGGCTGCTGCTTGCCTGGAACGGCGGCGACCGCACGGCGCTGGATCAGTTGATGCCCCTGGTGTATCAGGAATTGCGCCGGCTCGCACGGTCATACATGCGCCGCCAGAGATCCGATCACACGCTGCAAACTACCGCACTCGTAAATGAAGCATATCTGCGGCTGATAGACTCAAGCCGCGTCAACTGGCAGAACCGGGCGCATTTTTTCGGCGTATCTGCAATGGCGATGCGGCGGGTGCTGGTAGATATGGCGCGTGCTCGCGGAAGCGAAAAGCGCGGGGGCGGGGCAATCGTAGTCACGATCGACGATGCGATAGACGCGGCGCCGGATCGCAGCGCCGAGATCGTGGCGCTCGATGAAGCATTGCAGTCGCTTGCCGAACTCAGCCCACGTCAGGCGCAGGTAGTTGAACTGCGTTACTTCGGCGGATTGACCGAAGCCGAAATCGCCGAAGTAATGAAAACCTCCGAACGCACGGTCCGCCGCGACTGGACGCTTGCACGCGCATGGTTGAAGCGGGAAATCGAAAAGTGAGCGGGAAATAAATATCCGTGAGTTCCCGCTTGCTTCGTGGTCTCTTGTTTGTATGACGCCGGAACGTTGGGAACAGGTAGGCGAGATCTACCACGCGGCAAGCGAGCTTGACGGCGAGGCGCGCGAGTCGTACCTGCAGGTAGCATGTTCGGGAGACGAAGAGCTGCGCCGCGAGGTCGAATCGCTGCTGCGCGCGAGCGAGGGCGAGAGTAACCTGGTAGACAAGCCGCTGGGTGCGGCCGCTGCGGAACTGTTTGATCCTGGAAAGACCGTAACGCTCGTGGGCCGGAAACTCGGTCCATATCAGATACAAACGCATCTGGGCGCCGGCGGCATCGGCGAAGTATACCTCGCGCGCGATACCCGGCTCGGTCGCACCGTTGCACTCAAGACGCTTTCCTCAACCTTCGCCGCCGATCCTCATTGGTTGCAGCGGCTCAAAACCGAAGCCTCCGCCGCTGCCACGCTCAACCATCCGAATATCGCTACGGTTTATTCTGTAGAGGAAATCGACGATTGCAGCTTCATAACGATGGAGTATATAGACGGCGCTCCGCTTTCGGCGCTGATACCGGAGGGTGGTCTGGATCTGCCGCGCTTTTACGAATGGTTCCTGCCGTTGGCCGACGCGCTTGCACACGCGCACGAACACGGGATTACGCATCGCGACCTTAAGCCCGGCAACGTCATGATCACGCACGATGGAGCGCCGAAGCTGCTGGATTTCGGACTGGCGCGAATCGATCGCCCTGCGGATAAGGCAGCGACTCCGGCCGCAGATCCAGATACCGGGGATTCCGAGCGCGAAGGACTCACGCGCGCCGGACAGATACTCGGCACACCGTCCTATATGTCTCCGGAACAGGCGCGCGGCGAGGCGGTGGATCAGCGGGCTGATATCTTCGGTTTCGGCGTCGTAATGTATGAGGCGCTGACGGGGCAGCGTCCATTTCAGGGCGACAGCTATGCGGCGATCATCAGCGAAGTTCTGAAGGTCGATCCGCCTACGGTTTCGGATCTCAAACCGGAGACGCCGGATCTGCTGGCGCGGCTGATCGGAAAGTGTCTGCGAAAAGAGCGACGCTCGCGTTTTCAGACCATGCGCGAAGTCGTTGCGCTGCTGTATGAATCGCGCGACAGCACGCCGCGCAGTTCCGGCCGTATCAGAAGCGCCGTAATACGGGCCCGCAGACGCATCAGCGCCCGCCTGGTTATCGCTGCGCTTTCGTTGATTGTAGCTGCCCTTTCAGGCGCATTTATCTGGAACCGTTTTTTTGCGGTTGAGGTTGCGGCGCCGGTAAACGCGCGATATGCAATTCAGCCTGCTGAACCGCAGGCGGAGCTTTCGACAGCCGCGTTATCCCCCGACGGGCGGCATCTGGTTTACGGCGGCAATCTGGGCGACGGGCCGAGGCTGTTTCTTCGCTCACTCGATCAGTTTGACGCGCGTCCGCTGCCGGGAACGGAAGGCGGGCAGCGCTCGTTTTTTTCGCCCGACAGCCGCTGGATCGCTTTTTTCGTCGACAGCAAACTGAAAAAGATTCCGATCGAGGGCGGAGCGGCGCTGACGATTTGCGACGATTGTCCGCGCGCTATCGAGGGCGTATGGGGCGAGGACGGCACGATCATCATGACTTCATCCGATGCAGGGTTGTCGCGCGTGCCTGCCGGGGGCGGGCGGCCGGGCGTGCTGACGCAACCCGACGCCGCACGCAATGAGATCGCCCATCGTCGCCCGCAATTTGTAGAAGGCGGAGCGAGCCTGCTGTTCAGTCGTCAATTCACGAAAGGAATCACGCTCGCGCTGCTGAACCTGGCTACCGGAGAGATGGAAGATTTGCTGGAACTCGGGGATGCAATTGGGGTGAGAATGCTTCCGACCGGAGATTTGTGTTTTGCTCGCGCAGGGCAGCTCTTCATTCAGCCTTTCGATTTGCGAGCGCGCCGGGCTTTGGGCGACGCCGTACCGGTTCTGGACGGTCTGCACCAGTTCCCGAATTTTCAAATCGCCCGCAACGGCACGCTCGTTTACCTGCCGAATACGGCGATGCGCGACAACCTGCTGGTATGGGTCGATCGTCGAGGACAAACGACTCCGGCGCTGGACCGTCGAGGCGATTTCCGATCACCGCGCATTTCGCCCGACGGGCGCAGGATCGCAGTCGAGATCGAACGCGATATCTGGATCATAGAAATCCCGGGCGGCCGAAGCATCCGGTTGACTTTCGAGAGCGACAACCATTCTCCGGTCTGGACTCCGGACGGCAATCGCGTGATATACGCATCGAACCGCGGTGGAGTCTGGGCCATTTATTCGCAGGAAGTGGGCAGCGTTCGCGATCCCGAGCGTCTGCATACGAACGAGTACCGCGTGCTGCCGTATACGGTTCATCCTCGCGGCGATCATCTGGTCTTTGCACAAGGCGGGATCGGATTACAAACCGATATGTTCTCGCTTTCGCTGTCCGGGCGAGAGGCGACTCCGCTTATTGCTTCGCCGTTTACCGAATCAACCCCGCGCTACTCTCCCGACGGCCGCTGGCTGGCTTACTTTTCGGATGAATCCGGCCGGCCTGAAATTTACATTCAACCCGCTACAAGCCCCGGCGCCCGCGTGCCGGTTTCGCGCGGCGGGGGAATGAATCCCGTATGGGCGCCCGACGGAAGTGAATTGTATTACCGTTGGCAGACCCGGCTATACGCGGTTGGTGTAAATACAATCGGAGCTGAAATCAAACTCGGCGAACCGCGCGTGCTTGCAGAAGGGCGGTTTCTGACCAGTTACGATGTGGCCGGCGACGGACGCCGCTTCCTTATGGTCAGGAACGAGCAGGGAGTTTCACCGCGCCAGTTCCACGTTGTGCTCAACTGGCTGAATGAATTCAGATAACGGAACAAACGAAAAAACACGGAACAGACAGAAATATCCAACTATTTCGTAATTTTCGTCTATTTTCGTTTGTTCCGTTATCTCTCTTTACTGCTTTCGCGACACGTTGACGGAGCCGAGTTTTTCCTGCACGCGAATATATTCCATCAGATCCGTAAGCGGCAGCGGTTCGAACTCGCCGGAAAGAAAATCCCGTATCTCCATTACTGATTTCTGCCGCCCCAGCAGTATGTTCAGTTCCGCGCCCATATGCTGAGGCAGCTTGCGCAGCGATGCCTGATCACCGGCGCTCAGATTGGCGGACCCCGCAGCACGGCCGCCTCCGCGACCCGCGCCGCCTACGCGCTGTACAACCAACTGCGCAGCTTCTTTTTCTTCCACAGTCTCAGCAGGTTCGCTTGCCGCAACCTTCATCTGCTCCGCGCGCAAGCGGTAAAAAGCCGATGCCTCATTCTGAAGGGCAGCAGCACGCGCAGCGACGAGCGCCGCAAGTCCCGCAAGCTTCTTTTCACCTTCAACCGGATTATCAAAGAGCACTGCTGCCGATTTCACTACCGCTGTTTCAACTTCAGCCTGATGCCGGATTGCGTTGCGCGCTTCCTTGTAAGCCGTCATCAGGGCCGGCCCGGTGGTTGCATCGGCGAGATAAGCCGTACCCTTGCGATGCGCTTCGCCCATGCGTTCCGCTCCGCGCGAAAGCGATTCACCCGCTACCCTGAGCGCCATTTCATCACTCGCCGAAGCCAGTACGCTCATCGCGCCAGTGCCTACGACGGCCGCGCGCTTCAGCATCGTCGAATCCAGCTTGTCCGGCGTATCGTGCGAGGAGTGGTACCACATGTCGGGCCACGTTATGAACATAAGCGACGGGATGCCGTGCTGCATGTAGGTTACGTGATCGCTTGCGCCGTAGTGTTTGTCGATCTTTATATAAAACGGATCCTGGCTGCCGTTGGGCGCGACGACGGGGAGGGTGAATCTGTAGCCGTTAGCGCGATAGCGGACGCGTTCGCGGTTGAGTTCTGCGACGAATTCCATCACGGATGCGCCAACATCGTTCAGATAGGTCGGAAACGTATCCGGCGTGCGATGCAGCACCCAGTGGCTGCCGCTCGTCGAAAGCCTTATGCCCTCCATATCGAAATTCAGATCCGCAATCAGGCGCTTCCGAATGTCTTCGTGTTTGTTGAGCCACGCGTTTGTGCCGCTTATTTCGGGCACCCATAGAAAATGTATGGTTCGCTTGGGCGGCGGAAGTTTCCCTTCCTTTACCAGGCGTATATATGCGCGGCCCATTTCCAAAGTCATTGCGCAGCCCGACGTGTCGTCATTGGCGCCCTGCTTTATGTAGCCTTCATAAAGGTGCGCCGAAATCATGATGTCCTGATTCGTGCTGCCGTCGCCCTTGATTGTGGCGTGTACGACTTCGAGTTCGCCGGGGAAGGTTTCCGCCTTGACCACGGAGCGCAGCACTACTCGCTGTCCCCGCGCAAGAATACCCGATATTTCCCGGGCAACGCGCGGAGCAATCGCCCATCCAAAGCCGGTTTTGCGCCCTTCCGGGGCATTGGCGATACTCTGCGAGAGTATCTGATCCGGATAGCTGTCGGCGCGCAGCGAGTTGTATCCGACAACACCCGCGGCGCCGCGCTCGAATACGCCGAGTCGCTGAAGCGTATTTGTGCCCGAGGAGCCGAGAATGATTTTCCCCGCTACGTCTTTTCCGGCGAAATCCTCGCCGCGCGCGCCTGCGCCTACATCGACGACCTCGGCCGTTACATCCCCCGATTCGCTGTTGGGAGCGAGCGAAATGGCGACATCGTATATATCGTAGAGTTTGCGCTCTTCAGGTTCGACCATCCATAGCTCGCCCTGCGTGGGCTGCCAGAGCCGGCCCCCGGAGGGGAAGGATTCGATTTCCACGCTGCTGTAGCCGTATTCGCGCGCGAAGTCGGCCATCGCTGCGCTTTCGCGAAAGTGCCCTTCGTATTCGGAGCGGGGACGGACTCGCGGATACGGCGTAAGTTCGAGCACGTGGTGGAGCGCGCGTTCGCCCGATGTTTCATTGATGATTGCGCGCATAGCCGCCCACGGCAGAAGCGTTCGGTCTTCGCGCTCCTGCGCCGAGGCGGCTCCGAGGGTTATCAAACAGAATGCAATCGTGGCCGGCAACGCATGCCTCATCCATCGTTTCATGGTTTTGCTCCTTGTACGGATTGGGAACTGCCGTCGGGTATTATCGACCATTTCCGCGTAACTGAGAACAGACAGAGAGATAACGAAACAAACGAAAATAGACGGAACAGACGGAAATATTCAACTTTTCCGTAATTTTCGTATCATTTCGTTTGTTTCGTTATCTCTCTTTTATTCCCCGAAGCCGCGGGGTTTGATTCAACGCTATTGACAAGCGAGGAATCGTCTGTGTATAAGACTCGAACGTTTGTTTGTGTATGTACCGCGTAAAGTGAGGTAACGATGATAAGTCGATTCAGTCGATTAAATAACCGGGCAGATGCCTGGGGAGGATCTTCAGGCGAACGATCCTCTGACAACTCCCGCGCCTTCGGCCAGACTTCCTCCTCCGCTCAGACCGCTTCCCCCTCCTCTTTCGCTCCCTGTTGTTGTCACACCTGTTGTTGTAGCTAGCCGCGTGAAGCCTGCGCTTCGCAAAACTTCCCGAAATTTCAGTTAACTGATTCGGCCCATTAACGGCCGAAGTTGCTCATCGTTCACAGGCGCACGCAATGGTGCGAGCTTTGTCGATGCGGAGGCAATTTCATGAGCCTGCAACTGAATTCCATCGGCTGGAAAATAGAAATCAACTGGCGCGGCATCACGCTCAGGCCCACGCCGCGCACGAGAAGGAGCAGAAAAACGTCATGAGTCTGATAGCCCCCCACGGCGGGAGCCTTGTAGATCGAACCGCAAGAGATGCACACCGCGAAAGCCTGCTGCGCGACGCCTCGCGCATGCCCTCGCTTGCGCTCAACGCCCGCGAACTTGCCGATATTGAACTTATCGCCAACGGCGCGTTTTCGCCCCTCGAAGGTTTTATGGGCGAAGCCGATTATCTGGCGGTGCGCGACGGTCGTCGTCTCGCAAACGGACTGGTATGGACCATCCCGGTTACGCTATCGGTCACGGCCGAAGAACGCGCGCGCCTTAATATCGGGGATGATGTTGCGCTGCGTTCATCGGACGGAAGTCTCGCCGCCGTGCTGCATCTGTCGGAAATCTACACATACGACAAAACTCGCGAAGCCGCAGAAGTTTACCGAACAACCGAAGAAAAACATCCGGGCGTGCAGGCGCTGTACGCGCAGGGCGAATACCTGCTCGGCGGCCGCATCAATCTTGTCGAGCACCCCCACGGCGCGCAGTTCTCCCCTTACAGATATTCGCCCCGGGAACTGCGCGCGCTTTTTTCCGAACGCGGCTGGCGTCGCATCGTCGCCTTCCAGACGCGCAATCCCGTGCATCGCGCGCACGAATACATTCAGAAGTGCGCGCTCGAAACCGTAGACGGACTGGTGCTCCACCCAATAGTGGGCGAAACGAAATCCGATGATATTCCGGCTTCAGTGCGCATGCGCGCCTATGAAGTGATTATCGAAAACTATTACCCACTTGCACGGACGCTCCTGGCCGTACTGCCCGCGGCGATGCGGTACGCTGGGCCGCGCGAAGCGATCTTTCACGCGATAATCCGCCAGAACTACGGCTGCTCGCATTTCATCGTCGGGCGCGATCACGCGGGCGTGGGGAATTACTACGGCACCTACGACGCGCAGAACATATTCGGCGAGTTCGAGCCGGGTGCGATTGGAATAACGCCGATGTTTTTCGACAACACGTTTTTTTGCCGTAAATGCGACGGTATGGCGTCGGCCAAGACCTGCCCGCATGCGTCGGAGCATCACGTAGCGCTCAGCGGCACACGAGTGCGGGAACTGCTCTCGCGCGGCGAAATTCCACCGGGCGAGTTTACGCGGCCCGAAGTTGCAAGGGTGCTTATCGAGGGGCTGGCAGCAGCCTGATGAACCTAAATCAAACAACACGACTTCGGGACAGTGAAGAGAGATAACGGAACAAACGAAATGAGTCGAAAATTACTGAAAAGTTCAATATTTTCGTCTTTTCCGTCTTATTTGGTTTGTTCCGTTATCTCTCTTGCCGTCTCACGCTTATCGGGTTAACGGGAAAAGGGAAGGGGAAGCAGGAACAAAGATGTCGCAGCAACAGGTGGAGAGAGGATTTACACTCTGGTTTACGGGATTGTCGGGCGCAGGAAAAACCACGCTCACAGAGGCCCTCGTACCGCAATTGCGCTTGCGCGGAATTGCCGTAGAGGTTCTCGACGGAGATGAAGTCAGAACCAATCTCAGCAAGGGACTCGGTTTTTCAAAAGAAGACAGGGATGCAAACATACGCCGTATCGGATACGTGAGCCGGCTGCTTTCACGCAACGGTGTAGGCGTGATCGCTGCGGCGATCTCACCGTATCGCGAGATACGCGACGAGGTGCGCGCTTCGGTCGAGGCCGACGGCGCCGCGTTTGTCGAGGTTTACGTCAAAGCCTCGCTGGATGCATTGATCGCGCGCGATGTAAAGGGACTTTACAAAAAGGCGCTTGCGGGAGAAATCAAGCAGTTTACGGGCGTTTCCGATCCGTATGAAGAGCCCGTCAGGCCGGAGGTAGTTGTAGAAAGCGACCGGGAGACGGTTGAGGAAAGCGCGGCGAAAATACTGTCCCGGCTGGAAGAATTGCAACTCCTCGAACGCGCGAGGGCGGTGCGATGAAAAACGCGCGCGTTTATCTGGTGGGAGCGGGGCCGGGAGATCCGGGACTGCTGACGCTAAAGGGCCGCGATTGTCTGGCAATGGCGGATTGCGTCATCTACGACTATCTGGTCAACCCCGAGATTCTCGATCACGCCCCGCCTTACGCAGAACTGATAGACGTGGGAAAACGCGGAGGCGGCGCGGGCTGGAAGCAGGAGGAAATCAACCGATTGCTTGTAACAAAAGCCCGGGAATACGAAAGCGTCGTTCGCTTGAAGGGCGGCGATCCGTTCATATTCGGGCGCGGCGGAGAAGAAGCCGACGCTCTTGCAGCCGAAGGCATCGCATTGGAAATCGTTCCGGGTGTTTCTGCGGGCACCTCGGTTCCCGCTTACGCCGGGATACCGGTCACGCATCGCGGAGTGAGCAGTTCCGTAGCGTTTGTAACGGGCCACGAAGATCCTTCCAAGCCGCAGTCGTCGATAAGGTGGGAGCATCTGGCGCGCGGAGTAGATACGATAGTGTTTTTTATGGGCGTATCCCACCTGCGCGAAATTGCGGCGAAACTCGTCGCGCACGGCCGCGCAGCAGACGACAAGGTAGCGATAGTGCAATGGGGGACTTACGACCGGCAGAAGGTGTGCATAAGCACGCTCGGGAAAATGGCTGCGCACGCCGAGCGCGATTGCATATCCTCGCCCGCGATCATTGTCGTAGGGCCGGTCGTGGGACTGCGCGAGCGGCTTGCCTGGTTCGAGGAAAAAATGACCGCGGAATACACTGAAGCGAAGACGCTGAATGCTGGGAATGCTGACGTCGTTTTCTCCAGGCTTCGTTGATTCTTATGCGTTACTACCCTGCACATATGGATCTGGTGAACCGGCCTGTGCTCGTAGTCGGAGGCGGTGCAGTAGCAGAGGGCAAATCCGTACAGCTATTGGAAGCGGGCGCGCGCGTTCGCATCGTCAGCCCGGATCTTACGCCTGAGCTTTTGCGACTCGCGAATGAGCGCCGGATAGAGCACAGGCTGAAATCGTTCGATGCAGGCGATATTGACGGCGTGATGCTCGTGATAGGCGCGACGAATAATCGAGCGATTAACGAAGTGGTTGCTGCTGCGGCGCGGGCGCGCGGTGTTTTGTGCAACATAGTCGATGATCCCGAATTGTGCGATTTCATAACGCCTGCGCTCGTTGTTCGTGGGGAGTTGCAGATTGGTATTTCTACCGGTGGCGGTTCGCCCGTACTGGCGCAGCGCGTAAAGCGCGAGATCGGCGAATTGATCGGAGAAGAGTACGGCGAGTTGCTCGCACTCGCTTCGCAGATGCGCGAGATCGCAAAAAAGCTGATTCCGGATTTTGGAAAGCGGCGCGACGTATTGCGGGAATTCGTCGAATCGGATGCGATTGAGCTGCTGCGCGCCGGGCGGCGGGAACAGGCGATTCAAATTATAGAGGATCTGTTGGGTGAATGGAGGGAGAAGCATGAACGCGACTATGGAGCGGATATCGCCGAGCGCCGGACGGATCGCACGGTGGGCGCGTGAATTCGAGAGCGAATCGGTAGATCGGATACTTGAATGGGCGGTCGCAGAGTTTGCTCCGCGCCTGGTAATGACGTCGAACTTCGGCGTAGAGGGTGTAGTGGTGCTGGATCATTTGCGGCGGATTGCGCCGGCTACGCCCGTACTTTACGTCGAAACCGGTTATCAGTTCGCCGAGACGGACAGGTTGAAAGAAGAAGTGCGCGCACGCCTCGGCGTCAACATCATTGAAGTGCGCGCGGAACTGAGCGTAGAGGAGCAGGACCGGATATACGGCGAGCGGCTTCACTCGCGCGATTCGGATTTGTGCTGCCGTCTGAGGAAAGTCGAGCCGCTTGCTTCGGCGCTGGCGCCTTACGATGCGTGGATTGCCGCGTTGCGGCGCGATGCATCTCCCACGCGTGAGGGCATCGGCGTAGTGGAATGGAACGAGCGCCGCAGGATGGTTAAGATCAATCCGATTGCGGGCTGGACGCGCGAGCGCGTATGGGATTACATCTTCAGTAATCGCCTTCCTTATAATTCCCTTTACGATGACGGATTCACATCGATCGGATGCGCGCCGTGTACGCGCCGCACCTCTGCGGGCGAGCACGAACGATCGGGCAGATGGGATGGGGAAAAGAAGCTGGAATGCGGCATCCATCTTTGAGGGCAACGGGCGCTTTGCAGCATCATCCGGCGCGTTGACAACACTCAGGTGAGCGTGTATAAGGTGTCGCCGGGGAGCGGCATCATTTGCGGCTCTCAATTATAGTTTACCGACGTTCAATGCAGCGTTGACACCGACGATCGAACGAGTGCCTGAGATCCGGTTAGGGAACTAAAAAGCAGAATCAAATTACTATCCCCGAATGCGATCACACCAAACTGCCCTGAGCGACTACTCTGTCGGCATTCGGGGGCATTCGAGTCGGTTCTACCGGAAATCCATCCAGCAGGCATTCGCCCTGACTATTGCTTTAAGACAGCCTGAGGGCTTCACTACTACGATCGCAGCATCGGATTACCCGTAGCACGGAGGTGGGGCGAGTGGCGAGCGGCAGGTTTATCGATCGGCGGGTTGTCTCAGGTTCGATCCTTTCATTAATACTGATCCTGACCATTGGATCGCCTGGGTGCAGGCGCAGTTCGTTTACCGCGCGCGAGGCTACGATCACGGTTTACGGGTTCAGCGTCGCGCAGGAGCCGCTCAGAAGCGAAATCTTCCCTGCCTTTGAGGCGGAATGGGAGAAAAAGACCGGGCAAAAAATAACTTTCGAGGGATCTTTCGCCGCGTCGGAAATCGCCACGAATCAGATCCTGTCGGGCGTGGAGGCGGATCTTGCGATACTGGCAATAGATCGCAATGCGGCGCGATTGCTTGCCGGCGGCGCTACACGCTCCGACTGGCGCACGCTGCCGAACGCAGGAATCGTTAACCGTACGCCGATGGTGATAGTGGTTCGTCCCGGCAATCCGAAAAAGATCCGGGATTATTCGGATCTTGCGCGTTCGGGCGTGAAGCTTCTGCATCCTGATCCGATATCTTCGGGAGCGGGGCAGTGGGCTCTGCTGTCGATATACGGATCGGAAATAGTCAAATCGCGGCGGCGAACCGGGCGCCCCGACGATGCGAAAGCGTTTGAATTGTTGCGTTCGGTATGGAAAAACGTCATCGCAACGCCGGGCTCTGCGCGCGAGGCCCGCACGCAGTTCGAGCGCGGCGAGGGCGATGCGCTTGTGACCTACGAACTCGAAGCGCTTCAACTCCAGGACAAAAAAATTCCCTGCGAGATCGTCGCCCCGCCGGCCACGATCCTGAGCGAGCATCCTGTAGTCATAATCGATCACGGGATGACGCCCGCGAAATACGCACTCGTGGAACTCTTTGCAAGGTATCTGTGGAGCGAAACGGCTCAGCGCGCCTGGGTGAAGCATTATTTTCGCGCTGTAACCGACGAAGATCTTAATGATCAGCAGCCGAGATTTGCGCGAATTGCGATGCCGTTTACCGTAGCCGAATTCGGCGGCTGGGAGCGGGCCTATCCGGAAATTGTTGAATCGGTCTGGAAACAACGCATCCTGATTGCGAACTAAATCAAACTACACGACATTGTGACAAAAAAGCGAGATGACGAAACAAACGAAATGAAACGAAAATTACAGAAAAGGTGAATATTTTCGTAGTTTCCGTCTTATTTCGTTTGTTCCGTTATCTCGCTTGTTTGCCCCCGATTTTGAATTATGGCGCGGAAAAAGGATCTTCAGGCTGTTGCGCGGCGGACCGATCTGGCGCGGCCCATCGGCGTAGGCGTTGTAGTCACGGCGATGCTTCCGCTCGTGATACTACCGCTTGCGTCGATATTCATCTTCGGACTGAGCAAGGGGCCGGTGCATTTCTGGGAGGCGCTCGTAAACCCGGCAGCACTGTTTTCGTTGAAGCTGAGCATTATGACGAGCAGCGTTGCTACCGCCTGCAACGTCGTGTTCGGCATAATCGCGGCTTACGTTCTCAGCAAATACGAATTCCCGGGCGATTCCTCGCTTACAATAATCATCAGTCTGCCTACGGCCATACCGACGGCCGTAGCCGGATTTGCGTTGCTGCTGCTTTGGGGGCGCAGCGGATTGCTGGGGCAGTTTCTCGAACATACCGACATCCAGGTGATGTTCACGACTTCCGCAATCATCCTTGCAAACATATTCGTTACGTTTCCTCTTGCATTCGGAGTAATCAAACCGGCGCTCGACAATCTGGATACAAGCTACGAAGACGCTGCGGAAACCATCGGCGCTACAAGATGGCAGACGTTCCGCTATGTGGTGTTGCCGAGCCTCCGAGGTGCAATAATCACGGGCGCGTTGCTTACTTTTGCGCGTTCGATCGGAGAGTTCGGTTCGACGATAATGGTGAGCGGCAATCTTGCGATGAAGACGCAAACCGCGCCGCTTTACATTTACACGAAGTTCAACGAGGGAGACATCGAGGGCGCAAACGCTATCGCGGCGGTGCTGGCGATAATCAGTTTTGCGATTTTTTCGATGATCATCGTATTCCGAAAACGACTTGGACGGTAATAGGCGCGCCCTCAGTATTGATGCGGCGCCCGCGCGAGGCGGCCTATGGCGAGACAGACAATGGTTTCAATATTCCCCGAAATGAAGGCGTTCGCCGATCACACGCCCGATCTTGAAGCCGCGCTGACGGTCCGCAATCTTACAAAAAGCTTCGGCGCCGAGCGGGTGCTCGACGACGTGAGCTTTACCGTAGCCGAGGGCGAAAGCCTCGTGCTGCTCGGACATTCGGGAAGCGGAAAAAGCACAACGCTGCGGTTGATTGCGGGGCTCGAACACCCCGACGGCGGCGAGATCTTTCTGCACGGACGCAGCGTTGAACGCCTCAGGGCGCGCGATCGCAACGTGGGCGTCATCTTTCAGAACTACGCGCTGTTCCCTCGCATGACCGTAGCCGAAAACATCGGCTTCGGGTTGAGAATACGCGGAGTCAAGTCGCACAAGCGCGCCGAAATCACCGACCGGATGCTGGTCTTGATCGGGTTGGCCGAGCATCGCGACAAATATCCGTGGCAGATTTCGGGCGGACAGCAACAGCGGGTGGCGATCGCTCGCGCGCTGGCTTATGAACCCGATGTGCTGCTGTTTGACGAGTCTTTCAGCGCGCTCGATCCGCAAACGCGCGTCGGTCTGCGGCGCGACATTCGCGCGCTGCTGCGCCGTTTGCGCGTTCCCGCGCTTTTCATCACCCACGATCAGGAAGAAGCGATGGAGCTCGGAGATCACATCGCAATCCTCAATCGCGGCCGGCTCGAACAGACGGGTACGCCCGACCAGGTTTATAACGAACCGAAAACGGAATTCGTCGCCACTTTCCTCGGCGCCGCCAACGTTGTTGCCGCGATCGCTCACACCGGCGCCATAGAACTCGATCCCGAACGACTGCTGCCGATTCGATACAATTCGGTAAATCCCGGACCGGTGAAGGTTGTTTTCAGGCCCGAAGATGTAGTGCTTTCGACTCCTGCATCGACGCCCGAAACTCCGTATCCGCTCGGTAGGGGCGAAATCGTAGATGTATCGTTCACGGGCGCATCCGAAGCCGTAATGGTGCGGCTGACGGGCAAGGGTGAATTGAGTTCGATTTCCGAGGCGCGCTCGCAGTTTCAGACCGGTTCGCTTCAGCGTTCGAGTGCGCGCTCCGGGATCGTTATCAAAGCGCTGCGGACGAAATGGGACGCTCGGCATTTCGGGCTTCACCCCGGCGATGCTGTTTCGGTCGGATTGAGACACTTCAGCGTGCTCGTCGATTAAATCCGAAAAACGGAACAAACGAAAAAACACGGAACAGACAGAAATATCCAACTTTTCCGTAATTTTTGTATCATTTCGTTTGTTCCGTAGCCTTTTTGCTGACGTACGATTTTCAGTTATGCACTACTGGTACAGCATACGGCCGGAGCAGCACCGGCGCGCTACTGCGTGGCTTGCGGCGGCGGCGGCGGCAGGCGCGGCCCTCGCAGTGCTGTATCGGGACGGGGATCAGCAGGACGCCGGGTATCATTTCCTGCTCGCACAATGGGGTTGGCAGGAGCCGAGTTATTTCGTCAATGTCTGGGCGCGCCCACTTTTCACGCTGGTTTATTCGTTTCCGTCGATGTTCGGTTATCCGGCTGCCAAGCTTTTCACCGTTGCGGTGTGCATAGCGACCGCGCGTCAAACCTGGCGACTTGCAGTGCATCTCAGACTCGACCGGGCGGAACTCGCCATTCCGCTCCTGTTCATACAGCCCGCTTATCTGCTCATATGTTCGACGACGATGACCGAGCCGCTGTTTGCGCTGATTTTCGTCACTGCGCTCAAATGGCACGAAGAGGGACATCTCCGAACTGGCGCGCTTGCCGCCTCGCTGCTGATACTGGTACGGCCGGAAGGCGCGTTTATCGGAATATTGTGGGGACTGTGGGTGCTGTTGGATCGGCGCAGCGCGCGCAGGTGGATGCTCAGGATTCCCGATGTGTTGATTCTGGCTGCGGGTGCGGTGTTGTGGTGGTGTGCGGCGTGGCTCATTACGGGCGACCCGATGTGGATACCCAACAACTGGCCGCGCGACTGGGGGGCGGCGAGCGCTGCAAACGGGCGCGGGCCCTGGTGGTGGTATCTCTATATTCTGCCCCTCATTGTCGGACCTGTTTTATTGCCGCTGTTCCTGCTGGGCATCCGGAGTCTGCTGCTGCGCCGCAGGTTTTTAACCGGCGTGTCAGCCGTATTGTTTCTGCTTGCGCTGCACGCCGTTATGTTTGCGAATGGATGGTTCGGCGCAGCCGGATATGCGCGATACCTTGTATGCGTTTCGCCAGCAATTGTCCTGATCACCCTTGCCGGATGGGAAGAACTACACTGGTTGCGCCGGCGCACGGCTGCTACGATGGTGCTCGCATTGTCGGCGCTATTTGCGTTTTTCTATGTGGACGGAGACAGGTATTCCCGAGACGCCGTGGCTATAGATGAAATGGCCGGATGGTTTGAAACCCAGCAGTTGCCGGTTGAGCGACTGGTATTCAGCCAGGTCTATATGTGCATACGACTGCGGTGCGGAATTGTCGATCGCCTTAACCTGACATCCGACCGGGAAAAGAACATCGAATATATTCAAAGCCTGCCGCCGCAAACGCTCGTGTTCTGGGACGGAGATACGGGGCCGAAATGGTTCGGACTCACGGCGGGGGACTTCCCCGCGCTGGGCTACAGGCCGCTGCGTTCAATGGAATATGGACTGCACGGCCGGTTTTTCAAAGTTCACCGGCAAATGCACGGCGGCCCTCGCAATCAGCAGATGCATCTGTTCTATAAAACCGAGATAACTGAACAAACGAAATGAAACGAAAACTACGGAAATATTGACGTTTTCCGTAGTTTTCATCTTATTTCGTTTTTAATCCGCTCCGATCGGGCGCAGCGGTTCGACCACGCCTTCCGGCTCGGTATCCGTAACCTTCTGTTCCTGGCGCAGGCCGCGTTCCTCGATCATCGTGTAGATCGTCGGAATGAATACGAGCGTTATAAGCGTCGAGGTCAGCAGTCCGCCGATAACTACGCGCGCCATCGGCGCCTGTACTTCGGCGCCGTCACCTAGGCCGAGAGCCATCGGTGCAAGACCGAGTACGGTGGTAAGAGTCGTCATAAGGATCGGGCGCAGACGCCTGCGACCGGCGAGTTCCACCGCGTGGCGCAGCAATAGGTTATCGCGCCGCCTCAGCAGGTTGGTGTAATCAATCAGCACGATGGCGTTGTTGACCACGATGCCGGCAAGCATGATCACGCCAATAAAGGCCTGAATGTTGAAAGTGGTGTTTGTAAGAAACAGCACGAGCGTTATGCCGATTGCGGCAAGCGGTATGGAGAAGAGGATTATCAGCGGATCGCGCATGGATTCGAACTGCGCGGCCATCACCATATAAACGAGCGTGATGGCGAGAATCAGCACAAACAGGAGTTCTTTGAAGGATTTCTGCTGCTCTTCGTACTCGCCGCCGTAGTTGAGAGAAAACCCGGCGGGCAGCACAAGCGAGGTCAATTCCCGGTCTATATCGGCCATAATCGAACCGAGATCGCGATCCGCGTAACCGGCCGATACGCGCACGATGCGCTCCTGATCCTGGCGCTCGATCGATACCGGCCCCTCGCGCCGTTCGACCTTCACAAGGCTTCCGATCGGGACCGCCAGCCCGCTTGGTGTAACTACGGGCACATCGCTCAGTTTTGTAATGTCGGCGCGTTGGGCTTCGTTGAGCCGCACGAGAATATTGAATTCATCGCCGCGCTGACGGAACTGTGTAGCGCGTACGCCGCCGATTACGGTTTCGAGCGTATTGGAGATATCGGAGGCGTTGAGGCCAAGACTCGCAGCCCGCGCGCGATCTACAGAAACGATCATCTCCGGCATACCCTCGCGCCTGCTTACGGTTGCCTCGGTCACTCCGCGCACGCTCTCGATGATGTCCTTGATGGTTTTCGCCAGATCGGACGACATCTGCATGTCGTGGCCCCTGATTTCGACCGAGACGCGATCGCCGGCGCCGCCCCCCATGCCGCGCCTCATCATCGGATTGTTGCTTCCGGCGCGCGCCCGCACTATGAGGCCGGGTTGAATATTGACTTTGGTGCGCAGCGAATTGGCAATCTCCTGGCTCGTGCGCGTGCGCTGGCTCTTGTCCACAAGCTGAAGGCGAAGTTCGGATGTATGCGTCTGCGAGCTCATCCATCCGCCGCCGCCGACTTCGGTAAGCATGCGGTCGATTTCCGGCACCTCTCGTCTTACTATCGTTTCAAGCTTTTTGGTCAACTCATCGGTTACTTCTACTCTTGTACCCGAGGGCAGCTCGATGTTGACGCGAACCTCGCCCTCGTCGGTCTCCGGCATCATCTCGAAGCCGATCAGCGGCACCAGCGCCATACTCGCGCCAAACAGCAGCACGGCCGAAAATACCACCGTTTTGCGGTTATTGAGCGACCAGTGGATTGCGCGCTGATAATTGTCGTCCAGGCGTTCAAGCATTCGCCCGCTCAGGGAAAGTATGCGGTTCTGTATCGGATGCGATTTCGGATCGGGCATGCGCACGCGCAGATATTTCGAACACAGTACCGGAATCAGCGTCAGCGCCACCATAAGCGAACATACGAGCGCGAAGGTGACGACGTAAGACAACTGCTGGAACATAATTCCGGTCATACCGCGCAGGAATATCAGAGGCACGAACACCGCTACGGTAGTGAGCGTAGATGCGATTATCGCCGAAGTGACCTCGCTGCTTCCCGCTATTGCCGCCTCGCGGTGCGAGGCTCCGCCCTCGCGGTGTCGGAATATGTTCTCAAGTACAACGATTGCGTTGTCTACAAGCATGCCGACGCCCAGCGCGAGTCCGCCGAACGACATCGTGTTGAGTGTGAAATCGTTGTAGTACATCAGCGCAAACGTGCCGATGACCGCAACGGGAATGGATACGGATACGATGAGCGTACTGCGAAGATTGCGCAAAAACAGCAGCAGAATCATCACGGCCAGAATCGATCCGGATATGGCCGCCGTGCGCATATTGTTGATCGAGCGCTGGATGAAGATCGACGAATCCATCAGCGGCCATACCGAGATGTCGGGGAATGCCTTCTGTATGCGATCTATTTCAGCGCGTACATTTGATGCAACTTCAACCGTATTTGCGCCCGATTGTTTGCGTACGGAGAAACGTATGCCGGGTTTATCGTCGATGCGGACGATCTGGCGGATTTCCTCGTGAGTGTCTTCGACCTGAGCTACGTCGCGCAGATAGACCGGGACCGAGTTGCGCGTCGCAACTATGACATTGCGGATTTCGTCCACGTTTCGGAACTCGCCCTGCGATCTCAGCAGCACTTCGTATCTGCCTTCGGTCATCGGTCCAACGGGGCGATTCTGGTTTTCGCGCCGCAGAGCGTTTACCACGGTGGCGACGGGCAGGTTGTAGGAGCGCAGTTTTTCATTGGCGAGAGTTACGTGGATTTCGCGGCGCAGCCCGCCGCGAATATCGACGGCGGCAACGCCCGGTACGCGTTCAATGCGCGGTTGAATGTCTTCCTCGAGGAAAGTGCGCATCGTGCGCGGATCGAGATTGCCCGATACCGCTAGGAACATAATCGGAAACTGGTTGGTGTCGAATTTGAAAATGGCGGGCGGTTGCGCGCCTTCGGGCAATGCCCCGCGCACGCGGTCAACGCGTGTGCGCACCTCGTTCGCCGCCTCGTCGATGTCTACGCTCCAGTCGAACTCTACGCGAACGCTGCTCGTTCCCTCGCTCGATGTCGAGTTGATTCGGTATACGCCGGGCGCCGAGGTCAGCGCCGCTTCAAGCGGCCGCGTCACAAGGTTTTCGACTTCTTCCGGCGCAACACCCGTATAGTCTACTCTGACCGTAAGCGTGGGATTCTGTATCTCCGGCATCAGGTCTACAGGCAATCGCGTAAACGAAATCGCCCCGAGCAGCACCAGCACCGAGGTGACCATATAAATTGTAATAGGGCGATTTACGGAGATTTCGGACAACTTCATCGCTTATTTCTTTCCTTGATAGTATGATTCCCGTGATTCCCTTTGTAATTCAAAGCCCTGGGTGCGCCGGCGGCCCGTCCGCATCTTACGGTCGGGTCCGGCGCGCACATACGAGGCGTCAGTTTGCTCTTTGCGGCCCCTGACCTGCCTGACCCCCCGGCCCTCCCGGTCCGCCCTGCCCCCGGGGACCACCCTGACCTTCCTGAGCGCCCTGACCGCCTGCATTGAGGACGCGCACCTTGTCGCCGTCCTTCAGCAGATTGGCGCCGCGCGTGATGATAGTATGGCCGGCTTCGAGACCGCCGAGGACTTCAACCTTGTCCTCCTGCGTCAGTCCGGTTTCCACCGCCCGGAAGCGCGCCGCGCCGTTCTCTATATCGTATACGCCGGGCTGATCGCCGCGATAAATCAGCGCGTCGCGCGGAATCAGAATGGTTTCGCGCGATGAACCGAGATCGAGTTCCACGCGCGCAAACATCTCTCCCTTGAGTATCCCGCCGCGATTCTGAATCTCTATCTCTACACGACCATTGCGCGTCTGCGGGTCCAGCAATGGAGCAATACGCATCACGCGCCCCGAAAAAGGCTGCCCGCCGAGACTGTCGATAATGACCGTCGCCTGCGATCCGAGTTTTATTCGCGCCACGTCGCGCTCGGTGACATTGGCGTCCATGATCATCGTCGATATGTTTACTATCGTAACTATGGGCGTCGCCTGCGTCACAAGCGCGCCGAGATCTACCTGACGCCGGGCGATTACGCCGCTAATAGGCGCATTGATGCGCGTCTGGCCCTGGCGTATCGTCAGTTCGCGCTGCTCGGCCTCGCTTTGCCGCTTTTGCGCGCGCGCAAGTTCGAGTTGAGATAATGTGACGCGGTAGCGCATCTCGGCCGCATCGAGCTCCGATTGCGCGAGCAGCCCGTCTGCGACCAGGTTTTTGCGGCGGTCGAGTTCCGCCCTGGCGTTGGCCAGTTCCGCCTCGCGTTGTGCGATCGTGGCGTCGACCACCGCGATGCTTGCGCGCGAACGGTCGAGTTGTTGTTGCAGTTCGTCGTCCTCGATCAGGGCCAGAAGCGCGCCGCGCTCGATCATCTGTCCGGTGTCGACCTTCAACTCCGTCACGCGGCCTGCGATACGCGGACTCACATCCACCGTTTCTTTTGCGCGCAGCGGCCCCGTGAGCGTTACAAATTCTCCGATCCTTCCCCGCACCACCACATCCGTTTGCACCGTCTGAACGCGCGGTCCGCCGGGCCCGCCCCGCCCCATTGCCGACGGCTGCGACTCGGATTTCAGCGTCTGATATACGCGGTATCCGGTATAGGCGCCGAGCGCCGCCAGAGGCAGGATTATCGAGAGTGCTTTCAACGAAATGCGACTTGCCATAAAAGTATTAGTAAACCCTCTTGAGACTAAACCTTAGAAAAATATGACTACACCGTTTATCGCTTTGAGCGACAACAGGCTTAAGACGTTGCCCGGGCTAAAGTAATTACAGATTTTTTTGCCCGAAAGATTATAACCCGGCGCAGGAAGATATCGGAACATACGAAAAAAGACGGATCAGACGGAAATACTCAACTTATCTCTAATTTTCCTTTCATCTCGTTTGTTTCGTATTTTCTCTGAATTTGTTATCTTGTGGCGTTTCGCGGAGACGACGACCGCAAGTGCGGCGGGCGCGCAGTTCGCCGATAAAACAGGATTTAATGGACTGATGAACGAAAAATACTTTCCCGAAGAGATTGAACCGCGCCGGCAAAAGCGTTGGGCGGAAGCAGGAACATTCAATGTCGAGGTGGATTCCTCGCGCCCGAAATTTTACTGTCTGGAAATGCTGCCCTACCCCTCGGGCCGCATTCACATGGGACACGTAAGAAATTATTCGATAGGCGACGCCCTCTCGTGTTTCAAGCGGATGAAGGGGTTTAACGTCATTCATCCGATGGGATGGGACGCTTTCGGCATGCCGGCGGAAAACGCCGCAATAAAAAACAACGAGCGGCCCGACCGCTGGACATTCGAAAATATCGACACGATGCGTACGCAGTTGCAGCGCATGGGCTTCAATTACGACTGGCGGCGCGAAATCGCTACCTGCACACCCGAATACTACCGCTGGAACCAGTGGTTTTTCATCCAGATGTGGAAGCGCGGGCTGCTTTATCGAAAGAATGCCACCGTAAACTGGTGCGTAAAATGCAACACTTCGCTTGCGAACGAACAGGCCGAGGGCGGTTTCTGCTGGCGGCACGAAGACACTCCGGTCGAAATGCGCGAGCTCGAACAGTGGTTCATCCGCGTCACCGATTACGCCGATCAACTGCTGGAGGATCTGGACGCGCTCGAAGGCTTCTGGCCCGATCGCGTGCTGGCGATGCAGCGCAACTGGATCGGACGCAGCCGCGGCGCTGAAGTGGATTTTGCACTCGCCGACGATCCGTCGCGCAAAATCCGCGTTTTCACTACGCGCATCGACACCATTTACGGCGCAAACGCCGTAATACTGGCCCCGGAACACGAACTAATCGACGGGTGGATCGCGCAAGGGCGCGCGGGAAACGAACTGTGCGAATTCACCGAGCGCCAGCGCGCCGTGGCGCGCGAAGACCGCATCAGCGAAGGGGTGGAAAAACAGGGGGTTGCAACGGGATTTTTCGTTGTTAACCCTTTCAGCGGCGAGCATTTGCCCGTTTGGACGGCGAACTTCGTGCTCACAGGTTACGGCACGGGCGCCATCATGTCCGTACCGGCGCACGATGAACGCGATTTCGAGTTTTCGCGCAAATACTCGCTGCCCATACGCCGCGTAATCAAACTCTCCGGAGCTTCGGAACCCGACGACGCGCCGGTTGAAGCGCCGTTTACAGCGAAAGACGACTCGGGCGTGCTGATCAATTCCGGCCCTTATACGGGGCTTGCAGTTCCTGAGGCGATTGCGGATATGACCGCATACGCCGAATCGCGGGGTTTCGGCGCTCCGCAGACCAACTTCAAGATTCGCGACTGGGGCGTATCGCGTCAGCGCGCCTGGGGCACGCCGTTGCCGTTCATACATTGCCCGAAATGCGGAATTGTCGCCGTGCCCGAAGATCAACTTCCCGTGGAACTGCCCTCGGATCTGGATTTCAATACTCAGGGCGCGCCGCTGGCGGAACATCCCACGTTCACGCGTGCAACGTGTCCACAATGCCAGGGTGAAGCCCGCCGCGATACCGATACGATGGATACCTTCGTCGATTCGTCCTGGTATTACTTCAGGTATTGCGATCCGCAAAACGAGCAAGCCGCTTTCGATCCAGAGGTTGTAGATTACTGGATGCCGGTGGATCAGTACATCGGCGGCATAGAACACGCGGTGCTGCACCTGATCTATACGCGGTTGTGGACCAAGATCATGCGCGATATGGGGCTTGTGAAATTCGACGAACCGGTAAAGAAACTGTTGACGCAGGGAATGGTCTGCCTTGCCAGTTTCCGCTGTCCCGAGCACGACTACATATATCCGAACGAAGTTGTAGACGGGAAGTGCAGCTTCTGCGGGCGCGAGGTGGAAACGGGCCGCATCGAGAAGATGTCGAAGTCCAGGAAAAATACCGTGGATCCGGACGAAATGATTCGCGTCTACGGCACGGACACCGTGCGCCTGTTTATGCTTTTCGCCGCGCCGCCGGAAAAGGATCTGGAATGGAGCGAGGCCGGAGCCGAGGGGGCATCACGTTTTCTCAACCGCGTATGGCGTCTGGTTTTCAGGTGGTGCGATAAACTCGACGGCGCTTTTGATGGCGAGTTTTCACCTTCGGCCCGGGCCTTGCGCCGCAAGACGCATCAGACCATTCGCCGCGTTACGCACGACATAGGCGAGCGAATGAATTTCAACACCGCAGTCGCCGCTTTGATGGAACTGACCAACGAACTTTACGCATTTGAGGGTGCATTGAACGGCGAAGCAGCAGTTGAAGACAGGTTTGCGATCAGGGAAGGACTGCTTGCGCTCGTCAAATTGATGGCGCCGTTTACTCCGCACATAGCCGAGGAATTGTGGGAAGCACTCGGCGGTGAGGGGATACTTGTGGCGAGCGAGTGGCCGGAGTTCGACGCGGCGCTCGCAAAAGACGAAGAAGTGGAAATCCCGGTGCAGTTGAACGGCAAGCTCGTAGCCCGATTGATTGCGCCAGCCGACGTCGATGACGATTCTTTGGCCGAAATGGCGCTTGCAAACGATCGGCTGCAGGCGCGGCTAGACGGCCGTCAGGTGGTCAAAACCATCGTCGTGCCGAAGCGTCTCGTTAACGTCGTTGCGAGATAAGAGGGGCCGGAAAAGTTGATCATGCGTGGTTTGAAACTGGTAATGCTCGTTGCGCTGCTGCTTGTTTGCGGCGGTTATCGTGAATGCTACAAACCGGCAGGTCGCGGCGATGCGCTGCCGAAGCACATCAAAACGCTCGCAATTCCGCCGTTCCAGAATCCCAGTCTGCGCTACAAGGTGGAGCAGCGTTTTACCTCCGCAATGATCGACGAAGCCCTTCGGCGGTCGCGTTCGCTGCGAGTAACGTCTTCGCCCGAGGGCGCAGACGCCGTGATGCTCGGCACGATCAGAAACTTCTTCTTCAGGCCCGTGCTGCTCGACGATATAGGCCGTGCGCGCCTTGTAGAGGTTACCTTGATAGTCGGGCTCACCTTGCGCGATCAGACGAAAAACAAAATCCTGTTCGATAACCAGAATTACGTCTTTCGCGCAGAATACGAAGTGACCGGCGACCCACAGTCGTTTTTCAATGAAGAGGGGCCGGCCACAGACCGCCTGGCGCGCGATTTTGCTCGCAGCGTCCTGACCGCGATTATGGAAGGCTTCTGATTCCAGAGAGATGACGGAACAAACGAAATGAAACGAAAAAGACGAAAAAGTTGAATGTTTCCGTCTTTTTCGTTTCATTTCGTTTGTTCCGTTATCTCAATAATCCCTCGACAAAACCGATTTCATAGGCAAGGAAGATTCCGAAGCCAAGGCTGAAGAGCGCAGCGAGTGCGCTTACCGCAATATGCGCACGCCTGAACCGCTGCGCCGTAAGATGCATCGGAAGCCCGACGAGCGTGCTCATAGCCATCATCCCGCCTATCGACCCGATGCCGAATACGGCGATATATACGAGCGCAAGCGCCGGAGACGGAATCGTCGGAATTACAAGCAGCATCAGAGCCGCGCTGCCCGCCATACCGTGCACGAGCCCTACGAGCAATGGGCGCAGCCCCCGATTTACTCGGTGGTGAGGGGCGGCTTTCTCCGAATGTGTATGATCGGCTTCATTTCCCTCGTGCATATGCGGATGCGAGTGCACTATGTCGCCGTGCCTGTGCGTGTGAAAGTGCAGGCGGGCGCCGCGTCGCACCTTCAAAAGTGCGTTGACGCCGAGTCCTATAAGCATAATCGCTACACAGAATTCGAGCCCCAACGCCACGCGCTCCGGTATCTGTACTTTCAGCAATATCACAATCATGCCGGCAATCAGTAGTGCGATCGTGTGTCCCAGTCCCCACATTCCGCCCACAAGCGACGAACCGAGCAGGCTTCTGCCCTCGCTCACGATTGCAGAAACTGCCGCCAGATGATCGGCTTCTACGGCATGTTTGAGCCCGAGCACCAGACCAACTCCCAGCACCGACAACATAGACGCCGTCCCCGCACCTTCAGCAATCGATTGCGGTTCCCCAAAAAGACTCGCGGCGTTTACTCCTGCAGAATCGAGCGCCTGGTACAACATCAGCATTCCAATTCCCGCTATGAACGCTGCGCTTGCCACGGGCAAAGACTTCAACACCAGGCCCAGCCGCCCTGTGCGCGATGATACGTTCAATAAACCTCCAGCTTTTATGAATACGATGCCGATCCCGGTAAGCACGCCCGCAAGTCCGAGGCTGAACGCCGAAACGAGCAGCAATCCGTAAAGATCGCGCCCGAGCGCGTTTGCCGCCAGCACGACCAGTATCGCCGACGGACAGGGCAGCAGCCCTCCCGAAACTCCCAACGCTAGCAGACTCCGCCAAGTGACAGGCTCGCCGCCTGCGCCCGGAGGCAAATGCGAGTGCCCGGGATCGTGATGGTGATCGTGATGGTGATCGTGATGGTGATCATGATGATGATGCTCGTGGTGATGCTCGTGGTGATGATCGTGATGAGAGTGCTGCGTTCCTTCGATTGCGGCGCGCAGTCTGCGCACAAAAAGCGTCAATCCCATGCCGAGAATTACCAGGCTTGAGATGATTGCAGGAATGATCTGTATTTTTTCAGGCGCGAGGAAGCTGAAGCCTATGAGCAGCAGGCTCAGCGCATAGGCCGAACTTACGTGCGTAATCGTCACCGTGAGGCCGAGAAAAGCCGCGTGTTTGACCGTTCCGCGCGAGCCTATCAGATACGCGCCCACAAGCGCCTTGCTGTGACCCGGAGTCAATGCGTGGCCTGCGCCGAGAAACAACGCTATTAGAGCGCCGAGCAGAGCTACGCTGAACGTCAGTTGCGGCGCCGCAATCAGTTCGGCGAACCGGTCGCGTGCGGCTGCAACCGTGCGGCCGTCGCGCAGTTTCAACGGCTGCGCTCCCTCGGGAATTGCGCCCCGCACCGTATGCCATTGTCCTGCGCGTTCGGCGAGCGGCGCCATCAGCAGGTCTTCCGGATACGCTTTCAATTCGTCGGTGACGCCGTTGCCGAAAATCGTGCTGTTGAAGACGGCAGCGCCCGGCAGCGGAATTACCACCAGTTCATACCACCCTGCACGGTCGCGCCCGTTTCCGTTCTCGAACCGAAATCGCGTTTGCTGATCCGTCTCGCCGACAACGCCCACAAGATCGAACACAAGGCGCATCGTGGGCAGGTCTGCCGTGCCGGGCACGAGCGTAATGGATTGCGCCGAAACCGAAAGCGCAATCGTTTGATCGCCCGCCTTAAGGCTCAGGCCGTTTATATAATCCGGCGCCACGCGCGACAGATAAGCGTTCAACTCCGATTGCGACAGCATCCCGTCACCGTCCAGATCCGCAAGCCGCGCTTCCTGAAACGTGGGTATTTCGGCCAGATCGACCACGTAGCGTATCTGCACGCGTTCGGGAGCGGCAGCGATGCGCGCGTAATGATTCACGGTGAAATTGCCGAGGGGATGCGCAAATACGGCGAGAGTGGCGCAACAGAGAATCGCGATGGCGGGTAACCTTGAAGCGGGGAAGGAGAGATAACGGAACAAACGAAAATACACGAAACAAACGAAAAGGGATCGGATCATCCGGGTCACTGCGCTTGTTCCGTTTGATCTGTTTGTTTCGTGTATTTTCGTTTGTTCCGTTATCTTTTTCTTCATTCTTTTACATTCCGTTATCTGCTTTCAGCGCTTCGAGCGCCTGTCGTGCAACGGGTGCGTGTCGCGGATCGAATTGCGGGCTGAGTGCCAGCGCGCGTTCAAGATATTTTTTTGCCTCCACCGGGTTGCCCGCAGCGCGCGCAATCATACCCGCGTGATAAAAGATTCGCGAGTCTTTCGTGCCCAGCTTCAATGCATCAAGAATCGCCTCGCCGGCCTTATCTGCTCTGCCGGCTTTGTGCGCGGTCCAGGCAAGGGCATCTGCGCCGTATATGTCGCGCCGAACTTCGTATTCGCGTCTTGCCAGTTCGTATGCTTCCTCGGCGTTGATGTCGTGATCGGCGAAAAAAATCGCAAGCTGCCTGTTATAAACCGAACCCGCAGCCTCGCCTATGCGCCCCAGTTTTTTAACAAGATCGAATTGCGCCTGCGCTTCGCGGCTGCGGCCCGTCAGTTCGTACAAATCGCCGAGCGCGGCCAAGGTTGCGGGTTCGGGCGCAAGCCGCGCAGCACGTTCGTAAAATTCAATTGCGTTTGGAACATCACCCTGCGCGGCGCGCGCGCGGCCGAGTCCGGAGAGCGCGCGATAGTAGTTCGGGAACGTCTCTAGCGAATCGCGGTAATGCCTTTCAGCCGCGTCGTAGCGGCCCGCGTTGAACTCCAGTTCGCCGATTTGCCAGCGCCGCCACGCTACGCCCTCGCGCGACGGAGGTACCACTTCGAGCGAAAGCGCAAGCGCTGCGCCGTAGAACTCTCTTGCGCGAGCGGTTTGCCCGTGCAGCGCGGCCATTCGTGCAATCCTGAGCGCGCCGCCGTCGTCTATTGAAGGGCTGCGCTCAATTTCGGCGATTATTTTTGCCGCCGCATCATAGTCGCCGAGTTCGAGCAGAGCGTCGGCGAGCAGTTGATATGGATAGCTTTTTCGGGGATCGATTTTTACAAGTTGTTCGGCGCAGCGGCGCGCGGATTCAAAATCGTGTTCGGCGAACGCAGCCTGCGCAAGCAGCGCAAGGCCTCCGGGATTCTGTTGTGCAGCAATTGCACGCAGGGATATATCTGCGGTTCGGCGCGCAAGTCGCAGGTAATCCGTATTTCCGGTTTCGCGCAGCCTCAGCAGGTAGTAGCCGCCGAGTTTGTTCGCCGATATGAAATCGTCCGGATCGCGCCGGATGCGGTCTTCGAGAAATCTTATCGTAGCTTCCGATGCATCTGCTTCGGACTCTATACGTGTGGCCGCCGGAATTTCCCCATCCGTCGTCCGGATTGCGGATTCGCCGCCGCACGATACAGCAAGCACAGGGAGCAACAAACGGAAAAGAACGCGGAATGCACGAAACGAAGCTCTGTTTTCCGGCGATTTAGGCTTCATTCCGGGCATTTTCCGCGTTCTCTCCGGGGGGTGCGGTCAGTTGCGCGTATTGTCGTCAACACCGGAGTCGCGCGGTTGCTGCGCGGCGCCGACAAAGGGGAACGTATCCCGGAATGCCACGTCGTTGGCGTTTACGTTATCCCCCAGTGCATTCTGGTTCGCGATAAAGAAAAGAATCGTGTCGATTACATCGTCAACGAGCCTGCGCCCGTTGGGGAAGCCCGCGCCCGCATTGTTGCCGCCGCCCGGTCCGGTGTTGGCAAGGCCTAGATTGAGACGCAGAAAATCTCCCTGCACAACGGCTACGCTTGCGAGTATCCCGATGTTGGTTGCGTTGGTGCCGAACCTCGTAAGCGTCGCGACGATGTCGCCGGCAAATACTCCGCGCGCATCGTCAAGCCCCGTAGCAAGGTTGAACTCGTTTTTGCGCGGGAAGGGAATCAGCGCGACGTTTACTGCCGGAATACCCGCACGATCTACATTCGTGTAGGTTGGAGGCGTGGGGAAACGCCCGGGTATGCGCGTTCCGGCCGCGCTCAGACGCGCCGTGCGGGCGTTGACGCCGAGCGAATTGTTCGCCGCTCCGGACAGCAGCGGTTGTATCCGTGCAACCGGCACCGATACGGCGATCGTCAATGTATTGTAGCCCGCGAAACTGTCGCGAGCGCGGTTGAAAAATGAGGGATCCGGTGCGCCCGCATTTACCGAGGCTACAAAACGCGCAAAGGCCGGAATATCGAAGAAAAACGGATCGTCCGATACTCCGGCGTAAAACGAAATGCCGGTGCCCGGATCGGTCGTTACGGTGGGCGCGGGCGGCGTCGGAGCCAGATTGGCTGCCGTTGCCGGCGCTGAAAATCCCGTAAAGAAGTTCGACGTTACGAATGCCGATTGCGGCGTAGCCGGTGTTCCGGTTTTCGGCGAGAAGGTAACGTCGATGAAGTAATCAAACAGCGGATCGCCCGTGGTTTCGAGTTCAAACCGGTATCTCACGTTCGAATCGAATATGCCGAAATTCACAGCCTCTTGAGGGGCGATGAAGCCCTGCACGGTCTGAATCAAAACGATCCGGTTGTTGTCGTTGGGGTCCCGAAACACGTATGTATCGCCTATATCCGCCGATCGGTCCAGCGACGCAAGCGGCGCATCTCCGTGATCGGCGGCATTGATACGGGGCAGTGGTGCAAACCACGCCGCGGCGCTCAGACAAACTGCCAGCGCTACAATCACGGTCCTCCTGACTCGCAAATCCAGTTGCAGCATGAACCGATCTCCTTTCCCGAACCAAAAAACGAACGAAAAAGGGATGACGCAGCAATCGGGATCAAGACAATACTGCGGAAAGCAACTGCCTTCCCCCAGTGTCAGGTTCAATCCCGGTTTTTGCGTCATCTCTCATCCGTTCCTGCTTACCGTTAATCCGAGGGATGGGACAACGTCACTCGACGATTGTTAATGCAATATCCTCCGTCTGGCCGCACGCTCGACCAGGGTTCCCGGAGTATACTCCCGAAAGGTCCCGTTTGGATCGCGTTTTTCGTAAAAAATTCTGTTTCTGTCCCGGCCCCGGTTGGCTCCGGCCTGCGCCTCCCCGGTGAAATTGGCCAATCGCTGCAAGGAAAAGTTGTAGGGGCCGGTTGTATTGAGCGTCGGGCTGTAGGCTATGACGATGTAGGTGCCCTGCCTGGGCAACAGGTGTGTAATCCGGGCCGTTGTGCCGGGCAACATGCAATTCTGATCGCTGAAATCGATTACTTCGCCGTCATTGGTTTGCAGCAGCAGGAAGCTGCCGCTCTGCGATGTCATCGTCGCCTCAACGCGATCGCCCTGATTGCCGTTGAATGCGAATATGTCAATGTATGCGCCGGCCGAGGTCTGTATATCCGTAGTATCTATGCTGCCCTGAATGTTGGCCCCGTATGCTATGGGTTGCATACGGTTTGGGCGTAATTCGACGGTATAGCTTCCGACTCCGAGCGGATCAAAGTCGGATGAGCTTACAATCAGCGCATATCTGCCCGGCTGCGCCAGCACGGTCATCAACAGCGCATTATTGTTGTCGTATGGATCGACCAGACATTGCGTGCCTGATGGGAAAAAGTCAGGCGTGCCGATGCCTCCGCTTTGGTCGTCTATGGCTACGAATTCAAGCCGATCGTCGACTATGCGATACAGAAAGATCGCCGGATCAAACAATGGCGCGCCTTCGGGCGTTCCCGGTGCGGGCGAGCGCAGGTCGATGACCACATTGACGTTTGCGCCGTCGGTATCGAAGAAGTATGCGTCCAGAAAGTAAACATTGTCCCCGACGACTTCCAGTTGGTCGTCGGCGGTGAGGGCTCCGGTGACGACTTCATCCGGATTGATCCTCGTAAGCATAACCGGCGGCCGCTGCCCACCGAGGCGAATCCGGACGGAGTTGCTTTCGCGCAGTCCGCCTTCGATCAGGATCTTTACATCGATGATTCCGAGACCGGCCAGTTCCCTCGGAATGATGACATTAACCTGGTCGAGCCCTTCAAAACCGGGCGCGGGACCGGCGTAGGCAACCTGCCCGGGTACGCCCAGAAACGTCACGCTTATTCCCTCGGCAATACCGTTTTCGTCTGCGGGATTATCGGCCGGGGCATAACGAAGTCCGGTTGCATAAAGTATAAGGAAGTTGGGTTCCGCCGCACTACCTGCATCCACATCCCGCAGCGTGCCGTCGGCGTTGGATGTGAAGAGAAAGCTGATCCCGTCTTTAGTGGTTTGCGCAGAGGCCGATCGCATCTCGACGCTTGCCATAAAAATCGCCGGATGGCTGCGCACGATTGTGAACATACCGCTCGAAGTCGATGCATCCGAATTCTCAACTACGATCGTCGCAGGTCCGTCTTCTGCTCCCGTCGGAATTATGAGATTGATCTGTGTAGGCGCAACAAACAGAAGCGGTGCGGCTACGTTGTTGATTTTTACCGTAACCCCGCCGAGCGTGGTCGGCAACGGCAGCCCCGGGGCTACGAATACCTGATTGTTCTGCGTAATGAATTGCCCGAAAGCGGCGGCTATAGCATCCGGCGCAAGCGTCCCGTCCGAAGCAAACGTTGCGGCGCTCACCAGTGTCACCGCCTGCTGCGAGGCTTCAGCCCTGACTGTCGTCGCAATAAGCGCCGCACCGCAAAGCAGCAGCAACGCCGGCGCAGCCAAACCCAACTTCACACTTCTCTTCATGGCAAGTGTTGATTTCATCGATTCTCCTGTAATCATTTGAGATTAGCGCGATTTGCCTGGTTGACGCCACGGGTTGATTCGGGCGCCGCGCGGGGCCGGATAATTCATTATGACGGGGCTGCAAGGGGCGCTTTCTTGTCGCTGTTCCCGGCAACTCTAATGGTGTGATCCGTCCGCTGTCAAGTTCTTGGAATATGGAATGCTGACCGATTCAATCTTTGAGCTGCAAGCTCAGTTCAACCGGAGTTCCGCTGCGCAGATGGAATGCGCGCAACTCTGTTTCGGGTTCAAGCGCAGCGATCAGATATACGGCTTCGGGATAAAAGGCCATGGCAAGATCCGTTGCAGAGGGACGCGCCTCGCCGCGCGGATGCGAATGATATATGGCGATGAGTCTTTCACGTCGCATTCTCATTTCACGCATCGCCCGGAAGATATCTTCGGGGGCGGCGAAGTATTCGCGCGTCGGATCGTGGGCCAGGTTGTGGAGCGGATACCGCGTCTGCTCGCCGTCGCTTCGGCTTCCGATCAGTCCGCAGCACTCACGCGGCGCTTCGTCCCGTGCGTGTGTTATTATCCCGTAGTAGATTTCGCGACCGATTACAACCCAATTCCTCTGCCCCATTTCGACCGCCTTGACTCGTTAATCCCGGACTTGTATGATTTCGTTTCTTGTGCGGTTCGAAGAGTATAGCCTTTGCTCTTTGCGGCGGGTATAGCTCAGTCGGTTAGAGCGCTTGACTGTGGATCAAGAGGTCGTGGGTTCAAATCCCACTACTCGCCCTCCAATTCATTTAAACCACTTCACACCACATCGGGACAGAAAAGACAGATAACGGAACAAACGAAAATAAACGAAAACTACGGAAAGAAGCATAGTCGGGTTTTCTTTCCGTAGTTTTCGTTTATTCCGTTATCTCTCTTCCCGTTGCTTTCTGCGGCGTATCTTCGCCATCACGGCACAATTCCCGGAAACACATAAGCCTGCACAAACACCAGCACTCCGACAAGCGCCGCCAATGCTACGCTGTGAAAGAATACGTACCGTAGTATTTCGCCCTCCTTCCCGTGCTGCCGCGTAGCCATACTCGCAACCACGATCGACTGCGCGTCGATCATTTTGCCCATCACGCCGCCGGAACTGTTCGATGCTGCGGCAAGCACCGGAGAGATGCCCAACTGCTCGGCCGTGATCTGTTGCAGGTTGCCGAACAACACGTTCGACGACGTATCGCTCCCGGTAAGCGCTACACCAAGCCATCCCAGCATCGGTGAAAAAAACGGAAACAAAAATCCCGTGCTCGCAAATGCAAGGCCCATTGTAGAGTCGAGCCCGCCGTAGCGCGTTGTAAACCCAAGCGCCAGCATTGCTGCAATCGTCAGAAGCGATACGCGCGCCCTCTTGAACGTTCCCCCAAAAATCTCCGCAAGTCGGCGAGGCGTCACCCTGAGCCATAATCCCGAGAGTATTCCCGTCAACAGCAGCGCCGTTCCAGTAGCCGACAGCCAGTTGAATACGAATACCGCTTCTTCAACCTTGAGCTGCGCAACTACGGGCGGTGCGCGCATTACTACACGGTGCAGGTACGGCGCGTGAAATTCGGGCGCCGAGATCCCGTTCAGAAACGCCTTCACCTGCGGCAGTCCCCACAAAAATACGAGCACAGAGAGGATCACCCAAGGCATCCACGCTGCGACCGCATCGCGTCTGGACGGAATACTGCGCTGCCGTTCCGCCGCATCCCTTTCCTGCTCGCCCTCGAACCGCCATATCCTGCGCGGCTGCCAGAAGCGCAATAGAACAACCAGTGAAAGGATCGACGCAATCGCGCCCGCAATATCCACGATCCACGGTCCGTGATAATTGCTGATCAGAAACTGCACCAGTGCAAAACTGGCGCCCGATGTCAGACACGCGGGCCATACCTCGCGCATGCCCTTGAACCCGGCCATAGCCCATACGAGCCAGAACGGCACGATCAGTGAAAAAAACGGCAACTGTCTGCCTACCATTGCGCTGAGGTCTTCGATGGGCAGGCCCGTTACGCGCGCAAGCGCGATGATGGGAGTGCCGATCGCGCCGTAGGCCACGGGCGCCGTATTGCCTATCAATGCAACGCCCGCGGCCAGAAGCGGCCTGAACCCTAATCCAATTAGCATCGCGGCCGAAATTGCGACGGGCGTACCGAAACCGGCCGCGCCCTCTATGAACGCACCAAAGCTGAACGCAATCAGAAGCGCCTGCACGCGGCGGTCGTCGCCGAGGCCCGCGATCGTTTGTTTTACGATTTCAAACTTGCCCGTTGCTACCGTGATGTCATAAACGAAGATCGCCGAAAGCACGATCCATCCTATGGGAAACAAGCCGAACGCGGCGCCGTTGAGCGCAGCGGCGACTGCGGTTGAAGGCGGCATGCCGTAAACCGCAATCGCTATTGCGAGGGAAACACCGAGACCTGCAATCGCCGCTATGTGCGCGCGAACGTGAAAAAACGCCAGCATTCCCAGCAGCACTACAACCGGGAGCGATGCGACCAGAGTTGAAAGCAGAAGGTTGCCGAGCGGGTCGTAGACCTGGGTCCAGTTCATTCCATTCTTTCCGTTTATTTATTTCTTTTGTTTCGATATTTACAGCGGTTTCGAATTGGTGTTCAGCACTCTGCCAATTAAGTTCTCTGAGTTTTTCAGCCGCGGAGCGGCGAGAGATCTGTAGCCTGGTGCGTGAGCGCCAGGTCAGCAGGAGAAAAACGTCCGAGCCCTGAAAGGGCGAAAGATCTTCCGCCCCTCCGGGGCTGAGCACTCTCCCAGGGCTTCGCCGCTGGGCTACAGATCTTCGAACTCCGCGGCTGAAAAAAAAAAAAAAAAAAACTCAAAGAACTTAATTGGCAGAGTGCTGAACACCAATTCGAAACCGCTGTAGTTCGTGTGTTTCGTCATTTCTCCGGCGGCTTTTCCGGTGAGGGATTTGATCGAGCCGGGAGCAGCGCAAATGCTGCAACCCTGATCGTCGCAGACAATTTGAGTCGAAGGTCCTTAAGGGTCTGTGCAAGCTGTATCGCACCGTCGAAATCCTTCTGTGCGATCATTGCAAGCGCCGCATCGAGGTTTGCGTCCTCCGCCTGATGAACCAGTGCGTATTTGCGCCCCGCAGCGTGACTGATGCTGCGCGACGGCTTTGCATCGCTGGTCCTGTATTCCGGCGTTTCATTTACTGTTGCAACTGCGGTGGAAACTACTTGAAACGCGCGATACGCATCGAAGCGACCGAACAAAACGGCGATCATCACAAGCGCGCGTACTTTTGCCGGAGAGTCTGGAGCATCGAGCGCGCGGGTTTCGGCTTCATCCAGCAACTGGCCTGCGCCGATTTTGTCCTTCTCTGCGAGCGCGGCGCGAGCGAGCGCGCAATACAGGCTCGTGCGCTCATCCGGAGCTGATATTTCGGCTGCATCCCTGCGAGCGGCTTCAGGTCTGCCTTCCCTGATCGCCTGCGAAGAGGCGTTGAAAAAAATCCAGTCCCTGGTTTGCAGGCGAAATTCGGGCGAAGAGATTTTCTCCGCAAGTTCGAGCGCAAGAGATCTGTCGCCTATGCGGTCGGCTTCTGCGGCGGCGGAGTGATACAGATAGTCCGCCCTTGCCGCGTCGCGTTCATTGCCTGCAGCATCCATCAAGCGTTTGATCCTCGTGCGGGCGTCTTCGGGTTCAAGCCGCGATTCGAGGTTTAACTCTTCAATCAACTTTGCCTCCCTGCCGGGAAGCGATGCGATCAGGGCTGCCTGTTCAGGCTGCAGGCGAGCGGAGAGGCGTGCGGAAATCTCGCGCCAGGATGGCATCAGGTCGGGCCGCATTCGGGTTACGTGCGGTTCCAGCCACTGAGCAATATACGCGGCGGCCCCGATGCGGTTGGCTTGATCGGAATAACCGGTAAGATCCTGCAACGCAATTCGCAGCAAAACTGCGTGAGAGACTTCTATGAACCAGTCGATCAGAATCCGCTCGCTTCCGGGGTCTCGCGCTTCCCGAATCCGCCCGGGAATGAAACTCGGTCCGCCGATATGATTGAACCCGTCTGTGAGCACAAACATTTTGTTGCCGAACGGGTAAACCGCGAGCACCTGCAACTGAAAAGGATCGGCGTATTTATCTTCCAGCAGGTTGGCGAGCAGCCACAGAAATAATTCATCGGCGGCATTGCGGTCCTGCCGCGCCAGTATCCATAGAAACTCGTGTCCCTGCCAAACGAACCGTTGGGCGAGCAATTTCTTTGCAAGTTCGATTGCTCCCCTTTGGTCCGCGCGGAGCATTGAACTTGCCTTCATGATTTCATTTGAAAATGCAGAATCGCCGAAATGCGATCTGAGACCGAGGCGACGTGTTTGCTGTGCTGCGTCGGCTTTCGCTGGTTTATCGAGTTCTTTGTCGAATGCAGCGGAAGCGGCGCGTCCGAGGTCGGCATCGAATGCCGTGATGCGGCGGATAATGTCGCGGCAGAAATCCTCGGGTGAAACCGTAGTGAGGCGCGTAACGGGGTCGCGCGTCAGATCTTTTACCGTGCGATACCATTCGAGTGCGGCGTCGAATGCGCTGCCATACAGGTCGCCCGCAGCGTCGCGGTCGTGATGAGCAAGGGCTTCGGCTGCTGCGATACGGATTTGCGCGGCAGATTTCTGGTCTTCGAGTTGTGCAGCCTGCGCGCCCGCATCCTTGATGAGATCAATGGCGAACTGCTGAACTTCTTTCCCCTTCTGTCCGGAAGATTGCGCAACCGCTGCGGGAAGGGAACTGGAAATGCCGGGTGCGAGAGACGCGGTTGAATCAATACATACGATATTGAGACAAAAAAGAGAGATAACGGAACAAACGAAAAAAGACGGAACAGACGAAAATATTGAACTTTTCCGTGATTTTGGTTTCATGTCGTATGTTCCGTTACATCACTTGCCGGCGCATGCTTTCGTATCAAGGTTGGGCAAGCGCATCTTCGAACAGAAGAAAGGCTTCGAGCGCCGACAGATCGGACCGGATCGCGGCCGGTGCGGGAGGTTCAAGTTTTCGGGCGGCGGCGGGCGGCGGTGCGGGGATATGATCTTCAATCTGGAACAGATCGGTTTGCGCCCGGTCGGTTGCATTTCGGAGTTTTTCGTAGGCGGCGCGAATGCGTTTGAAACCGGCGGGGTCGCGTTCCGGCGGATGTTGGCGTACGAGGGTGAAATACGCGTGTCTGATTTCAATCTCGGTTGCGGATCGCGCAACGCCGAGTATGCGGTATGGATCATCCTTTAACGGATCGAGCACCGGGTAATCTCCTTTCAACGGCGGCGGCGCGGTTTTTTGCGACGAGGCGGTCGATCGATGAAGGCGTTGAAATCCTCGGCCGAGTCGTCGCCGGACAGGAAATCCAGGTCATCTTCATCGAACGGAAACCCAAATATATCTTCGGCGTCTCCGGTCGCTGCTTGCAGCATCGGATGAGCGGCGACATGGGCGCGCAGGTCGCGAATGCTTTCCAGGTATTTGGAATATTCCGGATGTCCGATGCACTTGGTTTCGGCGGTTTCGAATATCTCGATGGCTTCCTTAAGCACGCCGGGATTGAAAATGATATCTATAGGGGAAAGCGAAGAAACCTTATCAATTCCCTTGATCATATACGGCAACGGATGCTCCGGATCGCGCCGGAATGCTTCGTCCAGATACTTCTGGCCTTCGCGTTTTCGACCTTTTTCGAACAGGCTTATAATGACATGGGCCAGCAACTCCAGATTGGCGCCCTTTTGAACCGCAATGTCATAATACCGCATCGCCTCTTTCCACATTCTGCGATCGCAATAAGCGTCGCCGATGTTGATTATTGTTTCGGGGTCGGGCGAAAGCGACATAGCTTCCTTGAAAAGCGCGGCGGCTTCCTTTTTGACGCCGACATGAAGGTATATGGTTCCGGCGGCGGTCAGGCGCTCGGCGGTGCGGGGCTCGATCGCCGCAAGGCGCGACAGGGCGTTTTTGGCATCCTTTTCCCGGCCGAGGCTGTAATATAGATGTCCGAGGTGCGCAAGCGCGGCTGCGTAATCAGGGTTGATGGAAAGTTGCCGCTCGCAGTATGCCACGGCCTGCGGCAGGTTTCGGCGGTTTGCGGCGCGCACTGCCTCCTCTCCCAGAAAAAGCAGCATGGTATTTCGAACAATGGGATTGTCGGGTTCGAGCTTGAACGCACGATCAAATATATGTCGAGCTTCGGAGTGACGCTCGAGGATGTCGAGCAGTATGCCCTTGCGCAGCAGCAGGCCAGCAGAGGCGCCCCTGCGTTTCTCTATCGCATCAAGGTGTCTGAGCGCCGGCTGAACCCGGCCGATTTCAAGCAGCGTCTCCGAAGCCCACAACGCCAGTTCGTCGTTATCCGGGGCGATGTTCGTCGTTGCTTCGATTTCGTTGAATATGTCGCCCGGATCGATTGCAGCCGTGATCATCAGTTTGACGAGGTGCTTTTCGAGCACGATCAGGCGTTCCATGGATTCGGCTTCCGGGGGCGAGTTTTTCAGGCGGCGCCGCTGCTCGCGGGCCAGGATCTTCCACTCGCGGGCGGCATCGGCGGTAAGCTCAAGCTTTTCTAAAGCTAGTGCATGATTGCGACGTATACCGTGCTCTTCCGGCGCGACTTTTAGAATCGCCTCCCAGATTCGCGCAGCCTCGAGCGTGCGATCGGCGCGCCAGTATTCGAGCGCCTGCGCCCGGTCTGCGGCGGTGAGGTGCGCCTGCGCTTCCCGGTCGCCGGGCGATAACGAAAGCACCATTCGCCAGCATTCGCGCGCGCTTTCCGGGGCGCAGTCGGCGGCAATGTTTCGCAGATCTTCGACAAGCCGCTTGACCCAAGGCAGTCCGAGCGCGTGCTCGCGAGACAGACGGGCTGCTTCGGCCCAATCGCCGAGGGCTTCGCGTATGCGTCCGTCGAGTGCGGCAATCAGGCCGCTGTAGTAAAGCTGGGTCGCCAGTTGCGCGGCTTCGCGCCTCGAAGGATGGCTCGAAATCTGCGGCAGACAACCCAGCGTTTCTCCCGCAGACGCCCACTCGCCGCGCATTGCTTGCGCAAGACCTTCCAAAAGCTGCGAGCCGGTTGAGGCAATGGCGCTGCTATCCGAGTTTTCATACGCCGATGCTATGGCGAATGCACGCGCAAGCAGCGGATGATCCGGTGAGGACTTCCGTGCCTCGGCGAAGGCAAGCAATGCCTCTGCGAGCTTTCCTGACTGCAGGCGGGCGGCGCCGAGTGCAATGCGGTATCCGACCGCAGCCGGATCGGATTCGACGGCATCCTTCAGGTGCGATGCCGCAAGGTGCGGGTCGCTGCACGTGCGTGCGCGCGCAGCCAACGCTCTGGCGCGCAGCCGCCCGAGTTCCTGCCTGGCGGCGACGATGTGCGGCGGGACGGAGATCTTTTTGCCCGGCGGTGCAGGCCGAGGCGCAAGCTCGCGCGCTGCTTTGTTGATGTCGTCGAAGGCCGCGTCTATCTCGCCGCGCTCAATCCGGCTATCGGCTGTACGGAGCAGTTCGATCGGCGATACTGCGGATGAACCCTTTTTCGATTTGCGCTTCTTCTGTGACATGCCTGTACCTGAAAATCGATTCACACGACATCGGGGTGTACAAGAGAGATGACGGAACAAACGAAAATGGACGGAACAGACGGAAATATTCAACCATTCCGTAATTTTCGCTTCATTTCGTTTGTTCCGTTATCTCAATGGATTCCAGGCTCGAAACGTGTGCTCAGCGAAGGTAAAGCCTCAAAGATCGTAAAGCAGATCGTCCAGATCGTTTAGGCGTTGTTCCAACACAGCTTCGTCGTCGCCGGCGCGCGCCTCTTCAAGCTGCAAGCGCATACGGTGCAATCGCCCCGCGTCTTCAGGTCTGCCCTCTGCTGAAAGCTTCAATTCAAGCTTGTGCGCCGATTCCAGGGCGCGCTCGGCTTCGGCTGTGAGCACCGGATCGAATCTTTTCGTCGCTGTTTTCACAATTTCAAACTTTGATTTCGCGCGGCCCGTCGTGCGAACCGTCATCTGTTCCCGACGTTCGCCGCGCCTGTCCCTTGCCGTTACTTCGACTATGCCGTTGAGGTTGTAACTGAATTCGACTACTACCTCGCGCGGCCGTTGCGGATCGGGCGCCGGCGGGATGCCCGAAAGTCGAAAACTGCCGAGATGCGTATTTTCCGCCGCTACGGGATGTTCACCCTGGTAGACCTCGATTTCGACGGTATCCTGATTCGGTGTGACGGTATAGAAAACTTCAGCCAACGTTGTTGGAATCGTGGTATTGCGCCGGATTATGGGTTTGAATCCGCCGGGCACCATCTGATCGAATATGATGTCCGCTACGGCGATGCCGAGGCTGTGAGGCGATACGTCGATAAGCATTGCCTGCAATTCCTCGCCTCGTATCAGCGCCGTCTGCGCTGCTGCGCCCAACGCTACGGCTTCATCCGGATTGATTTCGATCGACGGCTCGATTCCAAGGTGAGTGTGGATAAGCTCGGAAACGAGCGGTATGCGCGTCGATCCGCCGACGAGCAGAACCCGGTTGAGCTGATCGGCGTTAATCTTTGCATCCGCGAGCGCCCGTTCGATGGAATTCATCGTCGAGACAAGCAGATCCCCAATCATTTCCTCGAACTCACTGCGGCCGAGTTCCAGGTCCAGGTGCGCGATGCGCCCGTCGTAGCGCGCAAGAAATTCCTCTGCAACCCGCGCAAAAGGCGCAGCCGACAGCGCGATCTTCGCCGACTCGGCCGCACGCGCGAGCCTCGCCATCGCCCGGCGGTCGGATGAAAAATCGTATCGATGTTCGCTCGACAAATGCGCAAGAAGGTGCTGCCGTACGCGTTCGTCGAAATCGTCGCCGCCCAGATTGACGTTGCCGTGGCTCGAACGCACTTCGAGCACATCTTCCTGCTGCTCGACGACCGAGACGTCGAATGTTCCGCCGCCCAGGTCGTATACGAGCAAAAACTGCTCGTGCTTATGTTCGAGTCCGTAGGCGAGCGCGGCGGCAGTCGGTTCGTTCAGGATTCGCAGCACCTCAAAACCCGCTAGTTCGCCCGCGCGCTTTGTGGCCTGCCGCTGAACGTCGTCGAAGTAGGCCGGAACCGTGATCACGGCCGAGTCCACACTCTCGCCGAGCGATTCCTCGGCAAGCCCCTTCAGATGCGCGAGAATAAAGGCCGAAATCTCTTCCGGCAGATAATCGCGATCTCCAAGCCGCACGCCCTCGCTCTTCCCCATGCGGCGCTTTATCGAACGCACGGTTCGCTCCGGCGCGTGAACGTATTGGTTAAGCGCCGCCTGTCCTGCTATCACACGCCCGTCCTCCGCCAGTCCTACAACCGATGGTACGAGCCGCTCATCGCCGCGCGACAATACACGCGGACGCCCGTTTTCTACCACCGCAGCCAGCGAATACGTCGTGCCCAGATCAATCCCTATCGCTCTGCCCAAGCTGATTTTGACCCCTTCCCGATTGGTTTACCCATCATATCCGGCGTCCGGCGCGCCTTCTTTTGCGACGATTACTTCGGCGTAGCGCAGGATTCTGCCTTCGAGCGTGTATCCGCGCAACTCCTCCGCTACGATTACGCCGGGTTCATACGAGTCATCGTATTCGACGCCGACCGCGCGATGAAGCTGCGGATCGAATCGCCGCCCGAGCGATGCAATCGCCCGCACTCCAGCCGACGCAAGTATTGAGTGCAGCCTGTCTGCCAACAGTCTTTCTCCGTTGCTCCAGTCTTCAATGGCCTCGCGCGCCGAATCATAACTCTCGCGCAAGCGCCGCACAGCGCCGAATCTGTACAGCAATCCTCCGACTTCCACGGCTTCGGATGCGAGTCTATTCATCAGTTCATCCGCAGCCTCGACGCTTGCTGCGGCCGAATCCGCAGCGCCGAGCAGGTCCCGGCAAAGATCGGCTTTCGCGTCGAACCTCGCCGCCTGAATCGCAGCGTCGAGTGTGGGCATTTCGGAGAGTCTCTCCGACAAGCGGGCGATCTCGGCCAGCGCCTGCTCAAACAACTCCTGGTTGCGCTCGGCGGCGCGGTTTGCGCGGAACAACTCGCGTCCGAGCCTGCGTACCTCCTGAGACAAGTCCTCGCCCGCCGGTTGCGATGCAATTTCTGCGGGCGTGGTAGTTGCGGGTTCCTCCGCATTTAACCTCATCCGCAGGCGGCGCATCGAATCCTCCAGCGTATCGCCGGCTGCTGTTGCCTCGTGCTGCGCCATCTCTGCGTCGTCTATACTGTGCTCCATTCGTCCACCCTTTTGAACCCTGTTATTGCGAGTCGTCGAGACTTTCACCACCGACTCCGGCGTATTCTGTCATGTAAGGCGCTGCAGCAAAAGCCCTGTCAAGCGCCTCCCAGCGGCGTTCAGATCACGTGTGAATTTTCAGTAATAACTGCGACAGAGTTACTGCCTTGGCCTGCCGCTTTTTCTCCATCGTTTCTCGGCTTCACGGCGCACGGCTGGAAGCAGCAGCAATCGGATGGCGATTATGCCGAATCGCGCCCATCGCCAATAGCGGCGGAACTTAAGCCTCGCCTGCGCATCCGTCGAAACGACCCTGGTTTCCTGTGAAAGCACCGTGACTTCCGGCGTTATGGATTCCGTTTCCAGGCTCCAGGCGATCTTCACGCAATCGGGTTCGGCGAACGCGGTGAACTCCTGCGGTGCAATGGGCGTAAATGTAACGTCGGCTTCCCACGGCCGGCACGTTGCGCCGCAAATAATCAGTCCGGGCGTCTGTGCAAGCAGTCCCCAACCGAGCGCGCGGGTTTCCTCCAGCAACCCCTGCGGCTTGCGTTTCTGCGCGACGGAAGCGCGCATAAGGAGTTCGCGCATACGGAATATCATTCTTACGAGCCGCGGCGATTGCATATCGAAGTTGCACGCCGTATCCAGAACCGTCGCTGCCGGAGCGTGCACTTTGATTGAGAAACGTTCCTGCACGTCGGGTTGCGGAATGAATTCGTCAAGGGGAAGACCCAATGATGTCACACAATACCTGCCTTGATTCGGCAAACAGCGGAAGGTCAGATAGTACAGATTTCGGTTGATTTCGGCAAACCTTGCTAAATCACTCCACACGACATTTAGACAAAAAAGAGAGATAACGGAACAAACGAAAAAAGTCGGAATAGACGAAAATATTCAAGTTCTCCGCAATTTAAGTTTCATTTCGTGTGTTCTGTATTCTGAGTCGATAAATTTACGGAAGAAATCTCGCTCGAGCGCTGTCTAAAAGATTGTGTTAGGGAATTGAGCCGAAGCGCCGCCGAAAGACCGACGGATGTTGTAACTGAGCAAACCGGACAAACGGAACAAACGGAAGGGTACGATTCCAGGCATTCGGCGTGTTCCATCCATCAATGGAGGTAGTTATGAAGTTGATTTTCCTGTTCCCTGTTTTTCTGTGGTTACTGCCTGTAGAGATGCAGGCGCCGACGGTTGCTGAGGCCAATGCTTCTTCAAAAATCACGATTACATCAAAAGACGAACCCGGGGAAAGGCTGACCGTAAGCGGAGTCGTTTACGGCGCTGACGGCAGGACGCCGATTGCGGGCGCCTCCGTATACGTCTATCACACGGATGCAACGGGTGTTTATACACCGGGGCCTGTTGACGACAACCGCAATTCGCGGTTGCGCGGTTATATGCGTACGGATGCGCTGGGGCGCTACGAGTACACGACAATCAAGCCCGCGCCATATCCCGGGAGCGGCGGACCTCCCGCACACATTCATTACCACGTCAATGCTCCGGGTTATCGCGAGCGCGTCTTCGAGATCGTCTTTGAAGGGGATCCGAGGGTCAATCAGCAAATTCGTGCACGCGCCGCGCAGGAAGGCAGCGCGTTTTCCATTCGTGAATTGTCCCGCGACGCTTCCGGCGGATTGCGCTGCACGCAGGACATCCGGCTGCAAAAATGACGGTGCTAAATCAATAGAGAGATAACGGAACAAACGAAAATGGACGAAACAGACGGAAATATTCAACTTTTCCGTAATTTTCGTTTCATTTAGTTTGTTCCGTTATCTCTCTTTTTCCCCTCGTCCCCTACTGAATGACGAGCATGTAGGTTCTCGTGCCCGTACACAAACCAAAGCCGTTTGCGCGGATCGAGATATAATAACTGCCCTTCATCGTCGGAGTACCGCTCAGAACCCCGGTCGCCGCATCCAGCTTCAACCCTGG
>JAHBSF010000119.1 GCA_019639255.1 Acidobacteriota bacterium | reverse complement strand
AGCCGTCAGCGTCGTCTTCCCGTGATCGACGTGCCCGATCGTCCCGATGTTGACGTGTGGTTTACTCCGATCGAATTTCTCTTTACCCATTTTGTTTTCTTGCCCGACCTGTATATTTATGTTGAATGCGATCCCAAAAAGATCTCAATTTTACTTACCCGAATAAGCTTGCCCGAATATATTATCCCGCGTTCCCGTTTATGACTGGAGCCCACAACCGGACTTGAACCGGTGACCTCGTCCTTACCAAGGACGCGCTCTACCTACTGAGCTATGTGGGCCCGTATCCGCTGCCTCGCCCGATCCACCGGCGACTTGGGGAATACTGGAGCGGGCGACGGGACTCGAACCCGCAACAACCAGCTTGGAAGGCTGGTGCGCTACCAATTGCGCTACGCCCGCGTAAGCGGCTCCTGTCGCAGTTTTCGCCGCATATGCAGGGGGTAGGATTCGAACCTACGTAGGGCGTTAGCCCGCCGGGTTTACAGCCCGGTGCCATTAACCACTCGACCACCCCTGCCCAAATTCAAAGACCTATAAAAACCGCTGCAAACTTTGTGCAGATTCGACCGGGCGGCGGCTTGATGGAGCCGGTGAAGGGATTTGAACCCATGACCTACCGCTTACAAGGCGGTTGCTCTACCAACTGAGCTACACCGGCTCACCGACCGCAACCCCAAAAGCAACTTTTCCCGCTCCCGTACTTTCAACCCCTGATCCCAGTCAGACGGTAAAATAGGGGGCCTCTGTCAAAAGTCGCATAATAGCAATGAAGGATTACGTGCGCAAGCCTTTCAGTGTGCTTGCGTAAAAAAACATATGCGGGATTGGAGCTTCAGTTACGCTGGTAAACTTGCCGCAGTCGGTGTCGGGTTCTATAATCCGCTGTCGCGGCGGCGGATTTGCCCGCCGCCGGGGGGCTTTGAGCCTGATAAGCAGAGTTGAGGGAGAAGAGGTTGAGCAAACGCGATTATTACGAGGTGTTGGGCGTGTCTCGCACGGCGAGCGAGCAGGAATTAAAAAGCGCGTACCGAAAGCTTGCAATGCAGCACCACCCGGACCGAAATCCGGGTAATACGGATGCGGAGGAGAAGTTCAAGGAAGCCGCCGAAGCCTATGGAGTTCTCTCGAACCCGGAGTCGCGCGCGAGATATGACCGAAACGGGCATTCCGGTGTCGGCGCGGGAGCAGGCGCCTGGTCGGGCGCGGATTTCAGCGGATTTGAGGATATTCTGGGAGACCTTTTCGGAGACCTGTTCGGCGGCGGCAGTCGTCGGCGAACGGGTCCGCAGCGGGGTGCAGACCTTCGCTACGATCTCGAAATCACCCTTGAACAGGCTGCTTTGGGTTTTCGTACGGCGATAGAAGTGCCCCGGATGGAGGAGTGCGACACCTGCAAGGGATCGGGCGCCGCGCCGGGCACTTCGCCGTCGGTGTGTACGCTGTGCGGCGGACACGGCCAACTGAGGTATCAGCAGGGGTTTTTCTCGGTGAGCCGAACTTGTCACCAATGTCGAGGGGCCGGGCGAATAGTCACTTCGCGTTGTTCCGATTGCGGCGGACAGGGCAGGGTTGAGACCTCGGAATCAATAGAAGTAAAGATACCGGCCGGAGTCGATACGGGCGCAAGACTCAGGGTTCCGGGACAGGGCGAGGCGGGCGCCGGAGGGGGCTTGCGCGGCGACCTATACGTTATTATTCACGTCAAGGAGCACGAACTTTTTGAGCGGCAGGGCAGCCACCTTTATGTAAACGTGCCCATTACATTCTCGCAAGCAGCGCTTGGCGCCGAGATTCGCGTGCCGTCTCTGGACGGCGAAGACATGCTGACCATTCCCGAGGGGACTCCCACGGGCTCAATTTTCCGCATACCGGGCAAGGGCGTAGTCTCCCTGCAGGGCCAGAGCCGCGGCGATTTGTTCGTCGTTACTACGGTACTGACGCCCAAACGCCTCTCCCGCGACCAGCGCAGGTTGTTCGAGCAATTGGCCTCACTCGAAGAACAACCCCCTGAAAGTTTTACCCGCAAACTCGCCGACAAGGTCAAAGACCTGTTCAATTGACGATATCGAATACAACGAACCGGCAATTCCCGGGGAAGAGAGATAACGGAACAAACGAAACAGGACGGAAACTACGAAAATATTCAACTTTTCACTGATTTTCGTAACATTTCGTCGGTCGGGAGGTTGGTTTAAATTGGGACGATGTCGCTGCGTCCCTCCCACTCGCCATGTTCCGTTAGCGCTCTGAAACGAAGCGTCGTAAACTCGTAGTGGAAGTCCTTGCGTTCTCGTTCCACCATCGCCGAGGCGTGACGTGCTACTCCCGGGACCGGGCCATGGCCGCGGACCATGTCGATCATCTCGCGTTGGGAGCGCCAAACAGTAAAGGTGCTGACAGTACGAGGAGGACGCATCGCCGCCAGCGCCAAAGTCGTGCCCGGGTGATCCCGCACGAGTTCTTCTACCGGCTTGCCCCAGCGAATGAAGCGGGGGACCTGCGGAAGTTTCAATCGCGCGAGCGTCACTGCGACAACTGGTGCAGCCGGATCAGTATCACCAACGCTCTCCGGAAGGCCGTCGAACTCAGAGACGCGACCCCACCGGCGCAGGAACTCCAGGCGGACATGCCATCCCATTGACAATGTGCGACCTAACTCGGTGCCGGTCAGGAAAGTATCAATAGCGCTTTCATTTTCCCACGATGCGAAGACGACAAGGTGTCGCAACTGCATCCTTGCTGGCGACAGAATTGGCGCCCCGAGCCTCATTGCCGCCATGCACTCTGCGTGGAGTAAGCCAGACGTGCTTTTTGCCGTGGGCGGGTGACACAAGGCCTTCGCCGTCGTTGCGAGGTTTGCCTTTGTCAGATGAAAACTGAAAATCTGCATATTTTCCAGCCTGATCTCTAGAGCGCCGGAAGAGGGACCTATGGAATGATGGAGTGGGCCGGTGGTCGCCCCCATGCAAGCGCAAGCAGTCCTAGCCCGACGTGACCGATGGCGTTGATCAAGCCGTGGTAGTAGACCATCTCTGTGAGATTGAGCATGGGGCTATCCCAGGCCCAGGCAATCGCGGGCGCCATCGTCACAACAGGCACGATCAGGGCCAGGATGAACAAGAGCCGGGGGCCGCGCGCGATTCGATCCGGCCGCCCGAGGACAACGGCGCCAAGTTGTGTGATGAATATCAGCTCGTAGCTCGCAGCACCCAACTCATCGCAATAGGGGAATCCGCTGATGCCCGCGGCCGTGATGAGATACGCAATCGGATGTGCGAAGAGAAGTACTCGAAGGATCTTAAGGGCCCGCACATCGGATACGACGCGACAGGTTAGAGCCGTTACAGTAAGCGCTCCAAAGCCCGCGCCGGCAAAGTGGGACGCCGCGAGCCACGTCCATGGCGTACCAAATCCGAGCAGGGTCGAACCGCTGAGAAATGCCTCCAGCCATATCAGGCTACCCACGACGAAAATCCATGCCGCCGCGAGCGCAACTTCTTCCGGCAGGAGTTCCGGACGCGCTAATGCTCGCCGCATCAGGATGCAACCCATAACGATTGCCAACAGGAAGGGCGCCGCGAGAAGGGCGATAGCGGTCGCGTGAGTCATTGCGATCTGATTGGACGGATAGAGTTTAATCCACAATGCCACCTCGGCGCGGTTGTCGCCAAGTGCGTGGGGCATTGTGGTTAAAAACCGGTTTAACTGAGCCGCTTGCCGAAAGCAAAACTTATCGTTTTCCGTGTGGATTGTAAAGCAAATCAACCTCAGAGCCAGTGAGAGTTGGGTGTGTACAGACAACGACATCGGGGCAAAAAAGAGAGATAACGGAACGGACGAAATAAGGCAAAAATTACGGAAAAGTTGAATATTTCCGTTTGTTCCGTCTATTTTCGTCTGTTCCGTTATTTTCTGTCTGCCGGAGGCGAATCCATCCCAAACGCCCGGTCTTGTCGTGCCGTCCGGAATGTTGTAGTGTGTCTGCGCGCTACTATATGTTGTAGTTTAAGGCCTGATTCGGGATCCCGGCTTGAGAAGAAAGATCGAATCCGCAGTAATCCTGCTGGCAGGCGCCGCGCTCGCCGTGTGGTTTATCCGAAGTTTGGAGTGGCAGGCGGTAATGGGACACCTGCGCTCGATGATGATATGGCCGATTGCACTGGCCGGCTGCCTGATACTACTGACGCTCGTGATGAGAAGCTGGCGGTGGAGTGTATTGTTGCTGCCGATTTCCAGGGTTGGTTTCGGAGACCTGTTTGCGGCAACCACTATAGGCTTCGGAAGCGTTTTTATTTTCGGCAGGGCGGGTGAGGTTGTTAGGCCTGTGGTGCTGAGTATGCGCAAACGGATTGCACCAAGCGCGACGATTGCCACGATTCTGGTCGAACGGGTTTTCGATATGTCGGCCGTAGCTCTTTTGTTTGCGGTCAATCTGGTGTTCTTTACCCCGCCTCCCGGCTCCCTGCTCGATGCGCAGACAATGGAACGCCTCAACTGGTTTGGCGCGGCAGCTACCGGTGTGACCGCACTCGGCGTTGCGGCGCTCATCGTTTTCAGGCTGCGCTCGGCCTGGGTTATCGGTGTTATAGAACGCCTGGGGCGATGGGCGCCCGCAAGACTCCTTGATGCAGTATTAAGTCTGGTTGCAAACCTTTCGGCCGGGCTTTCAGTTTTGCTGAACCTGAGGGAACTGGCGTCGGTGCTGGTGCTGACCCTGGCCGTGTGGGCGCTTGTAGCCGCGTCGACGTGGCTGGTGGTGCTGGCATTTGGAATTACGCTTTCGCTGGGCGCTTCAGTCTTCATTCTGGGATTCGGGCTGGTGGGATCGCTCATTCCGTCTCCGGGAGGCGCGGCCGGAGCCTTCCATGCGGCCGCCGCCGCCGGATTAATACTGCTCGGTATTGACCGGAACCTGTCGGCGGGAATTTCGATAGTTCTTCATCTTGTCGCATTCGGATCCCCATTTCTGCTCGGCCTGTTTTTTCTGGCAAGGGACGGGATCGGCCTTCGGGAGTTGCGCGAAATGATCTCCTCGCGCAAAGGTTCGCAGCCGCAGCCTGGTTACGGAGATCAATCCACCGGCGCCGGGACCGAATAGCAGTCGGGAGTATTCAACCAAGGAGACGCATTATGAAATGTCCCTTCTGTAATCATCTGGAAGACAAGGTAGTGGATTCGCGCGAATCGCGCGAGGGAGACGTCATCCGCCGCCGCCGCGAGTGCCTGAAATGCGAGCGCCGATTTACAAGTTATGAGCGGATAGACGAGATCCCCTATATGGTAGTGAAGAAAGACGGGAGGCGGGAACCCTTCAACAGGGACAAGGTAATGGCGGGGTTGCTTCGCGCGTGCGAAAAGCGCCCCGTATCGCCGCCCAAGCTTGAGGCAATAGTCAACGCAGTAGAGGCCTTTGTGCAGACCTCGCCCGAGCGTGAAAGGGCGACGACGAAAATCGGCGAGATGATCATGAGGCGATTGAAGGAGTTGGATAAAGTTGCGTATGTCCGTTTCGCCTCGGTTTATCTCGAGTTTCAGGATGTGTCTGAATTTATGGACGAATTGAAGGGGTTGATTCGCGCCAGAAAATAGATCATTCTTCCTTTGCCCCTGGTCTGACGGATCGGATGCTTGAAGGAGAAGTCGATGCGATTTGCAATTTCTCTTGTTTTGCTTGTCTCGCTTGCTGCAACAGTGGCGGCGACTCCCGCCCAGGATCAAACCGGGACACTGCAAATAGGCGAGCGCGAAGTACGCGTAGTGCAACAGGAACTCTACAGGCGCGGATACCTGCAATCCCGACCGACGGGCGTACTCGACGGTGAAACCCGCGAGGCTCTGCGCGCCTACCAGCAGCGCGAAGGCCTCGAAGTGACAGGCAAAATTGACCGGCCTACTACTACCCGGCTCGGACTTGCAGAACCATTATCGATCAACCCCATCGATGAAGATCATCGCCCCGGGGTCTTTCCCCGTATTGGATCTGCGGTAAAGAACGGTGCAGGCGCAAGCGGTAGGGCGGTGAAAGGAACGGCGGGCAAGGTAGCCCGCGGAGTCAAGGGTGGGGCTTCGGCTACAGCGGATGCAACATCGGGCGCCGTTGACAAAACCGGCGATGCTGCGAAATCCGCAGGTTCGGCGACCGCAGGCGGGGCCAGGGTCGTGGGAAGAGGGGTTTCCGACAAGGCATCGGACGTTGGAGAGGTGTTTGTCGGGCGCAGCGATGCGGATATCCACGACGATGTGCGCGAGGTGCTCAACAGCGATACCCGCACCAGGTACGTTAAAAGCGAGGTCAAGGATGGGCGGGTAGTACTCGTATCCGAGGGTGATTCCGACCGGGATCTCAGCAGTGCGGTCGGGCGAATCCGCAGGCTTTCGGGCGTAAAATCAGTCGTGGTCGTAGATAAATGATTCGGTGATGGCGGAGCGTTGGGCGGCTTCAACACGTTACTGGATATTGATGGTCGGATGAATGCGGCAGAAGATTGGAGGTTTGATCGATTCTCTGTTCAAGCCTGCTGATCTTCTGCTCGAGTTCGTCTGAGTCCTTATTCAGTTTGTTGTAGTTCTTCTCGGATAAATCGGCTGCGTGCTTTTCCCTGTCGAGGAGCAGTTCATTATAGGCCTTTGTAATTTCCTCCATTTCCTCATCCAGGTTTTTCTTCCTGTTCTCATTGCGGATCACCACCGTGCCAAGCTTGGCGCGGATATCTCCGACGCGCTGGCTCAGTCTGGCGATCCTCAGATCGATTTCGTTTAACCACGCAGTTCGACGCGATTCTTCTTCTTCCCTGAGTTTGCGTTCCTGCTCGATCTCCCTCTGGGTGTTCTGGTACTGAATAAAGGCATAGGCGCCGGCAAGCGCGAGCGCTCCCACGCCGAAAATCACGAGGGCGAAGACCGCAAAACGGGATGACTTGCGATTCGGGGGCGTGGGATCGGTGTTGCCCTGCGCAGCGCCGGTCGGCGACGACGACTGAGCGGCGACGGTGTGCGCCGCGAGTAAGGGATCGCCCTGAGATTCGGCGGTTTCACGAGTAGTTCGTTCTTCTTCTTCCAGATAGTTCTGAAAATCTTCGACGCGAATTACTTTGGTTATTGGTTCTTCGCCGAGTTGTTCGGTTTGCGGGGCTGCTCCGGGAGACGTTTCTCGCCGTGGGCGATTGAGCGGCGCAGAAGGATAGAGAGAGGATGGCGGCGGCGGCAACGGTTCGGTGCCGCCCTCGACTGATACGTCGAGTGGCGTCGTTTTCCCGTTGTCGGGCGGCGATTCCTCTTCAGCATCCACCGACCAGTCCAGCGCCGTGGGAGTATCGGGCAGCCTGGTCATTCCGTCGGGTTCTACGGGTTCGGGCGGCGGGGCCGGCAAGCCGGCGCCGGTGAACTGTACGATGACGACGGTAATGTTGTCCTCGCCGCCGCGTTCATTGGCAAGCGATATGAGACTCTGGCAAGCTGCATTAAGGTCGCTTGTGGATTGCACGAGGCGCGCAATTTCATCTGCACGAACCTTCCCGGAAAGTCCGTCGCTGCACAGCACGAGCGTGTCTGTTTGGCAAAGCTTGATTGAGTTCACCTCTACGTTCACGTTGCCGTGCGCACCGAGCGCCTGGAGGATGACGTTGCGATAGCTGTGGGTTTCGGCCTCCTCTTCGGTTATCTGGCCGGCGTCGATCAATTGCTGAACGAGCGATTGATCCTTCGTGATTCGTATTATCTTGCCCTGACGTAGGAGATAGGCCCGGCTGTCGCCCACCTGCGCGAAATACAGGCGGTTGCCCTGAGCTGCGGCGGCAGTAAAGGTGGCTCCGAGTCCCTTGTGTTCGGGATTGGTTACGCTCTCGACATTGATAAGCTGATTGGCCTCTTCAATGGCCAGGCGAAGCCGCTCGTGGAACGGCACCTGGCGGTAGCGCCCGTGGGCCTGAAGCTGCAGCATCCGGTCACGCACGGTTTCTACGGCGAGCCTGGATGCAACCTCGCCGGCAAGCGCCCCTCCCATACCGTCCGACACGGCTATAAGCGATCCGTAATAGCCCTGTGAAAAGTCGAGCAGGTTGGAGTTGGTCGGATCGCCGGCGGTCCAGCTCTCTCCAGTGGAAAGATCGAGGATCAGAAAATTGTCCTCGTTTCCGCTGCGTACCATGCCGACGTCTGTCTGTGCGTACAGCTTAAGGGTGATGTTCGGAAGATCGGTCATAGGCGATTTCGTCTCTGACTCGGCGTCTCTGACTTGGCGTTGAGAAACGTTTATCTTCGCTCGCCGGAGCGCCCGCTCACACTTTCTGCAGGGCCGCATCCAGGTCGGCGATTATATCTTCGACGTCTTCGATGCCCACCGAGATGCGAACCAGCCCATCCGTAATTCCCAGACGGTCCCGCTGCTCGGACGGAACGGAGGCGTGCGTCATAGAGGCCGGGTGACAGATCAATGTCTCGACGCCACCTAAACTTTCGGCCAGCGCACAGAGGCGCACATTATCTAATAGTGCGCGTGCCGCCGCAAGCGACCCGGTCTCGAAAGATATCATCCCGCCGAAACCGGAAAAAAGATCCCGAGCCCTTTCGTGCTGCGGATGCTGAGGCAGCCCCGGATAATGTACACGCCGCACCTTCGGGTGTTCGGTCAGAAATTGCGCCACACACCGGGCGTTTTTCTCGTGGCGCTCCATGCGCACGGACAGCGTTTTTATTCCCCGCAGCACAAGCCACGCATCCATCGGCGAAATGATCGCCCCCGCGGCGTTCTGTAAAAAACCCAGCCTTTCAGCATCGTCTGCGCGTGCGGAAATCACTGCGCCTCCGATGCTGTCGCTGTGTCCATTGAGGTATTTCGTCGTCGAATGTATTACCAGATGCGCCCCATATTCCAGCGGTCTCAGGAAATACGGACTCAGAAATGTGTTATCCACCGCCAAACGCACACCGGTCTCGGCCGCCAGCCGCCCGATTGCTTCAAGATCTGCAACGGCCATCAGCGGGTTTGTGGGAACCTCCAGAAATATCATGCGCGTCTCGGGCGTAAACGCGGCCCGCACCGCTTCGACATCCGTTGTGTCTACGTAGCTGAACCTGAGCCCGAAGCCCGACATCACGCGTTCGAAAAGGCGGTAGGTGCCGCCGTATGTATTCTCGGAAACGATTACGTGATCGCCGGAGCCGAGCAGCAGCATCGTAGTGGTAATCGCAGCCATACCGGATGCGAAACAGTGTGCGGCAATGCCGCCCTCGAGTTCCGCCAGATTCGCCTCAAGCGCCGCGCGCGTCGGATTTTGCGTCCTCGCATACTCGTAGCCTTTGTGCCTGCCCAGAGCCTCCTGCACATAGGTCGAAGTCTGATAGATAGGGATTGTAACGGCGCCGGTTGTCGCCTCCGGCGCTTGTCCGGCGTGTATGGCTTTTGTTGCAAAACCCATATAATAAATCCCTCTTGCTTCCGACCCGGAAGATATTCTCGTCTCCGGCGAAGCGAGGCGAAACTCGTACGTTCGCTGAGAAGTTCGGACAAATATAAAGAGTCGACCGCAAAAAGGGAAGCACCAACCGATGAAAGATGAAGTCGTAGCCGTAATTCCCGCCCGCTACTTCTCGTCGCGCCTGCCCGGTAAACCCCTGGCCGATATAGCAGGAAGGCCAATGATTGTCCGCGTTGCGGAGCGTGCGCGCCGGGCGCGACTCGTTTCCAGGGTCATAATTGCATCGGACGACATAAGAATAATTTCCGCAGCGCAATCCGCCGGATTTGAAGCCGCACTCACATCCGCTGCACACACAACCGGCACCGACAGGATTGCCGAGGTGGCGCGCAATCTTTCCGAAAATATCATAGTAAATGTGCAGGGCGATGAGCCGCTGTTGTCGCCCGCAACCATCGACGCCGCCGTTGAGCCTCTCATCTTCGACAGGGAACTTCAGATGAGCACAACGTGCGAACCGATCGAAAGCGCACACGACCTGCTGGACCCGAATGCCGTTAAGGTCGTAGTCGATGCGTCTGGGAACGCATTGTATTTTTCCAGATCTCCGATACCGTTTCCCCGCGATTCGGCATCTCGCTACGGTTCGTTGCCCGAGGCGCTGACGGCGCAACCTGAACTCCTGAATGCCTGCAACCGGCATACGGGACTATACGCCTACAGGCGCGACTTTCTGCTGCAGTTTGCCTCCATGCCCCGATCCCCGCTCGAAAAACTCGAGTCGCTCGAACAGCTCCGTGCGCTCGAAGCGGGAGTCAGAATACGCGTAGTCAGATGCACGGAACGCTCTCTCGGCGTCGATACACCCGAAGACCTCGAGCGCGCCCGACGCCTCTTTCAATGAGTGAAACCGCGGAATACCCGGATGCAAGACGCTGAAGTCGCCGAACTCTAACTACAGGACAAAAGTTTGATAACCTTGTACCAGACAATGAGATCGGAACGGTGGCAATTGGTCACTAAGCGGCACAAGATGTTGAGGCCTCGGCGAAAAATGCTTTGAGGCGGATAGCCGTGTTTCTTCAGCTTCAGTTCATTGAGATTCGCTTGCCAGAGGCCGACCACCAATGCCCAGGTGAAGGCTAAGGCCAACAAGGCCAGCAATCGGCTCAAACGTTCGGCGTCTTTCAAATGTGTGTCTTCAAGATTGAAGCCACGCGATTTAAGTGCGCCGAATAGAGTTTCAATGCCCCACCTTTCCCGGTATCGCTCGGCCGATTGCTCGCAGTACTCATCCGAGACCAGAATCAGGTATTCGCCGTTCTTCAAGCGACAGCCGCTCAGGTATAGTTCCATCCCCCACATTAACCGTGCCTCGGGGATGACCAAGGGAGAGTCGATGCGCGTGCGACAAAACAGCCGCCAGGCTTGCACCGCCTGCCCACGACCGTTGCGGACGAGCGTATTTTTATGCAACCGCATCTGGAACTTGATCCGCTGACGCTGGAGAAAACCAAACCATTCGCGCCCGACGAATTCACGATCGCCCAATAAACAGGCGATGTTTTGGGCGCCGAACAGGTCAATGAAGATTTCCATCACCGTACACCGCTCGGTGGTGTCGGAATTACCGGCTTTGGGCAGAACAATCCAAACGACTGGAACCCCGAAGCCGCGATAAACGATCGAGAGCATCAGGATGTTGAGGTCAACGGAACCAATCTTCCAGTTGGTCCGATCCGGCGCTAGCGTGTAGGGCCCTGGCACCCCGAGCATCCGGACGACAAATTCGGCGAGTTCGGCATATGGCATCTCGAACCCACTCAGGAAGCGTTGGAGCCGTTTGTAATTCGACTCGATCTGCGCCGAACCGGAGAAGGCGGTGGCGAGGGTCGAGAGATTGACCGTCCGCACGGCGTAGATTGCCAGGAGAAAACGGGCTATGAATTTGATCCGCGCCCTGTTCCAAGGTAGATTTTCAAGCAACGTTTGCTCAAGCGAGCGAATGTCGGTCATCGTGCGGTCTCCTTTCCGTTTGGCCACAGAAAGTCTAACCGTACGATGACCTTTCAGCTTTGACCACTATTCTGCATCATTTTTTGTCCTGTAGAGAGGCGCCGCATTTTGAAAGCACCAGTCAACTGATGGACCTTCTCACTAAACGCTTCAATTTACCGGAACCCAGGTACTGGTCAGGTTACAAAGACAAAGTGTCGATGAGGCCATTGATTGCTTGCGACGGATTTACCGTTCAAATGACGGGACATTTTCAGCGCGGACCTTCCGACTCATTTTCTGTCGCGTTGGTCGAATCAACATATAAAAAAGCGAGGGAGGATAGAAGCGGGCTGACGACGCTAAAAAGAGAGAGGCATTTGTGCCCTAAGAATGCAGACCTCTGAGTGGGCTGCTTCGAATAGTCTGGTTTTTCCAGTATTTGGCTGAGAGTTCGGGAATTGTCGGGATTATGGAGTCGCGCCTCTGATTTGAGGAGCCCTGGTTCATCAGCTCTGTCCCTTTCGATGCCGCGCCACATCAGGTAGAGCGAAGCGGGAACTCCGTGCGGCTAAATCAAACCACACGATATTGGGATAAAAAGAGAGATAACGGAACAAACGAAATGATACGAAAATGACGGAAAAGTTGAATATTTCCGTAGTTTCCGTCTATTTTCGTTTGTTCCGTTATCTCTCTTTGCTTCCTTGGATGTGGTGATGCCGAAATCATTATCTTTGCGAGACAAAATGGAGAACGCGGAAATT
>JAHBSF010000118.1 GCA_019639255.1 Acidobacteriota bacterium | reverse complement strand
CGCGCAAAATACTATTACTACATTCCAAAGTCAACGAGAAAAATAGTTGAACAGGTAATGTCTCAGTTACTGGCAGAAGAATAGGCCCCCTCCGTAAGACGGACTACCACAGTCGCGATCAGTGAATTTCCGTTTGTTCCGTTTTCTGCCTTATACTTCGAGACGCTTCTCATCACCGCTTTATCCCGTAACCGAGGCATTACTGTTTTTGGATGGCTGCGTGCTGACAGCGGCCCCGTGCGTCTGTTACACTTCGGTTTCTGCAATGCCAGGTTGAACGGGGATAAGGGAAAGGAGTAGTGCATGAAGATGAGGCTCGCGGTTGCGGCTCTTTTGGCGGTATTCGGCGCCGCGTCCGGGGTATTTGCGCAGGATGCACCGGCGGGTGCGCGGCCGCGGTTGGCTGTGGATGCGATTACCCACAACGCAGGCGATGTGAAGACGGGTGAAACCGTAAGCCACGACTACATCATAAAAAATGTCGGTAATGCCGATCTGGAGATCAAGGGCGTAACGCCTACGTGCGGGTGCGAAACGATAAGTTTCGACAAAATCATAGCTCCGGGAAAGCAGGGAAAAATTTCCCTCCAGGTGCGCACGGCCGGGTACGTCGGCCCGATCAGCAAGTCCGCCAGCGTTACTACGAACGACCCGGACCGCCCAAGCTTCGACCTGACGATTCAGTTCAACGGCGTCGATGGCGCTCCCACGGGGCAGATAATCGGGCCGTTTATCGTTTCCCCCGGCGCCAATGCCGTGGGCAGTGCGGTTGTGGGCGAAGCTGTTAATGTGGTTATGACTGTTTACGGGAAAGACGGGGTTGCATCGCCCAGGATAAAGGGCGTCAAGAGCGATGGTGGAATATTTTCCGTGACGGTGGAGCCGAACGCGGAAGCGAGCCGGTATATGATACGAGCCGTCAGCGCTTCGGACTTGCCCGTAGGCCGGCACGCGCAGAACATCGTGCTTGCGACGGAAAGCGCGGAAATGCCGGAGCTTGCGCTTACGCTCGAGGCGGTCGTCGATGCGCCGCTGCGCGTCGGACCCGCAGCGATTACGATTGACCGGGTGACGATTCCCGAAGACGGATCCTTACCGCGGCAGAGCAAGTTCGTTTTCATTACACAACTCGGCGGCCCCGTACTCGAGATCCGTGGAGTCAGTTCTACGCTGCCTTTTCTCACCGCGGCGATGGAAAACAGCAATCCCGGACGGAACTATTCATTGAGGGTGATGTTTTCCGGCGTGCCGCCCAAGGGGCGGCATCAGGGAAAAGTCGTTATTGCAACGAATATTGCCGCGCAACCCACGATTGAGGTGGGGGTGACGGTAGTGGTGCCGTGAGGAAGCGGAGAAGGAGAAGAAAGTGCTGAGTGCGAGGAAGAAGTAAGTGCTGAGTGCTGAGTGCTGAGTGCTGAGTGCAAATAGGAGCTCAGGAATTTATTTACAGACGCTCTGTATTGAAGTTCTTCAGTTCCAAATTGCACTCAGCACTCAGCACTCAGCACTTCTTCTTCTTCTTCTCCTTCTCCCGTAGCGCCTGAAAATTCATCAAAACTAAGCAACCACCCGCCCGAACCCGGCATCACAAACGCCGAAGAGCCGCGCCTCAAAAGCTCTGGACGGCCTGACCAGAAAGCGCCCCGGCGGCGCTTTCCGTAATGTGATCGCGGCGGGACATCCCGGCGAGGAATGTGACCGCTAACGAGACCAAGACAACGGCGTCGGATTATGAGCTGGCGCAGGCGGCATCGGGCGGCGACATGGACGCTTTCGAGGCGCTTTATGTTCGCCACCACAGGCGCGTCTACAGTCTGTGCCTGAGGATGGTGGCCAACGTCACCGAGGCGGAAGATCTGACGCAGGAGGTCTTCGTACATCTGTTCCGCAAGCTGGGGAGTTTCCGCGGCGAGTCGGCCTTTACTACCTGGTTGCATCGGTTGACGGTGAACCACGTGCTTATGCATTTCCGCAAGCGCGGGGTGAGGCTGGAGCGGACTACGGAAGAAGGCGACGTTCCGGAGCAGGTAGAGGTGGGGAGCAATCGGCCCGAGTCGATGCCAGTTATCGACCGCATAGCGCTCGACAAGGCCATTGGGCAGTTGCCGCCGGGATACAGGACGGTTTTTGTGCTGCACGATGTTGAAGGTTATGAACACGAAGAGGTGGCCAACCTGCTCGGATGCAGCGTCGGCACCTCCAAATCGCAACTGCACAAGGCGCGCATGCGGCTTCGCCAGTTGCTGAACCAGAGAGTTTGAAGAGTTTCTTTGAAGATTTGCTTTGAAAAATCGCGAAGCAGCGAATATCGCGATTCAACCGCAGGTTGATCATTATGAAGTGCGCGATCATCCATCCCAAGTTGTCCGATTATGTAGATGACGGACTCCCTCCCGGAGAGGCCGTTGAAATCATGTCTCATCTGGAAGCGTGTTCTGCGTGCAAGGGGCTGTACGTGGATCTGAACTCGTTGCGTCAGGCGGCGCGAGAGTTGCCGTTGCGCAGCCCCAACTCCGAGTTGTGGACCCGCATACGCGCCGAAGTCGTGAGTGAATCCGAGAGCTTCGGGTTTTCGCCCGCGCCGGCGGCGCCGAAAAACTGGTTGCAGCGATTGCTCGACAAGCGCATCACGTTCAATCTGCCTCAGTTGGCGGGCGCCGGGGCTCTGGCCGTAGCCGCGACGTTTTTGGGGATCAATTACATCGGCGGCTCCTCGATCGCGCCGCCGCCCCCGACCGCGATCTCCGCAGCGTTTCAACTTGAGGAGACCAGGTTGAAGGCTCGTGTAGACGAGCAGATCGGCCAGATCAATATGCGCAAGGCTTCCTGGGATCCCGAGGTGCGCGAAGGCTTCGAAAGCCAGATTGCGCGCATCGACCAATCGCTCGAAGCCTGCCGGCGGGGCATCATCAACAACCCGCAGGATCACGATCATCAACAGATGTACCTTTCCCTCTATCAGGAAAAGCTCCGCCTGCTTGAGGATGTCAATCGCTTGAAGTGGTGAAGCAGAGATGAAGTTGCCGTTGCGGATCTGTATCAGTCTGATTAGTGCAGCAGCCTTTTCCGGGCCGGTTACAGCCCAGTCGTTCAATCAGTCCTTCAGGCTCGCATCACCGGCGGCCGAGCTGGAGGTCAACAGTACCCGCGGCGAGATCAAGGTGATTGCCGGGGAAGGAAACGTAGTAAAGGTAAAGGCGAAGGAAAAGGACGGCAATCCGAAAATAAAGGCTGAGCAGGTCTCGCCCGGAAGGGTGCAGGTAGAGGTTTCGGGCAAGGGAAAAGTGAAACTCGAAATCATCGTTCCACCGTCGAGCAGTCTGCATCTGAACTGCTACGACTGCAACATCACGGTCAGGGGAATTACGGGAGCCGTGCGCGCGGTGAATGCGGAAGGCGAAATTCAACTGACCAATGTACGAAGTCCGCGCGTCGAAGCCCACAGCACCTCGGGCAGCATAGCCTTTCACGGAGAAGTACTGCCTAGCGGCAGTTACACGCTTAAATCTTTTTCCGGGCGCGTAAGCGTCGAGCTCCCGGCCAATCTCGATTGTCACCTGTCGGCCGCCTCGTTTCGCGGCGGAATCGGACTCGGGGATTTCGACTGGAGATTCAAGAAACAGACCGACAAGCTGGTCGAAGCGACGATCGGGGAAGGCCGCGCGGCCCTGAATCTCTGGACGCAGGAAGGCACGATTCAGGTTATGCGGAAACAATAGATGCTCGATTCTCTCGGCATCGACCCCGGTCCTTCGCGGCTTTCACGCCTGGGCGCGCGGTTGCTCACGCTTTTTGTGCTGCTGTTCGGCATTGCGCTCCCGCACTCGATCGCCGGAGCGCATATCACACTTAACCTGGCGCTGCTGGCCTGGATCTTTCGCGATCTCACCTCTCTCAAACTGCGATTCGCCCGCACCCGGCTGGACTATCCACTCATTGCATTCGCAGCCCTGACCATACTCTCAACGATTTTCTCGGTTGAGCCGCGAGTGAGCGCGCCGAAGCTGCTTTCGCTGCTGCTTTTCGGAGTCGTATATCTTCTGGCGACCAACCTTACTGCACGCGGCGTGCAGGTTTTCGTCGCTTTGCTTCTGCTTTCCCTGCTGGCAGGCGTTATCTACAGCTTCGGAGAAAAGATCATCGGGCGCGGCGTGACCCTGACCGCCATAGCAGGCCGCGGTCCGCTCGGATCGAGCAAACTGCAAACGGGCGACGTGATATGGATGGTAGACCGGCGCCGCGTTGCATCTCTTGACGATATTGCTGAAATAGTTCGGCAAACGCCATCCGGACGAAGCATCGAAATCGAGGCGCTGCACGAGGGCGACCCTCTGCCCGTTACTCTGGAAATAACCGAAGAGATGAAGGCGTTATCGAACCCTCTTGAGATCACGGTTGGGGGACGCAGCCGCCGGTTCCGCATTTCCGGATTCACAAGGCATTTCATAACCTACGCCGATCAGATGCAGATCGCCGGTTTGCTTTCGTTCGGATTTCTGCTGGCTTCGTTTGGAAACCGGCGAAGGGCGATTTTGTGGGGAAGTCTCTCGGCCGTTTTTGCACTGGCGCTTATGTTGACGGCCTCTCGCGCCGCGGCTGCGGCCTATCTTGCAGCGATGGTATTGACGGCCGCGCTTGCGGCGGGACGGCGCGCGTTTCTGGGCGTGCTTGCTGCGACGATCCTTTTGGGGGCTATGGCGGTGCCGATACTGCTCGCAACACGCACGGCCACTACTGCGCGTCTCGTCGATGACAGCGCATCTCGCCGGTTCGGTTATATGCAGGCGGGGCTTAGGGTCATTCCGCGCCATCCCGTATTCGGCGTAGGTATGGATTCCCACAAACTGCACTGGAATGAATGGGGATTTCCCGGCGAATACGTTACGCATACGCATTCGACGCCGATTCAAATCGCGATGGAAAGGGGATTGCCCGCGCTTGGAGCCTGGATATGGTTGCTGGCTGCGATGATCGCAGTGGCGCGGCGGGCCTGTCGCGGCGCTTCGGACCCATGGGAATCAGGGCTTGGACTGGGCGTTACGGCTGCGCTTGTGGGTTTCACAATCGGCTCGCTTGTGAACTACAACTTCGGCGATGCGGAAGTGCTGCTGCTGGTGCTGGCGCTGGTGGGCTGCGTTGTGGGGAGGAGATAACGGAACAAACGAAAATAGACGAAACAAACTAAAAGATAGCCATTGCTTTCTTTCCGTTTGTTTCGTCTATTTTCGTTTGTTCCGTTATCTCTCTTTTTGTTATGGGCGGCCGCTTTCGAGAAACGCCTTGAGTTTGCGCGAGCGCGACGGGTGGCGCAGCTTGCGCAGGGCCTTGGCCTCGATCTGGCGTATGCGTTCGCGGGTGACGGCGAAGTGCTGGCCGACTTCTTCCAGCGTATGTTCGCTGCCGTTGGGGCCGAGCCCGAAGCGCATCTTGATGACCTTTTCCTCGCGCGGCGTGAGCGTCTTCAATACTTCTTCGGTGATTTCCCGAAGATTGATGTTGATGACGGCTTCGGCCGGGTTCTGAATGGTCTTGTCCTCGATGAAATCGCCGAGGTGAGAATCCTCTTCCTCGCCGATGGGCGTTTCAAGCGAGATCGGCTCCTGCGCGATCTTTAGCACCTTACGGACCTTCGAGGCGGGAATGTCCATCTTTCTGGCGATTTCCTCCGAAGTCGGCTCGCGTCCAAGTTCCTGCACGAGCGCGCGCGAGGTCCGTATCAGCTTGTTGATCGTTTCGATCATATGAACCGGGATTCGGATCGTACGCGCCTGATCTGCAATCGCGCGCGTGATGGCCTGCCGTATCCACCATGTGGCATAGGTCGAAAACTTGTAGCCTCGCCTGTACTCGAATTTGTCCACGGCCTTCATCAATCCGATGTTGCCTTCCTGAATCAGGTCCAGGAACTGCAAGCCGCGGTTGGTGTACTTTTTGGCTATGGAAACCACCAGGCGAAGGTTGGCCTCGACAAGCTCCTTTTTGGCCTGGCTCGCTTCATAATCGCCCGTGACTACGGACTGATAGGCGCGTTTGAGTTCCAGCCCTCCTACGTGATAGCGCTCCTCGATCTGCGACAAATGACGCTTTGCGGCGCGCAGCTTTTTCTCGAATTCCTTGTGAACCTCGGGCGAGCGTTTGCGTTCGAGAGCATGCTGCAGCATGTCGATCTCGCGTTCTGACTGCGATACCTCGAAACTCGCGCGCCGCATAGCGGTAACGAGCCGGTCCTGTATCTTCGGCGTGAACTCGAGCAGGCGCACCAGGTGCGACAGTTCTATGCGCTGGCGCGCAAGTTTCCTGCGCATCTTTACGAGTTTCGGCGAACGCTTCGGCTCCTGCAGATACTTGTCGTAAAGCGTGTGCGTGCGCTTGAATGTTTTGGCGATCTCGCCGATGGTTTCAAGCGTGTAGGAGTTGTACTCCTCGATCTTCTCCTCGGTGATGCCTTCCTGTTCGTTGAAGGTGACCACGTCGCGTATCGAGAGTTCGGTGCGCTGGATTTCGTCGCCGATCCTGAGCAGTTCGCCCACGGCTACGGGCGAGCGCGAAATCGCCTTCTGCATCTTTTTCTTGCCGCGTTCAATGCGCTTGGCGATAGCGACTTCACCCTCGCGCGTAAGCAGCGGGACTACGCCCATCTCGCGCAGGTACAGGCGCACCGGATCGTTTGTTTTGTCGAGCGCGCCGGGAGAAAGATCGAGTTCGAGTTCATCTTCGCCGAACTCTTCGATTTTCTTGTCAGCGGACCCGACCGTCGCCGCCGATTCGAGAAATTTCTCCTCCGAATCCCCGATCGCTATCCCCGCATCCCCGAGGGTGGCGAAGATATCCTCGATATCATCGGGAGAAATGACGTTTTCCGGCAACTCGTTGTTAATGTCGTCGTAGGAAAGGAAGGATTTCTCCTTCCCGAGATCGAGCAGTTTCTGCACGTCCTCTGTGTATTTTTCGTCAATGGCCAATTCTCACGCTCCTTCCGCCTCGCGGCGGCTCGGGACCCTCGGGGTCCCTCTCCTCTTCAACTTCGATTTTTCGTCAGTCAGTAAATCCGTATCGGTAAATCTGTATCGGTCAATCTGCGTCCGTCAATCTGCGTCGGTTGCCAGCGCGCGTTCGCGCTTCGCGAGAGCAAACTTCTGCATAAGCAGATCATTGAGCCGGTTTTCATCGGCTGAGCGCTGTGCGCGGTTAATTTCCGCCTGCAACTCCGCCTGCCGCTCGACAAGCTGCAAACACCGCAGACTGTGAAGACTCGCTTCCGCTTCTTCCATCAACCGTTCAATCCCTCCGGCGTCGGCGCTGCCCATTCCCGTTTCATCTACGAGCATACCCGCAATCATTTCCCGCACCGGATCATCCTCGCCGAACGTCTCGTTGAGCGCCGAAAACTCGGGTTCGACGCCCCGTTGCTCAAATTCGAGCAGGAGCCGGAACAACTCCGCCGTGCGCAACCCTTTGAAATCCTCCTCCGTGATCCGCTCCAGCATCCGCCGCCGCACATCACACCGGTTCAGAATTATCTGGAGCAATCTGCGTTCCGCGGGTTTTACCGAAAGCATCGCGGTCGCGGCCTTCTGGCTTACCTTCTCCTGCCGGTTTTCAACCGCGCGCTTGAACTCATCGCGAATCAGCCTGCCCTCGATTCTCAACCGGTCGGCGATCCGCTCGATATGCTCGGCGCGCTCTATTCGGTCCCTCACCAGCTTTAAGTACGGCAAAATGGCGTTAAGCGTTTCGACTTTGCCGCCGGGCGTGGCCTGATTGTGATCAACTATCGCCCGCTCGACTATATAGTCGAGAAACGATTGGGTGCCCTTTAGAAGTTTCCGGTATGCCTCCACGCCGCGATCTCTGATGAATTCGTCGGGGTCAAGGTTGTCCGGAAGCGTCAGCACATTGACCTTAAATCCTTCATTCAGCAACGTCTCCAGGCTGCGCCTGGTAGCGTTTACTCCGGCCGAATCCGGGTCGAAATTTACTATTATCTTGCGCGCATACCGCCCCAAAAGCCTTGCCTGCGCTTCGGTCAGAGCCGTGCCCAGACTCGCTACAAGATTCGTCATCCCGGCCTGAAAGGGGATTAGAAAATCCAGATAACCTTCAACGAGGATGGCAAATCCGCGCCTGCGTATTTCATCGCGCGAGGCTCCGAGCCCGAAAAGGTGCTGTCCCTTGGTATAGATCGCGGTTTCCGGCGAGTTGAGGTATTTGGGTTCGCCTTCGCCCAGTATCCTGCCGCCGAAAGCAAGGGTGCGCCCCTGTGAGTCGGTAATCGGAAACATCAACCTGCCGCGGAAGCGGTCATAAAATCCGGCGCCGGATTCACGCAACGTAACCAGCCCGCTGCGCTCGATCTGCGATCTGGAGGCGCCGCGCTCGCGCAAATGGTTGCTCAGCGCATCCCAGCTCGCCGGCGCGTATCCCAGGCGGAAGCGGCGCTGCGTTTCCGGTTCAACGCCCCGCGATTCCAGATAACCAAGCGCCCTTCGACCCTCAGCGGTTTCAATCAACTGGATTTCAAAGAACTCTGTCGCCCAGGCGTTCATCCTGAGCAGATCTTCGCGCAATCGGTCGCGCTCCTCGTTTTCACGGCTCTCGGAAACTTCCGGCAGCGCCACGCCGCACTTTTCCGCTACCGTCCTTACCGCATCCGGAAACGAAACCCCCTCGATTTCCATTACGAAACCGAATACGTCCCCGGCTTTACCGCAGCCGAAACATTTGAATAACTGGCGCGCCGGATTCACATTGAAACTCGGCGTCTTTTCCTGGTGGAACGGGCAGCAGGCCAGGAAGTTTGAGCCGCGCTTCCTGAGCGCCACGTAATCGCCGACAATCCGCACGATATCGGCCTGCGTCCTTAATTCTTCAGTAAAACTGCGCCCCCAACGCATGCCCGTAGATCTCCCGGCGAAAAATCAAACCGCGGAACACGCAGAACACACGGAAGCCGCTGAAAAACCATCACTCTTGCAATGATTTCATCTGTTTCCGTGTATTCCGCGTTCTCCTTCCTACTTCTTCAATTCGACTATCGTAGCGCCCTGTCCGCCCTCCGAAGGCGGCGCCGTTTCAAACCTGGATACGTGCGGATGTCCGGTAAGCAGTTCCGTTACCGCTCGCCGCAATGCACCCATACCGATACCGTGTACTATTCTGATACGGTCAAAACCGTTCATATACGCCTGATCCAGAAATTTGTCCGCTTCCTCTACGGCTTCGGCAACCGTTTTGCCAATGACATTGAGTTCCCTTGCACCCTCGGGATGTTCCTGCAACTGCACCGAAACGCCGCGCGGGAAGGATGCGCTCCGCGCCGTTCCCTTGGACGCGGCAGGACGCGACAACAGCCTTAAATTTTCGGGCTGTTCGCGGAACCTCAGCGCACCGACCTGTACTCCTATCTCGTTGTCGCCGACCGACTCGACCACGCCCTCCTGCCCGAATGCCAAAATGCGCACCCGGTCGCCTATCTGAAAACCGTCGGACGTCGTGACTGCAACTTCCGGTTCGGTCTGTTTTTCCACCGCGTCCGTGGGGGAATGGCGCTGAAACTCCCGGGCCGCGGTAGAAGCGGCTACACGAAGTTCGGACGCACGCTTTTCGATATCACGGCGCACGCGCCGGGCTTCAACCGAATCCGTAATCGTGGCGGCAAACTGTTCGGCGCGCGTCGCAAACTCGTCGACTACTTTTCGCAATTCGGTCCGAAACTCCAGGGCGCGCGCCTTTTCTCGCCCCGCAAACTCGGTTTCGAGCTTCTCGTACTTCGCCGCCACTGCCGCGCGTTCTTCATCCAGCGCGCGCGTCAACTGCAGGTGCTCGTCATACTGCTGCTTCAAACGCCGCAGATATTCGGCCGCCTCCGCACTCGCGCCGGTTACGCCAGATGCCGCACGTTCCGTTATTTCCTGCGGCAATCCAAAGCGACGGGCAATTTCAATGCCGGACGACGACCCGGCGAGTCCGGTCAAAAGTCTGTAAGTAGGTTTGAGCGTTCGTTCGTCGAACTCGACGCTTGCATTAATGACGCCCTCGCCGCCCGAGGCGTAAACCTTGAGCGGGCCGTAATGGGTCGTGACTATTACATATGCCCCGCGCGATCGAAAATAATCCACAATCGCAACGCCGAGCGCGGCGCCCTCTTCCGGATCGGTCCCCGTGCCCACCTCATCGAGCAGCACCAGCGCCGGCAACTCGAGTTCGTCGCTTATGCGCCTTATGTTTTCAATGTGCGCGGTAAATGTAGACAGGTTCGCGGCTATGGATTGATGGTCGCCGATGTCGGGATAGACCTCGCGGAATATGGGCAGATCGGCTTCGAGCGCCGGGGTGTGCAGCCCCGACTGCGCCATAAGCGACAGCAATCCGACGGTTTTCAGCACTACGGTCTTGCCGCCCGCATTCGGCCCGCTTACTACCATGACCCGGTTAATCGGATCGAGTTCAATCGATATGGGGACGATTTCCAGGTTGTGGGCGCGCAGGTTTTCTTCCAGCAGCGGGTGGCGCGCATCCTTTAGAAAAAGCCGCCCCTCGCGGTTGATTTTCGGTTCTATAGCCTGCTGTGCAACGGCAAGGCGCGCCCGCGCCGCTATAAAATCGACCGATCCTACGGCCTCGGCCGTACGCTCAAGCCCATCGAGTTCCTCTCGCAGTTCCTCGCTCAGGCGGAACAATACCTTCGTTACTTCGGCGGTTTCGATTTCGCGCAATCGAACGAGTTCGTTGTTGAGTTCTATGGTTTCGAGCGGTTCGATAAACGCCGTCTGTCCCGAAGAAGACATTCCGTGCACCACGCCCGCAACCGCGCCCCGATTGTCGTTGCGGATCGGAATGACGTATCTCTCGTTGCGGATCGTTATGAAATCCTCGCGCAGGGCGTGCGACTCTTCGGCGCGTTTGCTGATATTTTCGAGCGTTCGCTGTATCTGTGCGCGCAGCCGCGAAATGTTTGCCCGGGCTTCGCGCAGCCCGGGGCTTGCAAAATCGTCCACCTCGCCCGAAGGCAGGATCGCCGAGCGCAGACGCTGATAAAGACTTCGGAGGTTCGGAATTACGACCGTAATCCGGTCAAGCAAGGGATAGAGTTCAGCCTCGGCGCGAAACGTGTCGCGCAATCCCATGCCGACCGAAATCAGCGCCAGCAGATCCAGAATCTCGCCCGGCTCCAGATTCACTTCGGCAATCGAGAGTTTCCCGAGCGCCGGCCGCGGGTCGGGAAGATCCTGAATATCGAGCGAGACGCCGGAATTGATACACGCCGCCGCTTCGCCGGTTTCCCGCAACATTCGCTCTACGGTCGCGGGGTCCATCTGCGGCCTGAGCTCCTGCGCGAGAGTTGCGCCGAGCGGGGTGCGAACCAGGCGCACGAGCGCCTCTTTCAGCTTGTCGTATTCGAGAATTTCGTATGCCTGGCGCATGGAGTGATCGCAATTTTTGACCGAAAATGAGGTCGGTCGCCGAAAGCTGGCAAGTATAATGAAGCACACGGTATCATGTCAATCGATTCTCCGCACAAACAGTCGTCCTCGCCTTCCTTGCGCTGGCCGCCTTCCTTGCGTTCGCTTTTGCCGGGGAGGATACTACAGCGGTAGGGAGGGATACGTGCATGGGAATATTCGACGGATTGTGGGGCGGGGATAAATCTCAGGGCGCTGAAGCCCCGCTGCAAGAGCGAAAAAAGATGACGAAACAAACGAAAATAGACGAAAATCACGAAAATGGTCAAACTTTCCGTTTGTTTCGTCCATTTTCGTATGTTCCGTTATCTCTCTTTCTTCCGACCGTTGGAGGTATATGTGGATCGGGAAGTAAACGAACTTGAAACAGCGCTCGAAACCATCTGGGAGATTGCAACCAAAAAGTTCGGCCTCGACCCCTATCCGACGCATTTCGAAATCGTGCCGGCTTCGGTGATGTACGAGGTGGGGTCGTATGCGCTGCCGGGCCGCTACTCGCACTGGAGTTTCGGCAAGGCTTACCACAAGATGAAAACCATGTACGACCTCGGACTCTCGAAAATCTACGAGGTCGTAATCAACTCAAACCCCGCATACGCCTTTCTGCTGGAAAACAACTCGCTGCTGCAAAACAAGCTCGTCATCGCGCACGTCCTCGGGCACGTGGATTTCTTCAAGCACAACGCATACTTCTCGCAAACCAACCGCAGGATGGTCGATGACGCTGCTATGCACGCGCGCCGCATAAACGAATACGAATTCAAGTACGGGCGCAAGATTGTCGAGGATTTTCTCGACGCCGTGCTCTCGATCGAAGAGCACATAGATCCGAATTTCTTCATCAAGAAAAACCGGGATGGGGAAGAGCCCGCTGCACCTGCACGCCCGCGCGATCCGTATGCGGATCTGGCCACGCGCGAAGAACGCGAAGCTCTGAAGGGCGAAGATTCCGACGATACGCTTGAAACGCCAATGCGTCCGGAAAAGGATCTGGTCTGGTACATATGCCGCAATTCGCCAGTGCTCGCGCAGTGGCAGCGCGACGTTATGAGCATGATCCACGACGAGATGCTGTATTTCGTGCCGCAAATGCAGACCAAGATCATGAATGAGGGTTGGGCCAGCCTTTGGCACGCGCGCATTATGCGCGAACTCGACCTGCCCGACCGCGAGCACATAGAATTCGCCGAACTCCATTCGGGTGTAGTCTCGCCCCACAGGGGACAGCTTAATCCGTACTACCTCGGCTACAAGATATGGGAAGACATAGAGCGCCGCTGGGAGCACCCCAGCGAGAGGGAGCGCACGGAGTTCGGACGCAGGGGCGGTGAAGGAAGCGCGAAGATCTTCGAGGTGCGCGAACTCGAAAACGATGTCTCATTCCTTCGCAATTACCTTACCGAAGAACTGTGCGAAGAACTCGACCTGTTCGTATATGAACTCGTAGAAGAAGAGGATTGGACCGTTACCGAAAAACGATGGGAGCGCGTGCGCGATCAACTCGTCGCCAACATGACCAACTTCGGATTCCCATACATTGAAGTCGTAGACGGGGATTACGAAGGGAACCGCGAACTGTACCTGATGCACCGGTATGAGGGAGCGGAACTCGATCTGCGCTACGCGCGCAAGGTGCTCGAACATATACATCGCCTTTGGGGGCGCCGCGTTCATCTCGAAACCAAAGTCGATCAGGAACCGCTCGTGTTGTCGTTTGACGGCGAGGAGCACTCCGAACGTTGAATCGGATGGCTCGACAATCGAACGAAAGAGAAACAACGGAAAAGATCGCTTACAGCGGTTTCGATTTTGGTGTTCAGTATTCTGTAAACAAAGTT
>JAHBSF010000117.1 GCA_019639255.1 Acidobacteriota bacterium | reverse complement strand
ATCGCGCTGGCGGGCCTGAGCCATTCATCGCTTCGCTTCTTACTGCTTCGGACTGTAAGAGCGTATCTTCAAAGCTCCGAAGGGGCGAAAGATCTGTAGCCCAGCGGCGTAAGCCCTGGGTTACAGGCCAACATCAATCGCAACAGTTCGCCCCTGTTCCCGGGAAAGAACTTTATCAATCGGGCCGGTGGCCGCATTGGTACAAAGCGTGAGACAAGAGATAACAGAACAAACGAAATGTAACGAAAATCACGGAAAAGTTGAGTATTTCTGTAGTTTCCGTCTCATTTCGTTTGTTCTGATCCTCCGTTGCGGAAAGATTCAAGATATGGAATTGAAGACGGCAAAAACCTGACAAGACTGAAGGTTTGAGCGCCGGAGGCTGCCGAGCCTCCAGCGCTCAAATCCTGCATAAAACCTTCCGCAACGGGCTTGTAGTCGGCATCGGCCGGATTGACGCGAATGGGAATCTTGTAAAATCAGCGACACCTCGTTGTAATGAAAACGCTACAAACGTAGAACGCTGATGGCGCGGCATCTCGCCCGCAAGTTTATACAGTAAAGAAGCGGGCGAGACGCACGCACACCTGGTTTCATTCTTTCGGGGCGTTGTTTTGCAACACGTCTGACTCTCCTACGGCAACGGCACGCTCGCAAGTTTGAAAGGCGATTTCACAACCGCGCGTTGCGTCATTACATACACCTTGATGCGGGCGCCCGTGGGCAGGGGTTCCTTGAAATCGTAGATGAATGTCTTGTCGTCGTTGCTGCCCATGGAGCTGCGGCCCTGATGTTCTATCGCTTTGCCCGCCGCATCCTCGAATTCGATGCTGACGAGTTTGCCTTTGGGGTCCTTGACGTTCAGGGCCAGCCCGTTTTCCTCCATCTGGGAAAACGCTTCAAATAGTCCGCCGAACGCCTTCATAAGCCCCTCGGCGAGCGCGCTGCCCAAATCTTCCAGGGGTTCACCCTCCTTTTCGGCTTGTTTCTTGCGCTCCTCGAAAGCCTTCTTCATCTTCTCTTCTTCTTCCTTGCGCCGCGCCGTGTACTGCTCCTTGTTCCAGATCGTGATTTCTATTCCTGCGGCCTTGAGGCCCGGCGAGGCTGCCTGACGCCCCACGGAACGCGCGATATTCGGCACAAGCACCGTAGCTGCCGGATCGCGTCGAGGCACGTACAATTCAACCGTCCCGGCGATTTCCTGAACGGTCTCTGCCCTGCGCGAGGGATTTTTGAGTTCGATGTTGACCTTCAGGTTTTCGCGTTCGTAGGAACTGATCTCCTTGAATTCGTTTTCGCGTTCGCGTTCGGGCATCAGATCGCGGCCCGTTTCGTCGACGGCTTTGGCAACGACTACGCGCACGCCCTTTGCATCGGCCACCACATCACCCACCAGGCGAAGTTCGACTTCGAGGCGGTTAAAGAAACTGCCCGTGCTGCGGTTATCGCGAATATCGCCCGGCAGCACGCGCACCTGCGCCGCCGCAATTCCGCTCATAATAGTCAGCACTGCAAACGTACCTGCGCAATACAGAAAGCCTTTTTTCACCAGCGCCCCTTTCGTGTTGTTTGGTGTCATCGAATTTTCCCAGCAATTCCCGGCTTGGAAGGAGAGAAGAGATAACGGAACAAACGAAATAAGACGAAAACTACGGGAATATTCAACAATATTCAATTTATTCGTACTTTCCGTTTCATTTCGTTTGTTCCGTTATCTCTTCCCTCCTTCCAAGCCGGGAACTGTCCGCGTTTCCTGCTTTTCCTGTTTCGGCCTTTGCTCGCGAAAGTGTGCGACGATCTGCGTTGCCAGCTTTTCGCCCACAAACGGCCGCAATTCGGCTTCGGTCGCTTCAGACACTCGTTTGAGACTGCCGAAATTGCGCAGCAGTCGTTCCTTCGTTTTTTCGCCCACGCCGGGAATCGAGGTCAGTTCGGACCGGAAATCGCGCATCGCGCGTTTGTGCCGATGATAGCTCACCGCAAAGCGATGCGTCTCGTCGCGAATCAATTGCACGAGGCGCAGTACGGGCGAAGGTTTTTCGAGCGTGACCGGCTCGTCTTCGCGCCCTTTTACAAGCAGGTGGCTGATATCGGCGTGCCTGCCGCGCGGTTTCACGATTCCGACCATAGGAAGATCCCCGAGCCCGAGCGCGTGCATCGCGGCCGATGCAGCCGACAACTGCCCCTTTCCGCCGTCGATGAAAATCAGGTCGGGCAGCGGTTTATTCTCTTTTAACAACCGCGAATACCTTCTACCCACAACTTCATTCATCGATGCAAAATCGTCGGCGCCCTCTACGCTGCGTATACTGAACTTGCGATACTCGCTTTTTTTCATCTCGCCCGCCTCGCATACAACCATCGCCGCGACGTTTTCGGAGCCCTGTATGTGCGAGATGTCGAACGATTCTATTCGCTGCGGCGCGGCGGGCAATCCGAGCAGCTCCTGCAACTCCGCAAGCACCCGCGTCATATCGGGTTTGATTACGCGGAAGCGCCCGTCAAAACCGAGGCGCGCATTCTTTTCCACCAGATCTATCAGTTCGCGCTTGCGCCCGCGCTGCGGATCGTGAATATGAACGCGGCGCCCGCGTTTTTCGGATAGAACGGCTTCGAGCGCCTCGCGGCTCTCCCAATCCACGGGCACGTGGATTTCCAGCGGCACGTAGTTGCCCGAAAGATAATACTGCTCCAGCACGGTTCCCAGAAACGCGCCCGGATCGAAGTTATCCACCGGCGCATCTTCCCAGTAAAATTCCCGCCGCCCGATTATCCTGCCCTCGCGCATAGTAAACAAATGGAGCGCGAGTTGGTGCGCATCGCGGTAATAGCCGAATATGTCCAAATCGGATTCCGGATCGGAAGTCATCTTCTGCGTTTCGCCGAGCGCATTAACGGTGCGCAGCAGGTCGCGGTATTTTGCCGCATGCTCGAATCGCAACTCTTCGGCCGCGCACTCCATGCGCGACTCCAGATCCGATGCGAGTTCGGCAGCCTTGCCTTCGAGCAGCAACCTCACATCGCGCACCGCTTCGCCGTACTGTTCGGGCCTGCACAAACCCTTCTGGCAGGGGCCGAGACAGCGTTTGATCTGGTATTCCATGCAGGGGCGGCCCGCGCGCTGATAAATCGCATAGACCTCGTCCGAGCACGTGCGCAACTGGAATTCGCGGTTGATCAGCGCCACCGTCCGGTCGGCGAGCACGGCCGGAAGATAAGGGCCGAAATAAAGCGAGCCGTCTTTTTCAACCCTGCGCGTGCGGACTACACGGGGAAAATCTTCCCCGATCGTCAGCTTCAGATGCGGGTACTGTTTGTCGTCCTTGAGCAGAACGTTGAAGCGCGGCTTGTGCAGCTTGATGAGGTTGGCTTCGAGCACGAGGGCTTCGGCTTCCGTGTCGGTAACCACGATCTCGAAGTCCGCAATCCGGGACACGAGTTTCTGCGTCTTGGCGTCCATCGCGCGCGAAGACTGGAAGTACTGCCGCACGCGATTGCGCAGGGATTTGGCCTTACCGACGTAGATGATCTCACCGCGGGCGTTTTTGTGCATATAACACCCGGGCTGCGCCGGCAGCAGTTGCAGCTTTTCATCCAGCGTAATTACAGGGGTCGAGGCGGCCATAGTGGGAAAGGTAGCGCAACTCGGCGTTTTGCGCTACATTGCCGCCCATGCGATTCGACAGAAAACTTCCCGTTAACAGCGAGTACGACGTCATAGGGTTTGGTCTCAACGCCGTAGATCATCTCGTAACGATCCCGCGTTTCCCCGCCTTCAACACCAAAACGCGGTTGACCGAACATCAACAGATGGCGGGCGGCCAGGTCTCTTCGGCAATGGTCGGGACGCGCAGACTTGGGTTGCGCGCCGCTTACGTGGGCAAGGTAGGCGATGATTACGAGGGAAAACTCCTGATCGACTCGCTTCGGGATGAGGGCGTAGAGTGCGAGCACGTGCTTGTAGCACAAGGAGCGAGGACGCAAAGCGCCGTGATAATCATCGAGCAGTTTTCGGGCGAACGCACGATTCTGTGGCATCACGACGACGGAACGCGCATTGCCCCCGATGAAATCGGCAAGGAAATGATCGCGCGCGGGCGCGTTTTGCATTTGGACGGCTTCGATACGCAGGCCGCAATCGCCGCCGCGGGCTGGGCCCACGATGCGGGCATGTCGGTGACGATAGACCTGGATACGGCGTATCGCGGCATAGACGAATTGCTGCCGCACGTGGATTTCCTGATTACCTCGCAGGGACTCGCCGATGAGCTTGCGGGCGTGATGGACGAACGCGAGGCGCTGCGCACGCTGCACGATCGTTACGGCTGTTACCTTGTAGCGATGACGCAGGGCGCGCGCGGGGCGCTTGCTTTCGTAGAGGGCGAGTTTATTGCATCGCCTGCTTTTCGTCCTCCCGTGTGCCGGGACACTACGGGAGCGGGAGACGCGTTTCGCGCCGGATTCATCTACGGTCTGGTCAAGGGCTTGACGATCGAAGAGACGCTGCGTGCAGCAAACGCCGTAGCCGCGCTGCAATGCCGCGAACTCGGCGCGCGCGCCGGGCTTCCCACCGAAGATGAACTGTTGAGGTTTCTTGCGCGCGGAGATGCGGGCTGAACTGCGGAGCACGACAACGGAAAGCGGACGAAGAATTACCGAAATCATTGTAGTAACAGTGTAGTAACAGTATTGATCAAGGAGTGAAATAGATCGTGTTAAGAGCTGGAATCGTCGGATTGCCGAACGTCGGCAAATCGACGCTGTTTAATGCGCTGACGGCTACCCGCGGCGCCGAAAGCGCCAACTATCCGTTCAGCACTACGGGCGTGAACGTAGGCGTAGTCAATGTACCGGATTCGCGATTGCCGCCTCTTGCGAAAATTGCGAAGACAAACAAGATCGTGTATGCGACGGTGGAGTTCGTCGACATTGCCGGGCTTGCGCGCGGGGCGAGCCGGGGCGAGGGTCTCGGCAATCAGTTTCTGCATCACGTGCGCGAAACGGAAGTGATCATACACGTGGTTAGATGTTTTGAAGACGACAATGTCGTGCACGTGGAAGAAACGATTGATCCGCACCGCGACATCGAAACGCTGAACCTGGAACTCGTGCTCGCCGATCTTGCGACGGTGGAAAAACGCCGCGAGCGCACTACCAAAGCAGTGAAAACGGGCGACAAGGCGGCCAAAGAGGAAATCGAAATCCTCGACAAACTTCAGGCCGCTTTTGATGACGGTAAACCGGCGCGGCTTGCCGGATTGACCGAGGATGAAAAGGCGAAAGCCTATCATTTGTTTCTGCTGACGATGAAACCGATGATCTACGTTGCAAACGTAGCGGAATCGGATCTGGCGGGAGCGGAGACGGAATATATACGCCAGGTGCGGGAACACGCCGAGAGCGAGGGGGCGGATTATGTAGTGATAAGCGCGCAGCTCGAAGCCGATCTGATCGACCTCGAACCCGAAGAAGGGCGGCAGTATCTGGAAAGCCTCGGAGTAACCGAAACGGGCCTCGGCAAACTGATCCGCAGCGCATACCACACGCTCGGACTCATATCCTACTTTACTGCCGGAGAAAAAGAGGCGCGGGCCTGGACGGTCAGAAAGGGGGCGAAAGCGCCCGAAGCGGCAAGCGTCATTCACTCGGATCTGGAACGCGGCTTCATCCGCGCCGAGGTCACAGCCTACGACGATCTCATAGCCGCGGGCTCGCAGGCGGCGGCGAAGGAAAAGGGCAAGATGCGGTTGGAAGGCAAGGAATACGTCGTATCGGACGGGGACGTAATGCTGTTTCGCTTCAATGTATGATCAAACACCGCTGCATCCGGCGGGAAGAGAGATGACGGAACAAACGAAATGGAACGAAAATTACGGAAAGCTTGAATCTTTCCGTAGTTTCCGTCTTATTTCGTTTATTCCGTTATCTCTCTTCAACCCAGTTTGAGTCGCCCTGTTTTGGAGCGGAACCGGTCGTCGCCGAGTACGACATTGTCGATCAGGCGAGTGTTGCCGAAATAAACGGCTATCGATACGAGCGCGGTTTGATGGCTGAGATCGTCGAGCGGTTCGAGGCGCTCGGAATCCGTGATTGCGAGGTAATCGATTCGGGCCGAAGGTTCCGAGGCGATTTCCCTGCGAATTGCCTTGCTCAGTTTCGATGCGCTGCGCTCGCCGTCGGCGAACATCTCTTCAGCCATATGGAGCGCGCGGTAGATTACGGGCGCGGCGCCTCGCTCCTCGGGCGTCAACGCTACGTTGCGCGATGAGTACGCAAGTCCGTCTGCGTCGCGCAAAGTGGGCATAACGACCACCTCCACGCTCAGGTGCAGGTCCCGGATCATTTTTTTGACCAGAATGGTCTGTTGTGCATCCTTCTGCCCCATGAAAACGAACTTGGGTTTGAGGATATTGAACAGTACGAGGAAGGCGGTAGTAACGCCGCGAAAATGGTTGGGTCGCGAAATGCCTTCGAGTTTATCGCTGAGTTCGGCGACTTCGATCCAGGTCGAAAAGTTTTTCGGAAACAATTCGTCGGTCGAGGGGGCAAAAAGGCAATCGACGCCGATGGGAGTAAGCAGATCGGCGTCGCGCGCCAGGTCGCGGGGCGACCGTTCGTAATCTTCGCGCGGCGTAAACTGCGCAGAACTTGTGAATACGGAAACGACTACGGCGTCCGACATACGTCGGGCTTCGCGCACCAGGCTCAGGTGGCCTTCGTGCAGCGCGCCCATTGTCGGCACAAAGCCGATCGGTTTACTTTCGACGGCGAATTTCGCCGCCATGGATTGCAATCGTGCGGTGCGTGTGATGATTTCCATAATGAATTCGGACTTGTTTTAACCGGAGCGGAACAGAAACCGCGGAACACGCGGAAGGCATTTGCGGAATGCACAGAAAGAAGAACCGGCGATCCTTGAGGATTGGCGTGGAGCGGCGTTCTGAGGTTCCGGTAACGCATCATTGGGTTCAGCTTCGGTACATGCGCACGGCTGCAACGTCGTTTACGGCGCCGAGCAAGTGCGTCATGGTTTCGCCGAGCACAGGGTGTTTCAGGTGCGGAGCGATTTCCGCAAGCGGAGCGAGCACAAAGCGGCGTTTGTGCAGTCGCGGGTGCGGAAGTATGAGTTCGGTGCCGCTGCGCCGGTCGTCGATTACAAGCTCGTCGAGCAGCAGCAGATCTATATCAACGGTGCGCGCCCCCTTTTCGGCGATGCGCTGCCTTCCCAACCGCAACTCGGTTGCGAGACAGTAGTTGAGCAGGGAAAAGGGTTCGAGCCTCTGGGCCGTAACGGCGACGACCATGTTCAGGAATTTGGGTTGATCGGAGTTGTCGACCGGCTCGGTTTCATAAATGGAAGATGCAGCCCGAAGGTGGAGGTCGCCGGAGATTAGTCCTGTAACGGCGCGCAACAGATTCGCCGCGCGATCGCCGAGATTGGAACCGAGGCCCAGATAGGCCGTTTGATGTGTGCGCAACATTAAACTTCGGCCGCCCGTGCGCGACCGCCGATGATTTGGACTACTGCGCCGGAACGGTTATCTTAAATCAGACATCACAACAATGGAACAGAAGACGGGAAGCCTGAACCGATCTACAATTGAATAATTCCGTATGTACCGTCTTTTTTCGTCTGTTCCGTTATCTCTCTTTACTTCGATCTGACGAATTCATCGCCGGCCGGGAAATATGTTTACCACAATCGAAACGGAAATCGCCGGGAGTCGAAAAAAAATACTCGATGCTCTGGATAGAACCGGGGATATTACGCTCATCCGGGGCTACGGCAACCTGGGCGACGAACTGATTTTTGCGGGAATGAGGCAACTGCTTGGCGGCGTGAGATACCGGGAAACCGGCGTAGATAATCTTTACGGCGTGCGCGGTGAACTCGGACTGGTCGCGGGCGGGGGCGCCTGGTGCGGCGAGTTCGATTACATGGCTAAACTGTTGCCGGAAATCGAACGCAGGTTTGCCCGCGTCATTGTGCTGCCGTCAAGTTATGATCCGAATGTCGATGCGATACGACGGATTCTCGCACAATCCCACGCGCTGTTTTTCGCGCGCGAACGCACGTCATACGATCTGATTCGCGGGATTTGCCGAGCCGAACTTGCACACGACGGGGCATTCTTCTTCGATTACCGGCCTTACAGGATTTCGCCCCACGAGTGCGACGGCATGCTTGTGAGCTTCCGCACCGACGCCGAATCGACGGGAGGCGCTGCGCCCCCGGAAAACGAAGACATTTCGATTACGCGCTCAACGCTAGATGAATGGTTGTGGACCATTTCACGATGCGAAACGGTGCGCACCGATCGCGCGCACGTGATGATTGCAGGTGCGATGCTCGGTAAACTCGTAGAGTATCGCGCGACGAAGTATCACAAACTGCCCGCGATAGCCGATTACGCGCTGCGTTCGCTGCCCGTGCGGAATCTCGACCGGCCCGCCGCTATCGAAACCCTGGAGAAGCTGCGCGCAAAATCCGAAGCAATGCACTGCGAATTGCCGGAACGTTACCGGCAAATGGACGTAGATCGCCTTGTAACCACCGTGCGGCGCGAAACGCTCACGTCACCCACAGAAATTGCGGGCGCGCTGCAAGGGGTTGCGACCCGGTATGTATTGCTGCTGGATGCGGGCGTCGAACCATTGCCGGGCGCGGTCGAACGTCTTCTGCGTTTCGCCGAAGAGCGCGAGGATTGCGCTGCGGTAACCGGCGCGCTGATTTCATCCCACGGAATCATCATTCACAGCGGAGCGGATATTGACATCAGCGACGCAGTAATGGATGTAAAACTCTCCCTGCGGGGGCTGGTATACGATGAGCCGATTCGGGCGAGCGGCGCCTGCGCGGCGATTCCGCCCGGATGGGCGCTGGTGGACGCAGCGGCGCTCGGACGCGAACCGCTCGATTTGAATCTCGCTCCGGATCTGGACCTGATCGACTGGTCGATGCGCATAGCGCAATCAGGATGCGGCAGGCTTTACCGCACGGCGGATGCACTCGCGGTTATGACGCGCGACGATACACGCGAAGCGGGGCAGCCGCCCGGGATGCCCGAATGGTTGTCGCGTTATGCGCTGTTTTACAAGCGTCACAATCTTGTACCCGGGTCTTTGTTTGACGAACTGCCGGGCCTCGGTCCGAGGGCCGAAGCGCGCGTGCGCGCAGCAGCGCGACTGCTGCTTGCGATGGTCGCGGATTGCGGAGTCGACTGGGTCGGCGGGAAATGGGAGGCGGGAGATCTGACGCCGCTTTTTCCAGCCCTGTCCGGCAGGGAAACCGAACTGCTGGATTCGATTCAAGCCCTTCGGCAGGAACTCGAACAGGAACGGGGGCGCTTCGAAGAAATCCGCAAGACTCGCGCGTGGAAGCTGCTGACGCTGCAATGGCGGCTGCGCGCCGCATTGCGGGAAAAATCCTCCGACTGATAGACAGAACCAGAACAATTGAAGGAGATGGTGTAAGAGCGTGTTTTAAATCAGAGCACGAAACATTTGGACACATCACTGGGTACGCACGCGCCCTCGCGTGCTTTCGGCGGCGAATACAAGCACGCGAGGGCGCGTGCGTACCCAGTTGCGGACTCCGCTGTGTGTACCATTCTGCTGTGGATTGATTAAAAGCCCCGAAGAAATGCGTCCGAGCCCTGAAAGGGTGAAAGACCTATACAGTGGGGATCTTTCGCCCCTTCGTGGCTTTCAAAACACGCTCTAAAAATCACACAACGTTTGTCTGTGAAAAACGCGATTATTTATATAGCCGGCAAGGATCCGACAGTCCAGATGGGCGGGCATTCAAGCTACGTTCGCGCGCACGCTCGCGCCGCCCTGCGCCTCGGATACGAACCCCATATCTTTTGCCTGCACGCCGAATCAGGAGTCGATGAACACGATTTCGGCTTTGTACACCGGGTAAGTACAGGACGCCGCATCGCTCGCACGGCGACTGTACCGCTCGACGCCTTCGCCCTCGCGCGCCCGATATTGAATCATATTGGAATGAGCCGAGGCCCGCACCTTCTGCATGGATTCGGACTTTGGGGATACGCGGGCGTCCGGGTTTGCAGGCGCCTTGTCGCGCAGGGTGCAAGCGCCGTGGCCGTCACGAGCGTCTATACGACGGTCGCGCACGAATTCCGGGCAAAACTCGCCGGCGCAATCGCCGCCAATGACATCGGCACGCTGATTCGCAGGAGCATCGATTATCCGTGGGCGCTCACGGCGCTCCAGGTCTGTGAGCGCACGATCATACGCGGATCGCAGCTATTGATCTCGAATTACCGGTCGGTGCAGCGGTTGGTGGAGGCGCGTTACGGTCAAGGGCTTCCTGTCAGGCTGATTCCCTATTGTTCCGAGCAGGCCTTTCTTCGCAATCGGGAGGATCGTCCGGCGGCGCCGGCAGAACTCGAGAGCTTCGCAGATAGCGGTGCTCCGCTGATTGTATCCGTATCGCGCCACGATCCGCGCAAGGGCCTCGCTACGCTGCTGCGCGCGCTCGCGCAGTTGCGCAACGCCGGGGTGAGATTCCGAGCGTGCCTTGTGAGCGGGGGGGAACTTCTTGAAGCACATCGCCGTTTGTCGGTACGGCTCGGCCTTTCCGATTGCGTTATGATTACGGGCTGGGTAAGCGACCCGTTTGCATTTCTCGCGCACGCGGATATATTTGCGCTCCCGTCGGATCAGGAAGGCAGCGGATCGGTTGCGTTGCTCGAAGCGCTTCAGGCGGCGCGCCCGGCCGTTGTCGCTTCGGGGATCGACGGGATTGTCGAGGATGTCGTCGACGGCGAAAGCGCGCTGCTTGTCGAACCCGGCGATGACAGTGCGCTGGCCTCGGCGCTGCGCCGTCTTATCGAAGACGCCGCACTGCGCAGAAGACTTGCGCTCGGCGGAAATAAGATTTATCGCGAACGCTTTTCCGCCGAGGCTATGACTTCGGCGCTCGGAAACCTCTACTCGAATCTTGGATTCTCCCCCTCCGGCTCAATCGAATGCGAGAGATCATTCTTCACCATCCGCAGATAAACGGAAATGACGTTGTCTTCCGCTGGGAATCGGAACCGGAAACGGAATTGTACTCGCGGCCGTTTTTTACGTTGCGATTTCCGGCGGGTATGGATCTCGGACGCGTCCCCGAGGGTTTATGGTGGCGCATAGCTATCATCTGCCTTCATTCGCACTGGATTTTGCTCCGCCCGTGCCGCATACGCCTGCCCATAAGCCTCGAACCGGGCGAAGCGGAATTGTGGCTGCGTTTGATGGACGCGGAAATCGCTACGCTCGAAGCCTACCGCGGTACGACGCCGTCTGCGCGCGAAATCGAAATAGTCGAGGAAGGCCCGCGCCCCGAGCCTGAAGCGATAGCCGACATCGGAAGGGCAGCAACGGCCTTCAGCGGAGGCAAGGACAGCCTGTTGCAGACGGGCCTTCTTTCGGAACTAACCGAACGGCCGCTGCTTGTGGCTACGACTTCGCCCGTACCCTGGCGCGAAGATCACTCTACTGCGCGGCGCAGAGAAATGCTTGCCGAGATAATCCGGCGCCGCCCCGTAGATTTGATAGAAGTTGAGTCCGATTACAGGGCCAATCTTTCCGTACGGTATGCGCAGAAAGTCGGTTATCCGGCGGCAGTCAACGAATTGACCGATACTTTTCTGTATCTGGGCGCGATGATAGCCGCAGGCGCGGCAAACGGCGCAACGCATTTCTTTATGGCGTCGGAAACCGAGGTGCAGGAAAACGCGGAACTGAACGGACGGGTAATCCAGCACAAGCATTTTATGTATTCGCTGATAACGCTGCGCGCCATATCGGAAGTAATAAAACCGTGGGGATTGCGTCTATCATCGCTGACGCCGCCGTTGCACAGCTTCCAGGTTCAACGCCTGCTCTGGCTGCGGTATGAAGACTTGCGCGATCTGCAATATTCGTGCTGGAGCGTTTCGGGCGCGGATTGGGCGTGCAACGCCTGTTCGCAGTGCCTGCGCATAGCGCTTTCTATAACTGCGATGGGAGAAAACCCGGGCATTTGCGGAATGAATTTAACGCGCGTGCTTGTTGAGATGCGGGGATGGCAGGCGCGAAGGCGGCCATCCGAAGATGCGCTTCCCGGCGATACGGTTTCAGCGCGATTGCACGCACAGGTTCTGCGTTCGGTAATGGAAATACCCTTTTCCAGACTGACTGCAACCCTGCTTCAAGGCGGACTGCGCAGGATCGCGACGGGAAGTTTCTGGAAGGCGCTTCCGGCATTTATTGAACTCCGCATTCAGGCTATGAACAACCGTCCGGGCGCCTCGCCCGGTTATCGCGCGGGATTTTCCCGCTTCATCGATCCGTTGGTTGCAGGGCAGGTTGATGAGATTTACGCCGGGTATTTTTCACCCGAAGATGAAGCAATGTATGCTCAGGTGCTGGCGCGAAGCGATCGAAGCGCGCTCGGGATTGCAGAACCCATGCATTGCGAAAGGCTGGAAGATTCGTGATCGAGATTACAAAACTGAACCGGGACGATTTCGCCTCCATTGCGCACATCATTCCGGGCTGCGATCCGCAGGTCGTGCCTGCTCCGGGCACGGGCCGAATAATTCCCGTAGCCGATACGCTGCTTGACGGCAACGAGCTTGCATATCTGACCGAGTGCATTCAATCGAACTGGATATCGTCCGCCGGAGGTTTCGTCGCACGTTTTGAAAATGCGTTCGCACGCGAGGTGGATTGCGAATACGGCGTTGCGTGCGCCAATGGAACAGTGGCGCTGCATCTGGCGCTTGCCGCACTCGGCATCAAAGAGGGCGACGAGGTAATCATCCCGACCTTTACAATGATCGCGACCGCAAACGCAGTCGGCTACACCGGAGCCTCGCCCGTGCTTGTGGACGCGGAAACCGAAACCTGGAATCTGGATGCCGGACAGATCGAGCGCAAAATCACGCCGCGCACGCGTGCAATCGTCGTAGTGCATACCTACGGGCATCCCGTGAATATGGATGCCGTAAGCCGGATTGCATCGAAATACGGATTGCCGGTCATAGAGGATGCCGCCGAGGCGCACGGTGCGCAATACGACGGACGCCGTGTGGGAAGCCTGGGTAATGCCGCTACGTTTTCGTTTTACGCCAACAAGATCATCACTACCGGAGAGGGCGGGATGGTGACGACCAACGATGGCGAAATCGCGGCAATTGCGCGCCGGCTGCGCGATCACGCCTTTTCTCCGGAGCGGCATTTCTGGCACGAATACCGCGGTTTCAACTACCGCATGACCAACCTTCAGGCAGCCGTCGGACTTGCACAGACCGAAAGGTTCGACGCCCTTGTTGAAGCGCGCCGCAAAAACGCGCGCCTCTATTCCGAGAGGTTGAAGCGAGTGCCGGGTCTGCGGTTGCCCGGAGAATCGGGGCCTGCAAAAAGCGTATGCTGGATGTACGGTTTGCTGGTGGAGGAAGCGTTCGGTCCGACGCGCGATGAGTTGCGGGCAAGGCTGGCTTCACAGGGGATCGAAACCCGGACCTTTTTTATTCCCATCCATCTTCAACCGATATATTTCGAGCGTTTTCGCGGCGAACGATTCCCCGTCGCGGAGGATTTGTGCAGGCGAGGGTTGTACCTGCCGTCGGGGCCTTCCCTGACCGAAGCCGATATCGAATTTGTTGCAGCGCAGGTAGCCGAAGCTCGTCGCATCTAAACCGATCCACAGGAGACTACAAGAGAGATAACGCAACTTTCGAAATGTAACGAAAATTACGGAAATGCAGAACATAATTTCATCACCCGGACAAACTACGACTCACCCCCGCGCGACGCTCACACCGCGGGGCGTAGAACGATTGCGAAGCGGACACCTGTGGATCTTCCGCAGCGACGTAGCCGAAATCGAGGGAGCAGCGAGCGGAGATACGGTCAGGGTATGCGACCGCCGCGGACGACCGCTCGCCTGGGCGCATTACGGCGCGGAATCCGAAATCACGCTGCGCCTGGTTTCTATGTCGGAGAATCCCCCCGATCGGGAATTCTGGCGCGCACGATTGCAATCCGCGCGCCGGTTGCGCAGCCGGGTCGTAGATGACAATGCCGATGCGTGGCGACTCGTGCACTCGGAAGGCGATCTGCTGCCGGGTCTTGTAATAGACCGGTACGGAGACGCTTTTTCCATCCAGACATTGACGCGCGGTATGGACCTTCTAAAGAGTGTATGGACCGAACTGCTGGTCGAGGAGTTCGGCGCAAACCTTATAGTCGAGCGCAACGATGTAAAGGTGAGGCTTCTAGAAGGATTGCCGATGACAAGCGGCGTGCTTTTCCGTGCGGACCCGACTGCAGATGTGGAGCGTATATGCAGCGAAAACGGTCTGCGCTTCCACGTAGATTTACTCGGCGGCCAGAAAACCGGCGCTTTTCTGGATCAGAGGGAAAACCGCGAGGCGGCGATGCGCTACGGCCGCGGACGCGCACTCGACTGCTTCAGCTTCCACGGCTCTTTTGCATTGCATCTGGCGCGCGTTTGCGACGCCGTTACTGCAATCGACGTATCCGCTCCAGCAATAGAGCGAGCGCGCCGCAACGCCGAGCTGAACGGGATACAAAACCTCGAATTCATCGAGGGAAATGTGTTCGATGAATTGCACAGGCTGGAGAGTGAGGGGGAACGCTTCGATACGATCGTACTCGATCCTCCGGCATTCGCCAAAAACAGACGGTCTCGTGAAGCCGCGCTGCGCGGATACAAGGAAATCAACCTGCGCGCCCTCAGGCTGCTGAGATCCGAAGGCGTGCTGATTACCTGCTCGTGTTCGTATCACATCAGCGAGTCGATGTTTGCAGAGATGCTTGCCGATGCTGCGCGCGACGCACGCCGCCAGCTCCAGATCCTCGAGAAACGCACACAGTCGCGCGATCACCCGATACTGCTGACCGTACCCGAGACTCATTACCTCAAGTGCATGGCGGCGAGGTGCGCCGATTACAGCGGTATCGATTTTGGTGTTTAGCATTCTGCCAATTAAGTTCTTTGAATTTTTCAGCCGCGAAGCGGCGAAA
>JAHBSF010000116.1 GCA_019639255.1 Acidobacteriota bacterium | reverse complement strand
CGCCGTCAGCGTCGTTTTCCCGTGATCGACGTGCCCGATCGTCCCGATGTTGACGTGTGGTTTACTCCGATCGAATTTCTCTTTACCCATGGTGGTAATCGCTCCTCGATTTCATTTACACCGTGCGGCGCGCAAGCCGCATTGCCATCAGAAATTCCTCAGTTGCCCCCCTAGCGGGCCGTGCCCTGAACCTTTGCGATTATTTCCTCGCTGACGCTCTTCGGCGCTTCCTCGTACCGCGCAAAGTGCATAGTCGAGGCAGCCCGGCCCTGCGTCATCGACCTCAAATCGGTCTCGTAGCCGAACATCTCCGCAAGCGGAACCATCGCCGTGATGATCTGCGTCCCGGGCCGCAGGTTCATCCCCTCGATACGCCCGCGCCGCGAACTCAGATCGCCCGTGATCGATCCCATATACTCCTCGGGCGTCACGATCTCGACCTTCATCACCGGCTCAAGCAATACCGGACTCGCCTTCTTCGCCGCCTCCTTGAAGGCGATCGAACCCGCTATCTTGAACGCCATTTCGGACGAATCCACTTCGTGGTAGCTGCCGAAGACGAGACGCACCCGGACGTCTACCATCTCGTAGCCGGCGAGTATTCCGCCCTCCATCGCCTCGCGCACGCCCTTTTCGACCGCCGGAATGTATTCGCGCGGAATCACGCCGCCCACGATCTCGTTGACGAACTCGAAGCCCGAACCCGGCTCGCCCGGCCCGATTTCGAGCACCGCGTGCCCGTACTGGCCGCGGCCTCCGGTCTGACGCGCGTATTTCTCTTCGCCCTTGGCAGGCTTGCGGATCGTCTCGCGATAGGCTACCTGCGGCTTGCCTACGTTGGCCTCGACGTTATATTCGCGCTTGAGCCGGTCGACGATGATCTCCAGATGAAGCTCGCCCATACCGGCGATGATCGTCTGATTGGTCTCCTGATCGGTCGATACGCGAAACGACGGATCTTCCTGCGCAAGCCGTCCAAGCGCTATGCCCAGCTTTTCCTGATCCTGCCGGGTCTTCGGCTCGATGGCGAGCGAAATCACCGGATTCGGAAATTCCATCGCCTCCAGGATCACGGGCTGCGACTCCGAACAGATCGTGTCGCCCGTCGTCACCTGCTTGAGACCCGCTACTGCCACGATCTCGCCCGCGTAGGCTTCCTCGATGTCCTCGCGCTTGTTGGCGTGCATCTTCAGTATTCGGCCCACGCGCTCGCGCGTGTCCTTGGTCGAGTTGTAAACGTAGGAACCCGACTTCAGCGTGCCGGAATATATGCGCGCAAACGAAAGCTGACCGACGTGCTTGTCGGCCATGATCTTGAAGACCAGCGCCGAAAACGGCTCCTTGTCGTCGGCCCGGCGCTCTACCTCTTCGCCCCTCTTGTCCGTCCCGATTACGGCGGAAATGTCCAAAGGCGACGGCAGATAATCTATGACCGCATCGAGCAGCGGCTGCACGCCCTTGTTCTTGAACGCCGTGCCGCATACGACCGGAACCAGCCTGATCGCAATGCAACCGCGCCGCAGCGCTGCGCGCAGTTCGGCCCCCGAGATTTCCCCGCCTTCGAGATACTTCGTCGCAATCTCGTCGTCGTTGTTGGCAATGGCTTCGACCATATGCTCGCGCGCCGCTTCGGCCGCCTCGCGCAGATCCTCGGGAATGTCTTCGAGAATGTATTCGGCGCCGCGCGTTTCGTCGCGCCACACAACCGACTTCATCTCAATCAGATCGATGACGCCCTTGAACTGATCCTCGGCCCCTATGGGCATCTGCACGCATACGGGATTGGCCGCAAGGCGCGTCCGCAGCGTGTCCACAGCGTGATCGAAATCCGCGCCGGGCCGGTCCATCTTGTTTATGAAGGCGATGCGCGGAACGTTGTACTTGTCGGCCTGCCGCCAGACCGTCTCGGACTGCGGCTGAACCCCGGCTACAGCGTCAAACACCGCTACGGCGCCGTCCAGCACGCGCAAACTGCGCTCGACCTCGATCGTGAAATCCACGTGCCCCGGCGTATCGATGATGTTGATCCGATACTCCTCGCCGCTGCGCTTCCAGAAACAGGTCGTGGCGGCGGAGGTTATGGTGATGCCGCGCTCCTGCTCCTGCTCCATCCAGTCCATCGTCGCCGTCCCTTCGTGGACTTCGCCGATCTTGTAGGATACGCCGGTGTAGAACAGTATGCGTTCGGTCGTAGTGGTCTTGCCGGCATCGATGTGCGCCATGATGCCGATATTCCGAAACTTGTTTAGTGGTGCTTGTCTTGCCATACAACTGCTGAGTGCTGAGTGCTGGGTGCTGAGTGCTGAGTGCAATTTGGAAATCAGGAACTTTAATTACAGATACTTTGAATTGAAGTTCTTCAGTTCCTGATTGCACTCAGCACTCAGCACCCAGCACTGCGGCACTTTCTTCTACCAGCGGTAATGCGCGAAAGCCTTGTTGGCCTCCGCCATGCGATGCACGTCCTCCCGCTTCTTGATCGCATTGCCCTTGGCCGAAGCCGCGTCGAGTATCTCGGCGGCAAGTTTGTCGACCATCGTTTTTTCGCCGCGTCCGCGCGCGTAGCTCACAAGCCAGCGCATCGCCAGCGCCATACGGCGCGCGTTGCTTACTTCGACCGGCACCTGATAGTTGGCCCCGCCTACGCGCCGCGACTTGACCTCTACGCGCGGCGAGACGTTTTCGAGCGCCTTCTTGAACACCTTCAGCGGATCTTCCTGCGTCCGCTCCCGGATCTTGTCGAGCGCCTTGTAAAGTATCCCCTCGGCCGTCGACCGCTTCCCGTCCCACATCATCGTATTGATGAACTTGGCCACGAGCGGGCTGTTGTAGGCCGGATCGGGCAGGATTTCGCGTTTCGCGATTACTCGTCTTCTCGGCATAAATTTGACTCCGCCTGCTGCTCTACTTCTTGGCGCCCTTGGCCGCAGCCGCGCCCTCTTTCGGACGCTTCGCACCGTACTTCGATCGGCCCTGCTTGCGGTTCGCCACGCCCGAAGCGTCGAGCGTGCCGCGCACGATGTGATAACGCACGCCGGGCAAATCCTTCACGCGCCCGCCGCGCACAAGCACTATCGAATGCTCCTGCAGGTTGTGGCCGATGCCCGGTATGTAAGAAGTAACTTCGATCCCGTTGGTCAGACGCACGCGCGCAATCTTGCGCAGAGCCGAGTTCGGCTTCTTGGGCGTCTGCGTCTTGACCTGCACGCATACGCCGCGCCGCTGCGGACACGCCTGCAGCGCCGGACTCGACGTCTTGTACTTGACCTGCTTGCGGCCCTTGCGAACTAACTGATTGATCGTCGGCATAAGCTCAATCGCTCTTCAAAATCTATTCGCGCACCTGCGCGACAAATCCCTTCACGCGCACGCTCAACCCGCACACGGCCGACTTCTCGCCCGTGCGCGCAGACAGCGGCGCGCAATTTCCCGCCCGAAAAGACTCGTTTCCGAACCTTCCGGGCGAACGGATCACGGTGATTGTTGGGATGTCCTTTAAGCCAATCAAGCCAATGTGCAGATCTGGCGTCCCAAATGCGCCGAGTTTTTCTGTGGCGTTATTCCAGGTGCGCCCGCCTGAAACGGGCTCGTCGGTGAGATGATTCCGGGTCGATTGCCTGTAACGGCTCTCGACCTCGCCCTCATCGCTACGCCACAATACGTTCTCAAAGCGACTCGCAAACCCATTCACAATCGAGTCGCCGCAGCGCCTCTGCACCCCTCAGACCACGGGAGCGCTGCTTGTCAGGCGAAGATTTCTGTCTTCGCAAAGCCCCAGATATTACGTTTCTCGTCCGCCTTTGTCAAGCCCCTGAGAAACCGCATTGCCGGGCGCCGGACTCTTGTCATGTTTTTCCGGCTCTGCAAGTATGCTCCCGGACCACAGTCAATCGACAATCAGTCAATAATCCGGCGACAATCCGGCCTTCCGGTCATTTCGGGCCGGCAATTACAGGCTCGCCGTTTCAAGGAGGATGATTATGCCGCCCACATTCAGCGATCTATCGCGCAGGAATTTTCTGAAACAGGGAATCGCCGCCGGCGCCGTCGGCAGTCTGGCGACCGCCTCATTGGCGCAGCAACTCCAGGTTCCCGAACCTCCCGGCCGGAAACTCGGCTGGGCGATCGTAGGCTTGGGGCGGCTCTCGATCAACCAGATCCTTCCGGCTTTCGCCAAATGCGAGAAATCCAGGGTCGTCGCCTTCGTCACCGGCAGCCGCGAAAAAGGCGAAAAACTCGCCGCCCGCTACGGCGTCAACCCAAAAAACATCTATAACTACCAGACCTACGACGCGCTGCGCGACAACCCCGAGGTCGACATCATCTACATCGTCCTCCCGAACGGCATGCACGCCGAATACACTATTCGCGGCGCCCGGGCCGGCAAACACATCCTGACCGAAAAACCCATGGCCAACACGCCGAAAGATTGCGAGGAGATGATAGCCGAGGCCCGGCGGGCCAACCGCAAACTGATGGTCGCCTACCGCTGCCGCTACGAGCCTTACAACAACGAACTGATCAAGGTCTCGCGCAGCGGAGACATAGGCAAGATCCGGGTCGTGCTCAGCGATCACGGCTTCAACATCGGCGATCCGACGCAGTGGCGTCTGAACAAAGCCCTCGCCGGCGGCGGCTCGCTGATGGATATCGGGCTCTACTCCTTGCAGGCCGCCTGCTATACGACCGGCGAGGACCCGATCGAAGTCAGCGCCATGGAATTCACCGACCGCAGCGACCCGCGCTTCAAGGAGGTCGAAGACGTCATCAACTTCCAGATGCGATTCCCCTCGGGTGCGCTCGCGCAGTGCACATCCAGCTATGGCTACGCCGGACAGAGCCGCATCCGCGTCATCGGCGCCGGGGGCTGGGCCGAACTCGAACCCGCGACCAGCTACACCGGATTGCGCATGCGCGTCAGGCTCGGCAACCGCACCGAAGAACGCGATCTGCCGCAGCGCGATCACTTCGCCGCCGAGATGGATCATCTCTCCGATTGCGTGATGCAAAACAAGGATGTGCTGACCCCGGGCGAAGAAGGGTTGCGCGATCTCAAAATCATGACCGCGATTTACGAAGCCGCGCGAACTGGAAAAACCGTAAAACTTTAAGCCGGTAAAGAGAGATAACGGAACAAACGAAAATAGACGGAACAAACGGAAAAGCACAAAATTGCTCGAATCTTTCGGTTCTTTCCGTTTGTTTCGTCTATTTTCGTTTGTTCCGTTATCTCTCTTTCGATTCTACCGTTACGGTGATTGTAGCGCCGCGGCCCGGCGAGGTAATGATTTCGTGGCGGCCGCCGAGAATGCGCGCCCGCTCGGCGATGCCCTGCAAACCGAGCCCGGCCCGTCCGCGCGAGTTTCCCTGGGCGGCAAACCCCCGCCCGTTGTCGCTGACCGTCAACACGACCCGACCGCCGGCTGCGGTCAACCGGATCTCCGCTTCGGTTGCGCCCGAATGTTTGAGGATATTGTTCAGGCACTCCTGCACTATGCGGTAAATCACAATGTCGTCGCCCGGCGCAAACAGACCATCCACTTCGTCGATTTTATAAACAAACCTGATCTCCGAACTCGCCTCCACCTTCTCGATCATCGCCATCAGCGCCGTGTGCAGTCCGAGTTGATCCAGATGCGGCGGGCGCAGGTCGTGCGAGATCGTGCGCACCTCTTCGAGCGTTTGCGAAACGGCTGAACTGATCTCTTCAAACTGCGCCTTCGCCCGATCATCGGGCGGCGTCGAGGCGCCGATCATCGCCCGGTTCTTGATGACCAGCAGGTTCTGACCCAGGCTGTCGTGCAGCTCCGCCGCTATGCGTTTGCGCTCGACTTCCTGCGATTCGATCAACCGGCGCGCGAAATTCTGCTGCGCAATCTGAACGCTTCGTAACTGTGCGACCCGATACTTCCACGCCGCAGCCAGCGCCCCTACCGCGCCCAGCACAAGCAGCGCCGTAAACCACCACGTCCGCCAGAACGGCGGCACTATCGTGATTTCCACGCTCGCCCCCGCCTCGTTCCATACCCCGTCGGAGTTCGCCGCTATCACTCTGAAGGTGTAATCGCCCGGCGCAAGATGCGAAAAGTAGGCCGTGCGCCGCGTCCCGGCCTCCACCCAGTCATGATCGGCCCCTTCCAGCCTGTATCTGAAGCGCATGTTTTCCGAATTGATGAAACTCAGCGCCGTGTACTCGATCTCGAAATTGTCCTGCCCGGGCAGAATCCGGATCACCGATCGCGGATCGTGAATGAGGGCGTCCCAGACATCGAACGACACCGGCAGGTTGTTGATCCGCATCCCCTCAATCACTACGGGCGGCGGCTGTGTGTTGGACTTGACCTCGGCCGGATCGATCATCGCCACGCCGTGCATCGCCGGAAACCACAGCTTGCCGTCGCGCGTCCTGACCCCCGCCGGCCAGCGCCCGCCGTTGCATTCCGAACTCGGCATGCCGTCGCTTTTGTTATAAGCCAGACTGTTTAGCGTTCTGATCCGGCCCTCGGCAAAATCGAGCAGATCCTGTTTGCGCACGCGGTAGATGCCCCGGTTGCAGCTCATCCAGAACCACCCGTAATCGTCCTCCAGAATCTGGAACACGCCGCTGTCGAAAAGTCCGTCATTGACCGTATAGCTCGTAAAACGCCCGTCTTTGAACCTTCCGAGGCCGCTGTCATAAGTCCCGATCCACAGCGCGCCGTCCGCATCCTGCCTGAGCGCCCGCACGTTGTTGCCCGGCAGTCCGTCTTTTTCGGTCCAGGCCGTGAACTTGCCGTTTTTGTAATGCGTCAGTCCGCCGTAGCTCCCGATCCAGAGGCCGCCCTCTCGGTCTTCGATGATGACTTTCGTATCGTTGCCCGCCAGCCCGTCTTTCGTCGTGTAGTAGGTGGAAACGCCGTCAAGATAATGCAAGACTCCGTGCGCTGATCCGAACCAGTAGGAGTCGTCGCCGTCCTGGAACATCGTCCAGGCCAGAGACCATCGCGAAATCTCATCCCACCAGGGCGCCCGGATAAATTTTCCGTTTTCCCACTGCGAATGCCCATCGACCCACAAACGCCCGGCGCGGTCTTCATAAAGCGAATACCCGCTGCCGAAAAAGAATCCGTCGCTCGCGTACCTGGTGAAGATGCCGTCTTTGAGCCTGAAGAGTTGGTTCGTCGTCCCGATCCAGAGCGACCCGTCGCGGCTTTCGACCATCGGATAGACCTCTTCGGCGATCAGTCCCTGCGCTTTGCCGTACGGCGTAACGGTTTGCCTGCGGGCTCGAAACAGCCCATTGTTATGAGTCGCGAACCAGTAGTTTCCTTCCTTGTCGGCAAAGCCGCGCCACAGATTAAACCCTTCCGGCGCCTGCCGGCTCATAAGCTCGTGCCGCCCCGATTCGAGATCGGTCAGCCAGAGACGGCCCTCCGCATCTTGCGAGAGGGCGCGAAAGGGTTGTTGATTTCCCCAGATCGGCGCCATCCGCTTGCCCGGCAATCCCTGCCCCTCGCGATAAATCCGAACGCCTCCGCCCTTCAGATGCCGAATCAGCCAGTTGGCGGTGTCGCTCCATTGCTCCTCCCCTATTACCAGAAAATGTCTTAAAGTACTGCTTTCTCCACCCAACACCAGCGCTTCTTTTGACGTGTAACCCAGTTCATCCGCCGGCTGGAACCTGCCGCCCTCAAAACGATAGGCGCGAGCGTTAATGTGAGGCATGCTATAAAGCGACGGCCTGGCTTCAATCTGCAAATCGTATGCGATCAGATTGCCCTGTCGGTCAAGTCCAAACCTCATGTTGGCGATGTCCGGCAAACCGGATTCCGGGCCGTAAGCCGTAAAGCGTCCCCGATTCAGCCGCACAATCATTCCGGTTTCAACCGTCGCCCACAGATCCCCATTGCGGTCCTCGATGAGTTCGGCGAACCGGTTGCTGACAAGACCGGGACTGTTGCTTTTATTGAAAACCGTGAAGCGCACGCCGTCGAAACGCACCAACCCGTCGAAAGTCGTAAACCACAGATACCCGTCGCGCGTCTGCACGATGTCGCGCAGGGAGTTCTGCGGCAGTCCGTTGTCGGCCGTCCAGTGATCGAAGCGGTACTGCGCGCGCGCATCCGCAACCCCAGAACACAAGGCGATCAACACCCAAAAGAAAACGCGCATTACACCGAAAGAAACGGAAACCGCCGAAACAAGACGCTCATTTCCGTGTATTGCGCGCACCACGTGTTCTCGCTTCCTCTGCATTTCGCAGCTCGTTCCGGTCCATGACGGCGCACTTTACCAGCGCGAGATCTCCGCGCCGGCCAGGTCGAGGCTCTCTGTTTCGCGCCTCCTACTGACTGCTTCCCTCCGCATTGCCCCGCGTAATCAATTCTATTCTGACCGTCATCTCCGGCTGAATCTGTTCGCCTTTGAGCAACAGCGCCGCGCTTTCCACGCCCTGCCTTCCCATCTCGGACGGAAACTGCGCAACGGTCGCAAGCATCAGGCCGTTTCGCACCGCTTCGCGCGCTTCAGAAAACGCGTCGAATCCGATCACTACGATACTGCCGGTTTTACCCGCCGCCCGTATAGCCTCGACCGCACCCAGCGCCATCAGATCGCTGCACGCAAAAAGCCCCTGAATACGGGGCTGCGCCTGAAGCATGTTCTGGAACACATTGTAGCCCCGATCGCGCTCCCAGTTGGCCGTCTGCGATGACACTATCTGGATATCCGGCGCAGCCGACACGGCCTGACGAAACCCCTTCATACGCGAATCCCCGGTTTCGTGCCCCGGAATACCCTCCAGAATCGCAACCTGTCCCCTGCCGCCGAGAGCCTTTACCATCAACTCGCCCGCAAGCCGCCCCCCCTCCTGATTGTCCGAACCGATGAAGGCCGCAACCTTTCCGCCCGCCGCCGCAAGGGCTTCTTCATTGACGCGCGTATCGAGAATGATCACGGGTATGCCGGCCTGATTGGCCTTGACTATGGCCGGAACGATTTCCTTCGATCCGCTCGGCGTGATGACGAGCGCCGAAACCCGGCTCTGGATCAGGTTCTCGATTATCTGCATCTGCTTCTCGACATCCACTTCGCGCTCGGCCGCCTGCACCAGCAGATTGACCCCCAACCGCCTGGCCGCCTCCTCGGCCCCTTTCTGCATATCATTGAAAAAGGGATTGTTCAGCGTCTTTACTACAAGCGCAACGGTCGGCCGTCCGTCCGACGCCGTCTGATCGCGATTGCACGCCGCAATCAAGGCCAACATCATCCCCAGGATTATGACGAATAGTTTTTTCATGCCTGCCTTCCGTTTTCTCTCCCGGCAATTCCCGGTATAGGAGGAAAGAGAGATAACGGAACAAACGAAAATAGACGAAACAGACGGAAATATTCGACTTTTCCGTAATTTTCGTTTCATTTCGTATGTTCCGTTATCTCTCTTCACCGCCTGCCTTTCTTAAGCGTCATATCGAGCAGAACAGCGACGATGATCACAAGACCTATGATTATCTGCTGCGCAAACGAACTGATATTGAGCAGCGTCAACCCGTTTCTGAGTACGCCTATTATCAGCGCCCCGACGAGCGTCCCGAATACGTTGCCCTCGCCCCCCATCAGACTCGTTCCGCCGATGACGGTCGCAGCAATGGCGTCAAGCTCGTACATCATTCCGGCGATGGGCTGCGCCGAATTCAGCCGCGCCGTCAAAAGTATCGCCGCAAGCCCTGCAAGCCCTCCGCAGATCCCGTAAATCAGCGTCTTGTACAACCGCACGTTGATCCCGGAAAGGATCGTAGCTTCTTCGTTCCCGCCGATGGCGTAGGTATACCGCCCGAGCTTGGTTTTCGTCAGCACAAACCACGCGGTGAAAAACACCGTCAGCATCACCAGCACCGGCATCGGAACGCCCACCACCCTGCCCGTTGCCAGATACCGAAACGATTCGGAAAAACCGGAAATCGGTCGCCCCTCGGTAAACAGCAGCGACCCGCCGCGCGCCACGCTCATCATTCCCAGCGTAGCGATGAACGGCGGAAGCCGCCCGACCGAAATCAGCAGCCCGTTTATCGTTCCGCAACCGAACCCGGCCAGAACGCCCACGGCGAGCGCAACCCCAACCGGCGCGCCTTTCTGCAACAGGCTCGCCATCACCACGCCCGAGAAAGCCAGCACCGAACCTACCGAAAGATCTATCCCCGCCGTCAGAATCACAAACGTCATTCCGGCCGCGATGATTGCAATTATCGCCGTCTGTTCGGCAATGTTCAGCAGATTCGATATCGTCAGAAAATGCGGCGTCAGAATCCACATCACAGCGCACAACACCAGCAACCCGACCAGCGTCCCGAACTGCCGGCCGTGCTGTGCGACGTAGGTTTTAAGCGTCATTCGGTATCTCCCAGCGCGCGGTGAAGAATTTTTTCCTGCGTAGCCTCGGCCGCGGAAAACTCTCCGTTGATGCGGCCCTGATGCATTACCAGTATCCGGTCGCTCATACCCAGCACCTCCGGCAGATCCGACGAAATCATGATGATCGCAGCACCGGCCGCCGTAAGCTTGTTCATCAATTCATAGATCTCCGCCTTCGAGCCTACGTCGATGCCCCGCGTAGGCTCGTCGAAAATCAGGATGTCGCCGCGCGAAACCAGCCATTTGCTGAGCACTACTTTCTGCTGATTGCCGCCGCTCAGGTTTACCACACGCTGTTCAAGACCGGTAGTTTTGATGCGCAGATCCTTACGATATTTAGCCGCGGCTTCGGCCTCGCGGCGGCGACTGACAACGCCCATTCGCGAAAATGCGTCTACGCTCGGCAAACATATGTTTTCCCGCACCGACAGCGGCAGCACCAGCCCCTGCGTCTTGCGGTCTTCGGTCAGAAAACCCAGTCCCAGATTGATTGCGCGGCGCGGCGAAGCGATCCTTTGCAGCCTGCCCTTGATGTGAATTCCGCCCGAATCTATACGGTCGAGCCCGAAGATCGCACGCGCAAGTTCGGTGCGCCCCGAACCGAGCAGCCCGGCGACGCCCAGAATCTCTCCCTCGCAGAGCGAAAAACTGATGTCGGTCAATACTCCGGCGCGGTTCAACCCCTCGACGCGCAGCACTTCCTTGCCGCGCGGCGCGGCGACTTTCGGGAACTGCTGCGTCAGTTCGCGATTGACCATCATCCTTATCAGTTCGGGTTTGGTTGCACCGGCTATATCGCGCGTTCCCACGACGCTGCCGTCGCGCAGCACCGTTACGCGGTCGCCGATCTCGAAGAGTTCCTCCATGCGGTGAGAGATGTATATGATCGATACGCCGTCGGCTTTCAGCCTGCGTATGCGCGCAAACAGCTCCCTGATCTCGCGCTCGGTCAGCACCGCCGTCGGCTCATCCATAATCAGTATCCGCGCATCGAGCGAAACGGCCTTGGCGATTTCTACCATCTGCTGTTCGGCGATGCTCAACTCTCCTACCGGACGCCGCACATCCAGATTCACGCCCAAACCCGCCAGCAGCTCGCGCGCCGAGCCGTTCATCGCCTTTCGGTCAACGATGAAAGGCAAAAACGGCAGACCCGCCCGCGACGGCTCGCGTCCGAGATAGATGTTTTCGGCCGCCGACAGATGCGGCACGAGATTCAGTTCCTGATAGATTATGCCTATGCCCAAAGACTGCGAACGCCGCGGATTCCCGATCTCAACCTCCCGGCCGTCGATAAGGACTTCACCGCCGTCCCGCTCGTAGGCGCCGCTGAGAATTTTCATCAACGTGGATTTGCCGGCGCCGTTTTCGCCGAGCAGAATGTGAACCTCGCCGCGTCGCAGATCGAAGCTCACATCGTCGAGCGCAATCACGCCCGGAAACGTCTTGCGGATGTTCCGCATCTGAAGGACCGGTTCGGTTTCCATTTGCAACCCGGGAAGGAAGAGAGATAACGGAACAAACGAAATGGCACGAAAATTACGGAAAAGTTGAATGTTTCGGTAGTTTCCGTCTTTTTTCGTTTGTTCCGTTATCTCTCTTCCGGTTCACCAATACTCACCGGCACGCGGCGACGACCTTGATCGCTTCGCCCGCGCGCATGGCGTCAAAACCCTCGCCTATACGGTCCAGGCTCAATCTGTGCGTGATCAGTTTTTCGAGAGGCAGTATCCCCGATTCGAGCAACCTTACGACTTTCGGAAATTCCACACGCTGGATGAACGATCCGTGAATCGTCACTTCATAACGCGTAGCGAGATACTGATTGAACTGCCGGTCGGCGTGCTGATTGAGGCCGAACAGTATCACGCGCCCGCCCGGCCGCACCATTTGCATCGCCTCGGGCAGCAGCGTCCCCGCAGCGTCTATCACCACATCCGCACCCACATCCGTAGCAGCCCTGATTTCAGCCGCCGCATCGCAGGATCGGGGATTGAAAACGCCGTCGGCGCCGAAAGCCTCGGCCGTGCGCAGACGAAACTCTACGGGCTCGACCATAAAGACCCGGCCCGCTCCGCCCGTTTTACAAAGCAGCAGAAAGATCAGACCTATGGGACCGGCGCCGAGTATGACTACGCTTTCGCCGGGCGTCAGTTGCGCTTTTTCAAAAGCGTGCAGCACGCACGAAAGCGGCTCGGCAAGCGCCGCGCGCTCGATTGGAACCTGGCTGCTTATACGGTGCAGCGCTTTTGCCGGCGCCAGATTGAACTGCGCCAGCCCGCCGTGCCTGAAAATGCCGAGCGTTGTGATGTTTTCGCAGACATTCGTCATTCCCATACGGCAGTAACGGCACAACCCGCACGTGATGTTCGGATCTATCACTACGCAATCGCCGGGTTTGAGATGCCCTATGCCTGCACCCGTTTCGACAACCGTAGCCGTGTATTCGTGACCGAGTATGCTTCCGGCCGTTGCGGGATGTCCGGGCGGCGTGCTGAGTATGTGAATGTCGGTGCCGCATATTCCGGCGCGCTCGACCCGCAGCAGCACATCTCCATCCGCCGCAATCTGGGGCATCGGAGCCGATTCGACGCTCCACCGCCCCTCGCCGTGAAACACTACCGCCTGCATCCTTTCCGGCATACAACATCCTCCCGCGAACATTTACCTGAGAACGCGCTCGGGCCATTCGGTTTTCGGCCGGAAATTGTAGGTCAGAAAATGCCTGTTGATCGTCGCGCTGTTGAAGCGTGTGACCTTGGCCATTTTCTTTTTGTCGAGCAGTTCAAGCGGATCAATCAGACGCGAATAGTTCACAAAATCATCCCACGCGCCGGTGAACCTGCGGGGCCAGCCGAGCCGCTCCGCGATCGGATCATCAATCAGGCGGCGCCCCTCTTCGGAGAGCTTGCGGTAGGTGCCTTCCTGATATTCCTTCAGCGTGATTTGCCGGCCCGTAGGGTAATACCTGCGTTCGGCATCGCCCGCATCGGCCGTAATCGGCATTTCAGCCCAGCCCACGGGCAGCGATCCGTGTTTACCCCATTGCACGTCGATGCGCGGGCGCTGATTGTTCCGGCGCGCATCTGCAAGCGCCGCTTCGCCTCCTTCGAGTATGCGCCCGTGAAAGTAGGTCCAGATTTTTTCGAGCGACCGGCCGTCGGGCGAGTACTGCACCCACATCAGTTCGTGATCGCACGGATCGTTGTCCTCGGGAAAATCGATGTCGTCTTCCCAGAACAGGTGATAGGCGATCCGCCGCGCCGCAGGGTGCAGGATGACGGCGAAATCCTTGAGCGGGAAAAACTCGGTCGGCGTGGTGTATATGCGCGGCGCAAACCGGCGAATGATGCGCCATTGCTCCGCAGACGGGTCGCGCGGGGGATCGAGCGCAAGCGCGCGCGCATACTCGCGGCTTGCATCGTCGAGCGAGCGGCGGTTGTGGTAATCGACGCCGCGCCGATGATGATCCTCGGCCGCGTCTATTTGCGCGCGGCCGATATCCGCAAAAAACAAAACGAGACTGCAAAGGCACAGCGCCGCCCTGCAAAGCACATGCATGTTTTTCATAACGCAAGCATAAACCGCAGAATACGCTGAACACGCGGAAATTGCTGAAAACCGATCGCTTTCCGTGATTTTCGTTCCGTGATTTTCGCTGCTTCCGCGTACTCCGTGTTTATGGGTTTGTTAGGGCAACCGGCCGCTTCTCCCTAAATGAAAGCGTCGCGGCGTATGCAGCCTCCAGATCCGCCACGCCGTCGGCGCAAGTAATCGAGGGCGCCCGGCCCGCAGATAAATGCTCGATGAAATTCTGCAACTGATCGATGTATGCGCGCTCGAAACGCTCCATAAAATACGGCACAGTGTCGTGCCGAACACCCTCCCGGTTCAAAACCGTGAGCGGCGTTTCCCGCAAATAGCCGACCTTCAGCGTGCCTTTGGTGCCGAGGATTTCGGCGCGTATGTCGTAGCCGTAGACGCCGCTGCGGCTGAGGTCGATGACGCCCAATGCTCCGTTCGCGAATTCAAGCGTCACTACGGCGTTGTCTATGTCGCCGACTTCGTTGACCTCGGGATAAGCGAGCACGCCGCCTATGGTGTAAACGCTCGCGATTTCGCCCATCATCCAGCGCGCCAGATCTATGTCGTGAATGCCCATATCGATCATGATCCCGCCGCTGTGGCGCGGGTCCATATATTCGAGGCTCGGCCGGAACGGATCGCGCGACGAAGCCCTGAATAGCACCGGAGAACCGATTTCGCCGCGATCGATTTTTTCCTTCGCCGCACGATACCCCCGATCGAAGCGACGCATAAACCCCATGTGAAAGAATACGCCCGTCGAGTCTATGACCCGCTGTATCTCGTGCGCTTCTTCGAGCGAAATCGATAGCGGCTTTTCGCAAAACACAGCCTTGCCCGCCTCGGCCGCCGCTATGATGATCTCGCGATGAGTGCTCGTCGGCGTGACGATCGCCACGGCGTCGATCGCATCGTCCTCGATCAGATCCCGGTAATTCCCGTACCATTTCGGCGCGCCGAGCGTCTTGACCTTTTCTTCAATCTCGGGATTGGTGTCGCAGGCGGCTGCAAGAGCGGCCTGCGGAACGCGGTAGGCAAGGTCTTCGGCGTAAACCCACCCCATCCGCCCGACTCCGATCAATCCGACGTTGATCTTTTTAGCCACGCAATACTACGCTCCTTCCTCATATTTCGTCAGCGATTCCCGGTTCAGGGGGAAAGAGATAACGGAACATACGAACGGAAACTGACGGAATACACGGATTCCACTTCATCCATTTTGGGTCTTTGAAAAAGACACGGCAGGCCGTGCAAGCTGTAAAAGAAATTTCCGCCAGGAGAGGACTTCAATATGCGAACACTGCCTGCCGGGTTGATGAAGCTGATTGTAGTCTTTGAGCCGCTGTTTACCAAGGCAACTCGCGAACATGCGAAAACGCTGCCCTGTGATAGTATTTGACCACTATGAAGGTGTTTTTAAGTCATTCAGTCTCTCCACACGATGCACCTGTAGCTGCGCGACTAAGGGCTGTCGCTGCTACCTATGACATTACCTTGCTTCTTCCGGAACGGGAACATAATTATCGCCAAGGTAGACTGACAGCCGAAGTCAGAAAGCAAATTCGATCCAGTGATGCGGTCATAGCCTT
>JAHBSF010000115.1 GCA_019639255.1 Acidobacteriota bacterium | reverse complement strand
TATCGGGCTGGGGTTAACAACAGGTCTTGTTCTGGCCGTTAGCCTGGAACTCTATCGGCGATTACCGGCTTACATCGCGTTGTATCACGATCGCACCGACGCCATACTCTCCGCAAAGGTGAACCTGCATTTCAGACAGACCGAAGCGCTGCTGTCGCTTTATGCATCCGTGAGGCTGAATCGCCCCCTGGCCTCAACACGCGAATGGGCGGCGTCTCCCGACTTCCTGCTCAAACTCTCCGAATTGATTTTTCTGAGAAAGCCGGAACTCGTCATTGAACTCGGGAGCGGAGTGTCCACTGTAATCATCGCTTCCTGCCTGCGGCAGAACGGTAAAGGTAAACTGATTTCCCTCGACCATGATCCGAAGTATGCGCAGGCGACAAGAGATGCTGTAATGCTGCACGATTTACAGGATATCGTTTCTGTAATCTATGCTCCGCTGCAGGAAGTTGAAGTTAGCGGGAGGAGGCAGCCCTGGTATGACATCGGGCAACTGAATCCGGATCGCAGCATTGACCTTCTTGTAATCGATGGCCCCCCATTGTCGGTCGGAGAACTTGCGCGATACCCCGCGCTCCCTATGCTGGCTGACAAACTGAGTGGCGATGCAATCATAATCCTGGATGATGCGGCCAGGCCGGATGAAAGACAGGTTGTCGCACAGTGGGAAAATGAGTTTCAGGAGAAAGTCTTTCGTTATATCGATCTGGAAAAGGGCGCGTGCGTCATCTCGAATGGACCTATGAACGGGATGAGCAAGGGCGTGTGAATCCCGGGAAGTGCAGCAGCAATGAAGCCGATCATTCGCGTTGAAAACCTGAGCAAGCAATACAGGATCGGAACCGCGCACAAACACCACGATACATTGCGGGACGCCCTGGTTTCGGGCGTGCGCAATTCGCTGTCGCGCTTCAGATCCGGCCATGGCAGTCAAAAGATGGAGCTTATTTGGGCGCTCAAAGATGTAAGTTTTGAGGTGCAACCCGGAGAAATTATCGGGATTATCGGGCGTAACGGCGCGGGCAAATCAACCCTGCTGAAGATCCTGTCGCGAATCACCGAACCCACAACCGGCAACGCCGACCTTTTCGGACGAGTAGCCAGCCTGCTGGAAGTAGGGACCGGATTTCACGGGGAACTGACCGGGCGCGAGAATGTTTTGCTTAACGGCGCCATCCTGGGGATGAAGCGCACGGAGATTGAAGAAAAGTTCGATGAGATAGTAGCCTTTGCCGAGGTCGAGAAATTCATTGATACGCCGGTCAAAAGATATTCGAGCGGGATGTATCTACGACTCGCTTTTGCAGTGGCGGCCTTTTTGGAGCCGGACATTTTGATCGTTGACGAAGTGCTTGCGGTGGGCGATCAGTCGTTTCGCAACAAGTGTCTGCGCAAGATGGAGGACGTAGCGCATAACGGACGGACGGTGCTTTTTGTAAGTCACGACATCACGGCCATCAGCCACCTTTGCACCGCTGCGATCCTCCTGTCGCAAGGCAAGATCATATCGCAGGGGGCAGTTGACGGAGTCGTTTCGGAGTATCGTACGAGCCTGTTGAGGACATCCACGGCAGATCTGCTGAGCCGTACGGATCGCAAGGGAGAAGGGGGCATCAGGCTGTCCGGAATCAGGATATTCAACAGTACGGGCGCGCTCACGGACACAATTCTGTCGGGCGAGAATATTGAGATAGTGCTCGACTATGTCGCCGAGCGGGAGTTTCCGCAACTGGAGTTTGCAATGGCTTTTTACTCAATGGCCGGCGCCCCTTTGATTCATTTCAGTATGAGTCAGAGTTCAGGTCCGATTTTCGTCCGGCGTGGTCCGGGGAGCGTTTCATGCCGCATCCGAAAGCTGCCGCTGGCGCATGGAAGATACACGATAAATGCCGCGGCGCAGATGGGGCGACTGTATGATTGGGTAGAATGTGCATCGGTTGTTAATGTGGAAACTGTGAATTTCTACGGGAACGGCTATAAGGTGTCTGAAGGATATTGCCCTTTTCTTGTTGATTCGGAGTGGACATCCTGACCGCAAACAGTACTTGCGACGATTTGCGGCCTCAAGTAAATGAAAAACATACTGGTTGTGCAGTCGCATTTTCCTCCCGCAGCAGGGTCCGGCGTACAAAGAGGGTTTGAATTCGTCAGGCGGCTCCGCGATTTTGGATATGAACCCATTGTAATCACTGCAACGGAGGAAGATTACAAGGGGTTCACAAGCTTTCATGCCCCGTTGGATCATTCAAATATCGCAAAGATACCGGAAGGAATCGAAGTATATCGGGTTTCTTCCGGGTGGCCCATGGCAGTTTATACAAGGCTCGCCAAAAAACTGGCGGATTGGCATCTGTATTATCTTGTTTCGTTATTCGTATATCCGGATTCGGGGATTTTCTGGATCTGGCCCGTCATCAGGCAGGTAAAAAGGCTTGTCAGGGACAGGAAGATTGACGCACTTTTTGTCACTGTTCCTCCATTCAGTTTATGTATATTGGGATGGATACTAAAGCGGTTGTTCAGGAAGCCCGTGATCATGGATTTTCGCGATCCGTGGGCTCAGAACAGTTACGGCTGGTTTCCATCGAGATTGACTTATCGAATTGTCCGAATCATCGAACGCCGCATCCTGCGCGATGTGGATCATCTGATCTATAATACTCCCACATCACGAGATAATCTCCTCAGGGCAAATCCCGATCTTCCTTCCGCCAAGGTTACCTGCATCACCAACGGGTATAACGATGAGGATTGGATTCCTGTGATCGGGAACAACCGGGCGTCCGAAGATGAACCCTTCACGATAGTCTATGCCGGGGTATTTTATGGAACTCCTGAGCTGGTCGGGAATCGGGAGTTGCCTGATGGTGGAATGACGTCAGGGAGCATTACGGTGCGGCTTTGGCGTGCGATGTTGCGGCGTGTTAAAAATCCGTTGAAGCTGATCGCAGATCTTAGGTTTATCCCTCCATATATATGCTCTGAAATGAACCGCAGATGGTCGTTCAAGAAATGTGAGTTCGATACGAGGACCCATTCACCTGAAGCATTGCTTAAAGCAATGCGCGAGCTTTTTGACGAGCATCCGCAGACTCGCAACCGGATCAGGCTGATACACGTAGGCGTTCCAGTCAGCGCAAATGAAGCCTATGCAAAATCGCTCGGGCTCAATGGATCGTTCGAGGCGCGTGGATATCAGTCGCGCGACAGCGCGGCAGAAATGGTACGCAATGCAGACGCCCTATATATATGTATGGCCGATTCTACATCCAATGCTCGCCTGGATGCGGTAGGTGAAAAAGTTTATCAGTATATTGCTTCTCATCGTCCTATACTGGCTCTGGTTCCCGAAGGTGATGCCCGGGATATATTGAAAGCTGCCGGTACCGCTGTTGTTTGCCGGCCTCGTGATATAGCGGAGATTAAATCGGGCATATTGGATCTCTTCGAGGGACGCCTGAAACTGCAACCCAATGATAATTACATAAAGCAGTACTCCCGCCGGAATCTTACTGCCCGATTAGCCAAAGTGCTGGATCAGGTGACTTCCACAGCTTAGATACCCGGCTGATTCGACTTTATGATACGGGCTCTTTAGGAATTGTCGTGGTTTTCGCCTGACGGTGATATCTCGATTCCCGTAAACTCTTGAAAAGAATAGGCCTCTATATTAGTGTCCTATAATAACCACGCGAATTCCTAAAGAGACAAGAAACGATAATGAGGATAGTCCGTCGCTTGCAATATGTTGTGGCCAAATTACAATGCGAGAAAATACGCTTGCATGATGCAGACCTGGAACGTCTTGATTTCCTTTCAAAAGAACTGTCATTGATCGCCCCATACCTTGCTGAACCATTGGCCTCCGAATTCAGTAAGATACTTGCCGGCATCAGAGTTGGTGGTACTTATAAAACGACAGGCCGGGGGAGGTTGCAAGCTACTGAACGTGTGATATGTGATTATTATGCTGACAGGCTACGTCACCCGCTCAATTTTCTGGATCTCGGAGGCTCAGATGGAACCACGACACTCGATGCGGTTCGGGTTTTCAGGCGCAAACTATGTGTCGATGTAAAGGCATGTCTACTTGACCTTCATCCGTGGCTCTTGCGGTATTGCCGAGGGCCTGTGACTGAATACCGATCCCGCTTTGAAGAGCCGATTCTTGTCCGGATCGGGAAGTGGGGGCTGAGATTGAACGACGGGAGTGATGATGCACTTGCACAGAAATACCTGCAGATGGCCTGGTTTCGCCGCTGGTTGAAGCGCGGCGGAGAAGTGAAACTGGTCAATCCTTTAGTTCAAAGGGATTCTTCGATTACGGTGCATGCCGGTAACTGTTTCTACCGTGAACCGGCATTCGAAGGCCGCTTCGATGTCGTGCGCGTGAGCAATCTTCTGAATTTGAGCTATTTCCCAAAGCCGGAAATCCGAACCGCAATAGGTCATCTGCACAATTATCTGGTTGAGGATGGCTTGCTTGTTATTTCGCGTAATGATCAGCGGGAGGAGACAGAAGTAGAGTGTGGGTCGTTATGGGAGAAGTCCGGTGAGAGATTTCGCCATCTCGAGGACTTCGGTGGTGGATCGGAGATAAAGTCGTTGGTGGAGAAATATCCAGCGTGAAGATTGTGTTCTGCAAAGGAGGCTTTATCGGGCCGGTAAGCGGAAGTGATGAAGCAGTAGTAAACTATTCGACACATCTACGTCTGAGAGGGCATAAACCGCAGGTCCTCTTGACCAATGAATTCTCGCCGGAGGATCAATACTACCTGCGATTACGCGCCGCACGAGTATCAGTTCGCTGTATTGTGAAGGACCCCGTCTACCAATGGCTTCGCTTGCGGCGGCGTTTTGGCCGTCTTCATCACACCAATAGCGCTATAGAACAGTTCGGTGAATGGGGAGAATTGGCTTATCGCACAGCATGTCGGTATTTTCGCAGGATGCGCCCTGATGTCGTACATGTATTCCTCGCGGAATCTTCTAATTCTGTTGTAATTCGTGCGGCAGCCGCTGTCGGCGTTCCGGTTATTTATCACGAAAGAGCTACACCGTTTTACGCTCCGGAGGTAAGTAACGGGTACGAGTGCATTGCTTCAGTCATCCCGCTTTGCACTGCGGTTGCCGCGCTCACGCCTGTGCACGGTGAAGTTTGCAGGACGATCTATAAACTTAATGCGCCTGCATTGGTTATACCCTCGATTGTTGTAGATCCGTTTAGAGGGGCATGGGTGCCGCGCGAACAGGGCAAAGAGATTATCTTCGGTTATGCTGCACGATTTGAAACCTGGAAAGGGCCTCAGGTTTTAATTGAGAGCTTCGCCCGAATTGCAGCTAAGTATCCCACAACTCGGCTACGGCTGGCCGGATCCGGACCTGAATTGGAAACGCTCAGAGATATGGTGCACAAACTAGGTATCAGTGCGCGTTGCGAGTTTGTTGCGCCTTATGCCGGATCGGATGCCAAGTACGCATTTATGAAGGGATTGGATGTTTTCGTGCATCCGTCTTTTGCTGAGGGGTTGCCGAATAGTGTTATGGAAGCGATGGCGTGCGGCCTGCCGATTATCGCGACTAATGTTGGTGGTGTACCGGATATGCTTACGCCGGAATCCGGCATTATGGTTCCGGCGAATGATGTTGAAGCTCTTGCGTCAGCCCTCGAACATTTAGCCGGAGATGCCGTACTACGTAAGCGGATGGGAGAATCGTCCCGCCGGCGCTACGAAGGATTATTTACCCCCGAAGCTGTTTTACCCCTTCTTCTATCTTCCTACGAACGTGTTATTCATCCGGGCCGGGCAATCACTGCCGTCAGCCATCCCTGGGCCGGCGATTCCTCGCCCGACGAAGTGCGCGAGTAAAGCGGGCATATGAGATTGCCCGGGAAATCGGGGATCAGAAGAAAAACTTCGCCGTGTTGTTTGAAGAGTTTGCCGCAATATGCCGGAAACCCCGATAACGCCAAATTCATCTGCGGGCGCAGGTCTGATCAGTACGACGGTGCGCGAGATTCGTTACCTTGTGAGAGAAATCCATCCGCTACGGAAATATTACGCCGCGAAGCAGGCAATCACGCATTCGTATTATCGCGTGCGATATCGCGGCTCCGACGTATTCTGTTCGTGTTGCGGCAGCAAGTCTCAAAGCTTTGTCACTGCGGATCGACTCTGCCGATATTGCCGCTCATATGCCCGTAACCGTTTTCTCTGGACATATCTCGCAGACAAGCTGAAGCTCGGCGACAATATTCTTCACATCGCGCCGGAGTCTTGTTTGCGGGCGTGTTTGCGGGGAATGCCCGGTATCGGCTACATCGCGGCGGATCTCTTTTCAGGACTGGCCGATGTTAATCTCGATCTCACCGATGAGAACGAAGTCAGAAACAGGCTTGGAGAATCGGTATATTCGATCATTCTTTGCAGTCACGTGCTGGAACATATCGATGACGATCCGGCGGCGATGCGGGCGATACGGAACCTGCTGCGCAAGGACGGACGTGCACTGATTCAGGTTCCGTTGGACTGGAGTCGGGAGGTTACATACGAAGACTTCGGCATTACGGCGCCGGAGGCCAGAGCACGAGCATTCGGCCAGTGGGACCACGTTCGGATCTATGGTCGCGATTTTATGGATCGATTGCAGGCGGCGGGGCTTGAAGTCGAACTTGTTTATCCGCGTGATGTCTGCACCGATGAGGCGATCGCTCGCATGCAGCTCGATCCACAGGATCCGATTTTTCTATGTCGGGATTCTGCATCTTTCTGATTCCTTTAGAGCGTGTCTTCAAAGCCCCCCGAAGGGGCGATGGATCTGTAGCCCAGCGGCGTAAGCCATGGGTAAGCGTCGAACATCGATTCCAGCCCCGAAGAGGCGGAAGATCTTGATCTGTGGCCCTTTCAGGGCTTGGATTACAACGTATCGATTGACCCAGGGGGCTACAGATCCATCGCCCCTTCGGGGATCTGTTGGGACACGCTCTTAAAAACTGGTTTCCAGCAGTATTTTTATGTGCGGCATTGCGGGCTATTTCATCACCGGATCGTCGTTTCAGGCGCCTGAGGGGCTGCTGATTGCGATGAGCGATGCGATCAGGCATCGGGGGCCGGACGACGAGGGGTATCTTTTCGTCCGTCGGCGTACTTCGCAATGCATGCAGTTTTCCGGCGATTCCTCGCCCGATGAAGTGCGCGCGGCGATGGATTCGATTGACGAGGCTGCGGGTCGTGAATTCATCGGTTCGGCCGATCTGGGGCTGGCGCACCGAAGGTTCTCGATCATCGCGCCCACGCCGGACGGGCATCAACCCTTCCTGGACGCGGCGCATCGCGTTGCGCTCATCTTTAACGGAGAAATTTACAACTACGTCGAACTGCGCGACGAACTTCGCGCGCTCGGGCGCGTGTTCTTGACATCGGGCGACACGGAAGTGTTTGTCCAGGCGTATCTGGAATGGGGCGAGCGCTGTTTTGAACGGTTCAACGGGATGTGGGCTGCGGCGCTTTACGATTTCGAGCGGCGCCGGTTGCTGTTGTGCCGCGATCGCACGGGCGAACGTCCGCTTTACTGGGTACGGCGGCCGGAAGGGATCTGGTTCGCATCGGAAATCAGGGCGCTGCTGGCCGCGCCGGGCGTCATTGAGGCGCGCGAATCCGACGACTTTGCCGCGCTGAACTTTCTGCATCAGGCGGCGGCGGATCTGGATCGGCGCACGTTTTTTCGGGGCGTTGAATCATTGCCGGCGGCGGCGGTCGTGAGCATCGATGATGATGGAAGGATTGCACAGCGGATTTACTGGCGCGCGCCTGCGGAGCGCAAAGAGCCAGAGTTGCGCCCGATCGGCGATCTGTGCGAGCAGTTGCGCGAACTGCTGCGCGATTCGGTCCGATTGCGTTTGCGCGCGGACGTGCCGGTGAATGTAGCCCTGAGCGGAGGGATGGATTCATCGAGCGTAACGGCGATGGCTGCCGGGATCAAAGGCGCGGGGCTCAATACTTATACGGTGCGCTTCCGCGAGCGCGAATGGAACGAGTGGCCGTATGCGGCGATGGTGGTGGAGCGTTACGGGGTTGATAATTTCGCAGTCGATCCGCAGGACGGATGGGTGTGGGATTATATGGAGTCGTTTGTAGAGGTGATGGAAGAGCCGTTTCACGCGCCGGATCTGCTGCCGGACCATGCGGTGAGAAGGATGCTTGCTGCGCAGGGCATACGTGTAAGCCTTTCGGGTATAGGCGGCGACGAGATATTCGCGGGCTACGAGCATTACAGGCAGTTTCGCATACTGGATCTGAAGCGCGAGGGGCGGCGGGGCGCGGCCCTCAGGCAGCTTGTTTTCGCATCGCATCATACGCCGTTTGAGGGAGCGGCGCGGCTGGTGCGCGGAAAGCTGCGCACACTTGCAGGGCGCGATGGTGCTGAAGCGAACAGCGAATTCTGGCATGGTGCATTCGCATTTTCGGATCGTTCGCTGCTGCGCGAATTGCCGACGGGGTGCGAGGAGAGGTTGTATGCGGATGTGGATTGGGCGTTATTGCCTTACTGGTTGCGCGCGGGAGACAAAAGCAGTATGGCGGCGCCGATCGAGGTGCGGTTCCCGTTTCTGGATCACCGGCTGATCGAGTTCGGCATGCGGCTGCCCGTAGGGTTGCTGATTCGCGGCGGATGGATGAAGTGGATACTGCGGAAGGCAATGGAGGATCTGTTGCCGCGCGAGGTGACGTGGCGGCGCAGGAAGATGGGATTTCCGTTTCCGATCAGGGAGTGGCTGCGCGGGGCGACCGGGAGGTTGCGCCCGATATTTGCCGGAATGGACAACGCGTATCTGGCGCGCGGATTCTGGCGCGAACATCTGGATGAAATGATCGAATTCGATCCGTGGCTTGTGTGGCGGGCGTTGAGTTTCGAGTTGTGGCATCGCAGGTTTGTGCGCGGATTGCCGGTGTTGCCGGAGAGCGTAGCGGAGTGGAAGCGGGATGGAAGAGAGATCACGGAATAAACGGAATAAACGGAACAAACGGAATAAACAGAATAGACGGAATAGACGGAATAGACGGAATAGACGGAGAGCAGACAATCTGGATGTTTCTTTTCGTCTGCTCCGTTGATTCGGTTTGTTATGTTGATCCGATTGGGCATCGGCAACGACGATTTGCGGATCTGGCACATTATTGATACTTATCCGCCGGGGTACGGCGGCGGTGCGGCCGTGACTACACGCGACATCTGTCGCCTGCTTGCAGCGCGTGGGCACGAAGTGCGCGTTTTATGTGCGGAGGCGGGCGAGGGGGCGCCTTATTCGCTGCGCGTCGAGGACGATCACGGCGTGCGGGTGGAGCGCATAAATCTGCCGCATTCTGTGGGGTGCGATCCGGACGGATGGGCGATGGGTGTTATGGAGTGGCGCGCTCACGAGCGCAGGGTTGCAGTGATGATCGACGGGTTGATGGATCGATGGCGGCCGGATCTGGTGGATTATCATACCGCGCGTCCGTTCGGCGAAGAGTGTCTGATGGCGGTGGCGAGGCGCGGGGCGCCGATAGTGGCGACGATGCACGAGGGCTGGCTTGTTTGTCCGCGCCTGATGTGGCTGCGCTCTCCGACGGGTACGGCGTGCGAGGGAACATCGGCGGGTCGGTGTCTGGAATGCCTGTACAGTTATTACGACGGTACACGAGCGAGGGCGGCGCTCAAGCTGCCCTGGCGCTTGTTGAAGCTGGGAGTCTTTCCGGCCTGGCGATTGTGGCGTCGCTCGCAGGCGCGGCGCGTGGTTTCGGCCGTATTTGCGCGTTCGGACTACATTGCACGCATGGCCCGACCGCACATTGCGGGCGAGGTCCGGCACATTGCATTGGGGATCAATCTGGAAGGCCTGCCGGCCGAGCGGCCTGTGCGACCGCGCACGCCTTTTCGGTTCGGGTTCATCGGCGGCGCTCAGACGAACAAAGGTATGGGGTCGGTACTGGATGCATCAGCGAGGCTCAACGGCGAGGGATTGGCCTTTGAGGTGCACATATGGGGGCCGGGACTGGAAGATGCCGAGGGCGAGATAGCGCGGCGCGGACTGGGCGACCGTGTATTTTGCAGAGGGATGTATCGGAGCGAGGAGCGCTGGCGGGTATTTAACGAGATGGATGTTGCGCTGATGGCGACGACCGTATGCGAACCGCACGGACGCGTACCGTATGAGGCGCGCGCGGTCGGAGCACCCACGATCGCTCCTGCGGTGGGTGGGCTGGCGGATTCGATTCGCGACGGGATCGACGGATTGCTCTTCCGCTTTCGGGATACGGAAGATCTGACCCGCCAGATGCGACGCGTGCTTGCCGAGCCGGGACTGTTTCAATCGCTGGCGGCGAATCTGGGGCCGGTAGAGGGTGTGGAAGCGGGAATCGCCGAAATCGAGCGATTTTATTTCGATGTACTGGATCGCAAATCAGGAGGGCGCGCGGTTTGAATCCGCAGCCGGATATAAACATCGAGAGCCCGGACCGGTGGGAATCGTCCCCGCCCGGCGCGGATGAGGCGGAGATCGGCTGGTGGCGGGAGTTTTCCGATGTAGAGGAGAAGTACTGCTGGGTGCAGACGCCTGCGATCCAGCGATTTCTTCGTGGGCGATATGTACGCGAAATTGCGGCGGCCATACCGCCGGGCGGGCGTGTGCTGGAATTCGGTTGCGGAACGGGTTGGCTTTCGCTGCTGCTGGCCGAATACGGAAGCTTTCGTGTATGCGGCGTTGATTTTTCTCCCGAGCAGATTGCGCGTGCGGAAGCGGAGGCGAAGGGGCGCGGGCTTGAAAGCCGAATCGATTTTTCGCTGATTCACGGTTCGGTTCGTGAGCTTGGGCGGCTCTTTGAGGGAGAAGGCTTCGATGCGTTGATCGTTCATGGAGTATTGCATCATCTGACGAATTCCGAGATCCGCGAACTGATCGAAATCTTCCGCAGCACGCTGAGTCGTCCGCAGGCGAGGGTATTCATCTGCGAACCGGTGTATTACGGATCGGCGGCGGGGGATGCAAAGGGGGCGCGGCTGGGTCGGTTGATCGATCAATTGATGATCCTGCCGCTGCGCGGAGAGAAGTTGGGGATTCGTCGCCAATCGGCCGAAGAGCGGCGCGTAAGGGAAGCCATCGAAAGCAGAAACGTGGGGCGTCCTCCGCGCGGTCCTTCGCCAAAGGAAATGCCTTTCAAACCGCGAGAGCTGGAAGCGCTTCTGGGCGAACATCTGATATTTCAGCAGGCCGCGCCGGTATTGCTGTTCAGCTTTCTTGCGGCGAAGAATCTGCTGTTGGCGCAGCTTTCTCATCCGTGGGGTGCAAGGTTTCTGGGCTTTCCGTATCTGTGGATGGTGCGCGCGTGCGAAAGAATGATGCTCGCATATGCGCCCGCATCGATCGGTTACTCTGTGTTTGAATTGCATAAGACCGTCGTTCGGGAAACAACGACTTCCTGTTAATTGATTTGAGCCGTATAAGAACCTGGTCAGGGAACGAGGGAGAAAAAGAGATGACATTCTGGCATGAGCGGTCCGTACTCGTTACAGGCTGCACGGGGTTGCTCGGAAGCTGGCTTGCAAAAGCGCTCATTGCCGAGGGCGCCCGCACCGTGGGGCTCATTCGCGACTGGGTGCCCGAAAGCGAACTGTTCCGCTCGGGCGCCGACAAACAGATCGTCATCGCCCGCGGCGACATAACCGATCAGGCCGAAATCGAACGCATACTCGGCGAATACGAAATCGAAATAGTATTTCACCTTGCAGCGCAAACCATCGTAGGCATCGCCAATCGCAATCCGGTTTCTACCTTCGATGCAAACATTCGCGGCACGTGGACCGTACTCGAAGCCTGTCGCCGCTCTCCGGCCGTGCGCGGCGTAATCGTAGCCTCATCCGACAAGGCCTACGGTACGCACGAGACTCTGCCGTATTCCGAAGACGCGCCGTTGCAGGGGCGGCATCCGTACGATGTGAGCAAGTCGTGCGCGGACCTGATCGCGAAGTGTTATGCGGTGACATACAAATTACCGGTTTGTGTGACGCGGTGCGGAAATCTTTACGGCGGCGGCGACCTGAACTGGAACCGCATAGTGCCGGGAACGATACGGTCGGCGCTGCGCGGCGAGCGCCCGATCATACGGTCCGACGGCAGCTACATACGCGATTACTTTTACGTCGAAGACGGCGTGTATGCATACCTTGCGCTGGCCCAACAGTTGACGGCGCGGCCCGAGCTTTCGGGCGAGGCGTTCAACTTCAGCAACGAGATTCAGGTGACGGTGCTGGAACTTGTAAGGGAGATACTGCGCATCGGCGGGTATGAGGATCTTGAGCCGGAAGTTCTGGGCGAGGCGCAGCACGAAATCAGGCATCAGTATCTGGATGCGGGCAAGGCGCGACGTATGCTTCAGTGGCAGCCGCAGTTCAATCTGGAGGACGGATTGAGAAAGACCTGGGAATGGTATGAGAGGGTGCTGAGTGCGACCAGGAACTGAAGTACTTCAATACAGAGTGTCTGTAAATCACGCCACACGACATCAGGACATAAAAGAGAGATAACGGAACAAACGAAATGAAACGAAAATTACGGAAAAGGCCCATATTTCCGTAGTTTCCGTCTTATTTCGTTTGTTCCGTTATCTCTCTTGCTGCTAATTCAGTTTTTTGAGTTTTCAGCCGTGGAGCGGCGGAAAAATTCAAAGAAGAGAAAAAAGTGCAGAGTGGGGTCAAAGCCGAGATAACAATGAATGATGAAAAAAGAGATGCACGGTTGGCGGATATGAGCAGTGCGCAGTCTCCACTCAGCACTCAGCACTCAGCACTCAGCACTTCTTCATCTCCGCGGATTGCGGTTACGGGAGCAGGCGGTTTTCTCGGACGGCATCTGGCGCATGCGCTGGTTGCGCGGGGAGCCAATCCGTTGCTGCTCGTTCATTCATCATTGGAGCGGGAACTGCCCGAAGGGCTGCGCCGGGTTTCGCTCGATCTGACCGAACGCGCCGCGGTCGGATCGGTGCTCGAACTCGAACGCCCGCAGATCATCTTTCATCTGGCCGGTACGCGCGGCATCGGCGCGGGCGCGCTTACGTGGTCGCGGTGCGTGGAACTCAACGTAGATTCTACGGTGCATCTGCTCGAAGCATCGCAGCGCGCGGGCGTAGAGCGCGTGGTGATTATCGGGACCGCAGACGAATACGGAAATCAGCCGGGGCCGCTTCGCGAAGATCTGCCGCTTGCGCCCGCATCGCCTTACGCCGTATCGAAGACCGTCGCAACTCAAATTGCGCAGGCGATGCATGCGCGCGACGGGTGTCCCGTAGTCATACTGAGGCCGTTTACGGTATACGGGCCGGGGCAGCCGGCGAATATGTTTGTGAGCGAGGCTATCGGCTGCGCGGTGCACGGCGAGGCGTTCCGGATGACGGAAGGGCGGCAGCGGCGCGATCTGATTTACGTCGATGATGCGATTGATGCGTTTATTGCGGCGGCGGAAGCGCCGGGCGTTGAAGGACAGGTGATAAATGTAGGCAGCGGCGAGGCGTATGCGTTGCGGGATGTGGCGCGCATGGTATGGCGATTGAGTGGAACCGATGCGGAATTGATGATCGGCGCGCGTGCGGGCGCGGCTGCGGAGTTGCACGATACGTGGGCGGATGTAACGCGGGCAAAAGAATTATTGGGATGGAGTCCGAGGGTGGGGCTGGAAGTCGGATTGGCGAAGATGATTGAGTGGGTGCGGGGAAGAAGAAGTGCTGAGTGCTGAGTGCTGAGTGCAATTCAGAACTGAAGAACTTCAATTCAAAGTATCTGTAATTACAGCGGTTTCGATTTAGGTGTTCATTACTCTGTCAATTAAGTTCTTTGAGTTTTTCAGCCGCGAAGCGGCGAAAGAGCTGTAGCCCAGGGCGTAAGCCCTGGGTAGGTGTAGAAAAATCCCGTGAGCCCCGGAGGGGCGGAAGATCTTTCGCCCCTCCGCGGCTGAAAAACTCAAAACTTTGTTTACAGAGTTCTGAACACCAAAATCGAAACTGCTTTAAAGTTCCTGATTTCCAAATTGCACTCAGCACTCAGCACTCAGCACTTTTATCTTGAATCGGAGAGTCAATGTCTGACGAAGTGATCGTGCTTGGCGGAGGGTTGGCGGGGCTCTCGGCCGCGTATCATCTGGGTGAGCGCGCGGTGGTTTACGAGAAGGAACCGTACCTCGGCGGCCATTGCCGCACGAAACGTGTGGACGGATTCAATTTCGATGAGGGGGCGCACGTATTTTTCGGGAAGGACGACATATCGCAAAAATTCGTATGGGAGCCGCTCGGGCCCGAGATGCACTCCTTTCGAGCCGAGATCTGGAACGATTACGGACGGGGCCGCTTCGGCCGCTACCCGGTGCAGGCCAACGCGCACGCAATCGGGCCCGAAGCGGCTACGAGATGCGTCGTGGATTTCATCGCCGCCGCGCAGGAGCCCGAGCGCGAGGTGCGCACCTATGAAGACTGGTGTTACACCTCGTTCGGGCGCGCGTTCAGCGAAGAGTTCATGTTTCGTTATGCGCGCAAGGTATGGACCGTCGAACCGCGCGAAATGAATACGGAGTGGCTCGGCTCGAAAGTCGGAGGACGGATTTCGCGGCCGTCGATCGAGCAGGTAGTGCGCGGGGCCGTCGATCCGGAACCGCACGAACTGAATTACCTGACGGAGTTCTGGTATCCGGTCGAAGGCGGATTCGGGCGTTTGATCGAACCTTTGTTGAAGGGTGTGAATCGGGTTCATACGGGATGCGGGGTTGAGAGAATTGACAGCCGGGCGCGGCGGATCGCGTTTTCGGACGGCAGCGTCAGAGAGTACGAGCGGGCGATATCGACGATTCCGTTGCCTGCGCTTGTGCGTATGACGCCGGATGCGCCGGAGGAGGTGAGAGAGGCTGCCGGGAAATTGATGTGGACATCGATACGGTGCGTGAATATAGGGATTGAAAGGGAGGATATAGGGCCGGGGCACTGGGTATATTTTTACGATGAGGATGTACCGTTTTTCAGGATCAGTTTTCCGTCGAAGTTTGCAGCGGGCAATGCGCCGCCGGGGTGCGGTTCGGTGACGTGCGAGGTGGCGTATTCGCGCCGCAAGCCGCTGGATGAACGAGGCTTGGTCGAGCGGTGCGTTGAAGCGTTGCGCGCGGCGGGGATATTGAAGCGGGACGATCGCATAGTGGTCGAGGACGGGATCGATGTGCCGTATGCGTATGTAGTTTTTGATTTCGAGAGGGCGGAGAGTTTGAGGGTTATTCACGCGTGGATGCGGAGCGTGGGGCTGGAGCCGTGCGGGCGGTTCGGCGAGTGGGGATACCATTGGAGCTTCGAGGCGATCGAGAGCGGACGCCGCGCCGCGGAAAGTGTAAGTACGCTGTAAACAAAGTTCTTTGAGTTTTTCAGCCGCGGAGGGGCGATAGATCTGTAGCCCAGGGCGTAAGCCCTGGGTGAGTGTAAAGAAGCCGTACAAGCCCCGGAGGGGCGATAGATCTGTAGCCTGGTGCGTGAGCGCCAGGTCAGCAGGCGAAAAACGTTCAAGCCCCGGAGGGGCGATAGATCTGTAGCCCAGGGCGTAAGCCCTGGGTTGGGGTAAAGAAGCCGTACAAGCCCCGGAGGG
>JAHBSF010000114.1 GCA_019639255.1 Acidobacteriota bacterium | reverse complement strand
GGTACGGCTTCTCAACACTTACCCAGGGCTTACGCCCTGGGCTACAGATCTTTCGCCGCTCCGCGGCTCAAAAACTCAAAGAACTTGATTGGCAGAGTAAAATCGAAACCGCTGTTATTTCGCTCAGCACTCAGCACTCAGCACTTCTTCTTCTCCCGCTCTCCACTTTTCTTCTTATGACGCCCGAACGCTGGCAACAGATCAAACGACTATTCCACTCGGCCCTTGAACTCGAACCGCAAAACCGACGGGCCTATGTCGATACTGCGTGCGGCGATGATGAAGATCTGCGCCGGGAAGTCGATACCCTGCTTTCAGCCGAAGACGATCTCGACGATTTCATTACCACACCCGTGATCGAAGATGCCGCAGGCATCATTGCCGCAGCGCAGCAAAAACATCAATCGAAAGTATCAGATTCCTCCTCGATGACCGACAGGCGCATCGGCCCCTACGAAATCACCCGCGAAATCGGACGCGGCGGCATGGGCGCCGTCTACCTTGCCCAACGAGCCGACGAACAGTTCAAACAGAAGGTCGCAATCAAACTCATACGCGGCGGCCACGACTCGGATTTCATTACCAACCGCTTCAAACACGAACGCCAGATCCTGGCAAGCTTCGATCATCCGAATATCGCGCGCCTGCTCGACGGCGGTGCTACAGAAGACGGTCGCCTCTACCTGGTAATGGAATACATCGAGGGCGAACCGCTCGATCTCTACTGCGACCGCCGCAGCCTGCCTACGCGCGACCGGATCGAACTGTTCCGCCGCATATGTTCCGCCGTGCATTACGCGCATCAGAACCTCGTAGTCCACCGGGACCTGAAACCCGGAAACATTCTCGTCACCTCGGACGGTACGCCGAAACTGCTGGATTTCGGCATCGCGAAGCTGCTCGATCCGGCGCTTTACGCTGCCTCGTCAGACCCGACGCTTGCCGGAATCCGCCTTATGACGCCCGCTTATGCAAGCCCCGAGCAGATCCGCAGCGACCCCATTTCCACTGCAAGCGACATATATTCGCTGGGAGTCATCCTTTATGAACTGCTAACTGGGCATCGTCCCTACCGTGTCAAGAGCCTGCTGCCGGGCGAACTCGAACGCGCCATATGCGAGATCGATCCCGAACGGCCCAGCACGGCGATAAGACGTGTAATTGATACAGAGGCAAACGAGGCGGATTCAACCGGTGCGGAACCCTCGTCCATTACACCCGAACTTGTGAGCCGGCGGCGTGGCAGCGAACCCGGCCGTTTGCATCGGGTGCTTGCGGGCGATCTGGACAACATAGTCCTGATGGCGCTGCGGAAGGAACCCTCGCGCCGCTATGCCTCGGTTGAACAGTTCTCCGAAGACCTGCGCCGCTATCTGGATGGACTGCCCGTAATCGCACTGCAGAATTCGTTCGGTTACCGGATGGAAAAATTCATTCGTCGCAACCGGCTGGCGGTTGCGGCAGCTGCGCTTGTAGTCGTATCGCTTGTCGGCGGGATCGTTGCCACCGGATGGCAGGCGCGTGCGGCGCAGCGCGAACGATCGCGCGCCGAGCGTCGGTTGAAGGACGTCAGAGAGTTGGCCGGGTCTTTTCTGTTCGAGTTTCACGACGAGGTTGTCAACCTGCCGGGTTCTACCGCGGTCAGGGAAAAAGTTGTTGTGCGCGCTCTCGAATACCTGGATCGTCTGGCGCAGGAAACCGGGAATGATCCGGCGCTTTCGCGCGAACTCGCCGTTGGATACCTGCGCCTCGGAGATGCACAGGGCAACCCGGCCTATGCAAATCGGGGCGACCTGAACGCGGCATTGGAAAGCTACCGCAAATCGCTGGAATTGCTCGAAAGCTCCAACCGTCTGGAACCGAACAATCCCGCCACGCAAAGATTCATAGGAATCGCAAACGAGAGAATAGGCGAAGTCTTGATTCTTACGGGCAATTTGACCGAAGCGCAGAACCGGTATTCAACGACGCTCAGGATTCGCGAGGCTGCGCTTGCTGCGGATCCCGAAAGCCTGCGGGCGTTGCGCGAAATCGGCATCAGTTACGAGCGAATGGGGGATTTGTTTTACCAACGCCTCGACACCAATGCCGCGATCGAATCCCACAGAAAAGGCTTCGATGTGGGCGCCCGCCTGCTTGCATCCTCGCCCGACGATCGGCTTGCACGGCGCGATATGGCCATAGGACACGATCGACTGGGAAACCTGCTCGTAGAAACGGGCGATCTCGACCGCGCTCTCTCAGAATACCGCAAGGCCGAGTCCATCCGCGCGCGATTGCTCGAAGAAGACGCAACAAACACCGAACACAGGCGCGACCTGGCGATAAGCTGGAACAAAATCGGCGCGGTTCTTTTGAAGATGGGAGATGCCGATGAGGCGCTCGCAGCTTTCCGCAGTGGTCTGAAACTCTCCGAATCCATAGCCGGACCCGATCCGCTCAATGCTCAGGCGCGGCAGGATGTGGCATTGGGTAAAACCCTCCTCGGCAAGGCGCTGCTTGCACTCGGAGACAATGCGGCGGCTCTCGGCGCGTTGCGCGAGGCTTCGGCGATCTACCGGGATCTGTCCGCCAACGGCAAAGAAAATTCGGGTTTGCTCGGCGATCTTGCACTCGCAGATGACCTGTCGGGAACGGTGCTCGCCCGGTTGCGCGATCGCGCCGCAGCGGCGGCCGCACACGAACGCGCCGGGGCGATGTTTGAAAAACTTGCGGGTGATGATCCGGATGCAAAGCTGGCTAAACGGGATTATGCAATACACCTGAATCGCTTCGGTGAATCGCTCGTAGAACTGCACGACGGGGCTAGGGCTGACAGCCGGTTCCAGTCCGCAGCCGCTATCCTTGCGCCGATGAGCGAGCGGGATTCCGGCAATTCCGAAACGCGTATTGCCCTCGCCGCTGCATTCGCCGGAATCGGCCGCTGCCGCGCGATGGCCGGCGACCCTCACCGAGCGGGGGTACATCTGGCGGATGCTCGGGCGCAGCTTGAACCGGTGGTTGCAAGAGAACCGCTGCACGCAGCAGCGCAGCAACGACTCGCCAACATTACTGCGGATCTGGGGCGAGTCCTCGCCGGGCAGTTGCGATGGGATGAAGCCGAACGCGCCTTCAGGCGCAGCCTCGACCTGTGGGTTGCACTCAGGGATAGAGGACAATTGCGGGGCGATCAGAATCAGCAACCGCGCCGCATCGAACGCGAACTTTCGCGAGTCGAGAAACTAATCCAAACTGCACGCTAAAGGGATACAGAGATAACGGAACAAACGAAAATAGACGAAAACTAAGGAAATATTCAGCTTTTCCATAATTTTCGTTTCATTTCGTTTGTTCCGTTATCTCTCTTCCAACTTTCGGGTTTCAGGTAAATAGGATGCTAAGGCACGTAAGTCCGGCTTCGGCTTTCTCCAACTCCGAAATATCGAGCGCCGCTGCTCGCAGGCCCAGCGATTCGAGCAAATCCTGAGTTTTTGGAAACGATGCTGATACAAGCACCGTGTCGCCGATTCTCAATGTATTGGCGGCCAGCGGTTCCTCACGCGGTACATCTATCAGTTCATACCCTTGAAATGCATTTGCATCAATCCAGTCGCGGTTTATGAGCATCAATCCGTCGCCGGGCGAAGTGGCGCCTGTTTTCAGGTGCAGGCAACCGTCGACATCGACTTCCCTAACTTCATAATCGTAGGGCGCAACTATCGATTTCAACTGTTCGATTCCCTCAGCATTGGTGCGCGTAGAGCGGCCGGTGAAAAGCGTGCGCCCGATGCGCAAAACATCTCCGCCGTCGAGCGTTGCGGGAGCCGCTATATAATGCAGCGATCGGAACTGTTCGAGCACGGGAGCGAGATTTAGAACCTCGGCGCGGCGCGATTCGGCGCCTATACGCGTAAGCACTGCAATTTCGTCGAGCACGAGGGCTGCGTCTTCGATGAATACGGCGTCTGGAAGTCCGGGTTCGGAGGGAAGCGAAATCAGGCGCACACCCAACCCGGCCAGAGCCGATTCATACGCCCGGTGCTCCTTATTCGCTCGCTCGACGTTTATTGGTTGCGATGCGATATATGTCAGTTCGCAACGGGTGAGATCCGCCCCCGGCGCCCTCGTCACCGCCGAAACATTCATCACCGCCCCCCGGCAGAAAAGAGAGATAACGAAAAAAACGAAATGAAACGAAAATTACGGAATCGTTGAATATTTCCGTCTGTTCAGTCTTTTTTCGTTTGTTTCGTTATCTCTCTTTTTTGCCCCAATGTCGTGTGGTTTGATTTAGTTTCCGTGTATTCCGCGTTCTATTGGAGCGTCAATTCAGGCTCGACATCACTTCGGCTTTGAGCACCTGCAGGGATTTCGGCGGATCTGAGGGCGGCGTATACCCGTCCGGAAGATCGCCGCAATCGGCGCGCAGGTAACGCCACTGGCTCTGTTTGACTGTAGCGATCAGTTCCTTGCGCGTTTTTACGTTCATAGGTTGACCGATATAAAGCTTGCCCATCCTGCCCATCATCTGCTCCGGGAGTGCGCTGGCGAAATTGAGCATCGGCCAGGTGAAGTTCGGCCCATTCAGTTTTCTCAGCTTCCAGGCCCAAAGCCCGATGGCGCCCAGGCGCCAGGCCATCGGCCCCCACCAACTGTAAAGCCCCGGACGCAGGTTGAACTTCCAGCACTTCATCAGCAACTGCCACTGCATGCGCGAAAGCTGCTGCGTTTCCGTAACGCCCTTCTTTTTTTCCATTCGCGTGTCGTGCAGCGGAGTGAAGATCGACGGCACGAGGAAGGCGAAAAGCTTCCTGCGCTCCATTTCATAAACCAGATCGAGCGTAGCCATCGTGTCTTCATCGGTTTCACCCGGATTGCCGATCATAAGCGTCATGACCGGAAACCAGTTGTTTTCGTTCAGTATTCGCAAACCTTCGAGAACTACACTCGGCCACTCGTCGATCGGGAACGGCACGCCCTTGCTCGGCATTATCTGTTTGGCCATCCGCACCGACCCCGTCTCAAGCCCTATGAGCGGCGACAGCGCCTTCTTCTTCGGATGCGTCGAGAGCATAGGCAGGTGAATCGGACTCTTGTCGAGCAACAAGTCCGACAACTGTTTGATCATGATCGGATCGACGACTGCGGGAGCAATCGTCGCGTGACTCAGAACGTGCTGCTCTACTCCAGGCGTCCCGACTACGCTGCGGTACAGATCCAGCAGCGCCTCGCGGTTCGGGAAATAAAACGGCGTTTCCGTATGAACCTGCCCCCAGATGAACATATCCTCGGTTGCAAGAGATATCTGCTGATTGCCGTCGCGCACGTTTACGCGCACGGTCTCCATGATCTTTTCTTTCGGTACGTCGATCTGCGGGTTCAGATCCGGCACGCAGAACTGGCAGCGCCTGCCGCACCCCGTAGTCATCTCTACTACGCCGAACGTCGTGCGTCGCACGGGCGTCAGTATGGCGTTGCGGTCTTTCGGGTGCGCCACATCGATCTGGCGCGGCAACTCCTGTCCCGAAATCGCGCGGCGAAACAGATCCATCGTTTCGTCGGATTCGCTGCGCCCTTCTACTACGCAATCGACGCCGAGTTCATCAAACGCATCATTTTGCGTAATCTGCCACCCTCCGGAACCGCCCACGATGACTTTGAATTTTCCTCTGTAGGGGCTTTCCTTGATCTGTTTGAACATCTGCCGCGCGTAGTGCGAGTTTATGGGCATCTTCGAGGAGCCGAAAATAGAGGTATAAACTCCGGCTGCGAAAGTCACTCCGAGAGGATTGTGCGTGGATACGGCGACCACGCGCGTATTGGGCCCCACGAACCTGTCGAGGTCATCCGGATAGCAGCATACGATGTCTTCTTCACTGTATTCGCGCAGCAACGCTGCTTCGACCAGACGCACGCCCGCGGGCATATAACGCGCCGAATGATCCTCGTTGTACTGAACGTTGCGCCAATTGGGATATTTGCTGTTGAGCACGCCCTCCATCCATATCGGCATCGAGGCCATGCCCATCTGTATGAAATAACCTGCGTGGTCTATCGACTCCGTGAGCGGAGCCGTTATTACTATCAGTTTGCCGCCGCCTTCGGGCTCCTGCGGCGGAATGTGATGCCCGTTTGTCTCAGCGTTGGATGCGCTCATTGCGTACCTTTCAATAAAGCCGCACCGCAAAACAGGCGCGGGAGAACCTCTTAATTATTTTAACTTCGTCGAGGATGATGGATGGCGATTATAGACCAATCGGTCAAAAGGTGAATAGTGCACAGCATAGAACGCGGGATGCTGGTATCCCGCGTCCAATGCTTCGGCGACTCAGCCGAACATAGCCCTGAGTTTGCGTCCCAACCCGGATGAAAAAATCGAGGCCAGCACCCGGCGCATCAATTTTTCGCCCTTCGCCGTATACGGATACCAGATCATCTCGCGCTTTAATCCGAAACGATCCGAAACGATTACCTGTTCGGTTGTGAAACGCCGGATGCCGGGCGCGCCGTGCCGGCGTCCGCTGCCGCTTTCCTTCACGCCTCCGAAAGGCGCATCGGTCACCGCTACGCCCGTAATCACGTCATTGACGCATACGCTGCCCGCCTCTACGCGCGCCGCAAGATCCTCGCCCCTGCTTCGGTCGCCGGTCCATACGCTTGCGTTCAACCCATAGCGCGAATCGTTTGCAAGCTGCAATGCTTCCTGTTCGTTGCGCACGCGCATGATCGGAAGCACGGGGCCGAATGTCTCATCCTGCATAATTTGCATCGAGTGGTCTACATCGGCGAGCACCGTGGGCTCGTAGTATCGTCCCGGAAGATCGGGCGCACGCCTTCCGCCTGCAAGGACTTTTGCGCCGCGAGCGACAGCATCGCGCACATGCTGCTCTACGGTTTCGATCTGCTTCGGAAACGTCATAGCCCCGACATCGACTCTCGACGCATCATCTTGAGCATCTACATCGCGCCCCTGGCGCAAGGCGAGCGTTTTTTCAACCACCCGGCGGGTGAAATCTTCGGCCACCGCATCTTCCACATAAACGCGCTCAACGGAAATGCATACCTGCCCCGAATTCATAAACGCGCCCCACACGGCGGCCGAAGACGCGCGTTCAAGATCCGCGTCCTTCAAAACAATCATCGGGTCTTTCCCGCCAAGTTCCAGGCTTACGGGGACAAGCCGCCGTGCGGCGCGTTCGGCGATCAGTTTGCCCGTTCGCACGCTGCCGGTAAAAGCGATCATATCGGCTTCATCGACGAGCGCACCGCCGGTTTCGCCGTAACCCGTCACCACCTGCAAGAGATCTTCGGGCAACCCATGCGCCTTGAAGGTTTCGCGCAGGATCTCGGCGCCGAGCAGCGCCGTTAGCGGCGTCCACTCCGAAGGCTTGATTATGACTGCGTTTCCGGCCGCAAGCGCAGGCACGGCTTCGCCGAGCGTCATCACAAGCGGAAAGTTCCACGGCGCGATGATGCCGACTACGCCGCGCGGAACGTAGCGGACCGTCACCTTTTTGGTCTTGAGCAAATGGGGCGACACACGCTGCGGCTGAAGAAATCGTCGCGCCTGTTTGGCGTAAAAGGTCAGCGCGTCAACGCAATAAGCCACCTCCATCGTCACTGCTTCAAAGCGCGGTTTGCCCGCTTCGTTGCAGATCAACCGTATGACTTCTTCGCTTCGATCCAGCAGCCGTTGCCGCGCATCGAGCAGTATGCGCCGCCGCTCGGCGAACCTCATACCGCTCCAGACAGTCGCCGCCTTACGCCCGCGCTCGACCGCCGCGCGCACTTCATCCGGCGTATAAACCGGCGCTTCGCCGATCTTTTCAAGCGTCGAAGGACTGCAAATCTCTATTGAAGATCGCTGCTGTTGCTGTATTCGCTGGGCCATTTCCGTGTTTTCCGTCCAGTTCCGTTTGTTCCGTTATCTCTTTTCAGGCGCCCTTCGCCGTGACATTGAAAGTAACCTTCACCTCGTCCCGGATCTTGATCAACCCGAAAGCCGCCGAATAGGGTGCAATCCCGAAATCGCTCTGTTTTACGACTCCCTCGCCCGTCGCCCGCAGCAGGTTGCCCTCGCGCGTCAGTTTAACCGGCACCGAAACACGTTTGGTTACGCCGTGCAGCGTCAAATCGCCATGAAGAGTGAATGTGCGGGTGTCGGCATCGCGTTTAAGATCCAGGATCGCAGCGGACCGAAAAACAATCTGCGGATGCTTTTCGGATTCCAGTATCTTGGCGTGCAGCACCGAGTGAAGTTCGCGGCGTTCGACCTCGCCCATGTCCTTGTCGATGCATTCGAAGGATTTCGCCTCGATCAACAGTTGCGCCGATCCGCGCGACTCGTCCTCCAGCGGCATGATGACGGCGCCGCTGAAGCTCTTAACGGCGATCGTATTGGTCGGGCGGATGCGTGCGAGCAATCCGTCCTGCGTGATCGTCAATGTGATGATGCTTGAGCCGAGATCTACGGCGTAGTTGTTCACCGCCCGCGCTCCTGAGTAAGAGAGCGAGACAAGCAGCGAGACTACCGCAGCGGCGACCAGTACCGTTCTCATTCGCGACTCCCCGAGGTTGACGATTCGCCAGATACAAAGGCATGAACCTGAGCCATTTTGTTGACTCCGACCGGATAATGCAAGGTCAGGAGAGAACTCGGAATATACCCAAAAAAAACGGAAACCATGCGGACTCGCATTATTCCGCGGTTTCCGTTTTGTTCGGTGTATTCCGCGCTTTCTACTACTCCAGTTGCGAGACGAAAACACCCGTGCCGCGCGTCCCCGCAAACACACTCTCGCCCTTGACCGCAAGCGCCCCAACCTGAAGGCTCAACAGCCCCGTATTCCTCGGCCGCCAGCTCGCCCCGTTGTCTTCAGAAACGTAATACCCCGAGAACGTCCCCATCAGCACCACGTTTCCCGCCACAGCAAAAGCCAGCGGCGTAACACGATCCGCAACCCCGTTTGTCACCAGCGTCCAGCTTGCCCCGCTATTGGTCGAACGATAGAGCCCGTTCTGCGTCCCGGCCAGCACCGTTACACCGTCCGGCGCAACCCCGATCGACAGAATATACAAATTGCCGAGCCCTGTATTGATCACCGTCCAGTTCCCGCCGCCGTTGGTTGAACGGAACATACCGTTTTCCGTCCCTGCATAAAGCGCCGCACCGGCTACGGCCAGACTCAGCACGCGTTGACTCGTCAATCCGGAATTGGAGACGATCCAGTTCACGCCCTGATCGGTCGAGCGGAAAACTCCGCCTTCGGTCCCGACCCAGATTGTTGCTCCGTCGTTTGCCAAAGCCTTGACGCGCAGATTGGTCAGACCACTATTCCGCACAGTCCAGGATTGCCCCTGGTTTGCGGAGAAATAGACGCCTGCATCGGACAAGCCGGCAATGACGTTGTTTGGGGTGCGGGTGAGCGCTTGAACACGCGGATTCGCGGGCAAACCCGAATTGGCCGAGATCCAGCTTAATCCGTCGTCAACTGTGCGGAATACTCCTGCGCCGAACGTCCCGGCGAGCAGCGTATCGCCGTCAGTAATCGCGGTATTCACCTCCAGATTGCTCAGGCCATTGCTCCTCGGCTCCCAGACGATTGCCGATTCGGTCAATGTGTAATGTCCCGCCCCGCGAGTTCCCGCGAATATCGACCCGCCGCTCGCCAACAGCGCGTTGATGACGCGCGCATCCCCCGCCGGCAACCCGGCGCTGACCGGGCTCCACTGTATCTCAGCCGCCGAAGAACGGAAGACGCCCTCTCCCTCCGTCCCGGCAAAGATCACCCCGTTGCTCGATGTCAGTGAAAGGATGATGCGAGCGTTCTGCCCAGGCAGCCCCGTCGTGGCCTCGCTCCACGTCGCTCCGTTATCTAGCGAGCGATATATTCCCCTCGCTGCGGCGAAGATCGCTCCGCCGCTCACCGTCAGCGCCGTCACTGTTCTGCCATCCGGCACCCCGGTGCTTGATTTGCTCCACGTCGCACCGTTATCGAGCGAACGGTAGATGCCATCGGCAAAATTCCCGGCAAAAATCGCCCCGCCGCTCACCGCCAGCGAGCGCACATCGCGTGCAAAGCCCTCAGGCAGACCCGTATTCGCTTCGCTCCACGTCATTCCATTATCGAGCGAACGGTAAATGCCTGCTCCGATCGTCCCGGCGAAGATCGCGCCGCCGCCCGCCGTCATACTCCAGACCCACCGCGCAGTCCCTTCCGGCAACCCGTTGTTGGCTTCGCTCCACGTCGCTCCGTTGTCAAGCGATCGATAAATTCCCGCTGCGTTCGCCCCGGCGAAGATCGTCCCGCCGCTCACCGTCAGCGAGCGTACGGTGCGCGGATGACCTTCCGGGAGTCCCGTATTCGCATCTCCCCACGTCACGCCATTATCCAATGAACGATAGATTCCGCCTCCACTGCCTGTCCCGGCAATAATCACGGCGCCGCTCAGCGTCAGAGCATTTACAAGACGCGCGGCTCCGGGGGGCAATCCGGAGTTTGCCGCACTCCACGTCGTGCCGGCATCCACAGAACGGTAGACGCCTGCACTTTCAGTTCCAGCAAAAATCGAGCCGTTGGCTGCCTTAAGCGCATACGCGGTTCGAGCCCCTCCTTCCGGCAGCCCGGTGTTTGCCGCGCTCCACGTCGCGCCATTGTCGAGCGACTTGTAGACTCCCGGACTGTTGGTTCCGGCAAAGATAGCCCCGCCGCTCGTGGTCAGAGCGTATACAGTGCGCGGGGATGCCGGCAACCCGGTGCTGGCTTCGCTCCACGTCATTCCATTATCCAGCGACCGGTAGACGCCCCTGGCAAACGTTCCGGCAAAGACCGCCACGCCGCTCGTGGTCAGCGCATACACAAATCGCGCATTTCCCTCCGGCAATCCGGAATTTGCCTGGTCCCACGTCGCTCCGTTATCCGGTGAACGGTAGATTCCAGCGCCGTTGGTTCCGGCGAAAAGCGCCCCGCCCCCCGCCGTCAGCGAACGCAGGGCGCGCGCGGGTTCAGGGAGCCCGGTGTTGATCTCGATCCACGTCGCTCCGTTGTCCGATGACCGGTAGATCCCCGCGCCGTCCGTCCCGGCGAATATCATCCCGTTACTCACCGCCAGAGCGCGCACCGTGCGCGCAGTCCCTCCCACCAGTCCGTTGTTGGCCTCGCTCCACGTCGCGCCGGTGTCCAGTGAACGGTAGACGCCTCCCCTGTTCGTCCCGGCAAAGATCACTCCGCCATTCTCGACCAGCGAGAAGACAAAGCGCGCCACGCCCGGCGGCAACCCCGTGTTTGCCTCGTTCCACGTCGCTCCATTGTCGAATGACCGGTAGATGCCCGCTCCGTCCGTCCCGACGATGATGACGTCCCCCAGAATCACCAACGCGTGTGCTCGGGCCAGTTCGGGACTCAGAATCACGCCCGGAGTCCACGTCGCATCGACGATGATTGTGATTGATTTCGACGCGCTCTGCGCCGGCATGCCGTCATCGATTAATGTCAGATTGACCGTATAAATACCGATCTGTTCGCCAGTCGGTCTCCACTCCAGCACCCAACTCGTCGCAGTCACCTGCCGGATCAATGCTCCCATCGGCAATCCATCGCCCGTCAGCGTCAACTTCTGCTCTGCATCACCATCATATCCATTGATGACGATCGCGAGGCGCTGCCCGATGTTGGTCATAAAACGGTCTCCAACCGTCAGGCGAGGCGCATCATCCACCCCCTGGACGTTGATCGTCACCGACGCCGGCGCGCTTTCGACTGTTCCGTTTCCGACGACGAAACTAAAGACGTCCGCTCCGGTAAAATCAGCCCCCGGCGTGTAAGTGATATTTGGGACCGCACCGCTCAAGCGCCCCCGACGCGGCTCGCTGATGACGCGAAACTGACTGCCTCCGGTTCCGGTCAACTGTATGTTGACCGGCTGGTCTTCGTTCGTTTCGACGCTCCGGCTCAGTGCAATCGGCGTATTGACCTGCGCCGCCTTCACTTCGAGCAGAACCGACTGTGATGTCGACTCTCCGGCGCTGTCGACTGCCCGCAATTCAAGGGTAAACACTCCAACCGAAGCCGCCGTAGGCGATAGTCTCAATGCATATCTGTCATTGCCTAGAACGGTTACCGAAGCAAACTCCGCACCCATCACCTCAACACTCGTCAACGTCCTTGCCGCAACCCGCGCATAGGCCAGAAAGTTGAACTCCGATTGTCTGCCCGCCTCGACCACAAGCGACCTCGGCGCCTGTATCACCGGCGCTCTTGCCCTGCCCTGCGTCACGATCCGGACCGGCGGCGTCACAAGCGTCAATCCCGCGATCCCGGGTATCACTCCTTCCCTGTCAACCCTGTCCACCGTCCCGTCGGGCCTGAGAAAACTGACTTCTATTGCAAAGCCGCTCGACAACACCGCCGCATCCGGTATCGGTACGTTCCTCAATGTATATGTCCCGCTCTGATCCGTAAGGCTGAAGATCGACTGTCCGCGCACCTGTACCAGCGCACCGCGCGCGGGCTGCACCGCTCCGCCCTCGATCTCTTCTTCCACCCTCCCGTATATAGTCGTGATCCGGCGCGGCTTCGAGACGAAGTAGTAAGTCGTCTCCCTGATCCCATTCTCAGCCGTTTCGACCCTCATCCCGTCCGCCGTCACCCGCGCCTGTCCGGCTGAAACAAACTGCCCGAGCGTGCTGCTCCCCGCTACCTGATCGAACCGGTAGAGCGTCACCGTTTCATTCGCCGCGTACCCGTCCGTATTCGGAAACGTCAGCTTCCCGCCCGGATCCAGCGTTGCCCCGAACGGCGTCAACTGCACTATCGTCGAGCTGAACTGCGCCGGCGGCAGATTTGCCGGTACTCGCCCAGGATCTAGCACCGTCGCCGTGATGTTGTTGACTACTGTTCCGTCAGGGAATCTCGCTACCGATCCCTGTGGATCAAAAACAACGGTTGAGGGTTGCGACGCTTCATCCCGGCCTCTTACAGGGGCGACTATCTCGTGCGCAAGGACGCCATTTACGCCCGCAAATGACGATGGCCCGGAAATCTCTTTCAGTTCGATGTAACCCTCGTACTGGTTATCTCTCCCACCGACTACCGGCATGCTTCTGACATCCTTCGGCAACGGCAGCAATCCGTTGGTGGTGCCGTCAACCTCAAACGTCAATCGCGACGTCGGCTCGACGTCAGGCATTAGAAACGACCCGTCGTCGTTAGTCATCGCCGTCCGTTCCACGTTATTCTGACGGATCCGGATCGTGACATTTCTGATCCCGGTTCTTTCTTCGCTTCCTCCCTGCCCTGCCGTGACCCGCTGGACGATCCCGCTCATAGAGGTGCGCATACGGAAAGGAAAACTCGCCTCCCCGCGCGTGTTCCTGACGATCAGGTTCCCAGTCCCCGACCCGTAAGGCACCATAACCTTCAGGCTCGTCGAACCGGTCTCCATCAACTGCGCGTTATATAGCTTCCTCGTTGCATCCGATATCAATACCTCGCTGTCCGGAGTAAACCCTGTGCCCGTCACTTCTATAACTTCACCCGCAAGCGCTTCGTCCCTGCTCAGTCCGCGGATGCTGGGCGGCGCACCCGCAGGCGACGCTATTTCGATCTCGCAGGCATTCGCCGCCCGCCCGTCTGCAAGATGCACGAAACTTACCTGCAGCAACCCGGTCGGCAGCGACCTCGGCAATCTAAGGTTGATCTGCTCCAGTCCGACAAAGCCCGGCGCCGATCCCACAAAATCCGGTATGTATTCTGCTCCCCCGATCAGTATACGCGTCTGGTTTGCATCATTTATTCCCTGCGCCCCGGTCAGGTACAGAATCAGAAACACCAGTTCATCGCCGCGCTCCAGATCTATCGGTTTGGGCGCAAACCTCTGGCTGGCCGGATCGAGTTCCGCAGCCTGCTCGATGCGTTGCTGTCCGCTGCCCAGCACACGGATCAAAAACGCAGCCGGTACACCCGTGCCATTTGTGTTGGCTGTGAAAATGGCCGGAGATACGGAAGCGACCTCAAGCTCTCCCACCGCCCGAATCAGACCTGTTGCATCGCGGATAATGATCGGCCCCGTGCCCGGCTGAAGATCAACGGGCAACAGGATGTTCCACTGACGCGCGCTCAAAAAGAATATCCCCGCCGAACGTCCATGAACTTCTACCGAGAGATTCTCCAACAGCGTCGGCAGTTCAACCTCGGGCGTTGACGGATTGGTGTCGTTGCCGACGACGACGGCGCCTGACGGGACGATGTCGCCGTCCAGAAAGATCGCGACTATAGAGCCCGGCGCCATCGGCGTCTGCGGAGCGAAGCTGGCGGCCGAAACCGGTGTGATTTTTATCAGGCTCTGGGCGGCTTGAAATCCCTGTCGCTGATCCAGGATGAAGGCGATGACGATCAAGGCAATGATGAGGATGGTCCGGGGCCTGAACCAGTAGATGTCCATTTTGCCTCCTTGGCGTATGTAGGGACGCCGAGTATACGGTGGTGGAAAGCGGCTCGGATCTTCCTATTTTTCCCATTGCGCAGTCAACAGAAAAGAGAGATAACGGAACAAACGAAAATAGACGGAACAGACGGAAAAGTTGAATATTTCCGTAGTTTCCGTCTCGTTTCGTATGTTCCGTTATCTCTGTTCTTCCTATAATTTAACGACAGTAAAGCCTTCATCCGCAGCCGCCTGCGCCAACGCCCCATCACCGCAGACAAAATAGCGTCCGCGCGGACGATCCTCGCACCAGACCAGCGCTGCGGCGAGTTGCAAGGCATCGGCGGCGCGCAGCGGATGTCGGGCCAGTATGCGGCCCGCACTCTCTCGCACTTCTTCGGTCGGCAACATTTCGCTCCAGCGTGCGCGCAATGCTTCCAGACGCGCCAAAGCATTCTCGACCTCGCGCGCGCCCAGAACGCCTTCACGCTTCAAACGCGCCAGCGCGCTCTGCGCCTCGATCAGGGTCCCCCACCAGACTACCGGCCGCGAATAGGTCCGCGATGCCCGGCGCGCCGGTGCTGATCGCGCCTGAAAACAGCACAGTGGAACTATACCGCTCGTATCCCAGAAAGCGATCCGGGCCGGAACGACTCTCTTACCGGGTTTAGTCTTCACCGCGCTCCTCATCGAGCACGCGGTCAAGCGCTTCGCTCCCAACGATTGGCGCCGGCAATCGCCAGAACCCATCCCAGAATTCACCGTCGTCTCCGACTTCCCCGAGCCGCACTTTACCATCCGCAGCCAGCCTCAACATCCCAGGGTCGGCGTCGCCCGCCTGCGGGAATGGCACGATTCGCGCTATCGGCCGCTGACGGTCGCGCACCAGAATCTCTTCGCCCGCCCGCACTTCCTGCAGATACTGGCTGAGCCGGTTCTTCAGTTCCGCAATGTTCACGCTCTTCATATTGTCTGCCCTCAACCTGGCTATTATAGCCATATCCGGAAGCTCATACCAGCGGCCTACAGTGAGAAACCGCTGAAGGCGCGGGGGATGAGGAAAGAAACATTACCGTGTCTTCCTTCCGCGATTTTCGTTAATTCTGCGTATTCCGCGGTTTCTTCCGCCCCCTCAGACCAGCCGGCTGAAGAAAACACCCGTGCCGCGCGTCCCGGCAAACACACTCTCGCCCTTGACCGCAAGCGCCCCGACCTGCAGGCTGAATAACCCCGTATTCCTCGGCCG
>JAHBSF010000113.1 GCA_019639255.1 Acidobacteriota bacterium | reverse complement strand
AAACTCAAACTTTGTTTACAGAGTACTGAACACCAAAATCGAAACCGCGTTCTAAATCAATCCAGAATGGTACACACAAGGGAGTCCGCAACTGGGTGCGCACGCGCCCTCGCGGGCGTACCCAGTGATGTGTCTCAATGTTTCGTGGTCTGATGTAGTTTCAGCGTATTCTGCGGTTTTCATTCAAGTGCGCAGATAGGAAGCGCCGTTGACGTCAACGATGCAGCCGGTGAGAAAATCGGTTCCTTCGGACGCCAGAAACAGCGCAGTCCTTGCAACTTCCTCCGGACGAGCTACGCGCCCGAGCGGACTTTGCTCGCGGATGGCGTCGCCCTGCGGGCCGTGAACCTTCCAGGCTACGCGCTCGGTGTCTACGAATCCGGGCGCTATGACATATACAAACACGTTGTGCGGCGCAAGCGCCTGGGCAAGCGACTGGCTCATGGCGTTTAGGGCTGCTTTGCTTGCGCCGTAGGCCGGAGCTTCGGGTTCGCCGCGAAACGCCCCGCGCGAGGAAATGTTGATGATCCTGCCCGATCGCTGCGCGATCATATGCTGCGAGGTGCAGTAAATGAGGTTGGCTGCGCCGATAAGGTTGGCATCGATCGTGCGTCGCCAGGCCGACTGCCACTCCTCGTAACCAACCTCGGCGATCCTGTGCAACTCGAATACGGCGGCATTGTTGACGAGTACATCGATGCGGCCCATTTCGGCGAGAACTTCTTCGACGAGGCGCGCAGCTTCCGCCGGACTCGTCAAATCGGCCTGAAACAACGCGTGCGACTGCCCGTCAAGCGAGGCGTGCGCGGCTTCGGCTTCCGTGCGGCTGCTGCGGTAATGCAGGGCGAGGCGCGCGCCGCAGGCGGCGAACTGCCGAGCGGTTTCGCGTCCTATTCCCCGCGCTGCTCCCGTAATGAGAACAACTTTGCCCGTGAAATCTCCGATGAAATTCATGCGCCCTCCACGACTTGTCGTATCGGAAAACACCGGCAGTTTAGCCGGAAATCAAGGTATATGATATCTACGGGATGTGTATATGCCTTCAAGCCAGCGCCATTCACCGAAAGAAAAAATTGCTTCCAGAGGCTCTTTCTGATAAAAGGAACCGGTAACATCGACATTTACCGTTGCCGGAGTGTGAGACAAACTCACACCAGCCCCGCGCTCTGGTGCAGTGCGCCCAAGCAATGAAGTCCTTCAATGGGACAGGCGTCTGCTGCGCGAGTGCGGGCAGGGCCGAGGATATGGCTATAGAGTTGCCCCTGCATAGCGATCCGGCCTTAGCGGCCGCATTTCGCTCTCACATAGAAATCTCGTCTCCGAACGACGAATCTTTCGTGCGGCTGACGAGGCTCGCCATGCGTCTGCTCAACGCGCCGGGGGCGTTCATCTCGCTCGCCGATCAGGATACGCGTGTTTGCCTAAGCTGCACGGGTCTGCCCGAGTCGTGGAAATCCCAGAAACAGTTGGCGCTCGTGCAATCGCTCCTCGCCCAGGTATACGAGGGCGGCCAAGCGCTCGTAATCGACGATGTGCGGGCGAACGCCCAGATGCGCAAAGCGGGAATCGCCCAACCGCTGCTCGATGACCTCAACATAGGCGCATACCTTGGAGTACCGCTTGCCACCGAGGATGGCCGGATTCTCGGCGTTATCGGCGTAGTGGATGCGCGCGCGCGCAGATGGGCATCGACCGAAGTCGAAGCGCTCGGCGATCTGGCAATGGCTGCTGCCTGCGAGATCGAAATACACGTAGAGCGTGCGGCGCGGCGGCAGGCCGAGGCGCTTCTGATCGAAGCGGGCCGAAAGCACGACGAAGAGATGCGCAACGACAGCGATCTGCTCTACCGCCACCTTTACGAAAACAACCCGCACCCGATGTTCATCTACGACATCGATACCCTCCGCATCGTTTCGGCCAATGATGCGGCGCGCCGGCAATACGGTTACTCGCGCGAAGAATTCGAGCACCTGACGATACTCGACCTTCAGCCCGCCGCGAAGCGGGAAAGCGTGCTCGCCAACGTCCGGGCGATCGAGGGGCCGCTGCGGCATCCGGGGCTGGGGACGCACGCGAGGAAGGATGGGACGCACATAGAGGTCGAGGTGACGACGCACGATCTGACGATTGAGGACCGTGCGTCGCGGCTGGTGCTTGCGCTCGACATAACCGCGCGTGTGCGGTCAGAAGAAAATCTTCGGAAGCAGAAGGAAATCCTGCAGACGATCTTCGATCACATCCCGGTAATGGTGGCGTTCTTCGACTCCAAAGGACGGTTGCAACTGGTCAATCGCCATTGGGAGCAGACGCTCGGATGGACGCTCGCCGAGGCGCAGCACGCAGACATTCTCGGCGAACTTTACCCGCAGCCGGAAGCGGCTGCGCGCGCGCGCGATTTCATCGCTAATCCGACGTCTACGTGGACCGATTTTTCTACGCAGGTGCGCGACGGCGGCACGATAGACACTTCGTGGATTCAGATGCCCCTATCCGACGGAACCAGCATTTGCCTCGGACTGAACGTAACGGACAAGAAAAAGCTTGAGAGCCAGCTTCTGCAGGCGCAAAAGATGGAAGCCGTGGGACGCCTTGCCGGAGGCGTAGCGCACGACTTCAACAATATGCTCACGATCGTTCTGGGGCAGTGCGATCTGGCCTCCTGGACCCTTTCCGACAACGATCCGATGAACGAGCGGATTCGAGAAATCCGCAAGGCGGGCGAACGCGCGGCGGCGCTGACGCGCCAGTTGCTCATCTTCAGCCGCAAACAGGTCATCACTACACAACTCGTAGATCTCGGCGCGGTCATTGAAAGTGTAGACCGTATGATGCGGCGCGTTCTGGGCGAGGATATCGAACTCACGACGCTCCAGAACAGCACTCTATGGCCGATTTTCGTGGATCCGGGGCAGATGGAGCAGATCATCATCAATCTGGTCGTCAATGCGCGCGACGCGATGCCCGAAGGCGGGCGACTGACGATAGAAACGCAGAACGTCGCACTCGACGATGCCTATTGCCGCCTGCATCCGGACGCAACGCCGGGCGAGTACGTCAGGCTGTCGGTGAGCGATACCGGCATCGGGATCGAAGAAAAGTATATCGAGAGGATCTTCGAACCGTTCTTCACCACCAAGGAAGAAGGCAAAGGAACCGGCCTCGGACTCGCAACCGTTTACGGCATCGTCCGGCAAAGCGGCGGGCATATCGAGGTTGAATCAAAGCTCAAACTCGGCGCAGCGTTCAGAATTTATCTGCCGCGCGCGGTGACGCCCGAAGCCCAAGCCGTTCCGCAATTCGAGAAACCGAAACCCAGGCGCGGCTCGGAAACCATACTTCTGGTCGAAGACAACGAACTCGTACGCGACCTGGCGAAATCCATACTCGAGCAGTACGGCTATCGCATATACGAGGCCGCCAACGGCGAAGAAGCTCTTTCGCTTTACGAACGCGAGCAACTCCATCCGGATCTGCTGGTCACCGACGTAGTGATGCCGGCAATGGGCGGGCGGCAGCTTGCCGAAAACCTGACGCGTCAACGCCCGGATCTCAAGGTGCTCTATCTTTCCGGCTACACCGACGATTCCATCCTGAGGTACAACGTCTCGGAATCCCGGGTCGATTTTCTCCACAAACCATTCACGCCCGAGAGCCTCGCCTTCAAGGTCCGCGAAGTGCTCGATTCCAACGAAAGTAATAACCGCCGCCGGTAAGAAAACCGATAGCCCCCGCAACTGGAAATTGACGCAGCGCGCGGAATGCGTATCATCAGTCCATTCGTTTATCGGTTTCGCAAAGGAGGCGACTATGGCTTCGATTACCGCAATGCCGCTGCCCGACCTTATCGCCGAAGCGCACGCAATTTCAAACGATGTCAAATCCTCCTTCGCCGCGCTCACTCCCGAGCAACTCAACTGGAAACCGGACGAAAACTCGTGGAGCGTGGCGCAGTGCCTCGAGCACCTGATCGTCATCAATCGCCCGTATCTCGACATCATCGACAACGTAACGGCAGGGCGCTACCCGAAAACGTTTCTGCACAGACTGCCGCTTTTGCCCCGCATTCTGGGGAAGCTACTCATCAAGTCGCTCGCTCCCGAATCTACGCGGAAACTAAAAGCAAGCGCCAAATACACGCCGTCCACAAGCTCCATCGACGCAGGAATCGTGCAGAGCTTTCTCGACTCGCAGAATCTCCTCGTAGAAAAGATGAAATCCACGCGCGGCCTCGATCTCGACAGTATCGTCATCACCTCGCCCGTGGCCAGCGTAGTCGCCTACAGCCTGCTCGATGCTTTCCGCATCATCGTGGTCCACGAACAGCGACATATCGCGCAGGCCGGACGCGTGACGCAATCCGCCGGATTCCCTTCCGCGTAAAACATAAACAACGGAACAAACAGCAATTCTCGGTTTGAAACCAAAAGCGCGTCGAAGACATATGGAGTGCGGCGACTTGTCGCCGCTTTTCGTCCGGCGAACACAAAAGCGGCGACAAGTCGCCGCACTCCATATGTCTGGCCCGCCAGATTTCTTCTAAACCGAGAATTGCTGCGGAACAAACGAAATAAGACGGAACAAACGGAAATATTGGACTTTTCCGTAATTTTTGTTTCATATCGTTTATTCCGTTGTTTATCTTCGCCCCGTCTCGTCGCTGTCCAGATAACCGAACCGCCCCGCGCGCGCGCGCAGCGGCGTCGACGCCGCAAGCATAAGCGGCCCGGTATAAAGCTTCCAGCGCGCACCTTCTCCGGCTTCCGTCGTATAAACAATCGACGCGCCTTCAGTAGCGCAAACAATCTCGAATCGAATCCGGTCCCCCACGGCGGTTTCGCCGATCACGGGCGTTTCGGTTTTGCGCCAGATTCCGCCCGGCCGCATCCTTTCGCGCAGATCCGCCTCGGGCACAAGTCCCAGATCCCGGGTTTCCTTCATCCAGCGGTCGAGCGCTGCGCGCATGCGCGCAAGCACCGCGCCGTATCGCGGCGAACCTGCAAGATTGTTGATCTCGTGCGGATCCACCGAAAGATCATATAACTCCTCGCGCGGCTTTTCCGGCGCCATATAAAGCAACTGCGCCGACGTCAACGCCCGCCCGTAATCCGGCGACAGCGCATTGTAATGATCCTTGTAAAGACGCCTCAGTTCCTTCATCGTGGGCATTTCTTCGAGGTAGGCGATGTGCTGCGCGTAGGGCCGGCCGGGAAAGAAATTCCGTATGTAATGAAAACGTTTGTCGTGCACCGAACGCATCGTATCCGGGGCTTCATCCATGCGGTCGCGATGCGCGAATGCGTAACGGCGGGGCGCTTTTTTCTGCTCGCCCAGAAACGCGCGCGCCTGGATGTGCGCCGGCGCCTGCACGCCCGCAATCGACAACGCAGTGGGGCCGAGATCGAACAACTGAACCAGTTCGTCATTGACCGTGCCGGGTTCGATCCGCCCCGGCCAGCGCACAAGCAGCGGCACGCGCAAACCCGAGTCGTATACGAATCGCTTGCCGCGCGGCAACCCGCGCCCGTGATCGCCCCAGAAAAACACTACCGTGTTTTCGGCCAGTCCGTCGCTTTCGAGCTGCCGCAGCAGATCTCCCACGATGTAATCCATCGCCGTCAGATTGTCGTAATACGTCGCCCAATCCTTTCTTACAAGGGGCGTATCGGGATAGTAGGGCGGGAGCTTTGCGCGGTTCGGGTCCCGCCGTTCGCCGGGCGCCAGACGCGCCGTGTTGCGAGCATAGGTTTCGGCGTCGGCCCGCACCTGGCTTTCGTGCGTAACATTTATGTTGAAAACCGCAAAAAAGGGCTGATCCTTGTCCGGGCGATTGCGCCAGTGCGCGCGGTTTCCGGTTTCGTCCCACACCGACGGCGGCGGGCGATTCGCGGGCGGCGCCTCGAAATTGTAATCGGTCTTTGCGTTGTTGGTGCAGTAATAACCGGCGGCGCGCATATATTCGGTGAATGCCCTGACGTAAGGCGGCGGCACGGCCTTCGAGCGCATGTGCATCGAACCGATCGTCGTCGGATACATCCCGGTGATGATCGCCGAACGCGAGGGCGCACACACGGGCGCGGTGGAAAAGGCGTTGATGTATCGTACGCCTTCCGCGGCAAAACGATCTACCGCGGGCGTGTGCGCATAATCATCGCCGTAACAGCCGAGGTCGGGGCTGATGTCTTCGGCCGATATCCACAGAATGTTCGGGCGCAACTGCGGTTGCGCGGCGCGCGGCGATTGCATAACAACCGGCGTCAAACCGATCAGCGCTAAACACACCAGCACAGATGGCGGGCGTAACTGTCTCATTTGTTCAGTTACTTCGGATTAAATCCGGTTGCGCGCCGGAACGATTCCACGATTTTGCCTTCGCGCGTTTCCGCGCGAGTGCGCAGCCACTGCTTGAAGCGCTCCAGATCCGCTGCGTCCCAGTCCGGGCGGTACTTGTTGATCGACGGTTCGAACTGGCTGACGTGTTTCGTTACGGCTTCGATCTTCTTTTCGTACACCTCGCCTATGTCCACCCAGTAATTGGCCTCGCTTTCGGTCGTGTAATAAAACAGCATCAGCGGCACGCGATAAGGCTTGAGCCCGTCTACCAGAAGGTGATCCGGATAATAAAGATGAAACTCGGCGGCTCGCACCGCATCCGCCGTATTGAAGGCCGCCATGCGGTGATCGGATTTATGCCATCGGTCGTACCATTCTCCGGGATCGATGCTCAGCAGCAGATCGGGCCGGTATTGCCGTATTATCTTCGTCGCCTGCCCGCACAGCATCTTCGGTTCGGCGTACTCAAGCTCACCGTCCGGGTAACCAAGCCATATGATGTTTTCCTTCGGAATACCCAGAACGGCGAGCGCTGCTTCTTCCTCCGACTTGCGAATCCGCGCCAGACGCTCGCTCGTCATCTCCAGATCAAACGATCCCTTGTTGTCGTTTGTGTAGATCACGACGATTATTCGATTGCCGTTGCGCGCAAGCAGCGCAAGCGTCCCGCCCGCGCCGAAGAGTTCGTCGTCGGGATGCGGCGTAAATACAAGCACCGTCTTGCCGCGCCACGTCTCTATGCGCTCCTGCGCCAATACCCCGCTGCCGGCAAAAAAACTCGCCAATACAACCAACACCAGAACCCGCTTCTTCCCCATCATTTCGCTTCTTCCCGTTTATTTTCGTTCATTTTCGTTTGTTCCGTCATCTCTCTTCCGGCCGATCTTTCAATCGTCCGAGTATGCGATAAATATGGATGATTCCGCGATCGACCATGCGTTCGCCCGCGCCCACTTCCACGCGGGTCACGACCGCATCCGCGCCGTACCCGCCCGACGCCGCATCGCGGATCGTCGGGAAATACCCGTAATAACCGTTCGTATACCCGCACATAAACGTCAGCGGAAGCGGCGAGCGCTGTTTGAGCATCAGTTGCAAACCTACAAACGGCTCTCCGGGCAATCCTACAAACGCGATCTCGCGGTTGATTACGAGCGTCGTTACGGGCAGTGACATTTCGGGCACGATGTATTTTTCATAGCGCGCGGCAAGTCGCGGACCGAACGACACGGCAAGTCCGGCTCGGAGTTTTTCCAGGTTCCAGCGATTCCTGAATGTAATCTCTTCCGTCATTACAGCGATTTCGGGCGCTGCGGGGGCAACGGTATTCACGGACTTCGCCGCGCGCACGACTTCCCTGCCGAGTATTTCGCCCGTGCGCCGCATCTCGCGGTCTGCGTCCTCTTCAAGCGGCGTCTTGTCCGCCATGGGATTGATGTCTCCGGGCGCGCCCTGAAGGAAAAAACACACAACGCCGCCGCCCATCTCGCGCTCTACAAGCGAGGCCATCGCACCCGGAAAATCAGCCGAATACCGCAGATTGTCGGGGCCGAAAACTACGGGGTGACACGCGTAGTTCACAAGCACCGCGAGCGGTCGCCCGTTGCCGTCGTCAATGCGAATTACGCCTACAGCCGGATCGATGACGCCCGTGGGCTGCCCCGTAGCGTTGCGCCACAACATGCGCACGCTGCCGTCCGGTTCTACAAGACGCCTGTTGTGACCGAGTATCGCCTGCCCTACGGCAGCGCCGATGCGCGCATCTGCAAGCCGCCCCGCCGCCTCGCCGATTCCAGCCGCGATCAGGTCGAGGGCGCGCTGCTCCCAATCGGGAATCGCGCCTCCGTCGTAGTAATCCTCGATGACCGGCCCCGAATGCGTATGCGAAGCGATGAATATCACATCGCGCACGCCGTTGCTGCTTCGTACACGATTGCGCACCCGATCCATCTGCGCGGGTCCGAACGTGCGCCCCAGGTCGAGCGCAACGATGGCTGCACGCACGCGCCCGTCGTCCAGCACCAGTATGCGCGCGTAAAGAGGATCTAGCGCGGCAGTCGCACCGCTGCCGCGATTCGTGTAACCCCACATCTCGACGCCCGGCGGCGGTGTGATGTCTGCGCGCGCAACGCCTGCGCGCAACGCCTGCGCCTGCGCAGAAACCGTCAGTAACAGAAAAAGTAAAGAAACAACGCAACAAATGGAATGAACGGAATGAACGGAAAAAAGCCGGCTCTTGCGTTTGTTTCGTTTCATTTCGTATGTTCCGTCATCTCTTTTCAGATCGGTAATCCCGTTCATCTCGGCACATCCCGCAGTTTTCCGGCCAGTTTGTAAAGATTCGCGAGCGCGCGGTCGATCATCGCCTCGCCCGCGCCGACTTCGATACGCGTGTTGTAACCCGCGCCGTATCCGCCCTCGGCCGCCGCGCGTATCGTAGGAATGTATCCCGCCCATTCGCCTCCGGCGCTGTAGGTGTAACCAAAGAGAAACGCGGCAGCAAGTTCGGATTTGTCGCGCAGCGCGATCTGCAATTCCACGAAAGGTTCGCCCGGCAGCGTCGCAATTCCGATTTCATTGTTTATAAGCAGCCCGGTCACTCCGGCGCGCACCGATTTTGTCTGATCCCACCGGTCGCGAAATTCCATTACCTCGCCCGCGGCTTTCAGACTGCCGTCGGCGTTTGCCTTCGGAGCGGCGCGCCGCGCAACACGCAGGGCTTCGACTGCAAGCGCGCGGCCCATCCTGTCGGCTTCAGTGAAACCGCCGTCCCTTACGGGTTGCTTGTCCATATACGGATTTATGTCTCCGGCCCCGCCCTGAATGAACAGGGAAACGGCGCCCGGCATTTCGCGTTCGATCTCGCGGCGCAACGCTCCGGGATAATCCGCCGATATTTCGCGGTTGTCCGGCCCCAGAACTACGGCGTGGCACGCGTAATTCACAAGCACTGCGCGCGTGCGGCCTTCGGCGTCATCTATGCGAATGACGCCCAGCGTGGGATCGAGCGGCGCAGTGGGCAAGCGCTCGGCGTTTCGCCAAAGCATGGCTGTTTTGCTCGCCTCGTCCACACGTCTGCGGTTATGCCCGAGGTAAATGCGCCCGAAACCAAAGCCCGCTCGCGCCGCAAACATCGACTTCCCGGCTTCGGCAATGGCAGCGAGTATCCTGTCCTCGGTTTGCGCAAACCAGGAGCGCGCGCCCGCCGGCCAGTCCTGCCGCTCCCAGGTGATCGGCCCCGAATGCGTATGCGTCGCGGCGAGCAATACGTGATCGGCCAGACCGCGCGCCCGGGCTTCAGCGACGACGCGAGAGGATGGAAAAGACCGCAGGTCGGCGCTCACGATTGCTACGCGCACGCCCTCGCCGGCCAGCAAAAGCACGGTTGCATAAAGCGGATCGTGAACGCCGGTCGAGGGTCCCTGACGATCGGCGTAGCCGCCCATAGGAGCGCCCTCGGCGGGCGGAGTTATATCGACGCGTGCGACCCCGGCGCTCAACCCGGCGGCAAGCGCGGGAGCAGAGGCAAGGAGCAGCGCAAACACGGCTCCGATCAATCTGCGCATGCAGTCTCCTGAAAGCAGTAGAGAAACCGCGGAATATGTAAAGATAACTGAACAAACGGAAACAGACGAAAACTACAGAAAATCCTCAAACTTTCCGTTTGTTCCGTACATTTCCGTTTGTTCAGTTATCTCTCTTGAATGTACGGATAACTTTGGCCCCGCATTATACAGGTTGCTGCACGGCGAAGAAATCCAATCGGGACGTTGACTGGCGCGAGGGTTGGCTATTACTCTGGGTATTCCGTAGAATCGCCCGGTCAAAATGTTCCGTATCATCGGCAATATAGATTAAAGGAGCCGAGTTATGTCCAGATCCCTGTTAAATCGCCTCTTGCTTTCGGCAATATTTCTGCTTGCGTCAACCTGTATGCCGGTGTTTGCGCAGGATGCGGGGCAGGTACTGCGCCTGTCGGTCGGATTCCGGACGCTTAAAAACAGCGTTAATGTCACCGAGGAGCGCCGCAAGGAGGTTGCAGACCTCGAAGCGCAGGCGCAAAAAGCCTCGGCCGACGGCAGGTACGGCGACGCGCTGCGAGCCTACAACCACGCAATGGCGCTGCTGCGCGGTCAGGCGTGGACGCCGGCTTACGCGCTCGGAACCGCGCTTCAGCTCAAACTCGACCAACTCGTATGCGATCCCGGCCAGACGCTGCGCCTTCAGGCCGCCCAGGCGTTCACTCTCACCGAACCCCTGACGGGAAAACTCTCGGGCAACCTTGCCGTCGCAAGGCGGCAAAACGGACGCACAGAAACCCTGGCCGAGTTGCATAAACTCTCCGACATCGCTCCGGATTTCGCATCCCGTCCGCTCAGTATCGAGGCGCGATTGCCCGAACTCGCCGACGGCGTATACCAGCTCGTTCTGACGCTCACCGCATCGGATTCGGAACCCGTAGTCAAAACCTCGCCCATACGCATCGCTCGCGGACTCAACGCGCGCGCAGCGACGCTCAAATCCCGCGCATCGGAACTCGGCGCAAAACTGGAGCGCGAAAACCGCAACGATCTGCGGCGGGCGATTGCCCCCGTAGAGTACGCGGCGGGAATGATCGAACTGGTAAACCGCGGCGATCTCGCGCTGGAACGCACCGACCTCGACGGCGAACTCGCAGCGGCCGAAGAACTCCTCGCGCAGATAATCAAAGGCCGGCACCCGCTGCGATCGCGGCGCGGCGATATTCGCTGGGCCTACCTGTCGAACCTCGACAGGACGAATCAGCCCTTCCGCCTCTTCGTGCCCGCATCGTACGATCCGGCGAAGAAATATCCGCTCGTGGTTGCGCTGCACGGAATGGGCGGAGATGAAAACAGCTATTTTCTGGCTTACGACAATGGGATCATCAAACGCGAAGCCGAAGCTCGCGGGTATCTTGTAGTATGCCCGAAGGGCAGGGCGCCGGCCTCGATGTATCTGGGCAGCGCCGAGCAGGATGTGCTCGACGTGATAGCGGAAATGAAACGCGAGTATTCGATCGACGAGGATCGCATTTTTATGACCGGGCACTCCATGGGCGGTTACGGCACGTGGTCGATTGCGGTCAATCATCCACGGATGTTTGCCGCGCTTGCTCCGGTAGCAGGCGGCGGTATGCCGCAAACGATTGCGCGCATCGGGGCGATTGCGCACATTCCGCAAATCGTAGTGCACGGCAACGCAGATCCGACGGTTTCCGTAGACGAATCGCGCCGGATGGTCAAAGCGGCGCAGGCTGCGGGCGCGAAGGTCAGATACATAGAAGTCGAGGGCGGCAATCACAGCAACATAGTAGCGCCGCATATGAAAGATATCTTCGACTGGTTCGACGGGCACAAGAGGAGCAGGACGGAGAACGAAACGAACGGAAAGGACAACCGATGAATTCGGATTTTATTTTGAAAATGGCGGGTGGAGGCAAAGCCCGGGCCGGCGACGCGGTGAAGGTTCACTACACGGGCAAGTTCGAGGACGGAACCGTCTTCGATTCGTCCGAGGGCGGCGACCCGCTTTCGTTCACCGTCGGCGTCGGCGAGGTGATCCCGGGTTTTGACGAGGCCGTGCTCGGAATGAGCGTGGGCGAAACCAAGGACGTTGTAATCGAGCCTGACGATGCATACGGCGAACGCAACGAAATGCTGGTGCAAATCGTAGCGCGCGATCAACTGAATCTCGGCGTCGATCCGGAGGAAGGCATGGGCATAGAGATGCGCACGCCTGACGGAACGGTGATCCCGCTTCTTATATCCGAGGTAACCGAGACCACCGTCACTCTGGACGCCAATCACCCGCTGGCCGGACTGCAACTGCACTTCGCGCTGCAACTGGTCGAAATCGGAGGATAGGAAGAAGGAGAAGAAGAAGAAGTGCTGAGTGCTGAGTGCTGAGTGCTGAGTGCAAACAGGAAATCAGGAACTTTAATTACAGATACTTTGAATTGAAGTTCTTCAATACTCTGTCAAGAAAGCTCTTTGAATTTTTCAGCCGCGGAGCGGCGAAAGAGCTGTAGCCTGGTGCGTGAGCGCCAGGTCAGCAGAAAAAAATGTGCAAGCCCTGAAAGGGCGAAAGATCTTCCGCCCCTCCGGGGCTGGCGCCGCTTCACTACACCTACCCAGGGCTCACGCCCTGGGCTACAGATCTTTCGCCGCTCCGCGGCTGAAAAATTCAAAGAACTTTCTTGACAGAACTTTCCTGACAGACTATTCAGTTCCAAATTGCACTCAGCACTCAGCACTCAGCACTTCTTCTTCTCCCCGCACTGGCGCACTGCACCACAATTCTATGCCGCGCAACCTTCACGACTGGAATCTGACGCCGACCGAAGCCGTAGCCGTGCAGCACCGACTGCGCTCCAAGGTACGGATAAAATCCCTTTCGCGCAGAGTGCGGTTTGTCGGCGGCGCGGATGTTTCGTTCAACCGGTTCTCCGACAAACTCTACACCGCCATCGTCGTGCTCGATCTCTCTACGCTCGAGGTCATCGAATCGGTCAGGGTGCGCAGCGTTGCGCGTTTTCCTTACGTTCCGGGGTTGCTGAGTTTCCGCGAAGCGCCCTCGGTGATCGCCGCCTGGGACCATCTTCAACAGAAACCCGATGTGCTGATGCTCGACGGACAGGGACTGGCTCATCCGCGCCGCTTCGGACTTGCGTGCCACCTCGGCGTGCTGCTCGATACGCCCACCATAGGCTGCGCCAAGAGCCTGCTCACGGGAATACACGAGGAACTGCCCACCCCGGCCGGAAGCGCGGTCCCGCTGATGGATCGCGATGAACAGGTCGGAGTAGCGCTCAGAACAAAACGCAATGTTGCGCCGATTTACGTGTCTGTAGGACATCTGGCCGACCTGCCCTCGGCGGTCGATCTGGTGCGCCGCACGACCGGAAAATATCGCCAGCCCGAACCCACGCGACAGGCGCACCTGCTCGTCAATCAGCTTCGACGCGAAGATCTGATAAGAAATCAGAAACAACGGAACAAACAAAAATAGACGGAACATTCGGAAAGGCGTTATTCCTTCCGTATGTTCCGTCTATTTTCGTTTATTCCGTTATCTGTTTCTTAACGGTTGAATGCGGTATTGGGCGGAGTGGGTTCGAGCACCTGGAACGGCTCCTTGCGCGTCGAGATCGTCTTGCCCGCGACCTGATCGTTGATCGATACGGACAGATCGTAAAAGCCCGGCTTCAGATCCTTCAACTGCAGCAAACGCGCAAGCGTAATCTGCTGGCTGTTGAGCGTGCTGAAACCGTCCCTGCCGTCTTCCTTGATCCGCGCCACTTCCTTGTCCTTCTGCGTGATCACGTATTCGACATCCACGCTCGGCCGCAGCGTCGCCTGGTCTATGGCGACGTTGTAGACCTGCATATAGACGCCCATCGTCTGATCCTGCTTGAACACGCCCGTAGCGTTCGGAATGACCTTCATCGAGCCGAGCACGAACTGCGCCGTAGGCATCCGTCCGTTCAGCGGTTCGAGCCGCGTGGCCAGAATCAGCGACGAAGCCGACAGCTCGCCCTCCGGATACTTCGGAACGAAAAACCCCTGCTTGATGATTCCTGTCTTGCCGCTCACTACGTCGCGCACCACGATGTCGACCTTGTAGTTGCCCGGCGGCAGCACGAGATTTTTCTGGAACGCGGAACGCGCCTGCTGTCCGATTGGAAGGGTTTCTTCCGGGTAGCTCGATGTCACGACCTCTTCAAACAGGCCCGCCTTGCGGCCCGCGACGTTGGTGATCTTGGCGTAGATGTTCGCCGTCGCGGTGTGCAGGCCGCCGATTTCCTTGTAGACGAGATCCTGATTTTCGAGTTGAACCGTGAACGACGTTATCACCGAGCTTTCGGTAACGCGCAGGAAGTTGACTACAAGCCCGAAGTCCAGCACATCGAAAGTGGCTTTCGGAAGTTCGGATTCGTTTGCGAGGCTCGCAAGATCGTTGAATTTCACGCGGGGCGGTTTAGAAAGTCTGGCCAGAAGGTCCAGCCGCTCAAACGGCTGATCCTTTGCGCGCATGCCGAACATCTGTCCCTGATTTGCGCCGCCAAACGCTACGCGATCCGCCTTGTTCGCCAGCCCCAATTGCTCGGCCAGCGTAAGACCCGCGTTCGGAACATACAACAGCGCGTCCTTTTCCCAGGCGTTGCGCGCTATGCGGTATTCGCCCGAACCCGTGGGATCTACAAACTCGATTTCGATGTCCGAACCCACTCCCTCGATGTAGCGGTACCACCAGATTTCGAACGGAAATGTGGATGTCGTGCCGCCGCCTTCCCAGGTCGGCCGGTCGTAGCTGCCGCCCGAGGGATGGGATTCCTTTTCGTGGGGCGGGCCGAACATGATGTATATGCGGCCGCGGTCGGTTTTCCAGCCCGGAATGCCGCTTGTGAAGTGTTCGTTGGCGTAGGCGATGCGCTGGTAGTACTCCTCGCGGTACTCATTGACGTCCGTATCCGGGTCGGGATCGCGCCGCAGCCAGAACTGCTCGATGAACTGCTCGCGCTCATCGTCGGTCTTGAGCGCCTTGAAGGTATTGCGCTCCTCATCGGTGATGATCCAGCGCACATCCTCGTCCATCCAGCGTTTGTAGATGGCGTCGATTGACTCCTTGGTTCTCTTCGGCCGCTGCTTCTTGTCCTGAGCGAAGACCGAGAGAGAGGACGCAATCATAACAAGGCTCAGCGCAAGCGCGAGCCGACGCGCGAAAGATCGGGCAAACAATGTGTCACGCATATTTACTTCCCCCAAACTGCTTTCGGAAGTGCAAGTTTAAGCGAGCCGGCAAGCAGGCGTCAAGGACGCCGCAATGCGCTAAACAACCCCCCAACAAACCCTCAACAAACCCTATGTCATTGCCGTACGCAGAAAGGAACGTATTAGCGCCGGTATCTTGCGCCCGTTTTGCGTTATAATGCGGAACCGGACCCCCGGGATCAACCCGAAACCGCAGGATGGAGGAACATGAAAAATCGGACGAATCGACTGCTGGGTTTGGTTCTCCTGATTGGATCGACGCTTGTCTTGACCGCCTGCCCGAGGGAAACCACCATCGGGAGGCTGAGCGCCGATCCGGCGCGATTCCGCGACCGCGACGTCGCACTGCGCGGAGTGGTCGTCAACAGCTTCGGCGCGCTCGGCATGGGCGCCTATGAAATCGATGACGAAACCGGTCGCATATGGGTGCTCACCGAATTGGGAGTGCCCCCCAAGGGCTCGCGCATCCGCCCCGTAGGCCGCTTCATCAACGGCGTTACGTGGGGAGGCCGCAATTTCGGCAACGCATTGCGCGAAACTGACCGCCGACGGTGAAAAGAGAGATAACGGAACAGACGAAATTAGACGGAAAAGACGGAAAAGATCACACCCTTCCGTTTGTTTCGTCTATTT
>JAHBSF010000112.1:12500-15811 GCA_019639255.1 Acidobacteriota bacterium | reverse complement strand
GCGCACCAGTTTTGATGATCTTTCTCCAGGAGCAAATTTATTTATTGGAGAAATGCAAAGGCGTGCCCCAGCCCTTCAGCAAGCTATTGCTGTAGTTGCGGTAGTAAATCTAGCTGTACCAGCAGCAATTATTACTGCGGACTCTTTCCTTGGTACAGCAGTGGGACGATATGCATACTCTGTAACAAGAGTAGGGTTACGCAGGGTTGAGAACCTATCAAGGATGAGCCGGGACAAAGCGAGGAAAATTTTGGAAGAAGCAGGATTTAAGAGAAAGCCTAATAGCCCTAGAGGGTACGAAAAATATAAAAACCCGAATGGAGATGAAGTCTATATCAAACCAGATGGAACTGTAGATAGAGTTCCCTCACAAGAGACGTTACGAGAGCTTGGCAAAAGCGGAAAGGGGTGGCGACTTGATCCAGAAGGCAACCCTGTCCGACCGCACACCTTTCCGTCAGAGGTAGTACGCTGACCTCATAGTTAACGAATATGTCCTCTACAGATGAAGAACTGAGAGAATTAGCGCGATCGCTCTCCATCCTATCCGATTTGAGAGTGGACGTCTGGAAAAGAGAGGTCATCGCCAAGTGTGTAAAAAACCCTGATCGTCAGAGTATCATCACGCTTGTCTTCAAAAATTGCCAAGAAATTAGCTATCAAGGGTTTGAAGAAGAGTTCTGGCAAGAGAATATAGCAGGAATAGTAGAGGGAGCGGACATAATAGGATTAATTTTTGAAGTAAAAGAAAACTGGAAGATTTCGTTCTTGACGACAGATTTATTTGAAATAAAAGTCGTTTACACCGAAATCTCAGTGTTAAGTACGGAAGAGTAACTTCCTTTGGGGGGCGGCATCACAGCATCCTAACAGGGAGTCGGAAGGTCGGCTGATAACCGAGCATTATGACCGGCTTCTTTTGCCGGAAGTTTGGGAAGTCATAATGTAGGTTATCATCCGCCCGGCTTCTTCAGATCTCCTCGTGCGAGTCCCCCTCGTATGGGGGCTTGCGCCAGAGTTGGCAACTATGATCCGGATTTCCTGCAAGTGAGTCCAGCCAGGCAGAAACAAAACCGCAGCTAAAGGAAGAACAGTCGCGCGGCGCTTTTCAGGCTGTGCGCCCTTTGGAAAGGAAGGCATCGATCGTTCTGAGCAGCGCTTCCTGATCGCGCCTGGGCAAGAGATCAATCTGCTGAATCCGCCGTAGGACGCGCCGGTTAGTCGCCCCCGTCGCCGCCTTCCGTTCCCGCAAGCCCAGGATCTCATCCGCTGAGCAGTCGAGAATCTCCGCCATCCTGACGATCAGTTCTCCGTGGAGGCGCAACTCTCCGCGCTCGTAGTCCGAGACGATCGGCTGAGAGATGCCGAGCATCTCGGCCATTTCCGCCTGCGTTAACCCCTTCTCGCGACGCAGGCGGGCCAGCCTTCGGGCAATTGTCTCCGGCTCTTCTTTCGCGCTTCTTCTCGACATAACGGCCACCCCTTGATCCCGATTCAGCGCGGCGATTATAAACCCGGTTTTTCTCGCCACAGTAATAGCCTCTTGACTGGCATACCAATATCCTATAAATTCTTCCCGCCCCTGAAAGACGGGATTTTTCTTCTCACCCTCTTGACAGGGTTTTCCGACGGAGGCCCGGATGATCGAGCAGGCCGAAATCGATCGCATCAAACGAGAGACGGATCTGGCGGCGCTCGTCCGCGCCCGCGGCGTCGAACTCAAACGCAAAGGCAGACAACTGATCGGGCTCTGCCCGTTTCACGACGACCGGGAGCCGAGCCTGGTCGTCGATCCGAAGAAGGGGCTCTGGAACTGTCTCGGGGCGTGCGGCGAAGGGGGCGATGTCTATCGCTGGGTGATGAAGGCGGAGGGGATCGGCTTTCCCGAAGCGCACCAGCGGCTCGGTGGGCGGGACGGAATGGGGAAAGCGGCGGTCGAGGGTCACGCAGCGGACGGAGCCGAAACCGCCACGGCTGCGGATCTGATCTGGCTGGAACGGGCGGTGGCGCATTACCACCGGCGGCTGCTTGAAACGCCGTCGGTTCAGGACTACCTGAAATCGCGGGGGATCACCGCGCCCGAGATAGTGCAGACCTTTCGGCTCGGCTACGCCGACGGCTCACTGCTGAAGATCATTCCCGAGGAAGGGAGAGAGGCGTTGCAGAGAGTCGGGGTGATCACCTCGGGGGGGCGGGAGCTGCTCGGCGGCAGCGTCGTCTTTCCGCTCGTGGACGGGGCCGGCAATCAGGTGGTCAATCTTTACGGGCGGCGCCTGGGCGCGGATGAATCAAATCTCCAGCATCTTTATCTGCCGGGGCGCCGGCGCGGAGTCTTCAATCCGCAGGGAGCGAAGAATACCGAAGAGGTGGTCCTCACCGAGAGCGTGATCGACGCTTGCGCCATCTGGTCGGCGGGGATCAGAAATGTGCTGCCGGTTTACGGCGTGAACGGACTGAGTGAGGAGATCGTCGCGCATCTGCAGGAATGCCGCGTCGGCAGAGTCGTGATGATGCTCGACAGCGATCCGGCCGGAGAGCAGGCGGCGCGGCGGATGGAGCGAAGGCTGGGTGAAGTTCACCTGGCGGCGCGTTCGGTCAGACTGCCGGTCAAGGACGCAGCAGAGTTCATCGCCGGCGGCGCAACGGCGGAACAACTGCGGGCGCTCATCGCCCCGGTCGCCGGGATGATTGGCGAGCCCGAGGCGGAGATCACGCTGGAGAAACAGCCCGACGGAGCGTATGGCTGCACTCTCGGCAATCGCGAGTATCGGATTCGCGGACTCTCGGGAGTCGGGCTGGATCGAATGAAGGTCAATCTCCGGCTCAATGTCAACGGCGCCTTTCATCTCGACGCCATCGATCTGTATCAAGCCCGCGCCCGCAGTTCATTTGCGCAGATGGCGGCGAGGCTGTGCCGCATTGAGGAGCAGCACATCGCCTCGGATCTGCTGGCGCTGATCGAGCCGCTGGAAGCCGAGAGGCTGAAGCTGAAACAGTCAACCAAAACCGACGAAGCGCCGATGACGCCTCAGGAACGCGAAGCAGCCCTGCAGTTGCTGCGTTCGCCGCAGTTGTGCGAGCGGATCGTCGAGGACTTCAAGCGCTGCGGACTGGAAGGCGAACGCACGACGGTGCTGACGGCATATATGGCGGCCGTCTCCAGAAAGCTTCCCGAACCATTGGGGGTGCTGATCGTGGCGCGCAGCGGCGCCGGCAAGTCTGCCCTGCAGGACGCGCTGTGCGGGATGGTTCCGCCCGAGGACCTGGTGCGGGTAACGAGGCTCACCGGGCAGGCGCTCTTTTATAAGGAT
>JAHBSF010000112.1:0-7500 GCA_019639255.1 Acidobacteriota bacterium | reverse complement strand
TCGTCTATATCACGCGCGGGCCGACGGCGGGGCTGGAATTCCTTGCCGGGTATCTCATCGAAGAAGCCCTCAGCATAGACAATCTGTTCGTCTTTCTGCTGATATTTTCCTACTTCCGCGTACCCGCGGAATTTCAGCATAAGGTGCTGTTCTGGGGTATTGCCGGGGCGCTCGTTATGCGCGCCGCGTTCATACTCGCCGGAATCGCGCTCATACAGAAGTTTCACTGGATCATCTATGTATTCGGCGCGTTCCTGATCCTCACCGGCGTGCGCATGATTACGGAGCAGGGCAAGGAGATTCATCCGGAGAAAAACCCGGTGCTGCGCCTGTTCCGCAGGTTGATGCCGGTAACGGACGCGTACGAAGGCGACCGGTTTTTCGTAATGCGCGGGGCGCGGCGCTTTGCGACGCCGCTTTTCGTAGTCCTGCTGATGGTGGAGACCACGGATCTGATCTTCGCCGTAGATTCGATTCCCGCAATACTCGCCATCACGCGCGATCCGTTCATAGTCTATACGTCGAATGTTTTTGCAATACTCGGCCTGCGCTCGATTTACTTTGCGCTCGCCGGACTTATGCAGATCTTTCATTACCTGAATTACGGCCTCTGCTTCATCCTCGTCTTCGTCGGCGTCAAGATGCTGCTGAGCGATTTCTACAAGATCCCCGTGGGCATCGCCCTCGGCGCCATCCTCGCCATCCTCCTTGCGTCCATCCTCGCATCGCTGCTCAAACCCCGCACACCTGCCGCCGCTTCTCCCCCATCCGAAGCCCACGATTGATTCATTTTATCCAACGTTTGTGAAATGATTTTAATCCGGTTTTTATAAAGATGCGATTGACTGTATTTTATCCGGGATGGTAGAGAGTATAAGGTTCAGGCATTCATGCACTCGGCAATCAACTTATGGAGACGACGACGATCCGAAACCTGATGGCGCGGGCGGCTGTAGGGCTGTTGGTAGCGCTGATGGCGGCGGCGCCGCTGGCAGGACCGATGTCTGCTGCGGCGACGGGGCGCGTCTTTGAGGAGATAGTCGAGGAAGAGGTCAAGTATCTCCATCAGTCGGCGGCGCAGTTAAAGCGAGGGCGGCAGAAACGGCGGCCGCTTCGAAACGGGGCCGGCCTTCCAGCATTGCAGGGAGATAATGGGACCGGGTACGAATCGCAGGTCAAGCCGCCGTGTTTCTGGTTTTGTCCTCCGCCGTTGCTGCGTGCACCTCCCGTGCGCGTGTGAGCCGTTCCCCAAAAGTAAATTTTCACCTTCTCGTTGCGCCCGGCAGGTCCGCGCATCGGCGGTTTTGTGAATGTTTGCGGCCATTCGGGATAATGAGCCGTCGGCGACGGCTGTACCGGCGAGAGTTTGGTCAAATCAATCAAAAGGAAAAGGGGGCAGAAGTGGAAAAACTCGTTCAAGGGCTTCATCAGTTTCAGGCGAATTATTTTCGTCCGCACCGGGAAATTTTCAAGCAGCTCGTCAAGGGGCAGCATCCGGAGTCGCTGATCATTGCGTGTTCGGATTCGCGCGTATCGCCGACGCTGCTGACGCAGTCGAAACCGGGCGACGTATTCGTGCTGCGCAATGCGGGCAACATAGTCCCTCCGTACGGCGCATCGCAGGGCGGCGAGGCTGCGACGATCGAGTATGCGGTAGCGGCTCTCGGCGTCAAGGAAATCATCGTCTGCGGTCACACGCTTTGCGGAGCAATGAAGGCGCTGATACATCCGGAAGACGCCGCCGAATTGCCCGCAGTCCGCAGTTGGCTCGGGCACGCCGAAGCCACGCGCGCGATCATCAAAGAAAACTATTCGCACCTGGATGGCGAGGCCAGGCACAAGGCCGCAATCGAGGAAAACGTGCTTGTGCAGCTTGAAAATCTCCGCACCCATCCGGCGGTGGCGGCAAAACTTGCGCGCCGCGAACTGACCCTGCACGGCTGGGTATACAAGATGGAAACCGGGCAGGTATTCGGCTACGACGTAGAGCAGGGGCAGTTCCTTCCCCTGACTCCGGCCGTCGAAACCGGGCCGTTGACCGCGCCTGCCGAATCGGCGGCTGGTTGAACGCTTAATGACGGAACAAACGAAATATAACTAAAATTACGGAAAAATTGAATATTTCCGTAGTTTCCGTGTTCTTTCGTTTGTTCCGTTATCTCTGTTTTTCGTCCCGAAGTCGTGTGATTTGATTTAGAAACGATAAAACAAACAAAACAACAATGAGTAATGGAACTACATTTGAACCCGGGTTCGCCAAGAATCTGAAATACGACCTGCCGTCGGGGCTGGTGGTTTTTCTTGTCGCGCTGCCGCTGTGTCTGGGCATAGCGCTGGCGTCGGGCGCACCGCTGTTTTCGGGCGTCATTGCCGGAATCATCGGCGGCCTTGTAATAGGAGCGCTTTCCGGATCCGAGGTTAGCGTCAGCGGCCCCGCAGCCGGGCTTGCCGTTATCGTTGCAACCGCGATCAACGATCTGGGGTCGTTCGAAGTATTTCTGGTAGCGGTGGCGCTGTCGGGCGTTTTTCAGTTTCTGCTCGGCGTGATACGCGCCGGAGTCATCGGCGATTACGTGCCCAACTCCGTTATCAAGGGAATGCTTGCAGCCATCGGTATTCTGATCATCCTGAAACAGATCCCGCACGGACTCGGTTACGATGCAAGTTATGAAACCGACGTAGCGTTTCTCGAACGCGGCACCATAGGCGATATCGTGAAGGCGATCTACACCTTCAGCGGCGGCGCAGTGATCATCGTAACGATATCGCTTGCGATCCTGATCCTGTGGGATCAGCCCTTTATGAAGCGCCACAAGATTTTCAATCTCGTGCCGGGCGCGCTTATCGTCGTGGTGCTCGGGATGGTGATCGAGGAAATCTACCGGCTGTTTTTCCCCTCGCTCTATCTGAGTCCGGAGGACGGGCATCTGGTGGCGCTGCCCGTAGCCGACAGCATTGGCGGATTCTTCACGCAGTTCACGACTCCCGACTGGTCGGCGCTCGGCAACAAGCAGGTATACATCACCGGCCTGACCATCGCGATCGTCGGAAGCATCGAGACGCTTTTGTCGCTTGAGGCGGCGGACCGGCTCGATCCGTTCCGCCGCATTTCATCTACCAACAAGGAGCTGCGCGCGCAGGGAATCGGCAACTTCCTTTCGGGCCTGCTCGGCGGATTGCCGATCACGGCGGTCATCGTCAGAACATCGGCGAACATCTACGCCGGAGCGCGCACGCGCACCTCGGCGGTATTCCACGCCGCGTTGCTTTTCATTTCGGCGCTGATGTTTCCGACGCTGCTCAACCACATACCGCTGGCGAGCCTGGCTGCGGTGCTCTTTATGGTCGGCTACAAGCTGACGAAGGTGGACCTGTACAAGAAGATGTACAAGTCGGGAATGGAGCAGTTTGTGCCGTTCATCATTACGGTGACGGCCATAGTAGTCACGGACCTGCTCATCGGGATCCTGATCGGTATGGTGGTGGGAATTTTCTTCGTGATAAAGACCAACCATCATTCGGCGCTGACGGTGGTGAACCGCGACAACTTCTATCTGATGCGGTTCAACAAGGACATCTCGTTTGTGAACAAATCGGCGCTCAAAAGCTCGCTTTCACGCATCCCCGACAACGCGCACCTGACCATCGACGGCACGAAGGCGATCTTCATCGACCACGACATCTACGATGTAATCGCCGATTTCGCGGCATCGGCCGGGTATCGCGGGATCACGATCGAGTTGAGAAATCTGGAATCGAAACTACAACCCTACTGGAAGGTCAAATAAAAAGATGGACTCGCACAAGAAGCTTCTGCTCACTAATCAGGCATGGGTAAAGGACAAACTCGAAGTTCGTGCAAACTACTTCGAGAGTATGGCGGCGGATCAGAAGCCGGACTTTCTCTGGATCGGATGCTCCGACAGCCGCGTGCCGGCCGAAGAGATTACCGGGACCGAACCGGGCGAACTCTTCGTACACAGGAACATCGCGAATCTGGTCATTCACACGGACTTCAACGTACTGAGCGTGCTGCAGTACGCCGTAGAGGTTCTCGCCGTCAAACACATCATCGTCTGCGGACATTACAACTGCGGCGGGATAAGAAACGCGCTGACGAACCGGCATTTCGGCCTCATCAACAAGTGGTTGAGGCACATCAAGGACGTCTATCGCGTGCATCGCACGGAACTCGACGGGATCGCGGACGAGGAAAAACGTGCTCGCAGGCTTGTGGAAATCAACATCATGGAGCAGGTCTGGAACCTCGCTAAAACGTCGATCGTGCAGAAGGCCTGGCGCGCCGAAGGTCGCCCCTACCTGCACGGATGGGTCTACGACCTGCATACCGGCTACCTCAAAGACCTGCTGATGCTGACGCCGGAAACGAGGCTCGACGAGCTTTATAAATTCGATTTCGATGAACAGTCGTAATCGCGGGAAGAGAGACGACGAAACAGACGAAATGAAACGGAACAGTCGAAAAGTTCGACGATTTCCGTGATTTTCGTCGATTTTCGCTTGTTTCGTCATCTCTCTTTAATCAGGTGGTTTCGCTCGGGGTACGGGGAGTTTTCCGTGCCCCTTTTTTTTGCCTGTGATAAAGTAGCGCGCAAATTTTGTTCGCATGGTTTGTTCGCATGAAGGGACGATTCGCCATCATTCAGGGGATAGTTCTGCTTCTGACCGCCGCGCTCGCGAGCGGGGCGCAATCCCTCGTCGAGGTGCGCGGAACCGTTGTTGACGAAGCAGGCGCCCTGATTCCGGGCGCAAATGTAGTAATCGATGACGGCCGCGGGCGGCGCTTCTCCACGCAGTCGGACGAACTCGGCCGCTATCGCTTCGCCGCCGTTGCACCCGGCAGTTATACGCTGACGGCGACCGCCGCCGGATTTGCGCCTCTGACGCGACCGGCAGTCATCAAAACTGTGCAGGTGCAGACGCTCGATTTGTCGCTCGAAGTCGTCATTTCCGAACAAATCGAAGTAAAGTCCGATGAAGCGGGAGTTTCCACCGAACCCGATCGAAACCTCTCGGCGGTATCCTTGACCGAAGACGACCTGGCCGCGCTGCCCGATGACCGGGATGAAATGCTGGCCGTGCTGCAAAGCCTGGCCGGGCCGGGCGAGGATGCGCCCCTGTTCGTCGACGGATTCGCCGACGACAAACTGCCCCCGAAAGAATCCATTCAGGCGGTGCGCATCAATACCAATCCTTTCTCCGCTGCTTTCGACGGAGCCGGAGGCGGCAACCGGATCGAGATCATCACGCGTCCGGGCTCGGACCGTACGCGCGGAAGCGTGCGTTTTCTTTTCAACGATGAATCGCTGAACGCACGACACGCCGCAGCCCTGCGGCGCGCTCCACTTCAGGTGCGCGACCTCAGAGCGCAGATGGGCGGCCCGCTCATACGGCGAAAATGGGATTACTACATCGAAGTAGAACTCGAGCAGCAGGACGAAAACGCATTCATCAACGCCACGATCCTGGACCCGCAGACGCTTGCGGCGCGTCCGTTTCAATCCGTAGTTCTGACGCCGCAGCGCGAACGCGAACTGGCGCTGCGCACAAACTATCTGGCCGGCGAGCGGCATACGCTCGGCCTCAGGTACAACGCCCAGATAAACGAGGCGCGCGGACAAGGTCTGGGCGGCGGCTTCGATCTGCCGGAGCGCGCATTCAATCAAACGGCGAAAGATAAGACCGTTCGCGCATCGCTGACCTCGATCCTGAGCGGACGCTCGCTCAACGAACTGCGCGCGACTATGGCGCGGCGCGATATGACGATGGAGGCCGACAGCCTCGCGCCGGCTACGGTGGTGCTCGACGCCTTTTACTCGGGCGGGAATCAGGGCGCGCGCTTTCGCAACAACCGGCGCGACTGGATTGAAATCAACAACCAGTTCAGCTACACGCGCGAGCGCCACGCCGTAAAAGCGGGGCTTGAGCTGACCACAAGCCGCTGGGCGCAGATCAATCAGTCCAATTACGGCGGCAGCTTCACCTTCGGCGGAGATTTCGATCGCGACCTTATGGGCGCAATTCTCACCGATGCGCAGGGCCGACCGACGGCGATTTCATCGCTGGAGCACTATCGCAGGACGCTTGCCGGACTGCCCGGTTATCGCCCGTCGCAGTTTTCGATCGTGCGCGGAGATCCGCTTCTGGACTTCCGTCGCACCGACGGCGCGTGGTTCGCCCAGGACGACTGGCGGTTGAAGCCGCATCTGACGCTCTCGTTCGGGCTGCGCCACCAGTTGCAAAGCGACCTGGACGATCGCTTCAACTTCAGTCCGCGAGCGGCCGTAGCCTGGTCTCCGGGAGCAAACAAACGCTCGGTGCTGCGCGCGGGCGTCGGTATTTTTTACGACCGTATAGGGCCGGAGCTGACGATCGAAGCGCTCAGGCTCGACGGCGTGCGGCAGCAGCAGTTCATAGTCCGGCAGCCTGCGTTTTATCTCGACATTCCTCCGGACCTCGGCGGAGCCGAACAGATTCAATCCACGATCCGCACGCGCGCTTCGGATCTGGATGCGCCGCGGCTCGTGCGGGCGAATATGAGTTATGAGCGCGAAATCGGGAAAGGCATCGTGGGCGCCCTATCATATCAGTCGCAGCGAGGATACCGGAGGCTGCGCACGCGCAACGTAAACGCGCCGCTCCCGGACGGCGGCGGGCGGCCGCAACCCGAACGCGGCCCCGTATTGCAGTACGAATCGACGGGATTGTTTGAACGCCACGAACTTCAGGCATCGTGGCGCTACAGGTACAAACGCCGCGTCAACCTGTTCGGCAACTACGTGCTGGCTTCGGCCTTCGGCGACACGGACGGAACGGGAAGCGTGCCCGCGGATTCATACGACCTGGCGGCCGAATGGGGGCGCGCGGCTTCGGACCAGCGGCATACATTCACGCTCGGCGGATCCGTAACGCTGCCCGGCCGCTGGACCATAAGCCCTATGATTCGAGCAGCCACCGGGCGTCCGTTCAACATCACGACCGGACGCGATCGCAACGGGGACGCAATTTTCACCGATCGTCCGGCATTCGCCGCCCCCAACGATCCGGAAGCGATACGCACGGGTTTGGGATCGTTTCTGCTCGATCCGCGCCCCGGCGATGAAATCATCCCGCGCAACTACGGACGCGGCCCCGGCTTCGTCAACGCGGATCTGAATACGACGAAAACATTCGCATTCGGCCCGAAAGTCAGTCAGGCGCGGCAGGGGCGCAACTCCGGAGACGCCGACTCGCGCTACCGCGTGGTTCTGGGCGCAAACGTGCGAAACATTCTCAATCACACAAATCCGGCGGGAATAAGCGGCGTGCTCGCTTCGCCGCGTTTCGGCGCCGCCAACCGCGCGCTTGCCGCACGGCGGATAACGCTGAGCCTTGCGCTGAATTTTTAGAGAGATAACGGAACAGACGGAACAAGACGAAACAAACGGAAGGGGATGATCTTTTCCGTAGTTTTCGTCTATTTCCGTTTGTTCCGTTATC
>JAHBSF010000111.1 GCA_019639255.1 Acidobacteriota bacterium | reverse complement strand
ACACCCACCCAGGGCTTACGCCCTGGGCTACAGATCTTTCGCCGCTCCGCGGCTGAAAACCTCAAAGAACTTCGTTGACAGTGCACTCAGCACTCAGCACTCAGCACTCAGCACTTTCTTCTCCTTCTCGCACTCAGCACTTCATCTTCCCCGCACTGGTGTACTTTTGAAGGAATTTGATGCGGATCGAGAAACTGGTAGTTCCAACGCCGTTCCCCGTAGGCCCGATCAATCTTTATCTGATCGTCGATGATCCGCTGACGCTCGTGGATACGGGGCCGAAGACGGATGAAACGATTGCCGCGCTCAGGAGCGAATTCGAGCGCGTCGGTTTCAGATTCAAAGATATCGGGCGCATCATCCTGACGCACACGCACGAGGATCACTGCGGGCTTGCGGCGATGCTTCAGCGCGAATCCGGCGCGCGCGTATACGTTCACGAATGGGAATTGCCCAACCTGACTACACGCGGCGTAACGCGCGTCAACCGGTTGCTGCTTGCACGCGCGGGCGTCGGGTCGGAATTTCTCGATCAGATCGCTTCGCGTTACGAACGCATACACGATTACGCCGAAGTAGTCGAAGATGTCGAAGCATACGGGGACGAACAGGAATTCATCTTCGCTTCGGGCGCGCTGCGCGCGATTCATACGCCGGGGCATACGCCGGGAAGCTGCTGTCTGCTGCGCGAATCCAACCGGCTAGTGCTTTCGGGCGACACCATACTGAAAACGATTACGCCCAATCCGGTGCTGAATCCCGATCCGATAGATCCGGAGCGCAGGTTTCCCTCGCTAGGCGAGTATCTGGTATCGCTTGCGCGCTTGCGCGAACTGGCGCCGACGCTTTTGCGCACCTCGCACGGCGATGACGTGACGGATTACGAGGAGCACTTTCACCGCCTCGTGCGCCATATTCAGGAACGACAGTCGAAGATCATCGGGTTTGTACCGAAGGGCGGCGTGACCGCATGGCAGATGGCGGAGAAGGTTTTTCCTGCGGTGAAGGATATCCACCGCTTTCTGGCCGTTTCCGAAGCCGTAGCGCATCTGGATCTGGCGGCGGCCGAGGGCAGATTGGGAATCGAGACTCGCGACGGCGTGGATTATTACCTGCGATGACGGAGGGGCACAGTGAACAGGAAAATCAACTCAATGAACGAAGCTGAAAGGACGATCGCGAAACGGTTCCGTTTGTTCCGTTTCATTTCGTTTGTTCCGTTGTTTCTCTTCTTTGCCTGCCTGATCGTAAAAGCAAACACCGACTGGCCGCAGTTTCGCGGCCCCGAAGGCACGGGCCACTCCGAAGCGCGCGGATTGCCCGAACACTGGAGCGAGAAGGTAAACGTAGTCTGGAAAACGCCCATTCACGATCGCGGGTGGTCATCCCCCGTCATCTTCGGCAATCAGATATGGCTGACTACGGCCACAGCCGACGGGCGCAAACTCTACGCCATCTGCATAGACCGCGATACGGGCCGCATCCTGAAGGACCTGAAGCTGTTTGAAGTATCGCAGCCGCAGTACGCCCATCCGTTCAACACATATGCATCTCCCACGCCCGTAATCGAAGCCGGCCGCGTCTATATAACTTTCGGCTCGCCGGGCACGGCGGCGATCGATACGAAGACTTTTGAAACAATCTGGGAGCGGCGCGATTTCGAGTGCAATCATTTTCGCGGTGCGGGTTCCTCGCCGATCATATTCGGCGATCTGCTGATTATGCACTTCGACGGCAGCGACCATCAGTTCGTCGTCGCGCTCAATAAACATACAGGCAAAACCGTCTGGAGAACCGAACGTTCGATAGACTTTCAGGATCTCGAACCCAACGGCAAACCGGCGGCGGACGGAGATTTTCGCAAGGCTTTCGCCACGCCGCACATCGCTGTGGTCGAAGGCATTCCGCAACTCGTCAGCCTCGGCGCAAAGGCCGCATACGGATACGATCCGCTGACGGGCCGCGAGATATGGCGCGTAGAGGAACGCGCGCAGCATTCCGCGAGTACTCGCCCCGTCATCGGGCACGGCATGATTTTTTTCCCGACCGGCTTCAGCGCAGGGCAGTTGCTTGCCGTGCGCATGGGCGGCAGCGGACTGATTACGGATACGCATGTAGCGTGGAGGGTGCGGCGCAGCGTATCGAACAAGCCCTCGATCCTGCTGATCGGCGATCTGATTTATATGATCAGCGATACGGGCATCGCGGGCTGCGTTGATGCGAAAACCGGAGAACTGGTCTGGCAGCAGCGCATCGGCGGCGAATATTCGGCCTCGCCCGTTTATGCGGACGGCAAGATATGGTTTTTCTGCGAAGACGGAAAGACCACCGTGATCAGGCCGGGACGCAGCTTCGAACTCGTAGCCGAAAATACGCTCGATGAAGGATTCCTCGCCTCGCCCGCCATAGCCGGACGAGCGTTATTTCTGCGCACAAGAACCCATCTTTACCGTATAGAAGAGAGTCAAACAGGCCGAAAACCGACGCAAAGATAACGGAACAAACGAAATCAGACGGAACAGACTGAAATATTCAACTTTTCCGTTATTTTCGTTTCATCGCGTCTGTTACGTAATCTCTCCTTCTGTTTCGCGCTTTGCACCAATCTCCTGTGCATCGATTTAGCGCAGACGCGCATCGATGCCAAAGTCGCGTTCGACGCCCTGGTACCAGCTTTCGTCGTCCATTGCGCCCCAGTCCACCCACTGTTCGTCGGTCATCGATGCGCGCCAATGCAGGAAGGGCTCGGCATCCGGTCCGACCGGATGCCGCAGTTGCCAGGAGCCGCTCTCGATAATTTCGCGAATCTTTTCCGCAGCAAGCAATGGCGAGATCGGGTTTTGCAGCGAGGCCGCAAACAATCCCGCCATGCGGCGCGTGTGAGGGTAAAGCGACGCAGGGGCGGCCTCCCCGATTCGCCTCGGCATCTCTGTGTCCATAATGCCCGGCTCGACAATCGCCACCCGTATGTTGAACATCTTCGCCTCCTGCGCGAGCGCCTCGCTGAGCGCTTCGAGCGCAAACTTCGACGCCGTATAGGGCGCCAACGGCGAGGCTGCAAGGCGGCCGGAAACCGAGGAGATATTGATGATGCAGCCGCTTTTTCGGGCGCGCATTTGCGGCAACACCGCCCGGATGCAGCGCAGCGCCCCAAAATAGTTCGTTTCCATCACGGCGCGAAAATCGGAAAGGTCAAGCTCCTCAATGGCCCCGCGGCGCTCGATGCCCGCATTGTTTACCAGCACATCAATCGGCCCGTTGGCCTCGATGATGCCCCCGACCCCCTCGGCTACGGATGCGTCCGAATCCACATCCATGGCGGAGATATGAATCGGCAGACCTTCCTGCACCGCTGCAACCGACAGCTCCGGTGCGCCCGACGGGTTGCGCATCGTCGCGTAAACGGTGTGCCCTGCACGCCCCAGAACCAGAGCAGTGGCCAGACCTATGCCCTTACTCGTACCGGTAACCAATATCGATGCCATGTGCTGTCTCCCTTCGTGTAGTTATCGTGCGGCGAATTATTTTTTTCGGAACCAAAGATATGGGGGCGCATTATCGATCTTTTTACAATTTATTTACAACATATTAACCACTTCCACACCCCGGTCGGTGATAATATACACGCTTGAATCGGAGAGTGTTTATTTTTCGTCCTTTGAAACCTTGGCGTGGCGCCTATCACCTACACTGCGGACCCGGAAAATCGAAAACTTTATCGAACTTTTCCCGGCCCCGATCGTGGAAGCCCACAGATTGACAACCGACCGAACCGACGAACCGTCTTCATAACTGATTAAAAGTCAGTATGAGACTTTCATAATGAAATTGAAGAAGAAGCATCCGGTGGAAGCATCTGGTGGAAAGATCCGGTAGAAGATCCGGTAGAAAGATCCGGTAGAAAGATCGAAGCTGATCGGCGCCGGCCGCCGAGGATTGTTGGAGTCTCCCCATGACGAATCGAGTTATTGCACGCCTGTCTGTGATCGTTGTATTGCTGGTGACGGCGCATGCGCTCAAGCCGATTTCCGGCCGGAGCGTGTCTACGCATCTGCTCGACGCGATCGATTCGTTCACTTTTGTACTGCCGGGCACGACCTCGGCGCACCTGGCGCAGGCCAATTTTGTAGCCGCCGCCTTCAGCCGCAGCATCTCGGAATCCGGCAACACGCGCGAGGGAATCTGGATGGAGCCGACTTCGGCCTCGCTGCTTGCCGTGTCGCAGACCGAACCCGAGATTGCTACCCGGTCCGAGCGGCCTGCCCGCAAGCCCGTTGCACGAATGCGGATCGTTGCGAAAAACAAGCCGCGCGTCAAAGCCGTAGAGCTTCCGGCCGCGATGCCCATCGAACGCGCGCTGGCCGCGATAAACCGCGCATCGGCAGAGATCGCAATGGCGCGTATGTCGATATATAGTCGAATGCGCCCGGCCCGCTTCGCCATCCGCCCGATCCCGGTCTCTATGCCGAAACCGGGCAAGCGCACAGACTGCGAACTGCCGACCAATCCTCCGATCAGAACGCGGCTTGCGGATGTCGAGGTGATCGCCGCTCCTGCAGAAGCGCCGATGAGCGGCCCGATGGAAACTATGGAAACCATGGAACCTATGGAGACTATGGAGACGTCGTTGGAAGCGTCTATGGAAACCGAATCCATCTACGATCCCGAGACCATCGAAGCCGCCATCGAAATGATGGTTCCGCCGCAACCGGAACAGAGATAGAAGCAAGATAACGGAACAGACGAAAAAATACGGAACAGACGAAAGGTAAATCCGCCCGGATCTGCTTTTCGTTTGTTCCGTATTTTTTCGTCTGTTCCGTTATCTTGCTTCTATCTCTGTTCCGTTATCTGATGGCGCGCACGCGCAGCGCATACCCTCCGACATTTCCTTCCCACAACACATTTTGACGTGCTTCGTGATAGAGCCGCTTCCACAGCGATGAGCGTTCGTATTCGTCCACATCATCCGCCATCAGATCGAACACGGTCCGCCCCGCCATTACGATCAACTTGCGCCGCGGCCGCGATATCGCTACGGTAAGCCTGCGCGGATCGAGCAGAAACGTGCTTTCCGCCTGCGCGTATTCCCGGTCGGAAACCGTGGCCGAAACCAGTATCATCTCGCGCTCGCCGCCCTGAAACCTTTCAACCGTATCAATCGCGCCTGCGAGCGCCGGAATACGCGCCGAGAGCAGCGCGCGCTGCGCCCTGTGCGGCGCAACGATGCCTATGCCGTTTTCTGCATCCAGCCCCAACCGATCCATTGCGATTTCTGCAAGCCTCGCCGCCAGCTTCGCTTCGTACACATTCGACTGCTGCGAGCCTTCCTCTTCGTGTTCGATCAGTATCATCGGGTGTTCGGGCGCAAGCGCGGCCGCCGCCCACTGCTCTACATCGGGATTTGCGCTCGCATCGAAGTCCAGGCGGCGGCGGTGCAGGGAGCGAAAGTTTATGCCGTCGGCTGCATAAACATGCCGCCTGAGAAATTCGGCGATTTCCGCAGGTATACGGAAGGATTCATCGAGCGGCGCCTGCGGAAACCCGAGCGCCTTCAGATACTCGAATATGGAAAGATGCGGCCGCGATTTCCTCAGATCGCGCCGCGATTCCTCGTCCCACGCGTGTTGCAGTATCGGCGGCATCTGCCGATGATCGCCCACGGCGATGAACTGCCCGTCCGAGCGCAGAAACGCAGCCGAGGTCAATGCTTCGGCCACACCCATCTGCGACGCTTCATCCACTACAACCAGATCGAAGTATTCCCTCGTCCAGTCCAGTTCGCCCGCGCCTTTTTGAATCAGCGAATACAACCCGCCCGGCGTTCCTCCTACTACGAGAAACGGCTGCTGCATAAGCGAAAGCCACTGCATTGCGGCCGTCTGTGCGTAGTCGCCGTATACGGGCAGCGCCTCGACGCCTTCGGGCATCGATTCATCCCTGCTGCGCGCCGCCTTGACGATCCGCAGCGCAGAGAGATCTTTCAACCTCTCATCGCCGGGAAATGCCGCGCACAACTCGCGCCGCCGCGCCGCTACGCTCCTGAGCACGATTTCCGTAGCCGCGTGCGTTTTTGCCGCAACCGCTACGCGAAAGCTGTGCGCGCGCGATTTGAGCGAAAGCATTCGCGCCAGTATCGCCAATCCGATCGTATGGCTTTTGCCGGTACCGGGCGGCCCCTGCACAACGATTACGCGGTCCGAATAACCCTCGCCTACAAGCCGCCGCTGCGCCTCGGTCAATCCGTGCGGCGACTGCGCCTGCGATGCCATGCCCGCAAATTCCGCAGCGCTGCGCAACCGCGAAGGACGCACACGGCGAGGCGCGCGCCCCGCTTTTGCATCGCTCATCCACAGGTAAAGATGATTTGCGCCGGCGTTGTTGCAGGCATCCAGATACTTGTCGGCGTTCAGATCGTCGGCGCTTTCGTCGATTGTGTAGCGCGCGGCGGGTTGCAATGTTATGCGCGCGTGACGATATCGAAACGGCGAATCCCTGAAGTTGAGCGGCAGAAGCCGCAGCGCAACCTCTTCACCGTCGAGCCGCGTAATGATCGCAAGCTGCCCGTGAACGATGTGCGACGCCGAGCGCGCGCGCCCGAAAGGCCCGGTTTCCGCATTGAGCACTACCCAGTCGTCCGTGCGCAATCTCAATGCATCAAGGTCGGGCGCAGTCGTATGCCGGAAGATTGCTTCTTCGTTATCGCTCTTGCGGTCGATGCGGTCGAATTCGACTACGAGCGTGCGCCCGGTCTGCGCGCGCAATTCGGGCGGTTGCGACAGGTGAAGGAAAAGCTCCTGCAATCGGGCGTAGTGTTCGAGGCGAAGAAAATCCGCAAGCGACCTGTGAAGCGGCTCGTCCTGCGGTTCGGCGCCGGATTCATTCTGCACGCCGATTTCGGCCGGATCGAAATGATGAAACTCGATCGGTTGTTTCATTACGGGCGAATCCGCCGACGAAAGGCGCGATGCAAGATGCGCAAGCGCGCGCGTCCTGTGCACGGCGAGTTGTTTTATTTCCTCCGTGGTCACGCCCTGAAAACCGCGCAGGTGCGCGCGTTCGAACTCCTTCATATCGCGCGTCTCGCGCAGCCTGTTCCACGCAGCGTAGGCGTATTCGAGCGGAATCTGCGCGCCGAAACGCGCGGCCGATTCGACGTATTGAATCTCGGATTTGACGTTGGGTGCGACGTTGGACTTGACGCTGGGTTGAAGATCCGAATCCGTAGCATCGGCGCGTGCTGCGGGTTGAAACAATCCGGTCCACGCATCGCGTCGATAGGATTTCTGGTAATCGAAGGCGCGCGCGCGAAATCGCCGCCAGAAGGCCAGATCCCCATCCTGCCAGTCGAAGCCGAAGGCGCGCGCCACGCGGTAAAGGTTCCAGCAAACGGGCGAGAGATTGCGCTGCGAGCGCGCTTCGTCGGCGAGAAATGAAATCATCTGCTGCGTGAGCGCCGGCGTTGCGGTCAGCAGTTCGTGGAACGGAGCAAACAGCGCAAGCCTCTCGAAATGACGCGTAAGCGCGTCGAGCAGTGCGCGCTGATCCCGGCGGTCGTAAAGATATACGTGCAGCGGAGCCGAAAACTCTTCCACACGCGATTCTTCGTCCGATTTTTCCCCGCCCGCACGCGAAATCGCTGCGAACAGCCTCACAATCCACGCTTCCAGCAATTCCCGCTCGCTACTGTCATCGGGCGGGCCTGCGGTCATCTCTACGATTTCTTCGCTGAAATCCGGGCCGTCCACGCGCGCGGCAATCAGATACAGCCGGTCGTTTACGTAATCGCGCTGCGCATCGACGAAGATCTGCACCAGATCGGGGTAACGCGCGGGATCGGGCAGCGTGCCGGGATGCGATGCGAGAAGGCGGGAGCGCGCCTCGATCGTCGCATCGTAGTGATGCATGGCGGCGCGCGCGCGTTCGACCAGCATCGGCAATTTCCCGCCGAGCGGCCAGCGCCCGCCAACTCGCGCTGCGACGGCTTCGCGTCCCGGCGCCGGCGTCATGCTGCGGTCGCCGTATTCCATCAGCAGCGCCAGATCGCGCGCCGACCGTATGCCTTCGGCTTCGAGCGCGCGCTTTTCCACCGCCTTCATATGAGGCACAAGCGAGAGGTCTTCCCTTTCGGCCGAATCGATGAAACACAGCGGATTGAACTGGCAGCCGTCGCATTTCGGGCCCAGATGATAACGCGCTTCGGAAAAAGGTTTCGTAGCCACGCGCGCTACATCCGAGGAAGGCGAGGCCACGAGCCGGTCGATTTCATCGTCGTAAAGAGCGAGATCGAAGTATTTGAACGGCTCGTGCGCAATATCGGCCTCGCGTGCAAGCACCGCGCCGCGCAACTCATCGAGATGCAACCCGGTTTTTACCAGCGCATCGCGCAGCAATCGCGCGTAAAAGGCTATCTGCAAACGAAAGGCTACCGACTCGCGGCGGCTTGCCTTGATGTCCACCACAGTAGCCGAAACGCGATCGCCCGAGCGCGCAATTTCGATCAGATCCGCGCGCCCCTCGCAATCCCAGCCGCCGATTTCGCCGCGCAGCAGCGGCTGGGAATACATAACATTTCCGTCCGGCTGCTCGCGCACCGCCGTAATGAACGCCGCCGCATTTTTGTCGGTGAGATCTTCCAGGGTGAAGCGCGCGGCGATCTGGGCGACGGTTTCTTCTTCAAACATTATTCCCTCGCCGGAAAGCAGCGGCGAGAGGGGTTCGGGCGCGATGTCGTAACGCTTGCGCAGCAATCGCGCTTCGGACGGAAAGAGGCTGAAGCACAGGTAACGTTCGCAGCGCCCGCGCCGCGTCGCATACTGCGCAAGGCGATTGGCCGAAAGCGGGCGTTCGGCGCCCTGCGGGCTCTGCGTAGTCCGGTTCATGCTTTCTTTTGCCCTTTTTTATTCGGCTTCGGGGCCCTGTTCGCAACGAGCGTCAGCGTCAGAGTAGTTTTGCTATCCGCGGCTTCCCGGATTGCATCGCGCGCTGCGGCGAATTGCGGATCGTCATCGGCGAGAAAAACATCCAGACTTTTCTTGTTGGCCTTGAAAGTAATCTTTCGCTCAAAGAGCGTGTCTATCAATACTTCTCCGAATTCCGCTTCCAGCGCCAACAGCCGGTCGGAGTCGTAGCTTGTGCGTTCGGAAAAGCCGCACTTTGCCATTGCATCGCCCTCGCCCAAAAGCACAGCATTGCCCTCGCGAGGACGGCCCGCGGCCACGCGCTTGAGCTTGTCTTTTATATCTTCCAACTTTGCTTCGACCGCCTTTGACTGCACGTCAAGTTGGATGTATTCACGCACAAGCGCGGCTACCTGCTCCTCATCCGGGATCTCGCCTTCGGGATCGGCCAGCCGTTTGAGGCATTCGATGCAGTATGGAAGACCGTCGCTTTGCGGTGCGTCGTCCTCGGCAATCAGGCCGCGGCATTCGGAGCATTCGACGTAGTATTCATCGGCGCATCGCGCGCACAGCGGCGCGCCTTCCCTGCTTGAATGGGTCAGACCTTCCTCGGTCATACATTCGAGACACGCAGGCGGTTCGGACGATTTCCAGTGCGTCGTCGAATTCATATGGAACCTCCAGCGACTGAGTTTGCGTACCACACACTACCACAGCTATGATCTGTTTGCTGCAAATGCACGACCCAATCAGGAGGAGCAAGTCATGAAGTTCGGAAAACTCGGATTATTGACCGTAATGACCATCGCGATCGCCGCCGCTACGGGCGCGTTCGCACTCAACAGTTACCGGGGAGAGAGGGCTATGAACGAAACCACGGCGCCGACGGCGAAATCGGTGCACGAATTCACAATGAAGGATATCGACGGCAAGGACGTAAAGCTGTCGGACTACAGCGGCCGCGTGCTGATGCTCGTCAATACCGCAAGCCAGTGCGGGCTCACGCCGCAGTACAAGGGATTGCAGGCGATCTATCAGAAGTATCAGGCGCAGGGCTTCACGATTCTCGCGTTTCCGGCCAACAACTTCGGCGGACAGGAGCCCGGAAGCAACGCAGAGATCAAGGAATTCTGCACGATGCGCTACAAGGTCACGTTCCCCGTATTCGCCAAAATCTCGGTCAAGGGCGACGACCAGCATCCTATGTTCCGGTTCCTGACCTCGAAGGAAACCAATCCGCAGTTCGGCGGCGACATCATGTGGAACTTCAACAAGTTTCTCGTGAGCAAATCGGGCGAGATCATCGCCAGGTTCGAGCCGCGCGTAGATCCCGAAAGCCCGGAAGTCGCTGCGGCCATCGAAGGCGCGCTTCAGACGAAATGATAAGAGAAACAACGGAACAAACGAAAAATAACGAAACAGGCGATAACATCGCATACATTCCGTTTGTTTCGTTATTTTTCGTTTGTTCCGTTGTTTCGTGAAGTTGTTTCGTGAAGTTCGAGCAAGGGAGAGTTCACCGTGGCCAGAGTCCGGGTTTATTCGCTCGCCAAAGAGCTGCAGGTAGACAATCAGCGCGTAATCGATATGGCGCGCGAACTCGGCGCCGACGTATCCCGGCCGTCGAATGTGCTCGACGATGCAATCGCCGATAAAATTCGCGAGCTTCAAGCCGACCTGACCGCGCCCGCAAAAGCGCCCGACAAAGCGTCGAATAAAGACCCCGATGCGCCGGTCGAGAAGCTTCAGACCCAATCCGCCAGGCCCGAGGCTTCGCCCGCTCAACCGTCTCACAAACCACCCTCTCACTCTACGAAACGATCCTACCTGGTCGACGGACTCAACATCTGCAACTGGGGCAAGGAAACAACGCTTGCTCCGCTTGTTACGCTTCTCATAGAACTCAAGCGGCGCGGCCATCCCTTCGTATGCATCTGCGACGCCAACTCCCGCTTCGTGCTCGAAGAGCGCGGTGAACGCTCGCATTACGAACATCTGCTCGAGAAATACGACTGCATAGGCGAAGTGCCGGGCGGCACGCAGGCCGACGATTTTCTGCTGTTTCGCGCGCACAAAACCGGCGAGGCGATCATCACCAACGACCAGTACCGCGACCCCAGATACCGCGAGCGGTACAAGTGGCTGCGCAGCATCTCTCCGCGATTGTGCAAGGGCATCGTGGTCGGCGGGTATCTGATGATTCCCGAACTCGATATCCACGCGCCCATACGCACAAGCCTCAGCGCAGGCATAAGGGAGTTCGACGAACTGTTCGGCCGCGCAAAACCGCACGCAAGAACCGCACACGCAACTGCCGAACATGCGCACGCCAGCAAAACCAAAGCCGAAACCGTCGTAGAACAGACGCAGGAAACACCGCCGTCCGAGCCCGTTGTCGAATCGACTGAAGCTGCGGGCGATGCGCAACCTCAGCGGCCGAGATCGCGGCGGCGGCGGCGGCGCGGCGGCAAACGCGCGACTCCGGCCGCCGGTTGACGGTTAATCCAAACCATACGGTATCGGAGCGAAGATGAGAGATGGCGCAACATTCGATATGAAACGAAAATTACGGAATGGTTGAATATTTCCGTAGTTTCCGTCTTTTTTCGTTTGTTTCGTTATCTCTCTTGCTGTCTCACGCTTTGCACCAATTGCTCCCGAATTTGATACAACTCCGTTCCCTTGCATCGAGCGCCGCCCCCCAACCGAAAGCGCAGAAATGAATCAGGGGCGCCTAATCGGCAGGACACGAACGGATGAGCGGTGAGGAACAGAAACCGGGTAATACAAACAGAGCGACAGGGCAGCAGTGGATCGAAGCGCTGCATATTGCATTTGACGCGATTCTTTCAAGCCGTCTGCGTTCATCGCTGACAATCATCGGCGTAATCATCGGCGTCGCCGTCGTCGCGCTTGTCGCCGCGCTGCTGGAAGGCGCACAGCAATTCATCGCCGATCAGGCGGCGGGTCTCGGCCCCGGTATTGCGCGCATAGAGAAGGCCGCATTTCAGGATTTCATCGGCGATGCGCAGGAATTTGAGCTCGCCAAAGCGAGACGCCCCGACATAACCATCGACAACCTGAAGGCGCTCGGCGACCGCATCGGCGATCGTCTGGAAATCGGCGCTCTCACAGGCGCAGCGCTGCCGGTCAGGTTCGGCAATCAGTTCATCAACGGCGTGACGATACAGGGCGTCACTCCCAACATCTCGCTGCTTTCCACGCTTAAACTCGAACGCGGCCGCGAACTGAGCGAGTTCGACGACAGGTTCCGCCGCGATGTATGCGTGCTCGGCGCCGATGTAGCCGACTACCTGTTCCCCTTCACCGATCCTGTCGGCAAGACGATTCGGCTCGGCGCGTTCTCCTGCGACATAGTCGGCGTATACGCGCCTATCGGCTCCTCCATCGGCGCATCGCAGGATTCGTTTGTACAGATTCCGCTGAATTCCTTTGCAAAATTTTTCGGCGCACGCTCGCGCTCGATTGCGCTGCTGCTCAGAGCACGTCCCGACGCAAATATTGCGGACGATGAGATTGAAGATCTCGCGCGGTTCGGAATGAGACAGGTTCGCGGCCTCACGCCGGGTGAACCGGACGACTTCAGCCTCACGACCGCAAAAAAAATCGAGGCCTTCGCCGGAACAATTACCGGAATCGCAGCAGCAGTGCTTTTTCCGCTGACGGCAATCGCGCTTGCAGTGGCCGGTATAGTCGTTATGAACATGATGCTCGCATCAGTGACCGAACGTACGCGCGAAATCGGAATACGAATGTCCATAGGCGCAAGGCGTCGCGATATCCTCGCGCAGTTCCTGCTGGAATCCACGCTGCTGACCGTATTCGGCGGAGTGCTGGGGCTGATTATGGCCGCCGCGCTCGTTTTCATATTGCGCAAACTCACGGGATTTGCCGTGAATCTGCCGCTGTGGGCCGCGGCCGCTGCGCTCGGCGTGTCCGTTACGGTAGGCGTCGTATTCGGAGTCTTTCCCGCGCGCCGCGCATCCAGACTCGATCCCATCGAGGCGCTGAGATCCGAATGAAAAAACAACTGTTGACCGACACCGTACTGACCGTCTTTGATTCGCTGCTGGCGCACAAGCTGCGCTCCGCATTGACGCTGCTCGGCGTAATCATCGGCGTTACCGTCGTAGTGCTGGTCGGCTCGATCCTCGCAAGCCTTTCCGCCGCCATAATCGACAACGTACAGGACTTTTCACCCGACGTCATTTACTTCACCAAGGAAGAAAAAATCGGACCGAGGTTCGGCACCCCGAGCGCAGAAGAACGCGCACGCAGGGAAATCAGCTACGAAGCCGTTCAGGCCGTAGCCGCGCTCGATGCGCCGCTCGCCGTATCACCGCAGAAGGTGCGCGGCAGCTACGGCCCGAGCGCCGACCAACCGCTTATGTCCGCGCGCGGACGCGAGGCCATCAACCCGCTGATACTCGGCGTATGGGACAACTACCCCGATGTGGTCGCCGTCGATCTGGAAGGGGGCCGGTTCTTCACAGAAATCGAACGACGAAGCAGGGCAAAAGTGATCGTAATTGGCTGGGGCATTGCCGCGCAGTTGTTCCAAACAACCGATCCGGTAGATCAGGAACTGAAGCTCGACGGCAGCACCTACCGCGTTCTCGGAGTGCTCAAAAACGACGGCGACGAATTCAGCGGCAGGATATGCTACGCGCCCTATGAAACCATAGCCGCCGAATACCCGAACATTGAATCCAACATCATCGCGGTTCGCTCGCCTCCCGGCAGAGAAAACGAGGTCATCACGCAGGTGGTCGCCGCACTGCGCCGCGTGCGCAATGTTCCCGTAGAAGCGCCCAACAATTTCGGCGTCAATCGTGCGGAACAGGTCTTCGAGGCGATCCAGGGAATACTCGCCGGCATCGCCGTCGTAGTCATACCGATTGCGCTCGCCGGACTGACCGTAGGCGGCGTCGGCGTAATGAACATAATGCTCGTTTCGGTCACGGAAAGAACGGCGGAAATCGGCGTGCGGCGAAGCATAGGCGCGCGTCGCCGCGATGTGCTTGCGCAATTCCTGTTCGAGGCCGTAATCCTCACAACAATCGGCGGTCTGCTCGGCATCCTGCTGGGGCTGCCGCTCGCCTGGGTCGCCGCTCATCTGCTCGGATTCCCGCTTTCGGTCCCGGTCTGGGCCGTAGTTACGGGGCTGGCGACCTCGGCGGCGGTCGGAGTGTGCGCGGGGATGTATCCGGCGCTGCGCGCTGCACGGCTCGATCCGGTGGTCGCCATCAGAGGAGTATAGGAAAACTGAAGAGAAGACCGGGATTCAGGGAATGCCGATCAGCTTGTGCGTCTGCAGGCTGAGCCGCCACTGCGGATGCGCCCGGCAATACTCGATGGCGAGTTGAGTATTGCGCTCGCGCTCGGGGCCGTCCATCGGCTGCAGGAAAAAATATCTGAAATCGAGTCCGGCAAAACGTTCGGGCGGAGCGCCGGCCTGAGGATAAACGAGCTTCAATTCATCGCCGGATAAGATTACTACCTCGGCTTCGGCCTTCGGACTCACGCAGATCCAGTCTATGCCGCCGGGCGCAGGCCGCGTCCCGTTGGTCTCGATCGCGACTTCAAAACCCCGGGAGTGAAACGCGGCAATGAGCGGTTCATCGAGCTGCAGCAGCGGCTCGCCGCCCGTGCATACTACAAGTGGCCGGCTGCGGCCGCTCTCCTCCGGCCACTGTGCAGCAACTGCGGCCGCAAGAGCTTCGGGCGAAGCGAACCTGGCGCCGCCGGGGCCGTCTGTTCCAATGAAATCGGTATCGCAGAAATCGCATACGGCATCAGCCCGATCCTCTTCGCGCCCCGACCACAGGTTGCACCCGGCAAAGCGGCAGAACACGGCGGCGCGGCCGGTTTGCGCGCCCTCGCCCTGCAGCGTGTAATAGATTTCCTTGACCGCATAGCTCACAGGCGTAGCTTAATTCAAACCATACGAATTCGGGACAAAAAAGAGAGATAACGCAACATACGAAATGAGACGGAATGGACGGAAACATTCAACCCGGCGCCGCTCACCCGCCGAAGGCGTCGCGCAGCACTTTCAAGCTTTTTGGAACCGCGGTCTCGGCCGGCTCTTTCCCTTCCATTTCCAGAGAGACATAACCTCGGAAATTCGCCTCGCGCAGAATTCGGGCGATGCGGGCATAATCCAGATCCAGCGTATACCACTCCCCTCCGCCATAATAAGTCTTCGCCTGCACAATCCTGGCGTGCGCCGCCAGCGTTTCAAATTGCGGGTACGGATCCCCCACGAAGTTCCCCGTATCCAGATTCACTCCCAGCCAGGGGGATTCAATCGATTTATAGATCGCCAGCAGATCTTCAGGATATGTAGTCAGCCCCCAGTGATTTTCCAGCGCCAGCATCACACCGGCCTTCTCCGCCGCGGGCAGGCATTTTTCTATAGAGTCGACGCACCATTTTATGGCGTCCTGTTTGGTGTAGCCCGGCAGCGGGGGCTCGATCCCTTTCGCCTTCATCAGGTCATCGAATGATTTGATCGTTTTCCACCGGCCGGAATTCAGCCTGATGGCCGGGATGCCCATCTGGTAGGCAAGATCTATGCAGTGTTTGGTGTGATCGATATGCTTCTGGCGCTCGGCCGGGTCGGGCGAGATAAAATCCTGGTGAATCGAGAGCATGAAAAGATCCAGCCCGTTGATGAATGCGGCGCGTTTGAGCTTGTTGAGGTAAGCCGTAGACTCTTCAGCCATCTGCCGGTGGAGAATCTCGACGCCGTCAAAGCCGAGCCTCGCGGCCTCGTCTATGACCTTCTCAACGGGGTACTTTTCGGACTTAAAGTGCCAGTAGGAATAAGTAGATACGCCGATGCGTATCGGCTGCGCGCCGGACAACGCCTCGTTTGCCGGCTGGAGAGGTTGGAGGGCGCGGCCGGCGCCGAACGACGCCAATCCCACACTCACTCCGCCCTTGATGATGCTGCGTCTGGATAAAGGTCGTAATTGCATGCTTTCTCCCCATCTTCTTGTAAAGCTGAGCAACCAGAGTTCTTTGAGAGCT